>NZ_JBIUCB010000008.1:142489-337810 GCF_044593455.1 Kitasatospora sp. NPDC051984
CTGGAGCCCGACCGGGTCCGCGGCCGCCCCCCCGGCGAGCGTGTCGCGCCGGGGGCCTCCCCGGCCTGGTCTAGGTTCCCGATCGGGGCCCGTGCGGACGCGCGTCCGCACGGGCCCCGATCGTTTGCCCGCCGCCGGGAGGCCCCACCGTGACCGACCCGTACACCGCCCCCGGACTGACCCCCGGTCACCTCGGCGCCCCCGTCCTCGAACCCGAGGGTGCCCCGCCCGGCCTGCCGTACGGCGTCGAGCCGCCAGAACCCGGCCGACTGCGCACCGGCGCCGCCTGCTGCCTCAGCGTGGCCGGCCTGCTCGGGGTGGCGACCGCCGGCGCCGTCGCGCTGTTCCTGGCCTGGCCCGAGGGCAAGAAACCCGCCCCCGACTTCGTCGGCGCCGGCACCGGACGGGTACAGGTGTCGGTGGCCCAGGGCGCCAGCATCACCCTGATCGGCAAGACCCTGACAGCCAAACACGTCATCGCCTCCACCAGAGCGTTCACCGAGGCCGCCGCCAAGAGTCCGGCCAGCAACCGGATCCAACCCGGCACCTACACCCTCAAGGAGAAGATGTCGGCCACCGCGGCACTCAACGTGCTGCTCGACCCCGCCAACGCCAACGCCCTGACCATCCCCGAAGGCTGGCGCTCCACCCAGATCTACGCCGCCATCGACACCCGCCTCGGCCTGGAGCCGGGCACCACCAAGGCCACTGCCGAACAGCACCTCGCCGACCTCGGCCTGCCCGCCGACGCGACCGGCCACCCCGAGGGCTACCTGTTCCCCGCGACCTACCCCGTCACCGGCGACAGCACGGCACTCAGCCTGCTCCAGGAAATGGTGAAGGAAGCCGACACCGAGCTCGGCGGCGGCGCGATCGCCGACGCCGCCGCCGCGAACAACATCTCCCCCTACGGCGTGCTCGCCGTCGCCAGCCTCGCCCAGGCCGAGGCCGACAACCCCGAGGACATGGCCAAGGTCGCCCGGGTCGTCTACAACCGGCTGGCGAAGAACATGCCGCTGCAGCTCGACTCCACCATCAACTACGCGCTCGGCCGCTCCACCCTCACCACCACCGTCGACGACACCAGGCTCGACTCCCCGTTCAACACCTACGCCCACTCCGGCCTGCCGCCCACCCCCATCGGCAATCCCGGCCGGGACGCGCTGCGCGCCGCGATCCACCCCGCCGACGGTGACTGGCTGTACTTCGTGACCGTCCAACCCGGCGACACTCGCTTCACCGACAGCGCCGACCAACACCGAAAGAACGTTGACGAGTTCAACGCACACCGCGCACAGAACCCGTCCCCGACCGACTCCGCCCCCGCACCTTCCGTCCCCTGATCAACAGGGAGCGACGCCCCTTGGCTACGCTGCGGTACGGTAACGTCTCCCAGCACGGGCGTTTACTAGCGCGCCCGTTCGACGGACACCCTGGACGCGGTAAGGGGATCAATGACTGATCAGAGCGGGCGCTACGGTGCCCAGGGCGACCAGGCATGGTTCCCCGGAGAACAGCAGCAGCCCCCGCAGTACGGTCAGCAGGATTTCGGGCAGCAGTATCCGCAGGGGTATGCGCAGCAGCAGGGTGTGCCGCAACAAGGCGTGCCGCAGCAGGGGTTCCCGCAGCAGCAGATGCCTCAGCAGCAGATGCAGCAGGTACCGCAGCAGCAGGCGTCGATGGGGGGCCAGGGCTACCCGCAGCAGCAGGGCTTCGTCCAGCAGCAGCCGCAGGGGTATCCGCAGCAGGTCATGCCCCAGCAGGGGATGACGCAGGGCGGTCAGCAGCAGTTCGTGCAGCAGCAGTTCGGCCAGGAGCAGGGCTTCGTGCCCGGGCAGGCGATGCCGCAGCAGGGCGTTCCGCAACAGCAGATGCCTCAGCAGGGTGTGCCTCAGCAGCAGATGCAGATGGGCAGTCAGGGCTACCCGCAGCAGCGCGGGGGGACCCAGGGCGGTCAGCAGCAGTTCGTCCAGCAGGGCATGCAGCAGCCGATACAGCAGGGCATGCCCCAGCAGGGTGTGCAGCAGCAGGTCGTTCAGCAGCCGGGCATGTCCCAGCAGGGCATGGCGCAGCCGGTGCAGGCCCAGGGCGCTCAGCCGCAGGCCCGGCGGGCCGAGCCGGCCGGGGGGCCCGGTCCGGACGGTATCGACTGGGAGGCGGAGGCCGCGGCGCTCGACAACCCGGCGGCGCCTGCTGTGGCCGAGCCGGACGCGTTCGACGAGCGTGCGGGCGAGCCTGAGCAGTGGGCCGAGGACGAGTACGCCGAGGAGGAGAGGGGCGGTTCGTTCCTCTCCGAGCAGGACAACTCCCGCGAGGCCGAGCGCAAGCGCAAGGAGAAGGGCAAGAAGTCGGGCCGCCGCAACAGCGGCGCCTGCCTGGTGGTCGCCCTGGTGCTGCTCGGTGCGACCGGTGGGGCGGGCTGGTGGGGCTACGGCGTATACCAGTCCAAGTTCGGCCCGCCGCCGGACTTCAAGGGCGACGGCACCGGCTCGGTCAACATCACCGTCGCCAAGGGCGCGGGCGGCATTGACATCGCCAAGGTGCTGAAGGACGCCGGCGTGGTGAAGAGCATCAAGGCGTTCACCGTCGCGTACGACAAGAACGACAAGGCCCGCGGGATCCAGCCCGGCATCTACACCATGAAGCACGAGATGTCCGCGTCGGTGGCCCTCCAGCAGCTGATGGAGTCCAACGGCGGCAACGCGCTGATCATCCCCGAGGGCCTGAAGTCCGTAGACATCTACGCCAAGATCGACGAGAAGCTGAAGCTCGACAAGGGCACCACCGCCAAGGTCGCCAAGGACCAGGCCGGCAACCTGGGCCTGCCCGCGTACGCCAACAACAACCCGGAGGGCTTCCTCTGGCCGGCCCGCTACTCGGTCGCCGACGGCATGAAGCCCGAGGAACTGCTGAAGCAGATGGTGACGAACGCCGTCCAGAAGTACGACGAGCTCAAGCTGGACGAGGCGGCGCAGAAGATCGGCCTGAAGAACGCGTACGACGTGGTGACCGAGGCCAGCATCCTGCAGGCCGAGGGCAACAACTCGGAGGACTTCGGCAAGATGGCCCGGGCCATGTACAACCGTCTGACCACCACCGTCACCGGGCACAAGCTCGGAGTGGACACGACCTTGCAGTACGAGCTGGGCCGGACCAGGCTGACCGACCAGGAGATCAACGACGGCTCGCACAAGTACAACACGTACGTCAACACCGGCCTGCCGCCGACCCCGATCGGCAACCCCGGTGACGAGGCGCTCCGGGCCGTCCTCAACCCGACCCCGGGCGACTGGGCGTACTGGCTGGCCGTCTCGCCGAGGGAGACCAAGTTCGCGGTGACGGACGAGGAGCACGCCAAGAACACCAAGGACTGGTGCATCTCCCGCGGGATGAAGTACGACGCCAAGCACGTCGTCTGCACGTCCTGACCGCGTGCAGCCCACCGGAGTCCCCGGAATCAGGGGTGTCCGGTGGGCGGAACGGCTTTGCGGGGCCGGTGGGGGGTGCGAGTAGCGTGATCCGGATGGAGATCTTGCAGAACTCGGACCCCGCGCTGCTGGAGGCCGCGAACGTCGACGTGGTGCGCGGCGGGCAGTACCTGCTGCGGGACGTCTCGCTGACCGTTCGGGCCGGGGAGCACTGGGTGGTGCTCGGTGCCAACGGCGCCGGCAAGAGCACCCTGCTGTCGCTGCTGGGCGCGGTCGAGCACCCCACCGCGGGCACCGTGAAGGTGCTCGGTCAGCAGCTCGGCCGGGTCGACGTCCGCGAGCTGCGGGCGCATCTGGGGCACGTCAACCCGCGGCACCCGCTGCGCTCCCCGCTGACCGTGCGCCAGGTGGTGCTGACCGGCACCACGCAGACCATCGAGCCTGACCTGTGGCACAAGCCCACCGCCGAACAGCTTGACCACGCCGAGGAGTTGATCGATACCCTGGGCATCGCGCACCGCGCAGAGAACCCCTGGACCACCCTCTCCCAGGGCGAGCGCGGCCGGGCCCTGATCGCCCGGGCGCTGATGCCCGAGCCCCGGCTGCTGCTGCTCGACGAGCCCGCGACCGGGCTCGATCTGACGGCGCGTGAGCAGTTGCTGGAGAGCCTGGACGAGCTGCGCCGCCGCTTTCCCGAGGTGGCCTCGGTGCTGGTCACCCACCACCTGGAGGAGCTGCCGGAGACCACCAGCCACGCGCTGCTGTTGCGCGACGGACTGGTCACCGCTGCGGGCCCGGCCGCGGAGGTGCTCACCACCGAGCTGGTCTCCGACTGCTTCGGACACCCGATCCGGATCGGGCACAGCGAGGGCCGCTGGACCGCCCGCACCCGCCGGGGCGCCGTGTGACCGAATGGGCGCTGCGCCCCGCGACGGACGGAGACCTGGAGGCGCTGGTCGAGCTGCGGGCGGTGGCGATGCGTCCCGACCTGGAACGGCTCGGCCGCTTTGACGAGCACCGGGTCCGGCAGCGGATGCGTGACGGGTACCGGCCCGCGCACACCTCGGTGCTGGAGGTGCCCGGGTTTCCACTGCCGGCGGGCTGCCTGACGCTCCGTCCGGACGCGAGCGGCCCGGCACGCTGGTGCTGGAGCACTTCTACCTCGACCCGGCGCTGCACGGCCGCGGCCTCGGCACCGCCATGCTGCGCTCCGTGCTGGATACGGTTGACGGTCTGGCCGTTCGGCTGACCGTGCTGCAGGGCAGTCCCGCCCGGCGGCTGTACGAGCGGCACGGTTTCGCGCTTGCGTCCGAGGACCCGATCGACGTCCACCTGTACCGAACTCCCCGAAGGATCGTGTCGTGACCAACCCGCACCGGGCCGCCGTGCTCGGCTCGCCGATCGCCCACTCGCTCTCGCCCGTCCTGCACCGGGCCGGCTACGCCGCGCTCGGCCTGGACGGGTGGCGCTACGACCGGTACGAGATCGACGAGGCCGGGCTGGAGGCGTTCGTCACCGGACTGGACGCCAACTGGGCGGGGCTGTCGCTGACCATGCCGCTGAAGCGGGCGATCCTGCCGCTGCTGGACACCGTCAGCGACACCGCGCGGGCCGTGGACGCCGTCAACACCGTGGTGTTCGGCCCGGACGGGCGGCGGCACGGCGACAACACCGACGTCCCCGGCCTGGTCAACGCGCTGCGCGAGCGTGGCGTCGAACGGGTGGAATCGGCGGCGGTGCTGGGGGCCGGGGCGACCGCCTCGTCCGCGCTGGCGGCGCTCGGGCAGATCAGCGACGGCGACGTCACCGTGTATGTGCGCAGTGCCGAACGGGCCGCCGAGATGCGGGAGTTGGGGGAGAAGCTCGGCGTCGCGGTACGCATCGCCGACTGGGCGGACGGCGCGCAGGCACTGGCCGGCCCGCTCACCGTCTCCACCACCCCGGTCGGGGCCACCGACGGCTTCGCCGCGCAGCTGACCGGTACTCCCGGGGTGCTGTTCGACGTGCTGTACCACCCGTGGCCGACCGCGCTGGCCGCGGCCTGCCAGGAGCGGGGCGGGACGGTGCTCGGCGGGCTGGACCTGCTGGTGCACCAGGCGGTGCTCCAGTTCGAGCGGTTCACGGGCGTCGAACGGGGCCCGCTGGCTGAGATGCGGGCCGCGGGCGAGGCGGCGCTGGCGTCCTGAGCTGCGGCTTCGGCACGGCGATTGCGGACGTTCACTGTCCGCCACGCGGACCGTGCCCCCGGCGGCCGCCCGGACGTGAAAGGATCGGTGCTTGCCCCGCCGCGTTCTGCGGCCGGGCAGCACGAGACGCCGGACCGGCCGCCGTTCGCGGCGAGCGGGCCGCTGACGAAGGAGCTTTTCGGTGGGTAGCTTGCGCTGGCTGACGGCGGGGGAGTCGCACGGCCCCGCTCTGGTCGCGACGCTGGAGGGCCTGCCGGCCGGAGTGCCGGTCACCACCGCCATGGTGGCCGACGCGCTGGCCCGCCGGCGGCTCGGTTATGGTCGCGGCGCGCGGATGAAGTTCGAGCAGGACGAGGTGACGTTCCTCGGCGGTGTCCGGCACGGCGAGACCATGGGATCGCCGGTGGCGATCATGGTCGGCAACACCGAGTGGCCGAAGTGGGAGCAGGTCATGTCGGCCGACCCGGTCGACCCCGAGGTGCTCGCGGGCCTGGCCCGCAACGAGCCGCTGACCCGCCCCCGCCCGGGCCACGCCGACCTGGCCGGCATGCAGAAGTACTCGATCGACGAGGCCCGGCCGATCCTGGAGCGCGCCAGCGCCCGGGAGACCGCCGCCCGGGTCGCGCTCGGCGTGGTCGCCCGCTCCTACCTGAAGGAGACCTGCGGCATCGAGATCGTCAGCCACGTGGTCGAGCTGGCCGCCGCCAAGGCCCCGGCCGGGGTGCTGCCGCTGCCCGCCGACGAGGCCCGGCTGGACGAGGACCCGGTGCGCTGCCTGGACGCCGACGCGTCGAAGGCGATGGTCGCCGAGATCGACCAGGCTCACAAGGACGGCGACACCCTGGGCGGCGTCGTCGAGGTGCTGGCGTACGGCGTGCCGGTCGGCCTCGGCTCGCACGTGCACTGGGACCGCCGCCTGGACGCCCGGCTGGCCGCCGCGCTGATGGGCATCCAGGCGATCAAGGGCGTCGAGGTCGGCGACGGCTTCGAACTGGCCCGGATCCCCGGCTCCCAGGCGCACGACGAGATCCTGCCGACCCCCGAGGGCGTCAAGCGCGCCACCGGCCGCTCCGGCGGCACCGAGGGCGGACTGTCCACCGGCGAGCTGCTGCGCGTCCGGGCCGCGATGAAGCCGATCGCGACCGTCCCGCGCGCCCTGCAGACGCTGGACGTGCGCACCGGCGAGCCCGCGAAGGCGCACCACCAGCGCTCCGACGTGTGCGCCGTGCCGGCCGCCGGCATCGTCGCCGAGGCGATGGTGGCGCTGGTGCTGGCCGACGCGGTGGCGGAGAAGTTCGGTGGCGACAACGTCTCCGAGACCCGTCGCAACGTGCAGTCGTACCTCGACAACCTGATCGTCCGATGAGCGCCCCGGTAGTTGTGCTGGTCGGCCCGCCCGGCAGTGGCAAGTCCACCGTCGGGCGGGTCCTCGCGGAGCGCCTCGGCCTGCCGTTCCGCGACACCGACGAGGACATCGAGCGGACGGCCGGCAAGCCCATCCCGGAGATCTTCGTCGACGAGGGCGAGCCGCACTTCCGGCAGCTGGAGCGCGAAGCCGTCGAGGCAGCCTGTGCGGACTTCGCGGGCGTGCTCGCGCTCGGCGGGGGCGCCGTGATGGCCCCTTCCACGCGCGAAGTGCTCGCCCCGCTGCCCGTGGTGTTCCTGGAGGTCGCGCTGGGCGACGCGGTCAAGCGGGTCGGCCTGGACGCCCCCCGCCCGCTGCTCGCGGTCAACCCCCGGGCCCGTTGGCGCGAACTGATGGAGGCCCGCCGCCCGCTGTACCTGGAGGTCGCCACCGCCGTGGTCGACACCGAGGGCCGCACGCCTGAGCAGGTCGCCGACGCCGTACTTGAAGCACTGGAGCTGAAGAACCCTCATGAGTGACATCGTTCGGATTGCCGTTGCTGGTAGTGACGGCCACGCCCCGTACGAGGTGCTGATCGGGCACCAGCTGCTCGGCGAACTCGCCCCGCTGATCGGCCCGAAGGCCAAGCGGGTGGCGATCATCCACCCGGAGGCGCTGGAGGCCACCGGCGAGGCGATCCGCGAGGACCTGGTCGACCAGGGCTACGAGGCGATCGTCCTGCAGGTCCCGAACGCCGAGGACGCCAAGAGCGCCGAGGTCGCCGCGTACTGCTGGTCGGTGCTCGGCCAGACCGGCTTCACCCGCAGCGACGTCATCATCGGCCTGGGCGGCGGCTCGACCACCGACCTGGCGGGCTTCGTCGCCGCCACCTGGCTGCGCGGGGTGCGCTGGATCTCGGTGCCCACCACGCTGCTCGGCATGGTGGACGCCGCGGTCGGCGGCAAGACCGGCATCAACATCGCCGAAGGCAAGAACATGGTCGGCGCCTTCCACCCGCCCGCGGGCGTGCTGGCCGACCTCGGCACCCTGGAGACCCTCGGCAAGCACGACTACGTCTCCGGCCTGGCCGAGGTGATCAAGGCCGGTTTCATCGCCGACCCGGTGATCCTCGACCTGATCGAGCAGGACCCCGCGGCCGCCACCACCCCCGCCGGCCCGCACACCCTGGAACTCATCCGGCGGGCCATCCAGGTCAAGGCCGACGTGGTCTCCGGCGACCTCAAGGAATCCGGCCGCCGGGAGATCCTCAACTACGGCCACACCCTCGGCCACGCCATCGAACGCAACGAGCGTTACAAGTGGCGGCACGGCGCGGCGATCTCCATCGGCATGGTCTTCGCCGCCGAACTCGGCCGCCTGGCCGGGCGGTTGGACGACGCCACCGCCGACCGGCACCGCACCGTACTGGCCTCGGTCGGCCTGCCGCTCAGCTACCGGGCGGACGCCTGGCCGAAGCTGCTGGACGCCATGAAGATCGACAAGAAGTCGCGTGGCGACCTGCTGCGCTTCATCGTCCTCGACGGCCTCGCCAAGACCTCCGTCCTCGAAGGCCCCGACCCGTCGCTGCTGGTCGCCGCGTACGCGGAGGTCTCCGGATGACCGCCCTTCCGGTGCTCGTCCTGAACGGCCCCAACCTGGGCCGGCTGGGCTCCCGCGAGCCCGACGTGTACGGCTCCACGTCGTACGCGGGGCTCGTTGCGCGCTGTGCCGCCCTGGGCGCGGAGCTCGGGCTCTCGGTCGAGGTCCGGGAGACCAACTCCGAGGCCGAGATGGTCGGTTGGCTGCACGAAGCGGCGGACGCCAAGACCCCCGTGGTGATCAACCCCGGCGCGTTCACCCACTACTCGTACGCGATGCGGGACGCCGCCGCACAGCGCACCGCCCCGCTCATCGAGGTGCACATCTCCAACCCGTACACCCGCGAGACCTTCCGGCACACCTCGGTCATCGCCGCGGTCGCCTCCGGCACCATCGCGGGCTTCGGTCTCGGCTCGTACGAACTCGCCCTGCGGGCGCTCGCCGAACAGCTGACCACCCGCTGAGCACCGCGCGGCCCGGTGGCGGACTTGTGCCCGCCACCGGGCCGACGTGTACATTCGGCGCAGGGAGGTGACGGTGAGCCAGTACGCGCAGAGCCACCATCCGGGGGGCCAGGTGCCGCCCCGCCCGGGGACGCCCCCGTATCCGACGGCCCCTCAACAGCCGTACCCCGCACCGGTACTGCCCTCCACCACCCAGGCCATACCCACCCTCGGGCCGATCGCGACCCGCCCCGACCGGCCGACCGTCCCGCTCAAGGCCGTCGCGCCCGGCGGTACCGGGCACTTCCTGCTCCCCAGCGGCGGCACCGTCCAACTCCCTGCCGCGCCACCGCCGATGCCCGCACCGGCCGCCCCGCTGCCCGTCGGACCGATCGCCGTCCTGCTGATCGGCGCGGCCGGCGCCGGCAAAACCACCGTCGCCCGCTACTGGGCCGAACGCCGACCCACCCCCACCGCGCACATCAGCCTCGACGACGTCCGCGAATGGGTCCAGGCCGGCTTCGCCAACCCGCAGTCCGGCTGGAACACCGCCTCCGAGGCCCAGTACCGCCTCGCCCGGCGCACCTGCGGCTTCGCCTGCCGCAACTACCTCGCCAACGGCATCTCCTGCATCATCGACGACGCCGTCTTCCCCGACCGCCCCGCGATCGGCCTCGGCGGCTGGAAGCGCCACATCGGCCCCGGCATGATCCCCGTCGTCCTCCTCCCCGGCCTCGACCGCGTCCTCGCCCGCAACGCCGAACGCTCCGGCAACCGCCGCCTCTCCGACGACGAAGTGGCCCGCATCCACGGCCGCATGGCCGGCTGGCGCACCTCCGGCCTCCCCATCATCGACAACTCCAACCTCACCGTCCCCGAGACGGCCGCCGCGCTCGACCAGGCGATCCTCTCCCGCCTCCACCAACGCTGACCCCCTGCGGGGAGCTCCCTCCACCCGCGCCGCGCAACCCGACCCGCGACGAGCGCTGCGCGCAGGCCGGGGAACCCGCTGCGCGGGGCTTGGGTGTGAGGAGTTTCCGCTGCGCGGAGCTTCGGCGGCGGGGGGCTCTAGGGTCTGTCCGGTCGATCTTGTCGGATCAGCGCGCGGCTCCCCCAGCCCTTGCGGGCTGGGAGGTGCCCCCATTTCGCGCCCGGCTGGGAGTGCCGGCGAACCGTCCTCGTACTGGGTGTACTTGGGCGGTTTGCCGGTGCTTCCGTGGGGGCACCTCCCAGCCCCCTTGGGGCTGGGGGAGGGATGATCCGGCGTCGGGCGCCCGGCAAGATCGGCCGGACAGGCCCTAGCTGCGCGGGCGTCGGCGGCGCGGGCCTTCGCCGGGCGGGGCTGCGCAGGGAGGTTCCGCTGGGCCGCCTTCGCGGTGCGGGTTTTTGTGGCGCGGGTCTCCGCTGGGTGGGGTTTCGCTGTACGGGCTTTCGCTGCGCAGGTTCGCCTTGTGCGGGCGTCCGCCGCAGACTTGGTGTCGTTCTGGCCCGTGGTGGGGGTGGACCTTTGGCTCTGCCGGGGTGTCGGTGGGGGCGGGGAGAATGGGGGTGTTGGACGGGAACGAATGTGGAGGTGGCGCGGGTGCCCGAGGGGCATGTGGTGCATCGGTTGGCCGGGTTGAACGGGGAGCTGTTCGGGGGGCGGGTGGTGCGGGTTTCGTCGCCGCAGGGGCGCTTCGTGGAGGGGGCGGGGCTGCTGGACGGGCGGGTGCTGGATGGTGCGGAGGCGCACGGGAAGCATCTGTTCCTGGGGTTCGGCGACGACTGGCTGCATGTGCATCTCGGGTTGTACGGGAAGTACGAGTTCGGGGTGGGGGAGGCTCCGGAGCCGGTCGGGCAGGTGCGGTTGCGGATGGAGAACGGGAGTGGGTACGCGGATCTGCGGGGGCCGACGGCGTGCGAGTTGCTGACGCCGGGGGAGAAGGCGGCGGTGCACCGCAGGCTGGGGCCGGATCCGTTGCGGCCGGGGGAGGTGGGGGATGCGGCGTGGCAGCGGATCTCGCGGAGCGGGACGACGGTGGCCGCGTTGCTGATGGATCAGAAGGTGCTGGCGGGTGTCGGCAACGTGTACCGCGCGGAGGTGCTGTTCCGGTTGGGGATCAGTCCGCACCGGGCGGGGCGGGATCTGAGCCGGGCCGAGTGGGACGCGATCTGGGCGGATCTGGTGGCGCTGATGCACGACGGTGTCGCGGCGGGGCGGATCGACACCGTGCGGCCGGAGCACACGCCGGAGGCGATGGGGCGTCCGCCGCGGGTGGACGACCACGGTGGTGAGGTGTACGTGTACCGGCGGCAGGACCAGCCGTGTCTGGTGTGTGAAACCCCGGTGCGGACCCAGGAGTTGGCGGCCCGGAACCTGTTCTGGTGCCCGCGCTGCCAGCAGGCCTGACGGGCCGTCATCACGGAGGGTAGTGGGGAAGCCTTGACGGAAGGTTGACCGGCCCTTGGGCGAGGGGTTCGGGGCGCGCTCCTATTGTCGGGTCCATGCCCGTGCAACCGTTTCAGGGCCCGCGCCCGACTCCCGCCCTTCCGGTCCTGCCGTACCGCAAGCCCACCAAGGGGCGTGACTACTGGGTGCTGGACGATGTCCTGCCGGACCCGGATGCGGTGCGGGCCCGGCATCTGGCGCGTACCGACTGGGACGAGGGGTATCCGCACAGGCCGGAGCCCTGGCCGGGGTTGCGGGCGATGCCCGGGCTGGAGCCGGAGGAGTTGGCGCACGTCGAGAAGCTGGTGCGGGAGACCGTGCAGGTGCCGCGGATCTGGGCGCTGAGCGAGGCCGAGGGCGGCACGTTCAACCACAACTGCGTGCAGGTGGTGGGGGAGGGGGAGTGCGAGCCGCGGCCGCACACCGATTCGCGGTCGCTGTGCCGGTACGCCGCCGTGCTGTACCTCAACCCGAACGTGCCGAAGCGGTGCGGGACGAGCTTCTACCGGCAGAGCCTGCCGGGGGGCCGGCTCGGCGGGAACACCGTGGTCGCCCCGCACAACAATCTGGTGGACGCGCTGGGCACCCGTTTCGTCCCGCCGGACTCGTTCACCGAGGATCTGGCCGTTCCGCACCGCTACAACCGGCTGCTGCTGTACACCGCCAACCTGATGCACACCGCGACCGAGTACTACGGCTCCACCCTGGACGAGAAGCGGATGACCTGCGTGTTCTTCTGGATGGCGTGACGCGCCGTCAGCCCGCCGGGCGGGCGTGATCTTCGACACCTGCGCGGTGTGACGCTCTTGCCGCCGGGTGGTGGCCGGATCTACGGTGGGCGGGCCGTGGTGTTCGGGAAGCCGGTGCACTGTGCTCGTCACAGGAGTCCGGAGCGGCCCTCGCCACTGTGATCGGGGAGTCGTCGGCTCCCACCTCGTGCCACTGGCCGCTCGCGGCCGGGAAGGCCGGGCGCCGACGCCGAACACCCCGTCAGCCAGGAGACCGGCCACGGCATCTCACGAAGTGATCCACGAGGTGCTGGAGCGTGATGCGCGGATGACCGCGTCCGATTCGACCATGCCCGGAAACGTCCCGGGCTCCCCTCTTCCTGCTTTCCGCTGGCGGCGCGAGGACACCTTGCGCACCGCCGGCCTGATGGCGGTGATCCTGGCCCTGCACGTGGCGGCGTTCGGGACACTGCTGTTCCTGGTGGTGCCGGAGAAGTACCAGGTGGGTACCCAGGTGTTCGGCGTGGGCCTGGGCATCACGGCCTACACGCTGGGCATGCGGCACGCCTTCGACGCCGACCACATCGCGGTGATCGACAACACCACCCGCAAGCTGATGGCGGACGGCCGCCGGCCGGTCTCGGTGGGCTTCTGGTTCGCGCTCGGGCACTCCTCGATGGTGGTGCTGATGGCCGCGCTGGTGGCCGGCGGGGCGGCGCTGGCGGGCACCCTGATGGACGAGGGTTCGACGACCCATCAGGTGCTGGGCACCATCGGCACCACCGCGTCGGGGGCGTTCCTGTACCTGATCGCGGCGCTCAACCTGGTGGCGCTGCTGGGCATCCTGCGGGTGTTCCGGGCGATGCGGGCCGGTGAGTACGACGAGGCCGAGCTGGAGAAGCACCTGGACTCGCGGGGCTTCCTGGCCCGGATCCTGGGCCGGGCGACCCGTTCGATCACCCGGCCCGGGCAGATGTTCCCGGTGGGCATGGTGCTGGGCCTGGGCTTCGACACCGCGACCGAGGTGACCCTGATGGTGATGGCGGGTTCGGGTGCGGCGTCCGGCCTGCCCTGGTACGCGATCGTCTGCCTGCCGCTGCTGTTCGCGGCCGGGATGAGCCTGTTCGACACGCTGGACGGCACGTTCATGAACTTCGCCTACCAGTGGGCGTTCTCCAACCCGGTCCGCAAGGTGTACTACAACCTGACCATCACGGGGCTGTCGATCGCGGTGGCCTTCGTGATCGGCACCATCGAGCTGGTCGCGGTGCTGCACGACAAGTTCGGCCTGGACGATCCGGTGTCCGACTGGATCGCCGGACTCAGCCTGGACAACGTCGGCTTCGTGATCGTCGGCCTGTTCGTGGTGGTCTGGGCGGCGGCGATCGGCTACTGGCGGATCGCCCGGCGGTCCAAGGCCTTCGCGGGGGCAGGGGCCTGAGAACGCGCGGCCTGACGGGAAGTCAACCTGCGGCAAGGATCAGCGTTCCGGTGACGGCCAGTCCGGCGCCGACCACCTGGACCCGCAGCAGCCGTTCCTTGAGCAGGCCGCGCGCCATCAGCGCCGTCACCACGGGGTGGAGCGAGGCCGGCACCGCCGCCACCGCGACCGAGCCCAGGTGGGTGGCGGCGGCGTACAGGCCGTTCGCGTCCACGTCGGCGACGCCGACGGCGGTCGGTGAGGGCAACGAGCGGGCCGCGCCGCGCAGTTCGACCGGCTCCCGGCGGGCGGCGGCGGCCGGCATGCCGATGCCGACCACCGCGTTGGTCAGTCCTTGCACGCACAGCGTCAGCAGCAGTCCGCCGCCGGCGCCGGCGTGCGCGATCAGGGCGAGCACCGCGCCGAACGTGAGCGCGGCGGAGAGGGTGAGGGCGAGGACCCGGCGGCTCACGGCCGGTCCGCCGCGCTGCGGGCCGCCGGCCAGCGCGGCCCCGGCGATCGCCACCAGGATTCCCAACCCCTGGACGGCGCCCGGCCGTTCGCCGAGGAACAGGCCGACGCCGATCGGCACCAGCACGCCGACGGTGGCCAGCGGTGAGACCACGCCCATCGGCCCGAGCGCCAGTGCCGTGGAGAAGGCGAACAGCGCGACCGGCCCGATCACGCCGGCCGCGACGGCGTACCGGAGCGCGGGGCCCGCGTCGGCCCAGCCGCCGGTGGCGGTGACGGCCAGGACGAGGACCAGGGCGGCGGCGGTCTGCGAGAGGACCACGACGCCGAGCGCGAACATGGACGCCCTCGCGGCCCGCTCCGGCGTCAGCCGCGGCACGGTGGTCCAGATCGAGCAGGCCCGCACCAACCCCAGTGTCGGCACCGTGGTCCGGCTCGCCGACGCCCTCGGCGTCCCGATCGCCCGGCTGCTCGACTACGACGAGACCTCGGTGGTGCGGATCGTCCCCGCCGAGGACGCCGTGCGGCTGTGGAGCGGCCCGGACGGCGGCAGTGGCGTCCTGCTGAACGGCATCGAGGCCCCCGGCCCGCTGGAGCTGTGGACCTGGCACCTGCGCCCCGGCGAGACCCACGCCTCGGACCCGCACCCGGCCGGCAAGTGAGCGAAGGGCCCCGGGAAGCTCCCGGGGCCCTTCGCCGCATGTCTGTCAGAGGCCGTACCTGCGCCGGTACAGCTCCACCCGGCCCGCGGTGTCCAGCAGGCGGGCCTTGCCGGTGTAGAACGGGTGGCTCGCGGAGGACGTCTCGACGTCCACCACCGGGTACGCCCGCCCGTCCGTCCACTCGACCGTCCGGCCGCTGGTGGCCGTGGATCGGGTCAGGAACGACAGGCCGCCCGTCTTGTCCCGGAACACCACCGGACGGTACTCGGGGTGCACTCCCTGCTTCATCTGCTCCTCCTTCGCCAAGCCTTCAACAGCCTTCGAACGCCCTCAACTGCCCTGTGGTCAGCGGGTTTCGCGGAACTCCACGTGCCGCCCGGCCACCGGGTCGAACTTCCGCAGGACGATCCGGTCGGGGTTGTTCCGCCGGTTCTTGCGGGTCACGTAGCTGAAGCCCGTGCCCGCCGCCGACCGGAGCGTGATCACCGGTCGCAGCTCGCTGCGCGCCATCTCGAAACTCCACTCTCGGCAACGATTGCCGTTTTCATGTGGCCACAACACGCCCCTGCCCCGCCGCATTCCCGCCCCGATCGGGCCCGTTCCGACGGGCGGCCCCCGGGCCCCGTTCGTAGGCTCGGAGACATGTCCGACGCGTACGCCGCCCGACGCGAACGCCTCCGCGAGTACTGCAGCGCCTCCGGAGCCGACGCCGCGCTGATCACGCGCGCCGCCAACGTCCGCTACCTCACCGGCTGCCCGCCGTGCGGCGCCGCGCTGCTGCTCACCCGCGAACGCGCGGTGCTGGCGCTGCCGCAGGACGTGCCGCCCGAGGAGTCGGTGGAGCGCGAGGTGGACGAGGAGGTCATCCGGCTGACGGTGCCCGCCGAGACGGACGCCGCGGTGGCCGCCGCCGAGGCCGCCGCCCGGCTGCGGGTGCGGGACCTCGCCGTCGAGGAGCACGACCTGACGGTCGCCCGGCACCGCGCCGTCGCCGAGCAGGTCGAGCCGGCCCGGCTGCTCGACCTGGACCGGGCGGTGGAGCGGCTGCGGGTGGTCAAGGACGAGCACGAGCTCGCCGACCTGCGGATCGCCGCCGAGATCGCCGACCAGGCGCTCGGCGAGTTGCTCGAATCGATCCTGGTCGGCCGCACCGAACGCCACCTGGCGATGGAGCTGGAGCGCCGGATGATCGACCACGGCGCCGACCGGGCCGCCTTCCCGGTCTCCGTCGGCACCGGCAGCCACTCCGGCCTGGAGCGCCACCAGCCCACCGACCGCCGGGTCGAGGAGGGCGACTTCCTCACCGTCGCGCTGGGCGCGCAGTACCGCGGCTACGGCATCTCCACCGCCCGCACCTTCGTGATCGGGGCCGCCCCCGCCGCCTGGCAGGTCGAGCTGCACCGCCTGGTGTTCCGCGCCCAGCGGGCCGGCCGGGAGGCGCTCGGGCCGGGCGTCGAGCAGCACGTCCCGGACGACGCGGCCCGCTCGATCCTGCAGGCCGCGGGCCACGCCGAGCACGCCGTCCACCCGCTCGGGCACGGCATCGGCCTGGAGATCAGGGAGGCGCCGCGCCTCGGGTCCGCCGACATGGGTAAACTGGACAATCGCGTGCCGGTCACCGTCGGTCCAGGAGTGCATTTCCCGGGCCGGGGCGGCGTCCGGATCGAGGACACGCTCGTGGTGCGGCCTCCCGAGGAGGGCGGGCCCGAGCTGCTCACCATCACCACCAAGGAGCTCCTCGCGCTGTAGCCCAACGGGCCGTGGCGGCGCACTGCTTGGTGTTCTTTGACAGCGGACATATCAGGAGTAAGTGCGCCCGTGGCTTCCACGAATGATCTCAAGAACGGCATGGTCCTCAAGCTGGACGGCGGCAAGCTCTGGTCCGTCGTCGAGTTCCAGCACGTCAAGCCCGGCAAGGGCCCGGCCTTCGTTCGCACCAAGCTGAAGGAGGTCCTCACCGGCAAGGTCGTCGAGAAGACCTTCAACGCGGGCATCAAGGTCGAGACCGCCAACGTCGACAAGCGGACGATGCAGTACTCGTACCGCGACGGCGAGACCTTCATCTTCATGGACATGGACACCTACGACCAGGTCCCGGTCGACGCCGCCACCGTCGGCGACGCCGCCAAGTACCTGCTCGAGGGCTTCGAGGCCCTGGTCGCGCAGAACGAGGGCGTCCCGCTGTACATCGAGCTCCCCGCCGCGGTCGAGCTGGTCATCTCCGAGACCGAGCCGGGCCTGCAGGGCGACCGCTCCACCGGTGGCACCAAGCCCGCCACCCTGGAGACCGGTGCCGAGATCCAGGTGCCGCTGTTCGTCACCACCGGCGAGAAGGTCAAGGTCGACACCCGCGACGGCAGCTACCTCGGCCGGGTCAAGTAATCGTGGCCTCTGCTCGCACCAAGGCCCGCACCCGGGCCTTTCAGATCCTGTTCGAGGCGGACCACCGCGGCGTGGCCCCCGAGCGGGTGCTCGCCGACTGGGTCGCGCGCTCGCGCGACCCCCGTCCGGACGAGGGCATTCCGCAGGTCGCGGAGTACACCATGCAGCTGGTCGAGGGCTACTCGCAGCACGCGCGCACCATCGACGACCTGATCTCCACCTACGCGGTGGGCTGGACGCTCGACCGGATGCCGATCGCGGACCGCAACGTGCTCCGGCTCGGTGCGTACGAGCTGATCTGGGAAGACGGCACCCCCGACGCGGTCGTCCTGGACGAGGCCGTCGAGATCGCCAAGGAGTACTCCACGGACGAGTCGCCGGCCTTCGTGAACGGCCTGCTCGCCCGCTTCCTGGAGCTCAAGCCGACCATTCGTCGCTGAGCTCGCACTGCCTGTTCGAAGGCCGTCGGACCTGTTGGTCCGGCGGCCTTCGCGCGTAAGCTACCGGCAAGTAATGTGTTTTGGCGTCTGCGCAGAAGGGCCTCAGCCATGCCGGAGACCACCAGCGAGTTCGACCGGGGCATCGCGCTCACCCCGCACCCGGACGAACCCGGCCGCTACGACGGCGAACTCGGCGACGGCTGGCAGATCGGCGGCGGCGTCAACGGCGGGCTGCTGCTCGCCTTCGCCGCACACGCCCTCACCCTGGAGGTCGGGCCCGGCCACCCGCACCCGCTGACCGTCAGCGGCACCTACGTCTCGCCGTCCCGCCCCGGGCCGGCCACCGTCCGCACCGAGATCATGCGCCGCGGCCGCACTCTGGCCACCGGCAGCGCGATCCTCTCCCAGGACGGCGAGGAGCGGCTGCGGGTCACCGCCGCGTTCACCGACCT
The DNA here is from genome assembly GCF_044593455.1 of Kitasatospora sp. NPDC051984. Taxonomy (NCBI): domain Bacteria; kingdom Bacillati; phylum Actinomycetota; class Actinomycetes; order Kitasatosporales; family Streptomycetaceae; genus Kitasatospora; species Kitasatospora sp. NPDC051984. The sequence continues at coordinate 160,474 of NZ_JBIUCB010000008.1, forward strand.
CGGCGCGCTCGACGACGAGGTCGCCACCACCGCGCTGCCGCCCGTGCTGCCCGCCCCCGATCAGTGCGTCGGCATCGAGCTCGCGCCCAAGGAACTCATCGCCCAGGCCGCCCTGTTGGAGCGCCTCGACCTGCGCCTGGACCCGGCCACCGTCGGCTGGGCGCTCGGCCAGCCGTCCAAGGAGGGCCGCATCCAGGGCTGGTTCCGGCTTGCCGACGGCCGCCCCGCCGACCCGCTCTCGCTGCTGCTCACCGCCGACGCGCTGCCCCCCGTCACTTTCGACCTGGGCCGCCCCGGCTGGGCCCCCACCATCGAACTGACCGTCCACCTGCGCGCCCTGCCCGCCGACGGCTGGCTGCGGGTCTCGCACGCCACCCGCAACCTGGCCGGCGGCTACTTCGAGGAGGACTGCGAGATCTGGGACGAGGACGGCCGGCTGGTCGCCCAGTCCCGTCAGCTCGCCAAGACCCCGCGCTGACCCGGCCCCGGATCGCCCGGGCAGGTCAGCGGCGCGGGTCGACCAGGATCTTGACGGCCGTCTCGTTGTGGTGGATGAGGGTCTCGAAGCCTTCGGTGACGAGGTGGTCCAGCCCGATCGTCTTCGTGATGAACGGCGCCAGGTCGATCCGTCCCTCCTGCACCAGCTTGATGGTCTGCGGGTGGGAGTTGACGTAGGCGATGGTGCCGCGCAGATCGACCTCCTTGAGGACGAGCTTCTGCATGTCGAGCGACGCCGGCTTGCCCCAGATCGAGATGACGGTGATCACCCCGCCCGGCTTGATCGCGTCGAACAGCGTGTCGAGGACGGCGTTGACGGACGTCGCCTCGAACGCGACGTCCGCGCCCCGGCCGGCGGTGAGGCGGCGGACCTCCTCGACGACGTCGGTGGCGGCCGGGTCGATGACGTGGTCGGCGGCCTTGGAATCCAGCGCCTTCTGCCGCCGCAGCGAGCTGAGTTCGGAGACCGCGACCTCGACGCCCATCGCCTTGAGCACCGCGCAGGTGAGCAGCCCGATCGGTCCGGCGCCGCCGACCAGGGCGAAGTCTCCGGCCTTCGCGCCCGAGCGCTGGAACGCGTGGTACCCGACCGACAGCGGCTCGATCAGGGCCGCTTGGTCGAGCGGGAGGTCGCCGACGGGGTGCACCCACCGGCGTTCGACGACGATCTTCTCGGCGAGTCCGCCACCGCGCCCCGCGAGGCCGATGAAGTTCATGTCGGGCGACAGGTGGTAGACCGGGTTGTTCTCGCCGGTGTCGACCTCGGGGCGCAGGATGTAGGGCTCGACGACCACGCGGTCGCCCGGTTTCAGGTCGTCGACGCCCTCGCCCACCGCGTACACGACGCCGGACATCTCATGGCCGAGCGTCACGGGGGCGCTCTCGCCCGAGATCGGGTGCGGGTGGCCGGCGGGCGGGACGAAGATCGGTCCGTCGAGGTATTCGTGCAGGTCGGTGCCGCAGATCCCGCAGTAGGCGACGTCGATGCCCACCGTGCCCGGCCGGACGGCGGGCTCCGCGATGTCCTCGATCCGGATGTCGCCGCGGTCGTAGTAGCGTGCAGCCTTCACTTGAAACCGCTCCTTCGGCTGGTTTCGGCTCACTGCCGCGGTCTCGCGTCTGGCCGTGAGCCGGGGCCCGCCCGCAGCGCGGCCCCATGCGGTCAATAGTCAAAACCTTGCGCCATCGGGCCCGGATCGGCCTCCCGGGCCGCCCCGCGCCCGCCGGTCCCATCTCGGCGGGGCGCGCGCCGGACTTGACGGTCAGTTGCAGAGTTGTGACAGCCCGTGTGTGTGGGACGAGTGTGGGAGGGGAGAAGTCGGTCAGCAGTTGCTCGACCGAGATCCCCGGGAGCCACCGATGTCCAGGAACAGCCGTCGGCCGCGCCGTTGCGGTGCCGAGTCCTCGCGCCGCAGCGACGAGGCGTTCGTCACCGGGATCCTGACCGACGAGGCCGACTTCGCCCGGGCGCGGGAGTGGCAGCTCACCGACGCGCCGGACTACGAGACCTACCTGCGCGAGACCGCCGACCTGCTGGCCGAGGCCGTGGAGTGCTACGGGACGGTCCGGGCCCGGATGTTCCACCCCGCGGACTTCGCGGACTACTGCCTGCTGCACGGCGTCGACCCGGGCGAGCAGGCCGCCCGGGACGGTTACCTGGTCAACCCGCCGCTGCAGACCCAGCTGGTCACCTACCGCGGCGAGGAGCTCGCCGACTTCGTGCCCCGGCTGGTCCGGGCCCGCGAGGGCGGGCTGACGCTGCGGCACGCGGACCTGGTGATGGACGGCGCGCTGTGCGCCGCCGTTGGGGTGCCTCCCAGCCCCCTGGGCTGGGGGAAGGCGGCCGCCGATCCGCGGGTGCGCTGGACGTATCAGCAGGCGTCCGAGGTGTTCCGCCGGGTGATGGTCGGCGCCGGCTGCGGGGCGTACGAGTTCCGGGTCGCGGTGGACGCCCCCGGCGGGGCGCTGGAGGCGCACGCCCGGGTGCTGCACTGGGAGGACGGCGCCGTCCGGATCAACGACGAGGACCTCGACCTGATCACGGCGGTGCTCTGCGCGGGCCTGTACGGCGAACTGCCCGGCGTCGCGGTGCTGCACGGGACGCAGGGCTCCGGCTCGCTGTGCGGCGAGTACCGGCAGGTCGCCTGGGCCTGGCGCAGCACCGGCTTCGACTGGACGCCGGCGGAGGTGGCGATGCACGGTGTCCCGGCCGGTCCGGGCTTCAGCCTGGGCACCGTGGTCTGAGCGTGCGACAGCGGGGCGGGCGGCCGGAGAACCGGCCACCCGCCCCGCTGTGACGTTTCTTCAGTGCGAACGCTCAGGGAGCGGAGATCAGCTCGCGTCGTCCTCGCGGACGGCGCGCCGCGCGTCCGGGTTCAGCACGCCCCAGCTGATCAGCTGCTCGGTGAGGATCGAGGGGGACTGGTCGTAGATGACCGCGAGGGTGCGCAGGTCGTCCTGGCGGATCGAGAGGATCTTGCCGTTGTAGTCGCCGCGCTGCGACTGGATGGTCGCGGCGTAGCGCTGCAGCGGGCCGGCCTTCTCGGACGGGACCTGAGTCAGCCGCTCGAGGTCGAGCACCAGACGCGGCGGCGGCTCGGCCGCGCCGCCCGGGGTGCCGCCGGGCAGCAGCTCCTGCACCGGGACGCCGTAGAAATCGGCCAGCTCGGCGAGGCGCTGCACCGTCACGGCGCGGTCGCCGCGCTCGTAGGAGCCGACCACGACGGCCTTCCAGCGGCCCGTGGACTTCTCCTCCACACCGTGCAGGGAGAGATTCTGCTGAGTGCGGATCGCCCGGAGCTTGGCCCCGAGCTGCTTTGCATAGTCGCTGGACATGGATCTCCCCGGACGAGATTGCTTCGCGTGCGCTGAATGGGACGCTGAATGGGAGCCACGAGGCCCGCAGTGGAGCACGTTCGTAACTCACTGTGAGGTTACGTAGAGTGAGGGTGGCGCGTCAAGCCGAATGGGGCACTCGTGCGAACGCGTGCCGAACGGGCCGAGATCAGCGCACTGCTACGATGAGCAAGGTTCTGGCTGCGGCCGGAAACCCTTCCCGACATCCTTTAAGACCCGTCCAGTGAGGCGGGGAAGGAGGTCCGCTTCGGCATGACCACACCCAGTTCTGCTCCCCGCGCCCCGCACCAGGTGCTGGACGCCACCGACGTCGCCCGGGTCGTCACCCGGATCGCCCACGAGATCGTGGAACGCGCCAAGGGCGCCGAGGACGTCGTACTCCTCGGCATCCACACCCGCGGCGTCCACCTGGCCCGCCGGCTGCGCGCCAAGCTCACCCAGATCACCGGCCGGGAGATCCCGTTCGGCACGCTGGACATCACCATGTACCGGGACGACCTGCGGCTGAAGCCCGCCCGGGCCCTGGAACACACCGAGATCCCCGCCGACGGCATCGACGGCAAGCTGGTGATCCTGGTCGACGACGTGCTGTTCTCCGGCCGCACCATCCGGGCCGCCCTCGACGCGCTCGGCGACATCGGCCGCCCGCGCGCCGTGCAGCTGGCCGTCATGGTCGACCGCGGACACCGCGAACTCCCGATCCGCGCCGACTACGTGGGCAAGAACCTGCCCACCTCGCTGCGCGAGGCCGTGCAGGTCCAGCTCTCCGAGACCGACGGCCGCGACGCCGTCCTGCTCGGCGACCGCGACTACGCCGCCCGCAGTTCCCAGGCTCTTGCCGCCGATCCCCAGCTCCCGGAGTAAAACCGCGTGAAGCGCCACCTCGTCTCCGCCGCCGACCTCAGCCGCGACGACGCGCTGCTGATCCTGGACACCGCCGAGGAGCTCGCCCAGCTCTCCGGACGGGCCGTCAAGAAGCTCCCCACGCTGCGCGGCCGCACCGTCGTCAACCTGTTCTTCGAGGACTCCACCCGCACCAAGACCTCCTTCGAGGTCGCCGAGAAGCGGCTGTCCGCCGACGTCATCAACTTCTCCGCCAAGGGCTCCTCGGTCTCCAAGGGCGAGAGCCTCAAGGACACCGCGCTGACCCTGCAGGCGATGGGCGCCGACGCCGTGGTGATCCGCCACCACGCCTCCGGCGCCGCCGCCCGGCTGGCCGGCTCCGACTGGCTGCACGGCAGCGTCATCAACGCCGGTGACGGCACCCACGAGCACCCCACCCAGGCGCTGCTCGACGCGTTCACCATGCGCCGCCACCTCAACCCCGGCCCCGGCCGCGACCTGGCCGGCCGGAAGATCGCCATCGTCGGCGACATCCTGCACAGCCGGGTCGCCCGCTCCAACGTGCACCTGCTGACCACGCTCGGCGCCGAGGTCACCTTCGTCGCCCCGCCGACGCTGCTGCCGATCGGCATCGAGACCTGGCCCTGCCAGGTCTCCTACGACCTGGACGCCGTGCTGCCGAAGGTCGACGCCGTGATGATGCTGCGGGTGCAGCGCGAGCGGATGAACGCCGCGTTCTTCCCCACCGAGCGCGAGTACTCGCGCCGCTACGGCCTGGACGGGCTGCGCCTCGCCACCATGCCGGAGCACGCCATCGTGATGCACCCCGGCCCGATGGTCCGCGGCATGGAGATCACCGCCGACGTCGCCGACTCGCCGCGCTGCACCGTGGTCGAGCAGGTCGCCAACGGCGTCTCGGTCCGGATGGCCGTCCTTTACCTGCTGCTCGGCGGCGCCGTTTTCGCCGATGGCCCAGCCGACGCAGCCCGCACCACCGAAACCCCGGAGGCCGCCCAGTGACCACCTACCTGATCCGCAACGCCCAGATCCTCGGCGGCGCCCCCCAGGACATCCACCTCGTGGACGGCGTCTTCGCCGCCATCGGCGAGCACCTCGACGTGCAGGCAGACATCGAGATCGACGCCACCGGCCTGATCGCCCTGCCCGGCCTGGTCGACCTGCACACCCACCTGCGCGAGCCCGGCCGCGAGGACGCCGAGACCGTGCTGACCGGCACCCAGTCCGCCGCCATGGGTGGCTACACCGCGGTGCACGCGATGGCCAACACCTTCCCGGTCGCCGACACCGCCGGCGTCGTCGAGCAGGTCTGGCGGCTCGGCCAGGAGTACGGCTACTGCGACGTGCAGCCGGTCGGCGCCGTCACCGTCGGCCTGGAGGGCAAGCAGCTCGCCGAGCTCGGCGCGATGCACGACTCCGCCGCCGGGGTGCGGGTGTTCTCCGACGACGGCAAGTGCGTGGACGACGCGGTCATCATGCGCCGCGCGCTGGAGTACGTGAAGGCCTTCGACGGCGTCGTCGCCCAGCACGCCCAGGAGCCGCGGCTGACCGCCGGCGCCCAGATGAACGAGGGCCTGGTCTCCGGCGAGCTCGGCCTCGGCGGCTGGCCCGCCGTCGCCGAGGAGTCGATCATCGCCCGGGACGTGCTGCTGGCCGCGCACGTCGGCTCCCGGGTGCACATCTGCCACCTGTCCACGGCCGGCTCGGTGGAGATCGTCCGCTGGGCCAAGGGCAAGGGCTGGAACGTCACCGCCGAGGTCACCCCGCACCACCTGCTGCTCACCGACGAACTCGTCCGCAGCTACGACCCGGTGTACAAGGTCAACCCGCCGCTGCGCACCGCCGCGGACGTCGAGGCGCTGCGCGGCGCGCTGGCCGACGGCACCATCGACGCCGTCGCCACCGACCACGCCCCGCACCCGGCGGAGGACAAGGACTGCGAGTGGGCGGTCGCCGCGATGGGCATGGTCGGCCTGGAGACCGCGCTGTCGGTCGTGCAGCAGACCATGGTCGAGACCGGCCTGCTGAACTGGGAGGGCGTCGCGGACCGGATGTCGCACCGCCCGGCCCGGATCGGGCGGCTGACCGGCCACGGACGTCCGGTCTCGGTGGGTGAGCCCGCGAACCTGGTGCTCTTCGATCCCGCGTACCGTGGTGTCGTGAACCCCGACACCTTCGCCACCCGTTCCCGCAACAGCCCCTTCAAGGGCATGGACCTGCCCGGACGGGTGCACGCCACCTTCCTGCGCGGCGAGGCCACCGTCCTCGCGGGCGAACTGGTCGAGCGCTGATGTTGCTCGCCACCGAGAAGGGCCATGTGACCAACTGGCCCGGGTACATCGGTGCGACGGTCGGCCTGCTGATCCTGGTCGCGCTGGTCTACTGGCTGATGCGCCAGGGCTGGAACTGGCGCCGGACCCTGCAGTCCGACCTGCCGGAACTGCCCGCGGTGCCCGCGCAGCCGGGTGAGACCCTGCTGGCCGCCCCCGGCCGGTACCACGGCTCCACCACCGCCGGGAACTGGCTGGACCGGGTCGTCGCGCACGGCCTGGGCACCCGCAGCCTGGCCGAGCTCACCCTCACCGAGCACGGCCTGCTGGCCCGCCGCCCCGGCGCGGACGACCTGTGGATCCCCGCCGAAGCCCTCACCGGCGCCCGCACCGACTCCGGCATCGCCGGCAAGGTGGTCCCCTCGGGCCTGCTGGTGGTCGGCTGGACGATCGGGGAGCGGGAGTTGGAAAGCGGCTTCCGGCTGGACGCCGCCGCCGAGCACGACGCCTGGGTCGAGGCCGTCGAGGCACTGGTAACACGTACGAGCACGAAGAAGACGGAAGAGGCCGCGACATGACCGCACCTGCCCCCACCACCACGCGCACCAGGCGGGAGCGAGTGCCTGCCGTGCTCGTCCTGGAGGACGGCCGGACGTTCCGCGGCCAGGCCTACGGCGCGGTCGGCGAGACCTTCGGCGAGGCGGTCTTCAACACCGGCATGTCCGGCTACCAGGAGACCCTGACCGACCCGTCGTACCACCGCCAGGTGGTCGTCATGACGGCCCCGCAGATCGGCAACACCGGCTGGAACGACGAGGACGACGAGTCGCAGCAGATCTGGGTGGCCGGCTACGTGGTCCGCGACCCCTCCCGGGTCGCCTCCAACTGGCGCGCCAAGCGCTCGCTGGACGAGGAGCTGGAGCGCCAGGGCGTCGTCGGCATCAGCGGCATCGACACCCGCGCGCTCACCCGCCACCTGCGCGAGCGCGGCGCGATGCGGGTCGGCATCTTCTCCGGCCCGGCCGTCGAGGACCAGGCGGCGCTGCTCGCCAAGGTGCAGCAGGCCCCGGAGATGAAGGGCGCCGACCTGTGCGCCGAGGTCGCCACCAAGGAGACCTACGTCGTCCCCGCGATCGGTGAGAAGAAGTTCACCGTCGCCGCCCTCGACCTCGGCATCAAGGGCATGACCCCGCAGCGGATGGCCGAGCGCGGCATCGAGGTGCACGTGCTGCCGGCCAACTCCACCGCCGAGGACATCTACGCGGTGCAGCCCGACGGCGTGTTCTTCTCCAACGGCCCGGGCGACCCGGCCACCGCCGACCGGCAGGTCGAGGTGCTGCGCGAGGTGCTGGCCAAGAAGACCCCGTTCTTCGGCATCTGCTTCGGCAACCAGATCCTCGGCCGGGCCCTCGGGTTCGGCACCTACAAGCTCAAGTACGGCCACCGCGGCATCAACCAGCCGGTGCAGGACCGCACCACCGGCAAGGTCGAGGTGACCGCCCACAACCACGGCTTCGCCGTGAACGCGCCGCTGGACAAGGTGAGCGACACCCCCTTCGGGCGGGTCGAGGTCTCCCACGTCTGCCTCAACGACGACGTGGTCGAGGGCCTGCAGGCACTCGACATCCCCGCCTTCAGCGTGCAGTACCACCCCGAAGCGGCAGCCGGCCCGCACGACGCCGCCTACCTCTTCGACCGCTTCGTTCAGCTCATGGAGGCCCAGCGTGCCTAAGCGCACCGACATCAAGTCCGTCCTGGTGATCGGCTCCGGCCCCATCGTCATCGGCCAGGCGGCGGAGTTCGACTACTCGGGTACGCAGGCCTGCCGGGTGCTCAAGGCCGAGGGCCTGCGGGTCATCCTGGTCAACTCCAACCCGGCGACCATCATGACCGACCCGGAGATCGCCGACGCCACCTACGTCGAGCCGATCACCCCGGAGTTCGTCGAGAAGATCATCGCCAAGGAGCGCCCCGACGCGCTGCTGCCGACCCTCGGCGGACAGACCGCGCTGAACACCGCGATCTCCCTGCACAGCGCCGGCACCCTCGACAAGTACGACGTCGAGCTGATCGGCGCCGACGTCGAGGCGATCAACAAGGGCGAGGACCGCGAGCTGTTCAAGGGCGTGGTCGAGGCCGTCAACGCCAAGATCGGCCACGGCGAGTCCGCCCGCTCGGTGATCTGCCACTCCATGGAGGACGTGCTCGCCGGCGTCGACACCCTCGGCGGCTACCCGGTCGTGGTCCGTCCGTCCTTCACCATGGGCGGCGCCGGCTCCGGCTTCGCGCACGACGAGGAGGACCTGCGCCGCATCGCCGGCCAGGGCCTGACCCTCTCGCCGACCACCGAGGTGCTCCTGGAGGAGTCCATCCTCGGCTGGAAGGAGTACGAGCTCGAGCTGATGCGCGACAAGAACGACAACGTCGTGGTCGTCTGCTCGATCGAGAACTTCGACCCGATGGGCGTGCACACCGGTGACTCGATCACCGTCGCCCCGGCGATGACCCTCACCGACCGCGAGTACCAGATCCTGCGCGACATCGGCATCGCCGTGATCCGCGAGGTCGGCGTCGACACCGGCGGCTGCAACATCCAGTTCGCCGTCAACCCCGTCGACGGCCGGGTCATCGTCATCGAGATGAACCCGCGTGTGTCGAGGTCGTCGGCGCTGGCGTCGAAGGCCACCGGCTTCCCGATCGCCAAGATCGCCGCCAAGCTGGCCGTCGGCTACACGCTGGACGAGATCCCCAACGACATCACCGAGCAGACCCCGGCCTCCTTCGAGCCGACCCTGGACTACGTGGTCGTCAAGGTGCCGCGGTTCGCGTTCGAGAAGTTCCCGTCCGCCGACGCCACGCTGACCACCACCATGAAGTCGGTCGGCGAGGCCATGGCGATGGGCCGCAACTTCCCCGAGGCGCTGAACAAGGCGCTGCGCTCGCTGGAGAAGAAGGGCTCGCAGTTCAGCTTCGTCGGCGAGCTGGGGGAGAAGGACGAGCTGCTGGAGAAGGCTCGGATCCCCACCGACGGCCGGATCAACACTGTCATGGAGGCGATCCGGGCCGGCGCCACCCCCGAGGAGGTGTTCGAGGCCACCAAGATCGACCCGTGGTTCGTCGACCAGCTCTTCCTGATCCACGAGATCGCCGTCGAGCTCGCCGAGGGCGACAAGCTCGACCCGGAGCTGCTGCGCCACGCCAAGCAGCACGGCTTCTCCGACCAGCAGATCGGCGAGATCCGCGGCCTGAAGACCGACGTGGTCCGCGAGGTGCGGCACGCGCTCGGCATCCGCCCGGTGTTCAAGACCGTCGACACCTGCGCCGCCGAGTTCGCGGCCAAGACCCCGTACTTCTACTCGTCCTACGACGAGGAGAACGAGGTCGCGCCGCGCACCAAGCCCGGCGTGATCATCCTGGGCTCCGGCCCGAACCGGATCGGTCAGGGCATCGAGTTCGACTACTCCTGCGTGCACGCGTCCTTCGCGCTCGCCGACGCCGGGTACGAGACCGTGATGGTCAACTGCAACCCGGAGACCGTCTCCACCGACTACGACACCTCCGACCGGCTGTACTTCGAGCCGCTCACCCTGGAGGACGTGCTCGAGATCGTCCACGCCGAGCAGCAGGCCGGCCCGCTGGCCGGCGTCATCGTGCAGCTCGGCGGCCAGACCCCGCTGGGCCTGGCGCAGGCGCTCAAGGACAACGGCGTGCCGGTCGTCGGCACCTCGCCCGAGGCGATCCACCTCGCCGAGGAGCGCGGCGCGTTCGGCCGGGTGCTGAAGGACGCGGGCCTGCCCGCCCCCAAGCACGGCACCGCCTTCTCCTTCGACGAGGCCAAGGCCATCGCCGACGAGATCGGCTACCCCGTCCTCGCCCGCCCGTCCTACGTGCTCGGCGGCCGCGGCATGGAGATCGTCTACGACGAGGCCTCGCTCGCCTCCTACCTGGAGCGGCACGCCGGCCTGATCTCCGAGCACCCCGTGCTGATCGACCGCTTCCTCGACGACGCCGTCGAGATCGACGTGGACGCCCTGTACGACGGCGAGGAGCTGTACCTCGGCGGCGTCATGGAGCACATCGAGGAGGCCGGCATCCACTCCGGTGACTCGGCGTGCGCGCTGCCGCCGATCACCCTCGGCGGGTACGACATCAAGCGGCTGCGCTCCGCAACCGAGGGCATCGCCAAGGGAGTTGGCGTCCGCGGACTGATCAACATCCAGTTCGCGCTGTCCGGCGACATCCTGTACGTGCTGGAGGCCAACCCGCGCGCCTCCCGCACCGTGCCGTTCACCTCCAAGGCGACCGCCGTGCCGCTGGCCAAGGCCGCCGCCCGGATCTCGCTCGGCGCCACCATCGCCGAACTGCGCGCCGAGGGCCTGCTGCCGCGCGAGGGCGACGGCGGCACGCTGCCCGCCGACGCGCCGATCTCCGTCAAGGAGGCCGTGATGCCGTGGTCGCGCTTCCGCGACGTGCACGGCCGCGGCGTGGACACCGTGCTCGGCCCGGAGATGCGCTCCACCGGCGAGGTCATGGGCATCGACCGGGTCTTCGGCACCGCCTACGCGAAGTCCCAGACCGGCGCGTACGGCGCCCTGCCCACCAGCGGCAAGGTGTTCGTCTCGGTCGCCAACCGCGACAAGCGCAACCTGGTCTTCCCGGCCCGCGCGCTGGTCGAGCTCGGCTTCGAACTGCTCGCCACCACCGGCACCGCCGAGGTCCTGCAGCGGGCCGGCATCCCCGCCACCGTGGTGCGCAAGCACTCCGAGGGCGAGGGCCCGAACGGCGAGAAGACCATCGTCCAGCTGATCCACGAGGGCGGCATCGACCTCATCATCAACACCCCGTACGGCACCGGCGGCCGGATGGACGGCTACGAGATCCGCACCGCCGCGGTCTCCCGCGCCGTCCCCTGCCTGACCACCGTGCAGGCGATGGGCGCGGCCGTGCAGGGCATCGACGCGCTGCACCGCGGCGAGGTCGGCGTGATGTCGCTGCAGGAACACGCGGCGCTGATCAACTCCGGCCGCCAGTAGGTCGACAACCGTGGGGGGCACACCGCACGCCGGGTGCCCCCCACGTCCATGCCCGAGCCCAGCCAGCCGTCGGAGGCCCACGTGTACAAGCTGCTGTTCAACCTGCTGTTCAAGAAGATGGACCCGGAGAAGGCCCACCACCTGGCGTTCTTCTGGATCCGGCTGGCCAGCTCGGTGCCCGGCCTGCGCTCGCTGGTGCGGGCCGTGCTCGCCCCGCGCGACCCCAAGCTGCGCACCACCGCCCTCGGCCTGGACCTGCCCGGCCCGTTCGGCCTCGGCGCCGGCTTCGACAAGAACGGCATCGGCATCGACGGCCTGTCGATGCTCGGCTTCGACTACGTCGAGATCGGCACCATCACCGGCGAGCCCCAGCCCGGCAACCCCGCGCCGCGCCTGTTCCGCCTGATCGAGGACCGCGCGCTGATCAACCGGATGGGCTTCAACAACCAGGGCTCCGCCCGGGTCGCCGCCCGCCTGGCCGGCCGCGCGCGCACCAGCAGCACCCCCGTGGTCGGCATCAACATCGGCAAGACCAAGGTCGTCCCCGAGGACCAGGCGACGCCCGACTACCTGAAGAGCGCCAAGGCCCTGGCGCCCTACGCCGACTACCTGGTCGTCAACGTCTCCTCGCCGAACACCCCCGGGCTGCGCAACCTGCAGGCCGTGCAGATCCTCGGCCCGCTGCTGTGGGACGTCCGCAAGGCCGCCGACGAGGTCACCACCCACCACGTGCCGCTGCTGGTGAAGATCGCCCCCGACCTCGCCGACGAGGACATCGACGAGATCGCCGACATGGCGCTGCACCTCGGCCTGGACGGCATCATCGCCACCAACACCACCATCGGCCGCGAAGGCCTGAAGACCCCCGCCGCGCGGATCGAGGAGATCGGCATGGGCGGCCTGTCCGGCGCCCCGCTGAAGGCCCGCTCGCTGGAGGTGCTGGAGCGGCTGCGCAAGCGCACCGAGGGCCGGCTCGCGATCATCTCGGTCGGCGGCATCGAGACCGCCGAGGACGCCTGGCAGCGCATCCTGGCCGGCGCCGACCTGGTCCAGGGCTACTCCGCGTTCATCTACGAAGGCCCGTTCTGGATGCGCAAGGTCCACAAGGGCCTGTCCGCGCGCCTGCGCGCCGCCGGCTACGCGTCCATCGGCGAGGCGGTCGGCAAGGGCATCCGCTGAGCCCCGTTCCTCGAAACGGGCAGCCGACCACATTCTTGAGACTGAGGAAAGACACCGATGACTGACATCACGCCGTTCGGCACCCGCCTGCGGACCGCCCTGGACACCCGCGGCCAGCTCTGCGTCGGCATCGACCCGCACGGCTCGCTGCTCACCGCCTGGGGCCTGAACGACGACCTCGCGGGCCTGGAGAGCTTCTCGCGCACCGTGGTGGAGGCGCTGGCCGACCGGGTCGCCGTGCTGAAGCCGCAGTCGGCGTTCTTCGAGCGCTTCGGCAGCCGCGGCATCGCGGTGCTGGAGCGCACCGTCACCGAGGCCCGGGAGGCGGGCGCGCTGGTGCTGATGGACGCCAAGCGCGGCGACATCGGCTCCACCATGGCCGCCTACGCGGAGACCTTCCTGTCGCCGGACAGCCCGCTGTTCTCCGACGCGCTCACCGTCAGCCCGTACCTGGGCTTCGGTTCGCTGCAGCCGGCCGTCGACCTGGCGCACGCCAACGGCTGCGGTCTGTTCGCGCTGGCGCTGACCTCCAACCCCGAGGGCCACGAGGTGCAGCGGGCGATCGGTGCGGACGGCGAGAGCGTCGCGCAGGCCGTGCTGCGGCGGCTCGCGGCGGAGAACTCCGGTGCGGCGCCGCTGGGTTCGTTCGGTGCGGTGGTCGGCGCGACGCTCGCCGACGCGGGCGTGGACCTGGCGATCAACGGCCCGCTGCTGGCCCCCGGCGTGGGTGCGCAGGGCGCCACCGCGCAGGACCTGCCGCGGGTGTTCGGCGACCAGGTGCGCAACGTGGTGCCCAGTGTGAGCCGCGATGTGCTGAAGCACGGACCGTCGGTCGCCGCACTGCGACAGGCCGCGCAGGTGTTCGTCGATGATGTGAGGGCCGTCACAAACGCGTGACCCGGAGGTGGCCAACTCGGCTGATTTGCCCGGAAAAGTCCCGGGTCGGCCCCTGCTGACCTGGACTTTTCGTGTTCTTTTCCTGACGTGGCGGCCCAAGTTGGGTAGTGTCCGGCGGTAGGACGCCAGTTGGCGGTGGTTCCGGCCACCGTCGCAGGTCAGAGCCTGTGGCGTCCGGGCACAACCCAGTCATGGAACATCCCTTCCATCCACACCTGAGGTGAACGGCGTGGCTCTTCCGCCCCTTACTCCCGAACAGCGCACCGCCGCGCTCGCCAAGGCCGCCGAGGCTCGCCGGAAGCGTGCCGACGTCAAGAACCGGCTGAAGCACTCGGGCGCCTCGCTGCACGACGTCATCAAGGCCGGCAAGTCCGACGACGAGGTCATCGGCAAGATGAAGGTCTCCGCTCTGCTGGAGTCCCTGCCGGGTGTCGGCAAGGTCCGCGCCAAGCAGATCATGGAGCGCCTCGGCATCTCCGAGAGCCGTCGTGTGCGGGGCCTCGGTACGAACCAGATCGCGTCCCTGGAGCGGGAGTTCGGCGGGGCCGCCTCCTGAACGGAGGCCGGTGTCGGCGGAACCTCCGCGATCCGGGATAATCGGTACATGAGTGAGCGTCCGCGGCTGACCGTGCTCTCCGGCCCCTCCGGGGTCGGCAAGAGCACGGTCGTCGCTCATATGAGGAAGCAGTTCCCCGAGGTCTGGCTGTCGGTGTCGGCGACGACCCGCCACCCGCGCCCGGGTGAGCGCGACGGAGTGCAGTACCACTTCGTCGACAACGAGCAGTTCGACAAGCTGGTCGCCAACGGCGAACTGCTGGAGTGGGCAGTGTTCGCCGGCAACCGGTACGGGACCCCCCGGCAGGCCGTCACCGACAAGCTCGACAAGGGCGAGCCGGTGCTGCTGGAGATCGACCTCCAGGGCGCCCGGCAGGTCAAGGAGTCGATGCCCGAGGCCCAGTTGGTCTTCCTGGCCCCGCCGAGCTGGGACGAGCTGGTGCGCCGGCTCACCGGCCGCGGCACCGAGTCGCAGGCCGTCATCGACGAGCGGCTGGCAGCGGCCCGGATCGAGCTCGCCGCCGAGGCGGAGTTCGACACGACGCTTGTCAATACCTCCGTCGAGCAGGTAGCGGCCGAACTGCTAGCCTTGCTCGGTGTAGCCTGACCGGATCGGCTGCATCCAGCCAATCCATGAAAACCACTTCGGAAGGTTCAGCGTGTCCTCTTCGATGACCGCGCCCGAGGGCATCATCAACCCGCCGATCGACGAGCTGCTCGAGGCCACCGACTCCAAGTACAGCCTGGTGATCTACGCGGCCAAGCGTGCCCGCCAGATCAACGCGTACTACTCCCAGCTCGGCGAGGGCCTGCTGGAGTACGTCGGCCCCCTGGTCGACACCCACGTGCACGAGAAGCCGCTGTCGATCGCGCTCCGCGAGATCAACGCCGGCCTGCTCACCGCCGAGGCGATCGAGGGCGCCTGAGCCCCCAGCATTTCCTTCGAGGGCCCGTCCGACGCCATGTGCGTCGGGCGGGCCCTCGGCATGTGCGCGGGCGGGCCGGTGGTGTCTGGGTGGCCGGGGCGGAGTTGGTCTATGCGCAGATAATCTCCGCATAGATAATCTCCGCCGCGTGATCACTTATGACCGGGTGCGATCACTTGCGAACATCCGCCACCTCCCCCGGGGTGTGCGCGGGTGGGCCGGTGGTGTGCGCGGAGACACGTCGCAGCGGTCCGGCGGCGGGTCGTAAGGTGGGCTGGTTGACCCGTCGTTAGGAGAATCGACCGCCATGACCGCGCCCCGTGTCGTCCTCGGTGTCAGCGGCGGGATCGCCGCGTACAAGGCCTGCGAACTGCTGCGCCGGTTCACCGAGTCCGGGCACCAGGTGCAGGTGGTGCCGACCGCCGCCGCGCTGCACTTCGTCGGCGAGGCGACCTGGGCGGCGCTGTCCGGGCGGCCCGCCGCCACCGAGACCTGGGAGCGGGTGCACGAGGTCCCGCACGTACGGATCGGGCAGCAGGCCGACCTGGTGGTGGTCGCCCCGGCCACCGCCGACCTGCTCGCCAAGGCCGCCCACGGCCTCGCCGACGACCTGCTCACCAACACCCTGCTGACCGCCCGCTGCCCGGTGGTGTTCGCGCCCGCCATGCACACCGAGATGTGGGAGCACCCGGCCACCCAGGAGAACGTGGCCACGCTGCGCCGCCGCGGCGCGATCGTCATCGAGCCCGCCGTGGGCCGGCTGACCGGCGTGGACACCGGCAAGGGCCGGCTGCCCGACCCGGGCGAGATCTTCGCCGCCTGCCGGCGGGTGCTGGCCCGCGGTTCGCTGGAGCAGGACCTGGCCGGCCGGCACGTGGTGGTCTCCGCCGGCGGCACCCGGGAGCCGCTGGACCCGGTGCGCTTCCTCGGCAACCGCTCGTCCGGCAAACAGGGTTACGCGCTGGCCGCCACCGCCGCCGCCCGCGGCGCCCGGGTCACCCTGATCGCCGCGAACACCGCGCTGCCCGACCCGGCGGGGGTGGACGTGGTCCGGGCCGGCACCGCGCTGCAGCTGCGCGACGCCGTGCTGAAGGCCGCCGCCGGGGCCGACGCCGTGGTGATGGCCGCCGCGGTCGCGGACTTCCGGCCCGCCGAGTACGTCACCGGCAAGATCAAGAAGGTGGACGGGGTCGAGCCCGCGCCGATCGTGCTGGTCCGCAACCCCGACATCCTGGCCGAGATCTCCGCCGACCGGGCCCGCCCCGGACAGCTGGTGGTCGGCTTCGCCGCCGAGACCGACGACGTGCTCGCCAACGGCCGCGCCAAGCTCGCCCGCAAGGGCTGCGATCTGCTGGTGGTCAACGAGGTCGGCGACGGCAAGGCGTTCGGCCAGGACACCAACAGCGCGGTGCTGCTCGGCGCGGACGGTTCGGAGGTCCACATCGCGGATGGTCCGAAGGAGATGCTGGCCGACGCGATCTGGGACCAGGTCGCCGTCCGGCTCGCCGACTGACTTCCGCAAAACCCCGAGCGGCCCGGGCAGTTGGGGATCGGCCCGGGGTGTTCCGGGAGTGTTTCCGCCGGTTTCACCGGAATGTGATTCACGTCGCGGGCATGTTCGGGGCGCACAGAGAGTGTCCGTGATCGGTAGCCGACCGTTACACTCCACAGCAGGAATCAAGTCTTTCCGGATGCCTCGGGACTTCCGAGCGCATTCAGTCAGCAGCCGCTGCAACCCCAGGGAGCGCTGTGTCTCGCCGCCTGTTCACCTCGGAGTCCGTCACCGAGGGCCACCCCGACAAGATCGCTGACCAGATCAGCGACACGATTCTGGACGCCCTCCTCAAGGACGACCCGACCTCCCGCGTCGCCGTGGAGACCCTGATCACCACCGGCCTGGTGCACATCGCCGGTGAGGTCACCACCAAGGCGTACGCGCCGATCGCCCAGCTCGTCCGCGAGAAGATCCTGGAGATCGGCTACGACTCGTCGAAGAAGGGCTTCGACGGCGCCTCCTGCGGCGTGTCGGTGTCCATCGGCTCGCAGTCCCCGGACATCGCGCAGGGCGTCGACACCGCCCACGAGCACCGGGTCGAGGGCGATGTCGAGGACGAGCTGGACCGGCAGGGCGCCGGCGACCAGGGCCTGATGTTCGGCTACGCCTGCGACGACACCCCCGAGCTGATGCCGCTGCCGATCACCCTGGCGCACCGGCTCTCCCGCCGCCTGACCGAGGTCCGCAAGAACGGGACCATCCCGTACCTGCGCCCCGACGGCAAGACCCAGGTCACCATCGAGTACGACGGCGACCGCGCCGTGCGCCTGGACACCGTCGTGGTCTCCTCGCAGCACGCCTCGGACATCGACCTGGAGTCGCTGCTCACCCCGGACATCCGCGAGTTCGTGGTCGAGCCGGAGCTCAAGGCGCTCGCCGACGAGGGCATCAAGCTCACCACCGAGGGCTACCGCCTGCTGGTCAACCCGACCGGCCGCTTCGAGATCGGCGGCCCGATGGGCGACGCCGGCCTCACCGGTCGCAAGATCATCATCGACACCTACGGCGGCATGGCCCGCCACGGTGGCGGCGCGTTCTCCGGCAAGGACCCGTCCAAGGTCGACCGCTCCGCCGCGTACGCGATGCGCTGGGTGGCGAAGAACATCGTCGCCGCCGGCCTCGCCGGCCGCGCAGAGGTGCAGGTCGCGTACGCGATCGGCAAGGCCGAGCCGGTCGGCCTGTTCGTGGAGACCTTCGGCACCGAGACCGTTCCGGTGCAGAAGATCCAGGAAGCCGTCAGCAAGGTCTTCGACCTCCGCCCGGCCGCGATCATCCGCGACCTGGACCTGCTGCGGCCGATCTACGCCCAGACCGCCGCGTACGGCCACTTCGGCCGTGAGCTGCCGGACTTCACCTGGGAGCGCACCGACCGCGTGGACGCGCTGAAGGCCGCTGTCGCCGCCTGAGCTCGCTGTTGACGCTGCCGCCCGTCGAGGGATTCTCCTCGGCGGGCGGCTTTGTCGTCATGTCGGTGCGGTCCGCTAGGTTTGGGGGCGTGAGCAGCGCGGACGGGGCCGGGGAGCAGTTGGCGTTCATCCGGGAGACAGTGCGCCGGGCGAAGCCTCGGGCCGCGCGCGGCGTCGTCCTGGCGGAGCGGAAGCCGGTGGCCCGGGTGCTGGTCGACAAGGGCGTGCTGAGCCTCGACCAGTACTTCGACTACGCGGTGCCCGAAGCGATGTCCGAGGACGCCCGGCCCGGCGTCCGGGTCCGGGTCCGCTTCGGGGGGCGGGTCGGCGCGCACGGGCGGCGCGAGGGCGGGGCGCTGCACGACGGGTTCATCGTCGAGCGGCGGGACGACTCCGACTACGCGGGCCCGCTGGCGCCGCTGGCCCGGGTGCTCTCGCCCGAGGTGGTGCTGATGCCCGGGCTGCTGCGGCTGTGCCGGGCCGTCGCCGACCGGTACGCGGGCACCCTTGCCGATGTGCTGCAGCTGGCGATCCCGCCGCGGCACGCCGGGGCCGAGGGCGAGGACTCGCCGCGGCCGCTGCCGCCGCCCGGCACTCCGGCGGTGGGCAGTTGGGAGCGGTACGCGCACGGGCCGGACTTCCTGGCCTCGCTGGCGGGTGGCCACGCGCCGCGTGCGGTGTGGACGGCGCTGCCCGGCCCCGAGTGGCCGTTCGAGATCGCGCGGGCGGTGGCGGCGACGCTCGCCTCCGGGCGCGGTGCGCTGGTGGTGCTGCCCGACGGGCGCTCGGTCGCCCGGGTCGACGCCGCGCTGCGGGGCGTGCTCGGGGAGGGCCGGCACGCGGTGCTGGCCGCCGAGGCGGGCCCGCAGGAACGGTACCGGCGGTGGCTGGCCGTCAGCCGGGGCTCGGTACACGCCGCGATCGGGACCCGCGCGGCGGTGTTCGCGCCGGTCCGTGACCTGGGGCTGGTGGTGGTGTGGTCGGACGGCGACAGCAGCCACAGCGATCCCAACGCGCCGTACCCGCACGTGCGGGAGGTGGCGCTGTTGCGGGCCGCCGAGGAGGGCGCCGCGATGCTGCTCGGCGGCGTCTCGATGACCGTCGAGGCCGCGCAGCTGCTGCGCAGTGGGTGGGCGCGGCCGCTGGCCGCTCCGCGCGAGGTCGTCCGGCAGGTCGCGCCGCGGGTGCGGACGGTGACCGAGCACGACCAGGGCCGGGACGCGGCGGCGCAGGCCGCGCGGCTGCCCTCGGTGGCGTGGGAGACGGCGCGCGAGGCGCTTTCGCGCGGCCCGGTGCTGATTCAGGTCCCGCGGCGGGGTTACGCGCCCCGGCTGGCGTGCGGGCGCTGCCGCGAGCCGGTGCGGTGTCGCGCGTGCGGGGGGCCGCTGGAGTCTCCGGCGGCGGACGCGGCGCTGGTGTGCGCGTGGTGCGGGACGGAGGAGAGTGACTGGCACTGCCTGGAGTGCGGGTCGTTCCGGCTGCGGGCGCAGGTGGTGGGCGTGCGGCGGACGGCGGAGGAGCTCGGGAAAGCGTTCCCGCGGGTGCCGGTGCGGACGTCCGGGCGGGACGCGATCCTTGCTTCCGTCCCTTCGTCCCCGGCGCTGGTGATCTCGACGCCGGGCGCGGAGCCGGTGGCGGAGGGGCCCGGTTACGCGGCGGCGCTGCTGCTGGACGGGTGGGCGCTGCTGAACCGGCCCGACCTGCGGGCCGGCGAGGAGACGGTGCGGCGGTGGCTGACGGCCGCCTCGCTGGTCCGTCCGGCCGGGGACGGCGGGACGGTGGTGGTGGTCGCCGAGGCGGCCGCGAGGCCCGTGCAGGCGCTGGTGCGATGGGATCCCGCCGGGCACGCCGGGATGGAACTCGACGAGCGGGAGGAACTCCGGTTCCCACCGGTGTCCCGGATGGCCGCGGTGACGGGACCCCCACAGGCCGTGGAGGACCTGCTGGGGCTGGTGCGGCTGCCCGAGGGCGCGGACGTGCTCGGGCCGGTGCCGGTGTACGGCGGGCCCAAGGGCGAGACCGCCGAGCGGGCGCTGGTGCGGGTCGCGCCCGGGCAGGGCGCCGCGCTGGCTTCGGCACTGAAGGCGGCGCAGATCGCCCGGCTGGCGCTGCGAGGGGCGGAGACGGTGCGTATTCGGGTGGACCCGACAGACATCGGTTGAGTCGGGTCCGTGGCTCGCGGGGTGTCGACGTCAGCTCGCGAAGCCGCCCTTGGGCTGGATGATCTCCAGGTTGGTGCCGTCCGGGTCGTTGAAGTACGCGACCTTGGTGCCCAGCGCCGACTCCGGGGTGACCTCGCCGGCCAGGAAGGTGTAGTCGTCGCCGAGGAAGCCGTACCCCGCCTCCTTCATCCGGCCGAGGACGGCGTCGAAGTCGTCGACCCGGAAGCACAGGTGCATCGAGCCCGGGCGGTTGGCCGCGCCGTTGGTGCGGTAGCCGATCGGCTGCTGGAACTCGATCAGGTCGATGCCGAGGCTGTTGTCCAGGTTGATGGTGGCGTAGCGGAGCTTCGCCGAAGGCAGGCCCTGGGAGTGGCCGAACGCGACGCTGTGCATGGTCTCGTCGGCGACGACCGGCTCCCGGCCGGTCAGGGCGCGGTAGAACTCGATCGAGGTGTCCAGGTCGGAGACGGAGATGCCGACATGGGCGGCACGGGTCAGGTTCATCGGGGTATTGGCCACGGCCATGGGATCGATCCCTCTCGTCGGCGCAGGATGGCGTGCGAGATCGATTCTTGGACGGGAGGGGGAGGGGGACCACCGGGGTGGGGGGAATGGGTACGAAATTTTTGGGCGCGGGGAGAGCTGGGCGACAAGCGCAAGCCGGTCCGTGAGGTCGCGAGCACGTGCAAGTCATTGTCGTGCGTCGCGATCTTGCCGGCGGGTGCGTTCCCCTTCGCGCAGTTCCCCGCGCCGCTGCTTCCTTACCGGGTGCGTTGGGGCAACAAGGGGCTGGCCTGGCGGGCCTGGGGGATCGGGGTGCGGGGGGTGGGGGGTGCCGGGGGCTCCGGCTCGGTTTCGCGGGGGGCGGGGAGGAGTTCGCTGGTGGGGCGGCGGACGCCGTAGCGGCGGTGGACGGCCTGCTTGGTGACGCCGAGGGCGGAGCCGACGGAGTCCCAGGAGAAGCCGAGGGCGCGGTCGAACTCGACGGCGGCGGCGACCAGGGTTTCGACGCTTTCGCGCAGTTCCTGGGCGAGCCGGACGGTGGGGGCGGGGGCCCGGCCGTAGACCACGAAGCCGGCGGAGGTGCTGGGGCGGCGCGGGCGGTAGACGTTGCCCAGCTGGGCGGTGAGCGTGCGGAGGGCGTCGACCTGGCGACGGACCCGTTCGATGTCCCGCACCAGAAGGTGAAGGGACGCCCTGGCCCGGGCGTCGTGGTTGATCTGCTCGGCCATGGCCTGGTTGCCACCTCTCGGTCGGGTCGCGTGCTCGGGGCGCTCGCGCGTCCCGGTCAATTCGCATTGACCAACGCACGTCGGGTCGTTGGGTCACGCCCGGAGTGCGAGTCGGGATTTGTCGGTGACCGCTCCGAACAGGTGACGGGGATTGCATAGACTTCCCGGTAGGTCGTTGTTCACATCCCGTTCCGGGTGCAGAGGGAGTCGCAGTCTTGGCAGTTCAGCCGATCCGGATCTTCGGTGACCCCGTGCTGCGGTCCGCCGCGAAGCCGGTGGTCACCTTCGACAAGGAGCTGCGGAGGCTGGTGAAGGACCTCACGGACACCATGCTGGAGGCGCCGGGCGCGGGCCTCGCGGCGCCGCAACTGGGCGTCTCGTTGCGGGTGTTCACGTACAACGTGGACGGTGTGGTGGGGCATCTGATCAACCCCGACCTTTCGTTGACCGAGGAGGAGCAGGACGGCCCCGAGGGCTGCCTGTCGCTGCCCGGGCTGCGGTTCGACACCAAGCGGGCGTTCGGCGTGGTGGCGAAGGGCTTCAACATGTACGGGGACCCGGTGACGGTGGAGGGCACCGAGCTGCTGTCGCGGTGCATCCAGCACGAGACCGACCACCTGGACGGGATCATCTTCATCGACCGGCTGGACCGGGAGACCCGGAAGGCGGCGATGAAGGCGATCCGGGAGGCGGACTGGGGCGGGGCTCCGGCGCCGACGGTGAAGATCTCGCCGCATTCCACGTTCGGCGTCATTCGCTGACGGGTTCGGCGCCGAGCGCCCGTTGCTGCCCCGCGTTTCGACGGATTTCCACGTGTTTCGACGTGTTTCGACGGGATTGCGGGATTGTCGCAGGGGTCGATGAGTCGAAGGCCCGATGAGCCGGAGGCCCGATCAAGTGACGATCATTTTCCGGCAATCCGATGTTCTGACCAGTGGGACTTCCTGCTGGTCGGTGTGACTTCAAGAAAGGCCCATGCCCGTGCGTCTCGTCTTCGCCGGCACCCCCGAGGTAGCCGTTCCCGCCCTGGACGCCCTGCTGGCCTCCCGGCACGAGGTGGTCGCCGTGGTGACCCGCCCCGACGCGCCGGCCGGGCGCGGGCGCAAGCTGGTGGCCAGCCCCGTCGCGCAGCGCGCCGAGGAGGCGGGCATCGAGGTGCTCAAGCCGGCCCGGCCCAGTGAGCCGGAGTTCATGGCCCGGCTGGCCGAGATCGCCCCCGACTGCTGCCCGGTGGTGGCTTACGGCGCGCTGATCCGTCCCGGCGCGCTGGAGATCCCGGTGCACGGCTGGGTGAACCTGCACTTCTCGCTGCTGCCCGCGTGGCGCGGCGCGGCCCCCGTCCAGCACTCGATCATGGCGGGCGACGAGGTGACCGGCGCGTCCACCTTCCGGATCCAGGAGGGCCTGGACGACGGCCCCGTGTTCGGCGTCCTGACCGAGACGGTCAAGCCCACCGACACCAGCGGCGACCTGCTCGGCCGGCTCGCGCACGCGGGCGCGGACCTGCTGGTGCGCACCATGGACGCGATCGAGGACGGCCAGGCCCGCCCCGAGCCGCAGCCCGTGGACGGGGTGTCGCTGGCGCCGAAGATCACCGTCGAGGACGCCCGGATCGAGTGGACCCACCCCGCGCTGCGGGTCGACCGGGTGGTGCGCGGCTGCGCGCCCGCGCCCGGCGCGTGGACCACGTTCCGCGGCGAGCGGCTCAAGGTGACCGGCCCCGTGCGGCTGCTGCCCGGTGAAGTCGGCCTGGCGGCAGGGGAATTGGCCGTCAGCAAGAACAGTGTGCGGGTCGGCACCGGCAGCCACGAGGTGGAGCTCGGCGAGGTCCGCCCGCAGGGCAAGAAGGCGATGCCGGCCGCCGACTGGGCGCGCGGCGCGCGGATCGAGTCCGGCGAGCGCTTCGAGGGCTGACGCCGGTTGATGTCCGGTTCGGCCGGGTCGCGCCCTAGACTTCGGGGTGAGGCCCGGCCGCGCTGCCGGGTCGGACCTGATCCGCAGCACTTTGTTTCGAGGCACCCGTTGAGCACCCCCGCCGGCGCCAAGCGCGCCCCCCGTCCGCACCGTCGCCCCAAGAAGGACCCGGCCCGGATCGTCGCGTTCCGCGCGCTGCGCGCCGTCGACGAGCGCGACGCGTACGCCAACCTGATCCTGCCGTCGCTGCTCCGCGAGGCCGAGCGCAAGGGCATGGAGCGCCGCGACGCCGCGCTCGCCACCGAGCTGGTCTACGGCACGCTGCGCGGCCAGGGCACCTACGACGCGATCATCGCCGCCTGCGTGGACCGCCCGCTGCGCGAGGTCGACCCGCCGGTGCTGGACGTCCTCTCGCTCGGCGCGCACCAGCTGCTCGGCACCCGCATCCCCAGCCACGCCGCCGTCTCCGCGACCGTCGAACTCGCCCGCGTGGTGCTGGGCGACGGCCGCGCCAAGTTCGTCAACGCCGTGCTGCGCAAGATCAGCGCGCAGGACCTGGAAGGCTGGGTCGCCCAGGTCGCCCCGCCGTACGAGGACGACGCCGAGGACCACCTCGCCGTCGTGCACTCGCACCCGCGCTGGGTGGTCTCCTCGCTGTGGGACGCGCTCGGCCGCTGGCAGCCCGAGGACGCCGGCCGCGCCGCGATGGAGCGCCTGCTGGAGGCCGACAACGCCCGCCCCGAGGTGACGCTGGTCGCCCGCCCCGGCCGCTCCGACGTCGCAGAACTGCGCGCGGCGCTGCCGGAGGCCGAGGACGGCCGCTGGTCCCCGTACGCGCTGCGGCTCGCCGAGGGCGGCGACCCCGCCGGGCTGGACGCCGTCCGCGAGAACCGGGCCGGCGTGCAGGACGAGGGCAGCCAGCTGGTCGCGCTCGCACTCGCCAACGCCCCCGTGGACGGCCCCGACCGGCTCTGGCTGGACGGCTGCGCCGGCCCCGGCGGCAAGGCCGCGCTGCTCGGTGCGATCGCCGCTTCGCGCGGGGCGGCCCTGGTCGCCTCCGAGAAGCAGCCGCACCGCGCCCGGCTGGTGGCGCGTGCGTTGAACGGGAATCCCGGGCCGTACGCGGTCATCACGGCGGACGGTACGCAAGGGGCTTGGCAGGAAGGGGCGTTCGACCGGGTGCTGGTCGACGTGCCGTGCTCGGGCCTTGGTGCGCTGCGACGTCGGCCGGAGGCGCGGTGGCGTCGTCGGCCGGAGGACATTGCCGGATTCGGGCCGCTGCAGCGGGAGTTGCTGCGGAACGCGCTGGACGCGGCGCGGGTCGGCGGCGTGGTCGGCTACGCGACGTGCTCGCCGCACCTGGCCGAGACGCGCGCCGTGGTGGACGACGTGCTGCGCGGCCGCGAGGACGTGGAGTGGGTCGACGCCCGGCCGCTGCTGCCGGGCGTGCCGGAGCTGGGGGACGGGCCGGACGTTCAGCTGTGGCCGCACCTGCATGGGACGGACGCGATGTATCTGGCGTTGCTGCGGCGGACTGCCTGAGGGGCGGGGCTGCGCGAGCGCTCACCGGTCCGTGAGGTCGCGCGCACGTGCAAGTGATTGTCGTGCGTCGCGATCTTGCGGTGGGGTGCGTTCCCCTTCGCGCAGTTCCGCCCCCTCGCTTCGCTGGGGGTACCCCCAGCGCCCCTGGTTTCGCGCCCACCTGCGCTGTCCTTACCCCTCGACCAGGGCCGTGAGGAGGCGTTGGAGGCCGCGTTCGAAGGTGGTGTCGGTGTCGGGTGGGGTGGCGCTCTCGGCGAGGGTGGCGGCGAGGTGGGGGTACTGGCCGGTGGCGGTGGCGGTCTGGAGGTAGCGGACCAGGTCGGTGAGCCAGCGGTGACCGGCGGCGGTGGAGCGGTGTTGCCAGTCGGTGAATTGGCAGACGTAGCCGGTCAGTTGGGAGAAGGCTTCCATTTTGGCGGTGCCGTCGAGGGGGGTTCCGGCGAGTGCGGCGAGGTGGTACTCGGTGACGCGGAGGCCGTTCGGGCCGAGGCCGGGGCGGTGGGCGATCAGGGTGGTGGCCCAGGTGTGCCGGGTGAGGACGGTGCGCAACTGGTGGGCGAGCAGGGTGAGATCGGTTCGCCAGTCGCCGGTGGGGTGTTCAGGTAGGTCGTATTCGCCGGCGAGCACGTCGACCATCAGGTCGAAGAGGTGCTCCTTTTTCGGCACGTAGTTGTACAACGACATGGTGCCGGCGCCGAGTTCGGCGGCGATCCGGCGCATCGTCACCGCGTCCAGGCCCTCGCGGTCGGCGAGGTCGACCGCTGCCCGGGCGATCGACGTCCGGCTGTGTGCCGGGCGGGGGCCGCGGCCGGAGTGTTCCGGGCGCAGCCAGATCAGCTCGGGTTCCTCGCCGGACGACATTGTTGGATCACCTCGGCGGTCAGTCTACGCAAGTGACGGACGTATTCCGCTGCGGGCGTGGGCGGCGGCGGCCTACCGTGGTGCCCGCCGAAGTGGCAGGACGTGAGAAGGGGTTGGGCATGGACATTCCGCTGGTGGATGCGGTGGCGGCGGTGCGGGACGAGTTGTTGGCGGCGGCCCGGGTCGGGGGTGAGCACCCGGATCTGGTGTTCGCGGTGGGGCCGGTGGAGATGGAGTTCGAGGTCGAACTGCGGGCCGACACCAAGGCGAAGGGCGGGTTCAAGATATTCGCGGTCGGCGCGGAGGTCGAGGCGGGCGCTTCGCGCGGCCGGACGCACCGGGTTTCGTTCACGCTCACCCCGCGCGCCGCGAACGGTGGTGACCTGCTGGTGCACGGCGACCCGACCCGTCCGTCGGGTCCGGGTGACTCCTCGGACCGCATCCCGGAGTAACGGGCCGTCGGGCTGCGTTCGCCGGTCCGTCCGGGGCCGGCGGCACACGGAGGGCGAGGGGAGGGGCCGGGTGGATCGGTGACGGGTGGTGGGGGTGGACGCGCCGGCCGGGCCGGCGTCCGGCTGTGCGATCGGCGGGCGGCTGGTGCTGACGTCGGCGCACGCGGTGGCCGGGCCGTCGGGTGGGGGCGCGGCGGCCGTCGGGGTGCGGGTGCGGGTATTTCGGCTGGGGTAGGCGGGGACGTTCGGGGCGGTCGTGGTGTGGTGCGGCCGGGACGACGCGGCGCTGCTGCGGGTGGACGACGGCCCGGGCTGGGCCGAGCCGCGGCCGGTGCGCTGGGGGCGGCTGGTCACCGACCGGACCGGGGTGGACTGCCAGGCGTGGGGCCTGCCGGAGCACGCGCAGCGCGAGGGGTGGGCGGCGCAGGTGGAGCAGTCGTCCGGGTGGCTGAACCCGGGCAGCGGGTACGTCGCCGATCGGTACGTGATGACGGTGCGTGAGAGTGCGCCGGGCTGGGACCGGCCGGTGCCGGTGTGGGGCGGGATGTCGGGCGGCGCGGTGTTCTGCGGGCCGCTGCTGACCGGCGTGGTGACGGCCGAGCGCGCGTACACCGGCAACGGTCGGCTGGTGCTGTCGCCCGCGTAGGCGCTGCACCATGTTCCGGCGTTCGGGGCCGCGCTGGCCGCCCGCGGCCTCCTGGTCGCCGGTCTGGAGGCCGCGGAACTGCACGAACTGGCGCACCAGGCGGCCCTTCCCGAGCGGTACGGCGCGCCGGCGCGTTCGCCCGCGGCGCTGCTGGACGCCACCCGCCGGATCGTCCCGCTCCACGGCCGGGACGCGCTGCTGGGGCGGCTGCGGAACTGGTCCGAACCGGCCGGGTTCGGCGGGCTCGGCGGGAAGCGGGCCGGGCTCGGCGGGAAGCGGTACAGCAACCCTCTCACCCGGCACATGACCGCACTGGCGGACCTGCTGGACGCCGCCCGCCCGGGCACGTACCGGGGCGGCGCGCAGCGGGTCGGGGCCCGTCGCCATCGGGGCCTCGGTGAGGGGCGCCGGCCGAGGACGCCGTTGCTCCGCCCGTAGTCGGGATCGTCGCGCGCGCCCCACCCGAGTCGGTGCGGACGCCGCCCGAGGTCCGCACGGTCCAACTCGCTGTCGCTGCGTGGCATCCGCCGGTGTGTCTGCCGACCCGAACGCTTTACTCCGTACGTCGTACCCAGTAATCTCCTGCGCAGCAACACTACGTACGTTGTACCTAGAAAGGGCCTGCCATGAGCGACCCGGTCATTGCCGTTCGCGGCCTGGGCAAGACCTTCGGCGCCACGCGCGCGCTGGACGGACTCGAACTCGACGTCCCGGAAGGGGCGGTGTGCGGTCTGCTCGGGCCCAACGGGGCGGGGAAGACCACGTTGGTGCGGATCCTGGCCACCCTGGTGCGGCCGGATCGGGGGGAGGCCCGGGTGTGCGGGCACGAGGTGCGGCGGGAGGCCGCGGCGGTGCGGCGGGTGATCGGGCTGGCCGGGCAGTATGCGGCGGTCGAGGAGGGGATCACCGGCCGGGAGAACCTCGAACTGCTGGGCAGGCTGCACCACTTGGGAGCGGCGAAGGCCCGGGCGCGGGCGGCGGAGCTGCTCGCGGAGTTTGCGCTGGAGGAGGCCGCCGATCGGCTGGTGCGCGGCTATTCGGGCGGGATGCGCCGCCGGCTGGACCTGGCGGCGAGCCTGATCACCCGGCCGCGGGTGCTGTTCCTGGACGAGCCGACCACCGGGCTCGACCCGCGTAGCCGACGGGAAATCTGGTCTGCGGTACGGGAGTTGGCCGCACAGGGTTCCACCGTCCTGCTGACCACCCAGTACCTGGACGAGGCGGACCGGCTGGCCGACCGGATCACCGTGCTGGACCGCGGGCGGGCCGTCGCCGACGACACCCCGCAGCGGCTCAAGGCCGCGATCGGGACCCTGGTCGAACTCACCCTGCCCGAGGGCGCCGACCTGGAACGGGCCCGCGCCGTGCTGGCCGTGCTCACCGGTGGCGCACCGGAGGTGGACGCGGCGCAGTACCGCGTCAGTGCCGTCTCCGACCCGGCCCGGCCGCTCGTCCTGCCGTACCTGGTAAGGGAGTTGGACGCCGCCGGGGTGGTCGCGCGGGACGTCGCGCTGCGCACCCCCTCGCTGGACGACGTGTTCCTCGCGCTGACCGGCGCGGGCGCCGTGACGGAGACGGAGATGGCCGCATGAGTGCGCTGACGATGCCCGTGGACGCCGCTGCGTCCGCCCGGCGGATCCTGCTGATCTACCGGCACTCGCCCGGTCTGCTGCTGTCCTCGCTGATGGTGCCGGTCGCGATGGTCGGGGTGTTCGGGTACGTGTTCGGCAGTGCGATGAACGTGCCGGGCGGCGGTTACCGCGAGTACCTGATGCCCGGCCTGTTCGCGATGGTCGCGGTGAACGCCGTGATGCCCGCCATGGTCGGCGGCGCGCGGGACGCCGGACGGGGCGTCACCGACCGGCTGCGGTCGATGTCGGTGTCCCGGCTCGGCCTGCTCACCGGGCAGGCGCTGGCCGACCTGCTGGTGGCCGCCGTCGTCCTGGTGCCGACCGCGCTGGTCGGCCTGGCCGCCGGCTGGCGGATCCGGCACGGACTGGGCCCGGCGCTCGGCGGGTTCGGCCTGCTGCTGCTGTTCCGGTTCGCCTGCGGCTGGCTGGGCACCGCGCTCGGCCTGGCCGTCGGCAAGGAGGAGACGGCCGGTCAACTCGCCGTCCTTGCCATCCCGTTGTCGATGTTGACCAGCGCGTTCGTGCCCACCGGCGGGATGCCCGGCTGGCTGGCCGCGATCGCCGAGTGGAACCCGGTCAGCTCCGTGGTGGAGGCCGGCCGGCAACTGTTCGGCAACCCGTCCGCGCCCGGCGACGCCTGGCCCGCACAGCACCCGGTGGCCGCCGCGCTCGGCTGGTGCGCGCTGCTGCTGGCGATCGCGGTGCCGCTCGCCGTGCGGAACTTCGCCCGCGCCGGGCGCTGAGGATGCGTCAATCCTGGTAAGGGCGTTGCGCACTGGACAACCGGGCCGGGGCGGCAGAGGGTTGGGGTCATGGAGTACACCCACCTCGGCCGCACCGGCCTGTCCGTCTCCCCGCTGTGCCTCGGCACCATGAACTTCGGCGTGCACACCGAAGAGGCCGACGCGCACCGGATCATGGACGCCGCGCACGGGCACGGCATCAACTTCTTCGACACCGCCAACGTCTACGGCTGGGGCGAGAACAAGGGCCTCACCGAGACGATCATCGGCAACTGGTTCGCCAAGGGCGGCGGCCGGCGCGAGAAGACCGTGATCGCCACCAAGCTCTACGGCGACATGGGCAACTGGCCCAACGAAGGCCGGCTCTCCGCGCTCAACATCCGCCGCGCCGTGGACGCCAGCCTGCGCCGCCTGCAGACCGACCACATCGACCTGTACCAGATGCACCACATCGACCGGGCCACCCCCTGGGACGAGATCTGGCAGGCGATGGAGGTGCTCACCCTCCAGGGCAAGATCATCTACGTCGGTTCCTCCAACTTCGCCGGCTGGCACCTCGCCCAGGCACAAGAAGCCGCCCGGGCCCGGCACTTCCTCGGCCTGACGAGTGAGCAGTCGCTGTACAACCTGATCGAGCGCAGCGTCGAACTGGAGGTCGTCCCCGCCGCCCAGCACTACGGCCTCGGCCTGATCGCCTGGTCGCCGCTGCACGGCGGCCTGCTCGGCGGCGTGCTGCGCAAGGAACGCGAGGGCGTGCGCCGCACCCAGGGCCGGGCCGTTGACACCCTCAACGAGCGGCGCGAGCAGATCCAGGCGTACGAGGACCTGTGCGACGAACTCGGCCACCAGCCCGGCGACGTCGCGCTCGCCTGGCTGCACAGCCGCCCCGCCGTCACCGCGCCGATCATCGGCCCCCGCACCGAGGAGCAACTGACCGCCGCCGTACGCTCGTTGGACGTCGAGCTGGACGCCAAGACGCTGGAGCGACTGGACGAGATCTTCCCCGGCCACCGCACCGCCCCCGAGCACTACGCCTGGTGATCCCGGGCCCCCGGGGGCGGTTCTGCGCTCCCGGGGGTCAGTACCAGACCGTGCAGCCGCGCCGTTCGAGCCGCTCCACCAGTCGCGGGCCCGGTGCGGACGGCGTCCACCGCAGGTCGAGCTTCTCCAGGGCGGGCAGCTCGGCCAGCCAGTCGGGCAGCGGCCCCAACGGGTTGCCGCGCAGGTCGAGTTCGCGCAGCAGCGGCAGGGCGGCGAGGGCGCGGGGGAGGCTGGTCAGGGCGTTGCCGCGCAGTTCGAGGCAGCGCAGCTGGAGGAGTGAGGCAAGCGAATCCGGGAGCGTGGTCAGGGAGTTGGCCTCCAGGCGCAGCTCGCGGAGTCGGGAGAGTGCGCCGAGGGTCTCCGGGAGCTTGGTCAACTGGCAGCGCTGCGCCCGGAGTTCGATGAGCTCGGCCAAGTCGCCGATGGTGTCCGGGAGTTCGGTGAGCGGGTTGTCGCCGACGTTCAGGTAGCGCAGGCGGTGGAGCCGGCCGAGAGTGGCCGGCAGCCGGGTGAGCCGGTTGTCGTGCAGGTAGAGGAACCCGTGCAGGCCGGTGAGGTCGCCGAGCCGCTCGGGGACGGCGGTGAACGCGTTGTGGCCCAGGTCGAGCGTGCGCAGCGCGGTGAAGTCGCCGATGGTGTCCGGGAGTTCGGTCAGCGCGTTCTCGGCGAGGATCAGCACCTCAGCATCGGTGCGCTGCCACACGTGGTCCGGCACGGCGGTGAGCCCCGCCCGCCACAGGCTGACGACGGGCCCGGTCACAGCGCCTTCTCGAACCGGCGCCGGGGGCCCGAGTTCGAGGTTCGGTGGGGCTTCGTTCACTGCCGGCTCCGTCCGGTGGGGAGCAACGATCATCGCACGGCAGGGAGTTGAGTGGGCGGTGAGTCGGCTGGGTGCGGGTGAGCAGGTGCGGGGTGCCGCTGTTCGGGTGGTGGAGGGGTTCTGAGGTGTCGCGGGCGAGGGTGCGCCGGATCGGGATGAAAGTACGTCAGGATGACCGGGTGAAGCCGATCATCCATGCCGTGCCCTACTACTCCCAGTGGGAGTCGCCCGAACTCGTGCCCGACATCCTGGACGGCACACTGCGGGCCGCCGACGACCCGCTGTGGGAACGCTCGGGTGCGGCCGACGAGGGCGAGTACGAGTACTGGTCCTGGCGGCTGTGCGGAATGGCCTGCCTGCGGATGGTCCTCGACCACTGGTGGGGCGTCGCCCCCGCGTCCGTGCGGCTGGCCGAGGAGTGCGAACTGGCCGGCGCGTACATCCGGCACCCCGACGGGCGGCTCGACGGGCTGATCCACTCGCCCTTCGCCGACTACGTCCGCACCCGCTGGGGCCTGGACGCGCAGGCGATCAGCCCGCTGCCCGTCGACCGGCTGCCGGAGGAACTCGCCCGGGGCGTCCTCCCGATGATCTCCGTCCACCCCGCCATCCGGACCCTCGCCCCCGAGGTCCCCCGCCCCGGCGGCCACCTGGTGCTGGCCGTCGGCGCCGACGACGACGCGCTGTACATCCACAACCCGTCCGGCTTCCCCGACGAATCCCAGCGCGCCGCCCGGGTGCCCTGGGCCGACTTCGACCGGTTCTACGCGGGCCGCGGCGTTCTGCTCGGGCCGCCGCCGTACTGACACGGCGGCGGCCCGAGACGGGTGGTCAGGAGGCGTTCGGCAGGCCGATCGGGGTGGTCGGCGGCAGGTCGGCGCGACACGCGGTGGAGATCGGGCGGAGAGCGTCGGCGAGTTCGTCGAGCTCGGTGCGGTGGAAGTGCGCCCAGACCCGGGACGCGGCCAGGTCGGTGGCGGCCTCCAGCGCGAGGTGGCGGCGGCGGCCCTCGGTGGTCAGCGAACCGTCCGCAGCCAGCCACTGACGTCCGATCAGGCGCTCCGTCGCCTCGTCCCACTCGGCGTCCGTCCAACCGCGGTGCGGCTGCATGGTCTCCCGGCGGGTGTCCAGCGCGCAGCGCACCACCAGCGCCTCGCAGCCGTCCAGCCCCTCGGCGACCAGCGCCGCCACGTGTCCGTCGCCGCGGTGCTCGCGCAGCACCGTGGTGGCCTGCCACAGCCGGGCCAGCCGCCCGTCCTGCGCCGGGAGCGCGGCGTTCGCGGCGGCCAGCACCCGCCCCGCGCAGTCCAGGCCCTCGACGGCACGCTCCAGCAGCTCCACCGAACGGTCGATCAGATCCGGCTTCACCTCCGCCAGCACCCGCCCGAGCGCACCGGTCGCACCCTCCACCCGGGCCTCCAGCGCCCGCTCGGGCGTCGCCCGCCCCCAGATCTCCGGCAGTGCCCGCTCCACCATCTGCGGCGCGAAGTTGAAGAACGCGGCCACCACCGGCGCCGCCTCCACCGCACCGAGCGGCGCCGACCGCCCACCGAAGTATCCGCGCCAGTACCCCCGCAGCCCCGCCGCCTCGTACGCGGCGCGGGCCTCCGGCGAGAAGTACGTGAGCGCGTGAACGGGTTCGAACAGCCACCACAGGGCACGTGCGGGGTGGACGACCTGAGTCATCGGACGCCTTTCGGTGAGGGTCGAGCTGTGCGGGTCCAGCTGCTTCCTGAGCCTGCCAGAGCGGGTCGGCGGCGGGAAGGGCATGTGTTGCCGCCGTGTGAACTTCTGTGTGCCGCGGCCGGGTGGTCTGGGTGCCGGGGCGCCGGTGTTCGGTCGGGGCAGTGGTCCGCCGGTGTTCGGTCGGGGCGGGGTGCCGGTGTTCGGTCGGGTCAGTGGTCCGCCGGTGGCATCGCGAGCGGGTTGATCGGCATCCGATCGCGACAGATCGCCGCGATCGGCTTCAAGTCGGCTTTCAGGCGGTCGAGTTCGTCCTGCGGCATGCTCTCCCAGACGCGGCCGGCGGCGAGGTCGGTGGCGGCCTCGATGGACCGGTGCTGGATGCGGCCGAGCTCGGTGACCGTCCCCTGCGCCGTCAGCCAGCCCCGTTCGACCAGTCGCGCCGCTGCCGCCTCCCACTCGGTGTCCGTCCACCCGCGCATCGGCTGGAGCACCTCGCGGCTGGCGTCCAGCGCGCAGTGCAGCACCGGGGCCTCGCAGCCGTCCAGCCCCGCCGCGACCAGTGCCGCCACATGGCTGTCGCCGCGGTGCTCGCGCAGCACGGTCGCGGCCTGCCACAGTCGCCCGTAGACGTTCGTCGGCCGGGGGAGTGCGGCGTTGGCGGCTGCCAACACCCGGCCCGCACAGTCGAGTTGGGCCACCGCCTCGTCCAGCGCGGTCGCCGCCGCGTCGATCTGTTCCGGTTTCACCGGCTCCAGCAGCCGGGCCAGCACCGCCTCCGAGCTCTGGAGCCGGGCGGCCAGGGCCTGTTCGGGGCTCGCGTGCGTCCACACGTCCGGTACGGCCTGCTCGACCATCGTCGGGGAGAAGCTGAAGAACGCGGCGATCACCTGTGGCGCGTCCACCACACCCAACGGGGCCGCGCGGCCGGCGAAGTAGCCGCGCCAGCTGCCGTCCAGCCCCACCGCCTCGAAGGCCGCGCGGCTCTCGGGCTGGAGGAAGGTGACGGCGTACACCGGCTCGTAGAGCCGCCACAGTGCGCGGGCTGGGTGGGCGGCGGCGGTAGCGGACATGGGGGAGACCTTCCTCGGGCTCTGTCGGATTGATGGGTATTGATGGGTATTGACGGGTGGGGTGGGGCTGGGGGTTGGTACAGGGGGCTGATGGCCGCGGTGGCCGCCACGGTAACCTCGGCCGGGGTGTGATGACGGTCACCCGGGGGTTGCGGTGTGCGGTTGCGGGTGACGGGGCGCGGGATGATGGGGCCGAAGTACCCGTTTCCCGCGGCGTTCCAGCCCCCGCACGAAGGTGGTCGATCATGGCCCAGATCAGCCCCAGCATCCTGTCCGCGGACTTTGCCCGCCTCGCCGAGGAAGCCGAGGCGGTGCGCGGCGCGGACTGGCTGCACGTCGACGTGATGGACAACCACTTCGTCCCCAACCTCACGCTGGGCGTGCCGATCGTCGAATCCCTGGCCCGGGCCACCGACATCCCGCTCGACTGCCACCTGATGATCGAACAACCCGACCGCTGGGCCCCGCAGTACGTGGAGGCCGGCGCCGGCTCCGTCACCTTCCACGTGGAGGCCGCCGCCGCACCCGTCCGCCTCGCCCGCGAGATCCGCGCCAAGGGCGCCCGGGCCTCGATGGCGCTCAAGCCCGCCACCCCGATCGAGCCCTACGAGGACCTGCTCCCCGAACTCGACATGCTGCTGATCATGACGGTGGAACCCGGCTTCGGCGGCCAGGCCTTCCTCGACATCATGCTGCCCAAGATCCGCCGCACCCGGCAGCTCATCGACAAGCACGGCCTCGACCTGTGGCTCCAGGTGGACGGCGGCGTCGCCCCCGCCACCATCGAGGCCTGCGCGGAGGCGGGTGCGGACGTCTTCGTCGCGGGCTCGGCGGTGTACGGCGCGGCGGACCCGGCCGCCGCCATCAGCGCCCTGCGGGCCCAGGCCGAGACGGCGACGGCGGCGGCCGGGTGGGGCTGCCGGCACTGACTGCACTGACGGCACGGACGGTACTGACGGCACTGACGGTACTGACGGCACGGACGGGCATGGCACGGGCTGAGGGGCGGGCGGCCCTGCCGGCGGTGGCCGTTGGGGTCGGACGGCGACGGTGGTGGGTGGGTCGGCCTGCCGATGCCCGGTGTTCGGGCCGGTGGGCCGTGGCCAGGGCCGGGGCCGGGGCCGAGACGGCGGACCCGGTCGCGGAGACCGGCGCAGGCGTCCGTGACTGACGCCTGCGCCACGCGAGTTCCGGCGGTGGTTGCCGAGGCGGTCAACGCAGCATCCACCATGCGCAGCTTTCCGGTCCGCGCATCGCAGGCGCAGCGCACTGCCGGCACTCGCCCCGCTGCGGCCGATCCCGTGAAACCGGACCGCGGTTGTCCGGCGTCCCGTGATGCGGCGTCCGGTCAATTGGCGGGTGTCAGGTCGATGGTGGGGCGGAGCAAGGGTGCGGGTGGCGGCGGAAGTTGATGGGGTGACGGCGGTGCCGAGTTTGGGGCGGCGGCGGTTGTTGGGGGCGCTGGCTGTTGCGGTGGTCGGGGCGGGTGCGGTTGGTGGGGGGATGGTCGAGGATGTGCTGCCCGGGGGTGCCCGGGTTCGGCGGGCGCTCGGGATGACCGGGCGGGACGGGGTGGTGCCCGGGGTCGCGGGTGGGCGGGTGCGCAGCGAGAGCGAGGTTTCGCGGGCCCGGGGCCGCGAGGTGCGGATCGTCGTGATGGACCCGCCGGGGGCGGACCAGGCCGATCTGCCGGTCTGTTTGGCGTTGCACGGGCACGGGAGCGGTGCGGCGTCGTTCGTCGATCTCGGGGTGCCGCAGTTCCTGGCGGCTGCGGTCGCGGCCGGTGTCCCGCCGTTCCGGGTGGTGGCGGTGGACGGTGGCGACAGTTACTGGCATGCGCGCAGTCCCGGCGACGATCCGATGGCGATGCTCACCGGGGAGTTGCCCGGCTGGTTGGCGAGCCGTCAACTACCTGAGCCCACACGGGTGTTGGGTATATCGATGGGTGGTTCCGGCGCGCTCCAGTACGCGCGCGCCCGTCGGGGCGGGTTGTCGGCGGTCGCGCTGCTCGGCCCGGCGCTGTTCCGGGGTTGGGGCGACGCCCGGACCGTCGGCGCGTACCGGGACGAGGCCGACTGGCGGGAGCACGAGCCGTTGCAGCACCTCGGTGAGCTCGGCGAAGTCGACCGGACCGGAGTCTGGTGCGGCACCGAGGACCCGTTCTGCCCCGCCGCCCGCAAGCTCACCGGCGTGCGGGGCGTCCAGGCGCACTTCCCGCGCGGCGAGCACACCGATGGGTTCTGGCGACGCGTCATGCCGGACGCGATGGCGCTGCTCGGGGCTCGCTGACGAGTCGCTGCGGAGGGCGGCGGGGACGGCGGCCGATACTGGCCGCCATGAGCAACCTCGATCTCAAGCCCGCCCCCGCGGTGTGCGGGCAGCAGGCCGTGACCGGCCCCGTCCAGGAGTTGCTGACCGGCCGCCAGGTGCCGCTGGGGGAGTCCACCGTGGTGCGCCGCCTGCTGCCGAACCTCGGCCGGCGGATGGTCGGCGCCTGGTGCTTCGTCGACCACTACGGCCCCGACGACATCGCCGACGAGCCCGGCATGCAAGTGCCTCCGCACCCGCACATGGGCCTGCAGACCGTCAGTTGGCTGCACGAGGGGAGCATCCTGCACCGCGACAGCCTTGGCAGCCTGCAGACCGTCCGCCCGCGCGAGCTGGGCCTGATGACCTCCGGACGGGCCATCGCGCACTCCGAGGAGTCGCCGCGCGACCACGCCCGCCTCCTGCACGGCGCCCAGCTCTGGGTGGCCCTGCCGGACGCCTACCGGCACACCGCCCCCTCGTTCGAACACCACCCCGAGCTTCCCGTCGTCACCGCGGACGGCCTCGCGGCCCACCTGATCCTCGGCA
The DNA here is from genome assembly GCF_044593455.1 of Kitasatospora sp. NPDC051984. NCBI lineage: Bacteria > Bacillati > Actinomycetota > Actinomycetes > Kitasatosporales > Streptomycetaceae > Kitasatospora > Kitasatospora sp. NPDC051984. The sequence goes on from NZ_JBIUCB010000008.1 coordinate 197,166, forward strand.
CCCTCGACGACGCGACCTCGCCCGGCACCACGTACACCCCGATCACCGGCGCCGACCTGACGCTGCGCGAGGGCGCCGCCCACCGCCTGCCCGTCGAGGAGGGCTTCGAGTACGCCGTCCTCGCGATGTCCGGCAGCGCCGAGATCGACGGCGTGCCGGTCGAGCCGGGGTCGATCCTGTACCTGGGGTGCGGGCGCCGCGAACTCTCCGTCCGGGCCCGCACCGACGCTGCCGTGCTGCTGCTGGGTGGCGAGCCCTTCGAGGAACGCCTGGTGATGTGGTGGAACTTCATCGGCCGATCCGGTGACGAGATCGTACAGGCACGAAGCGACTGGGAGAAGGGTTCACGCTTCGGTGAAGTGCACGGCTTTGACGGGGCCAGACTGCCGGCCCCGGAGCTCCCCGACATCCCGCTGAAGGTCCGGGGTCGAGAGCGCTGACCAGCGGAGATGTGGGCGGATGGGCACTCCGCAGGCAAGCCGCACCCCGGCCTGCCGCGGGCTGCTGGAGGGCGATACGTGTCGGCACTCGAGTGATGCGCGGGGGGAAGCATCGGGACTCAATTGGAGATCCCCGGATTCTCATGTGTGGGTGGCTGTAACAGGGTCTGGTCGAGTTGATGCTGACCTGTTGCTGACTTCCATGACGCCATTGGGCAGTGCCGTTGCGGTGCAGGTGACCGCATCGAAGACGGCGATGAAGGGGTGACGGGCACGGCCTGTCCGGGCAAACCCTCGGCGAAGGTGGTGGTGTCCACAGGCGGCTTTCGTGGAAGGTCGTGTCGGGCTGCGATCCTCGCCCCAGCCGCCGTGTTTACCACCAAGCTCACCGTGGCCGCGGGCGCGCCGGACCCATCGGTCGAGCGGTACTGCGGCGTGTCAGTCGCCGCAAAGAGGAACGTATCCGTCTTCCCGAAGTCGTCGAGGGACTGAACGTGCTGGCCCTCACTGGGCGGCGCGGCCAGCACATGTTCAGCGGCTGGACGGAGGTCGGCGGCGAGGGCCCGTTCGATAGCAGGGATGGTGGGTCTTGCGCCTGCCCGGCGGATTGCCGGGCCAGGGCGGCGGGTCAGGCCAGCGCATCTGTGTGTGGGGGTCACGGGTGGATCCGGTCGGTGGTGCTGGGGGTGCGGCCCTGACCTGGACGGCCGCCATGGGTGTGGTGCGGGTGGTGCGTGGTGGTGCGGTGCGCCGGAGGGCGGCGGAACAGCAGGTCGCAGACCGCCGCGGCCGCGAGCGCGGGTGCCGCGACGAGGGCGAGCCAGACCGGCTGGGCGTGGTTGTGGTGTTCGACCAGGAACAGGAGGGAGGCGCCGGTGGACGCGCCGAGCAGGAAGCGCACGATCGCCACCGCAGCGCAGCCGTTTCGGCGGGAAGCGGTCATCGTTCCCCCGGCCGGGTTCGGGCGGCGGTGTCGTCGGCGGTGCCCGGGGGTCGGGCGCACCACCGTGAGAGCGGGCTGCGGCCTTCCCGGTAGGCCCGGAACTCCAGGGCGCCGACGAAGACGGCGATGACGATCTGGGCGAGCAGGATGAGCTGGTCGGCGCGGGTTCGCATCGCGGGGGCGCTGCCGATCGCGAAGCCGACGATGAATCCGAGGACGAGCGAGAGGAGGGAGGTGACCAGCAGCGCGCCAGCGGCGAGGCGCTCGAAACGCCGCAGCGCCGCGTCCTTCCGGGCGAGTTGTTCCTCGAATATGGCGGCGCTCACGGCGCCGCTTCGCAAGCCGGTGCTTCCGGAGCCCCGGGTCGGGTGAGCTCGACGAGGCCGGTGAGGACGCCGACGACTACGGCCTCCTCCGGGGTCCACACGCCCAGGTGCACGAACAGCGTCCGGATGCAGGCCGCCATCGACCTCTGTGCGGTGCCGAGCCCGAGCCTGCGAGCGACGGCCTCGGTGGTGAGGCCGTCCGTCCAGCCTTGAAGGATCGTCAGGCATCGGGGCGGCAGGCCGGGGCCGGTCGCCGGAGCCTCGGCAGCGCTGATCGGGGCGACGGCGAGGCCGGCGGTGGCCATCCAGCCGGCGAGCTGAGCACGGGTGCGGGCACCTGTCCTGCGCAGGAGGGCCTCGACGGCGCTTCGGGCGGCCTCGGTGCTCCTGTACGGGCCGGGTGCGGCGGAGATGTCGCGAGGGCCGAAGCCGCTTGCCACCCGGACGGCGAGCTTGACCTCTCTGTCCGTGAGATCGCGCAGAGGCGTGAGGGGCACGGCCTCCTCCTGCTGCTCGGAGTCGGTCACAGTTGCCCCTGGACCGGAGCGCCGGCGGCGAGGTGAGCCAGCAGGTACGGCCCGATGCGGGCCGCCCGGGCGGGTCCGATCAGCAACACCAGGTCGCCGGGGCCGACGAGTTCGGCGATCTGCTGGGCGGCCCCGTGCGCGCCGGGGGCGGTGCGCAGCCGGTGGACCGCGTCGTCTCCGACGACCCGACAGGCGGATCGGTGGACGTCGTCCAACGGGCCGTCAACGTCGAGGACCTGGTCCAGCGGCGTGTGGACAGGCAGCAGCAGCACGCGGTCGGCGGAGTCGAGTGCGGCGCCGAGTTCGTGGGCGTGGGCGCGGGTACGGGCCACACCGTCGGGCTCCAGGACGGTGATCACCGCCCCCTTGGCGATCACCCGGGCGGCGATCACTTCGTCGGCGACTTCGCGGGGGTGGCGGGCGCGCGACTCGACCACGGTGATGCCGGCCTGTCGGCCGAGAACAGTGAGGGAGCGCGCGACTCCGAAGTGGCGGAGGCGTTCGGCGACGGCATCCGCGCTCTCGCCGAGGACGAGCGCAGTGGCGATGGCCGCGCACACGGCCAGGGCCTGGGCCCTGCCGATCACCGGCAGGACGAAAAGGTGCATCTCGCCGTTGTGGCGGAGCGTGACACGGTGCTCGGTGCCGGTCCACTCGGGCGGCAGGATCCGCACGTCGGCGTCGCGGTCCAGGCCAACGGTGAACATCCGGGGAACGGGCAGGCGGTTGCGGGCCCGGTCGGTCAACCGCTCGCGCAGGTTGGTGATGCCCCTGTTCCAGGTGGGTAGGACCACGGCCCGGGCGGACAGCGCCAGTTGCTCGGCGGCGTTGAGGGCGTCCAGGTTGTCCACGAAGTGGGGGCTGTTCGCACCGACAGTGAGGATCAGCGCGCAGGACGGTGCCGGCCGCCTGCGGGCGTAGTGGGGCTTGGGGCGGCGCTGCCACCCTCCGGGCGGCGGCGCCTCGTGCGTCCCGGCGTCCGGACACACGTCGACGACGAGCCTGCCCTGTGTGGCTCCGGAACCGCCGACGGACTGGCCCCGGCCGGCGGCGGTGAGGATCCAGCCGGTTGTGCCGTCGTCGAGCGCCGCCGCGAGCGCGGCGGCGGCCGTCGCGGTGCCGTGGCTGCCGCCGACCGCTACCGTCCGTTCCCCGGCGTGGGCGGCGATCTCGGTGAGGGCGTCGGCCCGCCCCAGCACCGGGATCCGCCGTTGCTGCGCCTCGTCCAACTCCGGGTGCGACCACGTCACGGCGGTCGACCACACGACCGCGGTCCGGTCGGAGTGCACGTGGCGGGCCTCGAAGCCCACGTCGACGTGAACTCCGGCGATTCGCAGTGTGGCCACGGCGGGGCTGTCGGCCAGGGCGGGCGGGACGGAGCCGGTGACGGAAGCCCCGGTCCCGGCCAGCCACAGTGCCAGGCCCAGCATCCCGTCGGCGGTGACGTCCACCAAGTGAGGCGCGGCCAGTAGTTCGGGGAGCGCGGCATTGTGCTGGACGCCGGGATCTTCGGTGGTTCGGGGGGTGGTGGTGTCCATGGTTCTCCAGCGGGAAGTGGATCGTGAGGTGGTGTCGGGCCGGCGGCGGGAAGCGGGTTGGGCCCACCGCCGGCCCGGGGCTCGGAGGGCTCAGGCGTGGGCGAAGCCGCGCGCGATCTCGGCGGTGCTCACCAGCGGTGCGTGGTGGTCCAGTTCAAGGTGCGCGACACCGGCCAGGCGACCGGCGACATCGGCGCCCAGCAGGTCGGCCGCCAGCAAGCTGCCTTCGAAGGCCGATACGGCGTCGGCCAGCGAGAAGGGCAGCGGCCGAGCCGCGCAGACGCCGTAGCCGTCACCGACGACGGGCTCGGGCGGTGTCAGGTCGTTCGCGATGCCGTGGCGGATGCCGGCCGCGACAGCCGCCAGCGCGAGATAAGGGTTGGCGTCGGCACCGGGAACCCGGGCCTCGATCCGCAGCCCCCGATCGCGCCCGACCACGCGCAACGCGCACGTCCGGTTGTCGCGTCCCCACGTCCACCGCGTCGGAGCGAAACTCCTCGGTTGCAGCCGGCGGTAGGAATTGACGTACGGCGCCAACAGCGGCACGAGGTCGGGCAGTACGGCCAGCAACCCGGCCACCGCCCGCTGCCCGTCCGACGACAGCTCGTACTCGGCGCCCGGCCGGCAGGTCGCCGGCTCGCCGTCGCGCCACAGCGAGACGTGCAGGTGAAGCCCGGACCCGATGCCGGTCTCCGGGGCCGCCATGAAGGTGGACGTCAGCCCCCTGCGCTCGGCGATCGTCCTCGACGCGTGTTTCAGCAGCAGGTGCTGCTCGCAGGCGGCCAGCGGATCTCCGTAGGGGAAGGTGACCTCGACCTGGCCCGGAGCCGACTCCCACTTCACCGCCTCCACCGGGCACCCCGCCGCCGACAGCACCCGGCGCAGCTCGGCCGTGAACTCGGCCGCCTCGGTGGGCAGATCGAGTGCGTAGTCGCTGGTGGTGCGTGTGAGTGGTACCAGGCCCCGGTGGCCGCGGTCGGCTGCCTGCTCCGCCGTCCCCCGGTACAGGACGAACTCCGTCTCCAGGCCCACACGCAGCTCGTAGCCGAGCGCCTTCAGTCCGGCGAGCTGGTCGCGCAGGATCGTCACCGGTGCGGTCGGCAGCGGGCGGCCGCCGGCGGTGACCGGCTCGGCCAGGACCAGCGCGGTCCGGGGCAACCAGGGCAGTCGGCGCGCCCTGTCGAGATCGGGACGCAGCTCCACGTCCCCGAAGCCGGAGCCCCAAGCGGAGGCCGACATCCCCAGGTCGGTGTTGAGCAGGTAGCCGCACGCCTCGGGCCGAAGCGTCCCGTTCTCCAACTGCCGTAGCAGGACCGAGGCGTCCACCGCCTTGCCCTTCAAGCCTCCCTGAGTGGTGACCAGCGCGAGCAGCACCGTCTCCACCTTGCTGCGGCGAACCAGGTCCGCGAGGGAGGTCACGTTCTTCGCCGCGGTGATCACACGACCTCCTCGGTCAGCTCGATCAGCTCGGCGGACTGCTGAACCGGCGGGGCATACTCGAACCTGGCCCGGGCACCCCACCAGCCGGCGGCGACCAGCAGCACCGCCACCAGCGCCACCGGGGCGTAGTTGAAGGTGTCGACGGTGACCGGGTAAGACTGTGGCAGGCACACCAGCACGCTCACCACGGCCACCCACCCGACCGCGATCCATCCGATCAGCGGCCCACGGCGGCCCAGATTCCACGGACCCGGTTCGAACGGTCGGCCCCTGCGGGACAGACGCAGATAGATCGGCACCGCGTAGGCCGGCGTCATGCCCACCACGTTCACCGCGGTCACCGCCCCGTACGCCGTCGTGCTCCACAGCGACGGCAGCGCCAGCACGAACGCCGCACCGACCGACAGCCAAACTCCCGCCACCGGGGTCCCGGTGCGCTCCGACACCCGGCACCACCACGCCGATCCGGGAATCCCCCCGTCGCGGGAGAACGCGAACACCATCCGGGCGCTTGCCGCGGTCTCCGCGTTGCCGCAGAACAGTTGAGCTACAACCACCACGACCAGTAGAGCCTTCGCCCCCGTCGGACCGAGTGCGTCGAGGAAGATCTGCGCGGGCGGCACCCCGGTCGAGGAGTTGAGGACGGTGTTGTAGTCGCCGATCGCGAACAGCAGGCCGGCCAGCAGCACCGCGCCCGCGATCCAGGACACCCAGATCGAGCGGACGATCCCGCGTGGCGCCGCCACCGCAGCCTTCGTGGTCTCCTCGGACATGTGGGCGCTCGCGTCGTAGCCGGAGAAGGTGTACTGCGCCAGCAACAGGCCGATGCAGGAGACGTAGAGCGGGTTGCTCCAACCGGTGTTGTTGACGAAGTGCGTCATCACCCAGGACATGTCCTGATGCCGGGCGGGCACGATCGCCAGCAAACCCACGATCAGCGCGACACCGCCGATGTGCCACCACACCGAGACGGAGTTGAGAACCGACACCAGCCGCACGCCGCGCAGATTCAGCGCGGCGTGGAGCAGCAGGATCACGGTGAAGATCGCGAACAGGCCCAGCGGGGTCGGCTGGTAGCCGAACTGCATGTTCAGGATGGCGGCGGTGAAGCTGGCGGCTCCGTAGTCGATCCCGGCTATGCCGCCGATCAGGCCCAGGAGGTTGAGCCAGCCGACGACGAAGCCCCAGCGGGGGCCGCCGAGGCTGGTGGCCATGAAGAACAACGCGCCCGATGTAGGGTAGGCGGAGGTCACCTCCGCCAGCGCCAGGCCGACGAACATGACCATTGCGCCGACGCCGATCCAGCCCCAGAGCATCACTGCCGGGCCGCCGGCGTTCAGGCCGAACGCGAACATCGTCATGCAACCCGACAGAATGCTGATCACGGAGAACGACGAGGCGAAGTTGCCGAACTCACCCATCCGGCGGGCCAGTTTGGGCTCGTATCCGAGTCGTCTGAGGTGGTCCTCGTCGGTCTCGTGCGGCGGTGCGGCGTGGGCCGGCATGGAACAACCTCCGGTGAAGAAGCAGGGGGACGGAGAGCGGTTACGGGGGAATGGGCGGTCAGGCGAGGGCGGTCGCGCGGCCGGCGAGCGCCTGCTGACGGGCGGTCAGCAGAACGGTCTCGCCCTCGTCCGGCGAGTCGGCGATGTAGATCCACGGGGCACGCGCGGCGAACGTCCCGAGAGCCTCGAACACCTCGACAGCGGCGCGCATCCGCGCCGACGCCCACAGGGCGTGTGCGAGATGGCTGAGATCCGCGACGGTCCACGTCCCCGGCTCGGACACCCGCCAGTTCTCGTACGCCCGTTGGGTGTTCGAGTAGTGCGGATCGCGCCGCCACTGCTCGCGGACGATCGTGTCCCGGCGCCGCACCTGGCGGTACTGGTCGACCGACACGTACAGCGGAAGGGCTGCGAGCGGCGACCCGAGCGGCGCCCGAGTGGCGACGGTGTGCGCGAAGTCCAGGGCCGTGCTGCGTCGGTTCACCAACTGCCAGTACCGGTACATGCGGTGATGCGCCTCCCGGCCGACCGGATCCCGACGCAGTGCCCCGTCGAGGAGCGCCCACGGCCCCGCCGGCAGCATCGGGTCCGCGGATCGGTGCCGGTGCTCGGGAAGCGATTGGTTCGGGTCGAGCGCAGCCAGGGCCAGCAGACACACCCACGGCACGGGGTCCTGCTGATCGGCCTGCGCCGCCGCCCAGCACGACGCGCGTGCCTCCTGCTCCAGCCGCCAGGCCTCCGGCCGGTGCTCCCGGGCAGCCGCCAACGCGTGCTCGACGCCCACCCGCATCCGGAGCACGCCGAGACCGCGCGAATCAGGTTGCTCGCGCCCCCAGTCGGCCAGCACTGTCGACCGCGCCGCCACCAGGCCCAGTACCTGGGTCCGGAACGTCCACACGGCCGGAGTCGGCGACGGGGCGGCCAGCAGTCGTTCCGTCGACAGCCATCGGCCGGCCGACAGATCGTCCACCGCGGCCCGAAGCGCACCGTCGAACCCGGCGGGGTGGTACACCGGCCGGGCAGACTGCGCGGCAATCATGGGATGGTCCTCCAGTCAGGGGCGTGGCGCATGGTGAGTGGACCAGTGAGTGCTCGCTGGTCCGCGATAGAGCCACGGGCCGCGGGAGGGCGGCCGGCGGGTAGCCGGATACATCAGAAGTCGAGTGCGCAAGCGGGAAGTGCTCAGCGAATCCGGTGGACGGCGGCTGTGATCGCCAACTCACTGTGTCGGTCTGACCACAGACAGCGCCACGACAGCGAGGCGTCATCTGCCGGGTCGCGACGTTGGCGACCGGTCATCGAGGTGTCATCTCGTCAGATCTGGTCCCAGGTCGCCCCTGTGTCGGGTATTGCTGGAAACAGGCTCACCTCGCGCACGCGGCGGCCGAGCCAGGTTGAGACCAAGGGGGCGGAGGCCACGACATGGCGAGCAGGACGCTACTGGGAGCCCTGATCGAGAAGGCGGGATGGGAATTCCCGGACTTCCACAGGGAATTCAGGAACGCCGGCAACGATCTGGCGCGAGGCCTGAAGGACCCCCGGTTCCGCGACCTGGACATGTCCGAGGCGACCTTCCGGCGCTGGGTCGCCGGAAAGGTCAAGCGGCCGACGAGTGTGTTCGTGCAGACGATGCAGCGCCTGTTCGACGGGCGGCCGATCGCCGAACTCCTGGCCCCGCCCCGTGAGGGGGACCCGACCGCACTATCCCGGCAAGACCTTGAAAGAGAACTCGCGATGACCGCACGTGAAGCATCCGACCACGCCGCTTCCGTCGCGTCCGCCTTCCTGTCGGACCTGTCTGTGGAGCAGGTCCAGGACGACGTTCGCCAACTCGCCCGCACCTACAACAACCGGTCGCCGTTCGACGTGCTGCGCGAAGCCCGACAGCTCCGGACAAAGGCCGAAGGCCTTCTGGACCGCACCCACATCCCGGCGCAGAAGCAGCAGTTGCTGGTGGCGATCGGTGAGACGACGGCGCTGCTGGCACTGGCGGCCTTCGGGCTCGGTGCCCTCGACGAGGCCAACCGGCTCGCCCGCTCCGCCGGCATGTACGCCGAAGTGACCGGCTTCACCCCACTCGCCGCGTTCGCGGCCGGCACGCTCGGCCTGCTCGCCTACTGGGACGGGCGGCCGGGCGAGGCGATCCGCTTCGTCCGCCAGGCGCAGTCGCTCCCGGGTGTCGGCACGGCCGGCCAGGCGCGTATCGCTTCGATCGAGGCCCGAGCGTATGGGCACCTGGGCGATCAGCGGAGAGCTGCGGCGGCAGTCGAGCGCTTCTTCGACGTCGGCGCCGTCGAACGAGACGACCTCCATGACGAGGTGGCCGGCGAGTTCCACCACGGTCCCGAGCGGCTTGCCCGCTCGCACGGGACCACGTTTGTGCTCCTGCGCGATGGAGCAGGCGCGCTGCGGCACGCCCGGCAGGTACTCGACGTGCAGGCCAACCTGACCGCTGGGCAGGAGATTTCGAGAATTGAGGCGGAGGCTCGGACCGACCTCGCCGCAGCGTTGATCCTCACGGGCGAGATCGAGGAAGCAGCCGAAGTCCTGGAGCCCATCGCGGCGCTGGCACCCGACCGGCGTGCCACGGGCCTGGTCGAGCGGGTCGTGCACGTCGGCAGGCTGCTCACCACTGAGCCTGTCCGAACGTCACCGGTTGCCGTCGCCCTTCGAGAGGCGCTGGAGGAGTACACCCGAGTTGCGGCTCCGCGACAGCTCGGAGGTGTCGCCTCGCGGTTGGCCATCGAGTAGTACGACACAGGCCCAACGGGCTGGGGTGGATCGGCGTCTTGTCGATCCGCCCCAACCCATTGCAGGTCCGGTTCAGCGAAGAGGGTTGGCCGCCGCCAGGATGGCCTGTTCGCGGTCCGAGTCGATGCCGATCGCGGCTGCTCGCGGATGTGGGACCGGCAGGTTGCCGGCCTGGAGCCACTCCCAGGTGTCCCGAACCGTCTCAGCCAAGGGACGGCAGGTGAACCCGGCCGCGTACGCCGGCTCGGAGCCGACCAGCCAGACGCCCGCGCCGGTCCGCCACAGCGGCACTTCCGTCCACTGCCGGACGCCGTGCTTCGACAGCACCTCGTCGGGAACCCACTGCAACTCGCCCTGACTGCCCGTCACCGCGAGACATGCCTCCAGGAAACTGCCCATAGTGTCCCGGCCGATCGGCGCGGTGGCGTTGTAAATGCCGCCGTCAGGTCGTGCGGCGAGATCGACAGCGAAGCGTGCGACATCACGGACGTCGACCGGCTGGATGCCCTTGCTCGAACTCCCGGGCGCCAGGATCCGGCCGCCGCGTTCGGCTCGCCGAAGCCACCACGGGAGCCGGCCGACGTACTCCCAGGGTCCGAGGATCACGCCGGGCCGGATCAGCCAGGACCGCTCCGCGCCGAACGTTTCGACCACCGCTCGCTCCGTGCCGGCCTTCTGCCTCCCGTAGTGCAGATTGGGCCCCCGCCAGCCCTCGGGGTTCCGGCCGTAGTCCCGGTCGGCATCGGCCGGCCCGTCCATCAACGGGTCGCCCACCTTGAGGGGATGGTCCGGCCACCCCTCGTACACCGAGACTGTCGACACGTAGACGTAGCGCTCGGTCGCACCCTCCAACGCCCTCGCGCCCGCGAGCACCACGTTCGGCGGCTGTGCGGCGGCAGCCGTGTCGATCACGGCGTCCCACGGGCCCTGCGTTGCCAGACGGGCCAGGTCCTCGGCTGACGTCCGATCTCCCAGCACTTGCCGCACCCCGGGCAGGAGCACGCCGGATCGCCCGCGGTTGAACGTCGTCACGTCCCAACCGCGTCCGAGCGCCTCCTCCACGACGGCCTTTCCCAGAAACCAACCCCCGCCGACCACCAAGATTTTCATGCCCGAAATCCTGCCCAGAACGAGCGGCTGGTGGCCAGGCCGTTTCAGCGGCCGACCTGAGACGCCGCAGCTCATGAACGTGATCGTGACGGAGATGACACCCCGGAGACACCCCTCTGCGCGTCGAGGCCCGAGATGACAGGCGGACGACATGGTCCTGCCGGCAGCCGATCGGAAGACTGAGCAGTTCGATCGTCCTGCCCATGTCGGGCGGCAGCTCTGGGTGCCGGCACTGGGCGCACTGCCGTCGTGGTGTCCGATCAGGGCCCGGAGTTGGGGGAGTTGGAGTGGGGGCAAGGCGGTGCGAGCGTTGCGGCTGTGCGCTCAGCAGGTACAACGTTGGCGACAGCGTGTGCGGTCCGTGTGCGCGATCTGCTTTCGGGCCGTCGTCCGACGCAGTGCCGGTGTGGGTGTGGCGCGACGCGCTGGTGCTCGGCAGCCTGGCCGAACTGGACTTCGGTGGGCTGAGCAAACGCCTGCGTGACCTCCTCCAGCTTCACCAGAACGAGCTCGCGGACATCACCGGGTTGACGCAGGGCTACGTGTCCCGGTTGGAGTCGGGGCAGGTGCGGCTGACGCACATCGACCGGATCGTCGACTACCTCGACGCGGTCGGAACCCCGCCCGACCTGGCCCGTCTTCCCCTCCGCGCTGCATCGGCCCCGGCCACTCGCGACAGCCAGATCACTCCTCGGCCAAGGCCGTCCGCGCGTACCGGACCCCCGGCAGATCCTGCGCCGGCCGTGAACCTGCTTCGCGTCGGCCTGCTACGGTCGCCGGCATGACGCTCGCTGACACGGATGGCCGGCCGGTGGACCTTCGGAGGGAGCCGGTCGACCACGTTCTCGACCTGGTTGAGGAGCGCCTCGGTACGGCCCTGGATCGAGACCGCCTTGTTCTCAAGCGTCGGACGGTCGGAGCACCGACCGGCCGCTCGACCTGGGTCCGCATCGAGCGCCGCCCGTGGGGCCGAGCGCGCGAGCAGGGCTGGGCCGGTACCGAGGCGGCCGCAGCGCTGACCGGAGTGGTCATGCCCCGGTGGACGGGATCGGTCGCCTGGCCCGAACCGGACGACGGGGCGATCTGGCGAGCGGACGAGACCTCCCTCCTCCCGGCCGCGCCGGTCGGCACCGCGATCCTGGCCACCGACCCATGTCTTCCAGAGAGTTGGTGGGCTGCCCTGGGCGCCTCCCTCGACGCGCTCGCGGAGCAGCACACCGTGCGGGTGGCGACGCCGGACACCGTGGCGATCACCCAGCAGCACGTCGACGAGGTGATCCGCAATGCGTTCCCGTCGGCGACGCATACGGCGGTGGAGTCCTGGCTGCCGGCACATGCGGACCTGAACTGGGCCAACGTCACAGCGCCTCAGTTCTGCATGTTCGACTGGGAGGATTGGGGGATGGCGCCGCGGGGCTTGGACTCGGCGTCGCTGCTGGCCGCGTCGCTCGCCGTCCCGGCGCTCGCCGACCGTGTGCGGCGGGAGCGCCGGGCGGACCTGGAGAGCCGGGACGGCAAGGTGATGCGGTTGTTCGTGCTGGCGAAGATCGCCGGTCCTCATGCTCACCCGGACGACCCCCGAGTTGGGCCTGCCCGGGCGGAGGCCGCGCAGCTGGTTCACGAACTCAACGAGCGTGAGTAGCTCGCTCCACCAGCAACTCCTGGTAGCGGACGACAAGTTCGGTGTCCACTGCGAGAGCTGTGGCACCGACCAGCTCGTGTAGGTGGTCGGCCCGGTCGGCGCCCACCGCGACGGCCCCGACCGCCGGCAGTTCGAAGGCGAGCCGGAACGCCGCCTGCACCTTCGTCGCCCCCGTCGTGTCGCCGGCCAGGAGGAGGCGCGGGTCGCTCGTGCGCCACGGCGGATCGGCGAGGCTGCCGCCGAACGGGCTCATTCCCCATCGCCGCTCGGCACCGATGCCCCACCGCTCCGCGAGGAACTCGGCAGCGGCCAGGACCTCGTGGCTGACAAGCAGTCCCGACCGGGTCATCAGGGCCTCGGGAGACGAGGGCAGCGGTGCCCCGAGCGCGACCAGCGCGCGCGGGTTCCACGACGAGATCCCCCACGCCCCGCAGTTACCGGCCTTCGTCGCCGCGACGAGGACATCGCAGGCGGTAGCCAGCTGCTGCTGGCCCTGCTCACCGACGCCGAGCGACGCCTCCGGGTTGTGCAGGAGGACAACGTCCGGCTCCCGGCGGAGATCGCGGACAGCCTGCCGGAGCGCGGCCCACAGGTCGGCCGGGTCGAGGCTGTGACGGGCGCTGCCAGCGGCGGGGAAATAGCCGACCTTGGTGGAGAGCGTGAACCTGGACAGCAGATCACCACCAAGACCGGCGAGCGTCACATGCGAGGTGAAACCCCGGTAGTTGAACGCGGTGTCGATCGCGGTGATACCGAGGTCCAACGCTGCGGTCAGGACCCGGCGTTCGTGACCAGACCGGTGTAGCCCGAGGACAACTCGTCGGTCAGCGGCGCGCACAGCCCCTCCTTCACCAACAGGGCGGCCACCGCGTGCACTTCGGTGCCGACGGCGGCCTCGACGTCGGCCAGGACCACGGGGCGTCCGCTGAGCAGCAGCCGCAGCGCGGGTTCGGCCTTGGCCGCGAAGACGAGACGCTGCCCGGCGGCCAGCACCTCCACAGTGCTGTCGGCCGAGTGGATCTCCGGGCGGAAGTTGGCTGTGCACACCGCCGCCGCGAGCGGCCCGAAGATGTCCAGGTGCGGAACCTGCCGGGCGGGCCCGGCCGCTCGCTCGTAAGCGGTGAGGAACTCGGCAGGTGTCCGAAGATCTGCCAACTCCCGTGCCGCGGAACGCAGTCGGCTGTCATCGGCGTCCGGGGTGCGGTCGAGGTCGAGTCGGAAGACCTCCTGCTCGCGACACCAGTCGGCGAGCCAGGCCATCCAGCTGGCACCGGTGCGCTTGGTGATACCGAACGTGACGTGCAGGGAGTGCCCGCCTGCCCCGTGTCCCGCACGACCCGCCCGGTGCCAGTGTCCGCGCGGGATGTGCATCACGTCGCCGGCGCGCAGCACGCTGGACCACAGCACGTCCTCGCTCGGCGTGGAGTTGGGGTCGGCGTCCCGGTACATGGGCGCCACCCGGGACGGGCCGCGGACCTCCCAGCCCTTCTCGCCAGCCAGTTGGACCACAATGACGTCGTGGTCGTCCCAGTGCAGCGGGAAGCCCTCAGCCTCGCCGGTGGTCCAGTAGACGTTCACCTGGACCCGCTCGCCGCTCCACCACTGCAACGCCCGGCACGCCACCTCCAGTGTGGGGTCCGCGACGTTCGCCTGGTCGAGGATCACCGTCGCGCCCTCCCTGAGCAGCCGCCCCAGGGTGTTCATGTTGACCATCGGGATGCTCTGACCCCGAGGGCTGACATTGTCCGTGAAGTAGACCGCCGGGTGAACCTCGACCTGTTCCTGGAACACCCGGAACTGCGGCCGGTACAGGCTGCGCCGCATCACCAGGTCGAGCAGCCGCTGCGGGGTGAGCAGCCGCTCCGCAAGTCCCTCCGCCCCCGTGCGGCCGCGCGCGAACCGGTCGCCGATCGGCTTCGGTCCCGTCCATCCGAGCGCCGTCTCGACGGCCTCGATCAACTTGTGCTCCACATGTACCTCCCCTGGGTTCCTTTGCCGGACCGGCCGGTGGACCAACGGCAGCCGCTGGTCCACCGGCCGGCCAGTTCACTCGCTCTCGTGCAGGTTGCCGTCTCCGCCGGGCCACGGGTCGTCGCCGCCCGAGCCGGCATTGTCCGACCGGAGGTTGTCGTACCGGTCGTGCACGGCACCCAGTTCTTCTGCCACGAGCAGCAGCTCGTCGTTGATCGGTTTGCCCGTCATCTCTCGCTCCTTCCTTGCCTCCGCGCTGTTGCCGGAGGCGATCGGGAAGCGGAGCCTCGCCCGCGTCAAGGCATGAGCGTGCCTGAGCCGTACGCGGGACGGGCCCCGCGCTGGTTGCTCATCATCACCGGAGAGTCACCACCCGTCATATTTCTTCGCGAATGTGACGGGCGGCCGAGGGCTCCTCCACCCCGTCAGCAGCGGTTCCGCAGGATGCGCGCCGACCGGTCGGCTCTCGTGTCGATCTCTGCTTCTATCTCACGTGAGATATCGTCAGCTCATGAACGAAGGAATCTCGCTCTCCCGGATCGGCATGCTGATCAAGGAGGCTCGCCTCGAAAAGAACTGGTCCCAGGGACACTTGGGGGGCCTGTTGGGTACGAGTCAGTCGGCTGTTGCCCGCATCGAAGCTGGCGGACAAAATCTCACACTTGAGATGGTCGAGCGCCTCGAAGGTGCACTCGGCATCAAGGTCGTCTCGGTCGGCGCCGCACGTCCGATGCATCTTCGGGTGACCGGGGGCCGGAGCCTGTCGGGGCGGATCGACGTGAAGTCGAGCAAGAACGCCTGTGTCGCGCTGCTCTGCGCGTCGCTGCTGACGACCGGCCGGACGACGCTGCGCAAGGTCGCCCGGATCGAGGAGGTCTACCGGATCGTCGAGGTGCTCACCAGCATCGGGGTCCGCGCCCGCTGGATCAACGGCGGCAGCGACCTCGAACTGGAACCGCCGGCCGAGCTGGACCTGGACGCGATGGACCTGGAAGCCGCGCGCCGCACGCGCAGCATCATCATGTTCCTCGGCCCGCTGATGCACCGCTTTAACCGGTTCAAGCTGCCCTATGCCGGCGGCTGCGACCTCGGCACCCGCACGGTGGAGCCGCACATGGCGGCGCTGCGACGGTTCGGGCTGGAGGTTGCGGCGACCACGGGTGTCTATCACGCGGAGGTCGACCGGTCGGTGGTGCCGGGCAGGCCGATCGTGCTGACCGAGCGGGGGGACACGGTCACCGAGAACGCACTGCTGGCGGCTGCGCGGCATGACGGGGTGACGGTGATCCGCAACGCCAGCCCGAACTACATGGTGCAGGACCTCTGCTTCTTCCTGGAACGCCTGGGCGTACGGATCGACGGCATCGGCACCACCACGCTCACCGTGCACGGCCTGGCCCGGATCGACTGCGACGTGGACTACTCGCCGTCGGAGGACCCGGTGGAGGCGATGAGCCTGCTGACCGCCGCGGTGGTGACGTCCTCGGAGCTGACGGTCTGCCGGGCGCCGATCGAGTTCCTGGAGATCGAACTCGCGGTCCTGGAGGGCATGGGCCTCGACTACGACCTGAGCGCGGAATACCCCGCAGACAACGGCCGGACCCGCCTCGTCGACGTGACGGTGCGCCCGTCGAAGCTGGAAGCACCGATCGACAAGATCCACCCGATGCCGTTCCCGGGCATCAACATCGACAATGTGCCGTTCTTCGCGGTCATCGCGGCCATGGCGCAGGGCTCGACCCAGATCCACGACTGGGTCTACGACAACCGCGCGATCTACCTGACCGGCCTGAACAGCCTCGGCGCGACGGTCAAACTGATGGACCCGCACCGCGTCCTGGTCGACGGCCCGACCCGCTGGCGCGCGGCGGAGATGATGTGCCCCCCGGCGCTGCGGCCGGCGGTCGTGGTGCTGCTGGCGATGCTCGCAGCCGAGGGCACCTCGGTGCTGCGGAATGTGTACGTGATCAACCGGGGGTACGAGGACCTGGCGATGCGTCTGAACTCCCTGGGCGCGCAGATCGAGACGTTCTACGACGTCTAAACCGGACGCTGTGCGGGGCCGGCACCTGTCAGCCGCCCTCGCGGGGCGGCTCGTGCGAGAGGAGCCGCCCCGGCGAAGGGCTGTGCGGTTACAGTTCCCGGGGCAGTGTCCAGGCCGGGGAGTCGTCGGGCGGCGGCGGGACGATCTGCCAGGTGCTGCGGTCGGGGTTCTCTTCCCAGTAGGGCACTAGCCCGCCGTCGTCCTTGCCGTTGTCGTAGTACAGGCCGTGGGCCCAGTACTCGGGATCCTCGTGGCACATCAGGTCGGGGTAGGGGCCGAACTTCCGGTGTCCCCAGGCGCGGTTCACCCGGGCCACGGCCTCGGCCCGGGAGATGCCGAAGGTCTGGAGGACGTCGGCGATCTCGGAGAAAAACTCCAGCATCTCCTCGTCCGCCTTCATGAGGAACTCGCTCACCGTCGGTGCCTTCCGATGTAGCCGTTGGACAGCAGGTCGACGCCCGGCTGCTGGTAGAACGCTATCTGGTGGCCTCTCAGTCGCATCGGGACGGTGTTGTCCTTTTGCCACGGGCGGAGGTTCATCAGCATTTTGCCCTCGACGTTGTCGTAGTCGTGCATCTGCCTGCCGTAGCGGTCGTTGCGGTGATGGGCGATGAAGTCGGCGAGTTCCTGGTCGTTGTTGAACCGTTTCCCATTCAGGGCCTCCAGTTCGGAGCGGGAGACCTGGAAATGCATGACTGCCGGGCCGCCGTGGGTCGGGTAACGCTCATCCTGCGTGTTGGCCCAGTCGCGGGCCTGCTTGGGGTCGTTGGTCACGTAGAAGCCGCCGTGGCCGAAGTCCATCGGGCGGGGGCTGTGCTGCGGGTTGATGCCGTTCTGCTCGACGCTGGTGGCGCCCTTGTGGGTGGTGCCGTGGTACAGGTCGATCAGGTCCGGGTCGAGGCCCAGCGGGTCGGAGATCCGGCGCGGGTCGTTGACGTAGCCGTACGGGTTCGCGCCGCCGGCCAGGCCCAGTGGGTCCGGGCTGAGGTAGTGGGCGGTCGCCGGGTCGTAGTACCGGAAGACGTTGTAGTGCAGGCCGGTCTCGGCGTCGTGGTACTGCCCGGGGAAGCGCAGCGGGCAGCCGACGTTCTCGATCGCGCCGGGCAGCGGGCGGCCCCACAGCGTGGTGCGCTGCTGCCAGGCCACGGCGCCGTGCTCGTCGACCAGTTCGGTCGGGGAGCCGACCAGGTCGGTGACGATGGCGTGGAAGCGGCGGTCGATCTCGTGCTGCGGGGCGTCCGCGGCGGGCAGCAGCCAGTCGGTCTGGGTGAGCGGGCGCTGCCCGGTGAGGGTCCACTCCCAGGCGGTGACGTGCCGCCCGGGCCGGTCGGCGCGGGTCCGGACCTGTTCGACCAGCCGTTCGTTCGCCCAGGTGAACAGCGTCTCGTCGAGCACGGTGACCCGGTCGGCGGCCAGCAGCTGCTTCGCTCGCCGCCGGCCGAAGGCGTCGTAGCGGTACCGGGCGAGCGTACCGTCGGGGAGGGCGACCGAGGTGAGCTGGTCGTGCGAGTCCCAGGTGTACTGCCAGGTGTGTTCGCCGCCGGAGAGCAGTCGGCGGGTGCGGCGCACCAGCCGGCCCTGGGCGTCGTACTCGTACGAGGTGCGCCCGGCCTGCCGCGGCCGACCGCCGGCCACCGTGAGTTCGCCGGACTCGTCGCCGCTGCCCGGCAGTTGGAGGCCGACCAGGTCGCCGGCCGGGTCGTAGAGGTAGCCCTCGCGCCAGTTCGCGCCGGTCAGCTCGGTGACCTTGCCGCGGCCATCGAAGCCGGTGGTGCGGGTGCCGAGCAGGTGGTCGGTGGTCTCGGCGAGTGCGCCGCCGGGGCGGAAGGCCCAGCTCTGACCGCTCACCAACCGGCCCTCCGCGCCGACCTGTTGGCCGGTGAGCCGGTCCATCGCGTCGTAGCGGCGGTCGAACACCACCTGGCCGAACTCGCGCCGCACCTCCCGCCCGGCCCGGTCGTAGTGGAAGCGCAGCGCGCCGCCCGGCGCGGTCAGCGTCTCGGGCAGGCCGATCGGTGTGTACGTCCAGTGCGACTCGGCGCCGGCGGGGGTGCGCAGGCCGGTGCGGCGGCCGAGCAGGTCGTACGAGAAGGTGGTGACCCGGCCCTCGCACTCCTCGGCGATAAGCCGACCGGTCGGGTCGTAGCGGCGGCTCAGCCCGGTGGTCCCGTCGCCGACGGTCAGCACCCGGCCCGCGCCGTCGTAGGTGTACCGGGTGACCCGGCCGTCGGCGTGCATTTCGACGGTGCGGTCCTGGGCGTCGCGGACGTACTCGACGCGCTGCCCGGCGGCGTTGGTGCGGGCGGTCAGGACACCGGTCAGGTCCCGCTCGTAGCGGACGGTGCGGCCGGCGAAATCGGTCTCCTCGATCACGCCGCCGGTGGGGTCGTGCCGGTACGTCCAGCGCTCGCCGACCGGGTTGGTGACGGCGGTGAGCCGCAACTGGCCGTCGTACTCGAAAGTCCAGCGGTCGCCGCCGGGGCCGGTGCGGGCGGTGAGCTTGCCGAACGGGCCGTACTCGGCGCGGGTGACGCCACCGGCCGGGTCGCGGTACGCGATCACCCGGCCCTGTGCGTCGTGGGTCCATTCGTGCCGGCCACCGTCCGGGTCCTGCCGCCAGGCGGGGCGGCCCTCCAGGGTCCAGCCGAAGGAGGTGGTGTTCCCGAGCGCGTCGGTGACGGTGTTGAGCCGCCCGAACGCGTCGCGGGTGCTGTGGCTGGTGGCCCCGGTAGCCTCGGTCAGCGACGTGGTCAGGCCGGCCGCGTCGAAGGTCACCCGGCTGGTGTTGCCGAGCGCGTCGGTCACCGCGACGGGCCGGCCGTACTCGTCGAAGGAGTACGCGGTGCGGGCGCCCATCGGGTCTATGGTGGCGACGGTGTTGCCGTGCTCGTCGTACTCGTAGCGCCACTGGGCGCCGTCCATCGCGGTCAGCTCGGTGACCTGGTGCCGCTCGTTGTAGCTCGCGCTGCTGGTGGTGCCGTCGGGCAGGGTGGAGACTTCGAGGTTGCCGGCCTCGTCGTAGCTGAAGCCGGTGGTGCGGCCGAGCGGGTCGGTGCGCGACAGCAGGCTGCCGTACCGGTCCCACTGGAACGTGGCGACGGCGCCGTGCGGGGAGGTCTCGCGTTCCAGTCGGCCCGCCTCGTCGAACTGGTAGACGGTCCGGTTGCCGACCGCGTCGGTCATCGTGGTGACGCGCTGCTCGTCGTCGTAGCTGAACACCGCGTCCAGGTAGCCGCCGTCACCACGGGTCTGCACGCAGCGTCCGGCCCGGTCGTAGACGTACCGGTAGCGGTAGCCGACCCGGTCGGTCCAGCTGGTGAGCCGGCCGGAGCCGTCGTAGGTGAGGCTCATGGCGATCCGGGAGGAGTCGGTGACGGTGGCCAGCCGGCCGTTGCCGTCGTATCCGTACCGGACCAGCTCGACCGGCTCATCTTCTGTGCCCTCGTGGGGAAGCAGCGCGAGCGCGGTGATCCGAGGGCCCTCGCTGGTCACGCCGATCCGGTAGCCACCGCTGTGCCGCACCTCGACCGGGACACCGCCGCTGCCGTACACCACCTCCACCCGGTGCCCGTTGCGGTCGGTGAGGGCGAGCAGCGGCAGTTGCAGGGTGCCGGCCGCCCGGGCGTGCGGGCCCGGGCCGCCTGCGGGCTCGGCGAAGTGCCGGGTCAGTCCGCTGTGCGGGTCGGTGATCCGTATCTCGCCACCCGGGGTGCTGTCCCAGTGCAGCGGCCAGCGCGGCCCCTCGACCGGCAGGACGGCGCCGCCCGGCTCGGGCACCGGGTAGCTCAGCAGCATGCCGTCCTCGGCGGCGAACAGCACGCCCTCGCCGTCGAGTTCGATCCGCTGGTCCAGCGTGGACGCCCAACTCGGGCCGTACCAGCCGCCGAGCCGGTAGCTGGACATGTGGGTGCGGGAAAGCACCAGCGGCAGCGCGGCGTCGAGGCCGACGTCGGTTTGCGGGAACAGTACGTCGCCCGTAGCGATGTCCACCGGGTCGCTCTTGGCCGGACGGGTCGTCAAGGGCTTGCCCTGCACCTTGGGCCTGGTGTTGTTGAGCCGCATGGGTGGAGGCCCGGGCCTCGGCCCGGGCTTGGGCGGACCCGGCTTGGGCGGGCCCGGCTTGGGTGCGTTGGTACCGTTGCCGCCGCCCAGGACGGAGGCGTAGCTCGGCTTGCCGCCGCCCGGGCCCTTCGGCGTTCCCTTCCCGCCCGCGATGCTACTCAGCGTCCGGGTCAGCTCCTGCTCGTGGGCCCGGTGGTTGGCGCTCGTCTTCTTCAGACCGGTGCCGACGTCGCCCAGGTGCTTGCCGAGCGCCTTCTGCCCCTTGGTGATGCTCTCGATCAGCTGCTCGACGCCCGCTTCCGCGGCCTGCGCCAGCCCGCCGCGGCCCCGGGTGCGGCCGAAGTGGTGCCGGGCCCGCCCCAGATGGGTGTCGCCGGCGGAGGTGAGCCTGGAGGACCCGGCCTTGAAGTGCTCTGCGAGCTTCTCCGTCTCCTCGTGGTTGTGCTTGAACCCGTCGCTCATGCCGTCGCCCCCGTACCGCGGTTGATACCGACCTGTCCCAGCGAGTCGTCCACGCCGTCCTTGAAGCCCTGCTGACCCGCCCGGCCGACCTGGCCGAGGTCGACGCCGTCGCCGATGCCGAGAGCCTCCTCGCCGAGCTGCAGCACCAGTTCGCCCGCCATGCTGCCGAGCGCGCTGACGATCGGCCCGGTGGCCACCGACATCAGCTGGTCGATGATCTGCCTCTCGGCCTCCTTGAGCAGCCGCCGGACAATCATTCGGGTGGCCTGCGTGGCGCCGATCGCGCCCGCCTCGGAGAGGCCGAAGGTGAACGGTGCGGCGGCCTGCGCAGCGATCACCTCGGTGGCCAGGACGACCAGTTGGGCGATTGCTGCGACCTTCGCCCCGGTGATGACCACCGCCACGCCGTCCAGCACCGTGCCCACCAAGCGGCAGCCCTCGGCGAGTTGGTGGATGTGGGTACCGTTGACCTTCCCCCAGTGCGCCTGGAAGGCATCCACCGCGGCGCCCGCGTTCTCCCCGGCCATCTGCTCGACGGCCTGCTGCAGGTCCGTCCGGTGATCGTCTATCTCGCTCGCGAACTGCCGTACAGCATCGGCCATTTCGCGGTAGTCGTCCTCATCGACGTTTGGCCAGTCGATCCCGATCAGATCGAGGACCCACGCCAGCTCGTCGGGTAGTACGACGCCCATCGACACCCCCAATGTCGGTAGAACTTCCGCTGACCATAACCGACCGGGCCTTGAGACGGACATGTCGCCCCAACGGTTCCCGATTCGCACAGCGGCGCGGCGGCTCGTGATCCGGGCTGCTGCCAGCGGACGGATGCATACGGCCAGCACGCTTTCCCGCCGCCACTCGGCACCCTCTCGACTCACTTCATCAGGTGAAGCATCCGCATGTGCGCCAGTTGCGAAATGATTCCGTTGAGCCTGTCATTTATGCAGGTCAGAGACTTGCTCGAGCTCCACTGCGACATGTGATGCGGGTAGTAGAGGGCTGCGCAGCCCCGGTCGCGGGTCAGCGGGTGGACGCGAGAAAGTCGGGTACGACCGGGACAGCCGCGTACGCGCCGAGCTTGGAGCGCAGGCCGCCGAGGGTATCGGTGCCGCGGGCCGAGGTGACGCCGCCCATGTGCTCGACGGCGGTCTCCGCGGCGACGACGGCTCCGTCGACGTCGCCCAGACCCAGACGGGCCTCGGCCTGGCGTGCCAGGTAGATCGCGAAGCCGCGCGGGAACGCCTCCCCGTCGTACGCCTCGCTGGCGCGGGCGGTGCTGGCCGACTCGAAGTGGGCGAGCGCGCGGCGGGGGTCGTCGAGGTTGAGCGCGGAGGAGTCGAGCAGTTGGTAGAGCTCGCCCAGGTTGAACCAGTACACGCAGTCCGGGTCCTCGTCGATCGGACCGGCGGCGCTGTAGGCGTCGAGCGCGAGGTTGGCGTGCCGATCGGAGGCCCGGCTGTCGCCGGCGTGGGCGTAGGCGCGGCAGGCCCTGGCGTGGAGCATCGCGGTCATCCGGGCCGATCCGATCCGAGGGGCGACGCGCAGTGCCTCCTCTACCAGGGCGACGGCGCCGCGCGGGTCGCCGGTGGAGTAGTGCTGGATCGCCCAGAACGCGAGGGTGTTCACTCCGACCACCGGGTCGCCGGCGCTGGCGGCAGCGCGCAGTGCGGCGGCGAAGTGCCGCTCGGCGGTGGCGTGCCGGCCGCTGTCGTAGGCGGTCCAGCCCGCCGACCGCGATGCCTCGGCGGCAGCGGCGAAGAGCCGGCTTCCGATCGGCTCGGAGTAGGAAGCAGTTCGGAGCGTGTCTGTGATCATCTGGAGTTCGGTGACGGCTGACGTATAGACCCTGCCGGAGCCGACCTGGTCGTCGAGGCGGCGCAGTGCCGCGAGTCTGCCCTCGAACGCTGCGGCGCGATCGCCTCCGATGCGACGGCCACGGGTCGTGTCGGCCGCAGAAGCAGGCGTCGCTGACGCCCAGTTCGCCGCCACGGCGCCGAGGCCGCCGGCAGTGAGGATGAGGAAGTCCCGTCGCCCGTTGTTGGCTTTCACTGGCGCTCCCACCTTCTCCAATGCTGTGACGGTACCCGCCGTGGTCCACGGGGAATCGAAGAAGAGGTGGTCGTCGCCTTCGGTGACGACGAGTTGGAGCCAGCCGGGCCAGCCGCGGTCGACGACCTCCTGGGCGGGCAGCCCCTCAAGGTCGGCCATGGCGATCTGGGTGGGCAGCTCCGGTGTGACACCGGCCTTCCACCGGCTGAACTTCGACTTGCCCGCAGCCAGAAGCTGCCCATGCCGCGGACGAGGTTGATGGTGGCCATGGTTGTCGACTCTCTGGGCGTCTTGCTGACCTTTTGCTGACGCCGGATGGTCCGTCAAGTCCCTGGGCTGGGAAGAAACGTCAAAGCCGTGGTATGTGGTGGAACTTCGTCGGCCGCACCGGCGAGGAGATCGCGCAGGCGCGGGCCGATTGGGAGAAGGGGGCCCGGTTCGGGGAGGTGCACGGCTACGACGGGGCTCGGTTGCGGGCTCCGGAGCTTCCCGACATGCCGCTGAAGTCGCGGGGGTGGGCGCGCTGACCTGCGGAGACGCCTGTTGTGGACTCGGGTGCGGCGGTTGGGCGCCGATTGGTCAGGGCGTCGGTTCGGCCGGTCCTTCGGGGTGGGGAGCCGTGGCGGCGCTGTGGACGTAGACGGTGCTGCGCCCGCGTTGGCGTTCAACCATGGTGCCCGCGTTGAGGGTTCGCTTGATCCACGTCTCCTCCTCGCGCCACCCGAGCTTGGCGAGCATGGGCAGCAGGGTTTTCCTGGGGAGCCCGGCGGTGCCTGCTTCGCGGAGGGTGGCCAGGATTTCTGCTTCGGCGCGCTGGATGAAGAGCTGGCTGGCGGTCGGCATGTCCTGGATACGGACGGTTGCCGGGTCCGGGTCGATTCCGTTCCTCGTGGCCCAGCCTGCGATGTAGGCCTCGGCGGCGGGCTCGTCGGTGCCCAGGACCTGGCTGAGGCATTCCAGGAAGACGTCGTCCTGCGCGGCCTTGAGGTGATGGGCCATGTCCGCCTGGAAGTTGTAGTTGCCGCCCCACTCGGCGGCGGCGTGCGAGGCGCGGTGTGCCTCGAGGCGCAGGTGGACGGCCCGTTCTGCGATCGCGTCGGCGGCGTCGGCGGGCGGGGCGAAGGTGTCGGTCATGGTCGTCACCGTACCGAAGGCGCGATTGGCGGGGAGGGGGAGGTCAAATGTTGCTGAAGGGGACGGAGTTGAGCCGGCCCTCCCCCGCCTGTGGCGGGGCCACCGACGACGGCCGTGCCGTGATCATCGCGGTGACCGGCATCCTGGCCGATGAGGCGGTCAGGTCGTCGATGTTGCCGGTGGGGATGTCGTAGACCCAGCCGTGGAGGGTGACGGTGCCGGCGGCGAGGGCGCGGGTGACGGAGGGGTGGGTGGCGAGGTTGGCGAGTTGGGTGCGGACGTTCTCGCGGACCAGGGCGTTGACGTCGCCGGCCTTGGTGGTGCGGGCGATCGAGGCGTCGGCGTGGCGGAGCCAGGAGGCGACGGCGGGGGCGGCGGTGAGATCGTGGCCTTCGGCGAGGGCGGTCATGGCGCCGCAGGCGGAGTGACCGCAGACGATGATGTCCTTCACGTTCAGGGCGGCCACCGCGTATTCGATGCTGGCGGAGATGCCGTCGGCTTCGGGGGTGTGGGCCGGGACGAGGTTGCCGGCGGTGCGGATGACGAAGAGGTCGCCGGGCTCGGTGCCGGTGATCAGTTCGGGGACGACGCGGGCGTCGGAGCAGCTGATGAACAGCGTGTCGGGGGTGTGGTGGGTGGCGAGGTGGGCGAAGAGCTCCGCCTTGGCCTGGAAGACGTGCCGCTGGAAGCGGGCGACGCCCTCGGTGAGGTTCTGCATGGGTCGCTCCTCTCGGTGGCGATCGACCCTTGTGGGCTGGTGAGATCCACCATGCATGACCAGCGCGCATAGCGTCCAAGAGTTGCTAACCATGGAAGCCATTGGTCGTGTCTATGCCGAGCGCTGCGAGGTGCGGGACGTCATCCGAGCTGAACGGCTCCCGGGCTTAGCAGGCCTTAGGTCGAGCCCGATCGCGCCCCAACGCCCGTGGCCCGGACGGTACATGACACCCTTGCGGGAGCAGGGCACCGGTGGGAGCCGGGCCGGTCGACGTGAACAGGAATGAGGCAACCGTGCGACTCTCCGACGAATTCGCCGTGGTGGTCGAGGCGACGATTCCCGCCCCGCCGGAGCGGGTCTGGGAGCTGGTGGCGGACATCTCCACCTCCGCCCGCTTCAGCCCGGAACTCCAGCGCACCGAGTGGCTCCAGGGCGCGGACGGGCCCGCCGTGGGCGCCCACTTCGCCGGGCACAATGCCCGGCCGGACGGGTACGAGTGGCAGGTGGTCAACCGGATCACCGAATTCACTCCGAACGAGCGCTTCGGCTGGTCGGTCCTGCCGGAGATCGCCACCGCCCAGGGTGACGCGTTCGCCCGCTGGTACTACGAGCTGACCCCCGAGGGCGCCGGCACCCGGGTGCGGCACGGCATGCGGATGGGCAACCTGCGCACTCCGCTGCACGCCTTCATCGAGGCCAACCCGGACCAGGAGGAGGCGATCGTCGGCGCCCGTCTCACCGCCCTCCGCACCGGCATCGAGGCGGTCCTGGCGGGCATCGCCGAGGACGTCACCCGTTCCTGACCGACTGGTCAGCGGGGGGTGTCGTCGGCGGCGGCGCGCAGGTGGTGGACGACGTCGGGGCTCCAGTGCGGGATTTCGGGCCAGTCGCCGTTGTCGTCCTCCACCGGGAGGGACTTGAGGACGGCGGCCAGGCGCGGGGGGAGGCGCGGGGACATGCCCTGCTTGCAGAGGGCGAGTATCTCGGCGCGGACGCTGCGGGACACCAGGGGGCGGTCGGGGGAGGTCAACTGCCAGTCGGGTTGCGGGAGTTCGGCCAGGGCCTCGGCCTGGAGGCGCCAGAAGTTGGCGTCCGTGGGCTCGCCGCGCGACTGGTGCAGGAACCACAGGCAGGAGGCGGCGAGGTGGCTGCCGCCGCCGGCCGCGAACTCCCACCAGAAGCGGGCACCCTCCTCGTAGTCGGCGAGGTTCAGCAGGACGCCCAGGACCAGCGCGCCGTCCGGGCGTTCGACCTCGCTGTCGACGAGCTTGGCCAGCGAACTCGCCGCCGCCGGGTTGGCGAGGATCAGCGAGCACAGCATGCCGAGCTCGTGCCGGGCCTGACGGTGTGCCAGACGCAGCGGCGCCGGGGCGGCTCCCCGGCTGCGTTCCAGCATCACTTCGGTTGCCGCGGATCTACCACTCACGCGTTCCTCCGGGCGAGCTTCTCCTTGAGGCGGTCCTCGGCGTGGCGGGCGTTGGAGCGCACCGTCCCCACCGTCGAGCCCAGGTACTCCGCGACCGTTTCGTCCCGGAGATCGAGAGCGTAGCGGAGGATGATCACGTCCTGCTGTCGCTCGGGCAGCGACAGGATCGCCTCGTAGGTGCCGAGCACGTCCGGGGTGAACTCCATCCGCATGCGGTGCATGGCCGTGCGTATCGCCACCCGCCACTGGTCGTGGGGCCAGTGCTCGTCGCCGGTGGCCGTCGCCGCCAGGCCCGCCTTGGCGATCTCGTCCTTCAGTACCTTCCACGCGGAGGCCGCGGGGGCTGCCTCGCGCAGCAGCATCTGCCAGTCGCCCCACAGCCAGTCGCGTACCGCGTCGACCACTGCGTGGGCCTGCTCGTCGGACAGCCGGCAGGCCCGCGCGGCACCGAGCCACGCCTGTTCGTGGGTCTCGCAGAACGCGTCGAAGGTCAGCTGATCGCGCCGTTGCGGTACCGCCAATCCGAACTCCGGGTCCACCGTCACCCCTCCCAGCGGGAGAGTCTCTCCCGCGCCGATCGGATCGTGGCCCGCGCCCCCTTCGCGCCAGACGCCGATGCCTCGACGAGGGGATTGTCGCTCCCCTCACACCACCATTTCAGCGTATCGGGATCCCTGTGGTGAAAACGGAACTCCACGAACATCAGGGGCACAGAAGTGAAAGCCGGGCGGCCAGTTGGGGGCTCGACATGGGTCGTACCCGGTCGTTCGGCTTCGGTGGGGGTTGGCCGGGGCCGGGGTGGGCATGCAGTCGGCAGGGTGCGACCTGGCCGGTTGCCCGGCTGTTCCATGGGCATGATCTTATGAGTTCCGCGCTGGGTGGCGCGTCCTGCCGCGTCACCCGAGCGCTGACGAAGACTCAGCGACCAGGGGGGACGCGCGATGGCTGACGAAACCGCTCACCAGACGCCGCAGATCGGCATCAATCTGAACATCCACCAGGCCCATTCGGCCCGAATGTACGACTACTACCTCGGCGGTGTGACCAACTTCCCCGCCGACCGGGAGGCCGCCGGCCGGGCGCTCGACGCCTTCCCCAACGCCCGGCTCGCCGCGGGCGCCAACCGGGCGTTCATGCGGCGCGCCACCAGGACCATCGCCGAACTCGGCATCGACCAGTTCCTGGACATCGGCACCGGCATCCCGACCTCGCCCAACCTGCACGAGGTCGCCCAGGGCGTCAACGCCGCGGCCCGCGTGGTCTACGCGGACAACGACCCGATCGTCCTGACGCATGCCGAGGCGCTGCTGGAGGGCACCCCCGAGGGGCGCACCGCGTACGTTCAGGGCGACGTCCGGGACGCCGGGGCGATACTCGACGCCGCGGCCGACACGCTGGACCTGGAGCGCCCCGTCGCGCTCAGCATGGTCGCGCTGCTGCACTTCGTCGCGGACCGGCCGGGCGAGAGTGCCACCGATGTGGTCGAGTCGTTCATCTCGCGTCTCGCGCGCGGGAGTTACCTCGTCATCAGCCACTTCACCGCAGACTTCGACCCCGAGGCCACCGCCCGGATGGAGAACGTCTACCGCAGCTCCGGCACCGACCTGCAGGCCCGCACCCAGGCGGAGATCGTCGGGCTGTTCCAGGACTGGCGGCTGCTCACGCCGGGCGTCGTCGCCAGCCCCCGGTGGCGCCCCGACGGCGCCGGGGACGCGGCCGTCACGGACGCGCAGGCGGGCTGCTACGGCGGGGTCGCGCAACTCGTGTGACGCCGGCGGTGGCTACCGGTGGGCGGCGGCCGCCGCCCACCGGACAGGCCCTGACGGGTGCGGAAGTGGCGGAACAGGTTGCGCGCCACGTACACCCCGGGGCCGCCGAAGCCGACCAGGCTGCGCGCCACGTACACCCCGGGGCCGCCGAAGCCGACCAGGTCGACCGGTCCGCCGGCGGTGGTCGCCTTGACGGCCGACTCGTCTGCCGCGTACGTCCCGTCCTCGCCCCGGGCGGTCAGGTGAACGCCGTCGCCGGTGGAGGTTCGGAGTTCTCCTGGGCGGTGCTCATCGTGGTCCCTTCGCCTGATTTCAGGAAGTTGCAGGGGGTCGGGCGGGCAAGATCGCTACCGGGTGGCGCGCGTTGACGGTCAGGCGAGCGCCAGGAGGGTGGCGAGGGCGGAGACCGCGGTCAGCAGCAGGAACAGGTGGGGGTAGCCGCCGACCGGTCCGGCGAGGGCGGAGCCGACCCACGGGGCGAGGGCACCGGCGACGGTGGCGGGGGCGACGAGCAGGGCGCTGAGGCGGCCGTAGGCGGCGGTCCCCCAGCGGTCGGCGACGGCGGTGGCCTGGAGGAGGGTCAGGTTGCCGCGGACGGTGCCGCCGAGGACGGCCAGCGCGACAAGTAGGGCTGCCGGTCCGGGAGTTGCGGCGAGAGCGAGGGTGGTGGCGCCGCCGGCGGCGATCAGGACGGCGGTGCGGGCCCGGACGGGTATGCGGCTGGCGAATGGGGCGTACAGGGTGCGGCCCAGGGTCTGGCCGAGGCCGCCGAGGCCGAGCGCCCAGGCGGCGAGGGTGGGGCCGGCACCGCGTGCGGTCAGCAGCGGGACGAGGCCGAAGATCACGGTGAACATGGCGAGGGCGGAGAAGGCGAAGGCCGCGGAGAGCCGCCAGAAGGCGGGGTCGCGCTCGACCGCCCTGCCCTGGACGGGAGTTGCGGACGTCTCGGGAGGTGGTGGCCAGGGGTGGCGCAGCCCGAGTGCGTGCAGCGGGACGGTGACGGCGGCCAGCAGCAGGGCGAGCGTCAGGTAGGTGGAACGCCAGGACAGGTGGCCGGCCAGGGCGGCGGTGAGGGGCGCGAAGGCGGTGGAGGCGAGACCTCCCGCGAGCGTCACGGTGGTCAACGCGCGCACCCGGTCCGGGCCGTACCAGTGGGTCAGGGCGGCGAACGCGGGCTGGTAGAAGGTGGCGGCCATCGCGGTGCCGCCGGCGAACCAGGCGAGGAAGAAGACCGGCAGGTTCGGCGCCAGGGCGACCCCGGCCAGGGCGGCGGCGCCGAGTACGGAGCCCGCGGTCATCACGGTGCGTGGGCCGCGGCGGTCGAGGAGCCGGCCGACGGGGATGCCCGCGAGGGCGGAGGTGAGCAGGGCGGCCGAGAACGCGGCGGTGGTGGCCTGGGTGGACCAGCCGGTGGAGCGGGTGATGTGCGAGAGCAGGACGGGAAAGGCGTAGTAGAGGATGCCCCAGCCGGTGATCTGGGTGATGCACAGGGCGGGCAGTGCGGCGCGGGGCCGCGACCGGAGGGGCGTTCCGGTCGCTGCCCCGTGCGTGGTGGTGTGGGTGGTGTTCGCCACGGTCAGCAGCAACTGCCGCTAGGGGAGCAGGAGTTGGTGGAGTTGGTGGAGTTGGTGGACTCCTGGGCTCCGAGGGGGATCGGCTTCGGCTTGCTGCCGAGGGTGAGGAGCTCGGGCTCGGCCGTCGTCGAGCAGCAGCCACCGGCGTCGGTCTGGGTGGTGGCGGGCTTGGAGTCGGCGGGGGTGGGGCAACAGCCGCTTTCGGGCTGGGCGGTGACGGTCTCGGGCTCGGCGGCGGGGGTGGAGCAGCAGCCGCCTGCGCCCTGGGAGGCGTCGGGGTCGTCGAAGAGGCCGGCGCCGCCGCAGACTCCGGTCTCGGGGAGGGTGAGTTCGACGCGGGCGGCGGCCTCCGTGTCACCGGCGAGGAGGGCGGAGATGGAGCGGACCTGCTCGTAGCCGGTCAGGGCGAGGAAGGTGGGGGCGCGGCCGTAGGACTTCATGCCGACCAGGTAGACGTCCTTCTCCGGGTGGGAGAGTTCGGCCGCGCCGTGCGGGTAGACGGTGCCGCAGGAGTGCTGGTTGGGGTCGATCAGCGGGGCGAGGGCGAGCGGGGCCTGGAGGCGCTCGTCGAGGCCGAGGCGCAGTTCGCCGAGGAAGGAGAGGTCGGGTCGGAAGCCGGTGAGGACGATGATCTCGTCGACGGCCTCGCTGCGCTGCCCGTCCTCGGCGACCAGGACGAGCTGCTCGCCGTCGGGCTCGACGGCGGTGGTGCGGAAGCCGGTGAGCGCGCTGGCGTGGCCGTCCTCGACGGCCTTCTTGGCGCGCAGGCCGAGGGCGCCGCGCTCGGGCAGCTGGTCGGCGGTGCCGCCGCCGTAGGTGGAGCCGGAGATGCCCCGGCGCAGGATCCACTCGGCGTGGGTGCCGGGGGCGTCCTTGGCGAGGTCGGCGAGCATGGCGAGCGCGGTGAACGCGGACGCGCCCGCGCCGACGACGGCGGTGCGCTTGCCGGCGTACCGCTTGCGGGTGGCGGGGTCGGTGAAGTCCGGGACGTAGTACGAGATCTTCGCGCTCGCGGCGCGCTCGCCGAGGGCGGGCAGGCCGTTGCCGCCGGCCGGGCCCGGGGTGGACCAGGTGCCGGAGGCGTCGATGACGGCGCGGGCCAGGATGCGTTCCTCGGAGCCGTCGGCGTGCCGGAGGTGGACGGTGAACGGCTGTGCCGCGCGGTCGGCGTCGACGATGCGGTCCCGTCCGGCGCGGGCGACGCCGGTAACGCGGGCACCGTAGCGGACTCGGTCGCCGAGGACGTCGGCCAGCGGCTGGAGGTACTGCGCGACCCAGTCGCCGCCCGAGGGGTAGGCGTCGGCGTCGGGGCGGACCCAGCCGGTGGGGGCGAGGAGCTTCTCGGCGGCGGGGTCGACGATCTCGGACCACTGCGAGAACAGTCGCACGTGCGACCACTCGCGCACCGCGCTGGCGGCGCTGGGCCCGGCCTCCAGGACGACGGGTTCGATGCCGCGCTCGATCAGGTGGGCGGCGGCGGCCAGGCCGACCGGTCCGGCGCCGATGACGGCTATGGGGAGCTGGGGGACGGGAGTGTTCTCGCTCATCTCGGTTCTCCGGGTGGTGCGGTCGCGTGAGGGATGAGCGTTGATTCCACGCTCGTCGATACAGCCGAGCTTGCCCACTGATTCGACAGGTGTCAACATAGACGTATGTCGAACTTGATTTCCGTGGAGCTGCCGATCGTTGACGCGTCGGCCGTGCCCTGCTGCCCGCCGGTCACGTCGGCCGCGCTGTCGGAGGCGGACGCGGAGCGGATGGCCGCGATGTTCAAGGCGCTGTCCGACCCGGTGCGGCTGCGGCTGTTCTCCCGGGTCGCCTCGCACGAGGGCGGCGAGGCGTGCGTGTGCGACATCCAGGACGTGGGCGTGTCCCAGCCGACCGTCTCCCACCACTTGAAGAAGCTCCGCGAGGCCGGCCTGCTGACCTCCGAGCGGCGCGGCACGCGGGTGTACTACCGCGTCGCGCCCGGCGTGCTGGCCGCCATGGCCGGGCTGCTCGCCGCCACCTGCTGACCGCTCCTTCAACAGCGCGTCGATCTGCTGGACGGCGATGCGGGCGGTGCGGGCGGTGCGGCCGACGCCGAGACGTACGCCTCGGGCCGGGAGGAGTCCGGCCGGGCCGGGCTCACGTTCCATCGGGTCGTCGCGGTCGTCGCGGTGCTGGGCCGGGTGGTGGCGGCGGGCGCGGTGCTGGGCCGGGTGGCGGCGGGCGCGGTCTCGGACCGGTGCGCGTACGCGGGTGGGTCGAGCGCTCCGCTCACGTTCTGAGTCGATGTCGGATTGTGCGGGTCGTCAGCCCAGCAGTGTCTTGATCTCCTGGACGGCGGCGCGTGCGGTGCGGCCGACGCCGAGACGTACGCCTCGGGCCGGGAGGAGTCCGGCCGGGCCGGGCTCGCGTCCCATCGCGGTCGTCGCGGTCGTCGCGGTCGTCGCGGTCGTCGCGGTCGTCGCGGTCGTCGCGGTGGTCGCGTCGGGCGCAGTGCTGGGCCGGGTGGTGGCGGCGGGCGCGGTCTCGGACTGGTGCGCGTACGCGGGTGGGTCGAGTGCTCCGCTCGCGTCCTGAGCCGGCGTCGGATTGTGCGGGTCGTCAGCCCAGCAGCGTCTTGATCTCCTGGACGGCGCTGCGCGCGGTGCGGCCGACGCCGATCAGGGTGGCGGAGGCCGGGCCGGTCCAGTCGCCGTAGCCGAGCAGGTGGATGCGGGGGTCGGCGAGGGTGCGGGTGCCGTCGGTGGGGATGCGGCCGTCGGTGCGGCCGAGGTCGAGGGGGCGGGTGGCGGCGAGGTCGGGGCGGAAGCCCGTGCACCAGATGATCGTGTCGCAGTCGAAGCTGCTGCCGTCGGCCCAGACGGGGCCGGTCGGGGTGAGTCGTTCGAACATCGGGTGGGCGGCGACCAGCCCGCTGTCCCGGGCTCGGCGGACGGGGCCGGTGGCGACGATGTCGCCCAGCGAGGCGACGCCGCCGTGCTGTTCGCCGTGTTCGGCGGCGTTGACGCGGCGGGTGGCGAGTTCGAACAGGGCCCGGCCGTCGATCGCGTCGGGCAGGAAGTGCGGCGGGCGGCGGGTGACCCAGCGGACGGTGGCCACGTCGGCGAGGTCGGCGGCGATCTGGGTGCCGGAGTTGCCGCCGCCGACGACCAGCACCCGCTGCCCGGCGAACCTGCTGGCCGTGCCGTAGTGGTGGGTGTGGAGCTGGCGGCCGGCGAAGTTGCGTTGGCCGGGAACGTACGGGGTGAACGGCCGCTGCCAGGAGCCGGTGGCGAAGATCACCGCGTCCGCTCGCCAAGTCCCGTGGCTGGTAAGGGCGATGAGCCCGTCGGGGGCGCTCTCGACGCTGGTCACGTCGACCGGGCGGTGCACGGGCAGTTCGTAGCGCTCCTCGTACTCGGCGAGGTAGCGCACCACGTGGGCGGCGTCCGGGTACTCGTGTCCCGGCTGGTGGGGCATCGGGCGGCCGGGCAGGGAAGAGAAGGCGGCGGGGGAGAACAGGCGCAGGCTCTCCCAGTAGTGCTGCCAGGCGCCGCCGGGGTGCCGGGCGGCGTCGAGGATCGCGAAGTCGAGTCCGGCGCGGCGCAGGTAGTACCCGGCCGCGAGACCGGCCTGGCCGCCACCGACCACCAGGACCTGGGTGTGGCGGTCAGGGAAGGTCATCGCTGTTGCTCCAGGGGTGCGGCGGGGCGGGTCGCCCGCGCCGGAAAGGGGGTGCGGGCGACCTGCGGGGCTTCAGCGCGACGATTCCACAGAAGCGGTGGTCCTGACGGCGAACTTCTTGCGCCAGGCGAGGGAGACATACACCAGGGCGATCAGGACGGGGACCTCGATGAGCGGGCCGACGACGCCGGAGAGGGCCTGGCCGGAGGTGACGCCGAAGGTGGCGATGGCGACGGCGATGGCGAGTTCGAAGTTGTTGCCCGCCGCCGTGAACGCCAGCGTCGCGGTGCGGTCGTAGGCCAGGCCGAGGCCCTTGCCGAGCACGAACGAGCCGAACCACATGATCGCGAAGTAGGCGAGCAGCGGCAGGGCGATCCGGGCGACGTCGAGCGGCTGCGAGGTGATGGTCTTCCCCTGGAGGGCGAACAGGATCACGATCGTGAACAGCAGCCCGTACAGCGCCCAGGGGCCGATCTTCGGCAGGAAGTTCTGCTCGTAGCGCTCGCGGCCCAGCTTCTGCTCGCCGATGCGGCGGGTGAGGAAGCCGGCGACCAGCGGGATGCCGAGGAAGACCAGGACGTTGACGACGATCTTCGCGACGGAGAAGTGCAGGTTGTCCTGGGACAGGCCGAGCCAGCCCGGCAGCACGTCGAGGTAGAACCAGCCCAGCACGCCGAACATCACGACCTGGAAGACGCTGTTCAGCGCGACCAGGACGGCGGCGGCCTCGCGGTCGCCGCAGGACAGATCGTTCCAGATGATCACCATGGCGATGCAGCGGGCCAGGCCGACGATGATCAGACCGGTGCGGTACTCGGGCAGGTCCGGCAGGAAGATCCAGGCGAGGGCGAACATCACGGCCGGGCCGACCAGCCAGTTGATCACCAGCGAGGAGACCATCAGCTTCCGGTCGCCGGTCACGGTGTGCAGGCGGTCGTAGCGGACCTTCGCGAGGACCGGGTACATCATGACCAGCAGGCCGAGGCCGATCGGCAGCGAGACGCCGCCGACCTCGACCTTGCTCAGCGCGTCGTTCAGGCCGGGGATCGCCCGGCCCAGGCCCAGGCCGAGGCCCATGGCGAGCAGGATCCACACCGCGAGGTAGCGGTCCAGGAAGGAAAGCTTGCCGACCGGTCCGGCCTCGGGATGATCCGGGGGAGCGGTGGTCCTGGTCGGGGTCACGGGCAGGACCTCTTCGTGTCGGCGCTCGCGGTGGCGCGGGCGGTGGCGGCGAGATCGCCGAGCAGGCCGGCGAGGGCCCCCAGGGCGTCGGGGCGGAGCTTGTAGTAGGTGAAGCGGCCGCAGGGCTCGGTGTCGACCAGGCCGGCCTCCCGAAGGATCTTCAGGTGGTTGGACAGGTTGGTCTGCTTGGCGCCGGTCTCCTCGACGAGGTGGCTGGTGCAGAGCGCCTCGTGCGCGAGCAGCGTCAGGATCCGCATGCGCAGGGGGTCGGCCAGGGCCTTCAGCAGGTCCACCGTGCCGTTCACATCACTCTCGACTGACATCACCATGTGCTGATACTATCGCATCAGTCCTGGCTGATATCAGTGGCGGCTGAGCTGTTGTGCGATCCTGCCCTCGTTGCCGCGCATCGGCCCGGACGCCGTTGTTCGAAGGGCCTGTTCCGGCCCGCGACTTCCGATCGAACGAAGGAACCGCCCACCCATGACCGCCGCGCCGCTCGCCTCCGTGCTGTTCGTCTGCGTGCACAACGCCGGCCGCTCCCAGATGGCCGCCGGGTTCCTCACCCACCTCGCCGGGGACCGCGTCGAGGTCCGCTCCGCCGGCTCCGCCCCCGGTCGCGAGGTCAACCCCGCTGCCGTCGCGGCGATGGCCGAGGTCGGCATCGACATCTCCGACCAGCGGCCGAAGATCCTCACCACCGAGGCCGTCCAGGCGTCCGACTACGTGATCACCATGGGCTGCGGCGACGCCTGCCCCTACTTCCCCGGCAAGCAGTACCTCGACTGGAAGCTCGACGACCCGGCCGGGCAGGGCGTCGAGGCCGTCCGCCCGATCCGCGACGCGATCCGCACCCTGATCGAGGGGCTGATCGCTGATATCGACGCCAACGCCACCCAGAACAAGGAGAGTTGATTCCCGTGTCCTTTGCCACTGACGTCCGTGACGTGATCATCGTCGGTTCCGGTCCGGCCGGGTACACCGCTGCGCTGTACACCGCGCGTGCCTCCCTCCGGCCGCTGGTGTTCGAGGGCGCGGTCACGGCCGGCGGCGCGCTGATGAACACCACCGAGGTGGAGAACTTCCCGGGCTTCCGCGACGGCATCATGGGCCCCGAGCTGATGGACAACATGCGCGCCCAGGCCGAGCGCTTCGGCGCCGAGCTGGTCCCGGACGACGTCATCGCCGTCGACCTCACGGGCGACATCAAGACCGTCACCGACTCCGAGGGCACCGTGCACCCCGCCCGCGCCGTGATCGTCACCACCGGCTCGCAGCACCGCAAGCTCGGCCTGCCGAGCGAGGACAAGCTCTCCGGCCGCGGCGTCTCCTGGTGCGCGACCTGCGACGGCTTCTTCTTCCGCGACCAGGACATCGCGGTCGTCGGCGGCGGCGACACCGCCCTCGAGGAAGCCACCTTCCTGTCCCGCTTCGCCCGCAGCGTCACGGTGGTCCACCGCCGCAACACCCTGCGCGCCTCCAAGGCGATGCAGGAACGCGCCTTCGCCGACCCGAAGATCCGCTTCGCCTGGGACAGCGCGGTCGAGGAGATCCACGGCGACCCGAAGCTGACCGGTCTGACCCTCCGCACTGTGACAAAGGACGGGGGCAACACCGGTGACCTGCGCGAGCTCCCGGTCACCGGCCTGTTCATCGCGATCGGCCACGACCCGCGCACCGACCTGTTCAAGGGCCAGCTCGACCTCGACGCCGAGGGCTACCTCAAGGTCGAGGCCCCCTCCACCCGCACCAACATCCCCGGCGTCTTCGCCGCCGGCGACGTCGTGGACCGTGTCTACCGCCAGGCGATCACCGCCGCCGGCACCGGCGCCTCCGCCGCGCTGGACGCCGAGCGCCACCTTGCCGCGCTGACCGGCGCCGAGACCGTGGCCGAGAGCGCCGCCGTCGCGGTCTGACACCTGCTGTCGGGCATCACGCGGGGAGCAACTGCCACTGGCGGTTCCGGTGGTCGCCGTCCGACCGCTGCTGCGGTTGGCGATCTCGTACACGCCCGGGGCGCCCACGGGGATCAGCCGCCAGTGCTGGTGGTGGGCGTCGGTGCCCGGCCGTGCTGATCGTGGGGGGCGGACTGGTTGCCGACTGCCCGATGCGGACAGTTTCGGGTCGATTCCAGAAAGTCACAGGTGCCTCGGGTTGGCAAGATCACTTCCGGGTGCTTTCCGCGTGGCGCGAGTTGACGACCCTGATCGGATGGGCTGGGGGCCGGGGCGGTCAGGGGCGGCGGGCGGTGGCCAGGCCGGATTCGTAGGCGAGGACGACGAGTTGGGCGCGGTCGCGGGCGTGGAGTTTGGTCATGGCTCGGTTGATGTGGGTCTTCGCCGTGACCGGACTGATCACCATGCGGGCCGCGATCTCGTCGTTGGAGAGGCCTTGCGCGACCAGGGTGACGGCTTCGCGTTCGCGGGCGGTGAGTTCTTCAAGTCCGGTGTTGGTGACGGCGGTTGGCGGTTGGGCGACGAAGCGGTCGATCAGGCGGCGAGTGATCGACGGGGCGAGCAGGGCGTCGCCGCGGGAGGCGACGCGGACGGCGTGCAGGAAGTCGTCGGGGAGGATGTCCTTGACGAGGAATCCGGCGGCGCCCGCGCGCAGTGCGTGGAAGACGTACTCGTCCAGGCCGTAGTTGGTCAGGATGACGACGTGGACCCTGGTAAGGGTGGGGTCGGCGGCGATGCGGGCGGTTGCCTCGATGCCGTCGGTGCCGGGCATTTGGATGTCGACGAGTGCGACGTCGGGCAGGTGTGTTCGGGCCAGTTCCACGGCCTGTTGGCCGTTCGCGGCTTCGGCCACCACCTCGATGTCGTCCTCGAGTTCGAGGAGGGCGCGGAAGGCGCTGCGGATCAGTGGCTGGTCGTCGGCCAGCAGGACGCGGATCACGAGGCCCGGTCCACGGGCAGTTCGGCCTGCACGGTGAAGCCGCCGCCGTCCCGGGGTTCGGCGCGCAGGCGGCCGCCGAGGGCGGTCACCCGTTCGCGCATGCCGAGCAGGCCAACGCCCGCTGGGGGTACGGTAGTTGGGGTGGCCGTGCCGTCGTCGTCGATGCGGAGCGCCAGGGTGTCGGGGCGGCAGTCGATCAGTACAGAGGCTGTTGCGGCGTCGGCGTGGCGGG
The DNA here is from genome assembly GCF_044593455.1 of Kitasatospora sp. NPDC051984. Lineage (NCBI taxonomy): Bacteria > Bacillati > Actinomycetota > Actinomycetes > Kitasatosporales > Streptomycetaceae > Kitasatospora > Kitasatospora sp. NPDC051984. The sequence goes on from NZ_JBIUCB010000008.1 coordinate 234,557, forward strand.
CGACGTTGGTGAGCGACTCCTGGACGATCCGGTAGACGGTCCGGCCCACCGCTGCTGGTACGTCCGGGAGTTGGCCCTCGACGGTGAGTGTGGCGTGCAGGCCGAAGGTGCGGGCCCGCTCGACCAGGTCGGGGACGTCTTCGAGGCCGCGCGGCGGGGCGGTGTCGTCGTCGCGCAACGCCTCGAGCGTGGCGCGCAGTTCGCGTGCTGCCTCGCGTCCGGCCTCCTGGATCGCCAGCAGGGCGTCCGGCACCTGCTCGCCGCGTCGGCGGGCGACGTGGACGGCGACCTCGGCCTGTACCTTGATGACCGAGATCTGGTGGGTCAGTGAGTCGTGCAACTCCCGTGCGATGCGCAGGCGTTCCTCGTCGGCGCGGCGCAACGCCGTCTCCTCGCGGGTGCGTTCGGCCGCGTCCGCCCGGAACTCGGCCTGCCGCAGCGCCTCCCCGGCGGCCCCGGCGGCGATCAGCCAGGCGATCTGCAGGGCGCCCCGGGCCTGCGCGAACGCCTGGCCGGTGTCGTGCAGGCCGGAGAGCAGCGCGGCGGCGGGGAGGGAGGCCAGCATGGCGACACTCGCCACCACCGTGAACCAGCGGTGGCCCGCCCGCACGGCCGCGTACACCGCGAACAGGTACGCGACGGCCGGCACGTCGAACCCGGCCGCCTGGTACCCCGCCGCGCACAGCCCGGTGACGGCCAGGACGGTGCGTGGCGCCCGGCGGCGCGCCGCCAGCGCGAGCCCGCCGGCCGCCAGCAGTGCGAAGCCGAGCAGGTCGGGGCCCGTCGCGCCGTGTGGCTCGGACAGTCCGGTGATCAGCAGGGCCACCGCCACGCCGACGGCGATCACCCAGTCCATGGCTACGGCCCGCAGGCCGGACCGTCCGCTACCCATGCGCGGCACCCTAGCCGGGAGGCCCGCGCGGGCGGGTCATCCGAGCGGATGATCACCCGGCTGCTGCGTTCGCGGTACATCCGTAGCCCCTGCGGCATCCGCAGCAGCGCCGATTGTCTGCGTCTGCCGGACGACCGGGGCGGGCGCGGCGGACAGGATCGGGGTCACCGCCAGAAGGAGAGGGGCACCCCAATGTCCGTACGACGCTTCACCGTTGTGGCCTGCGCAGTCCTCGTCGCCGCCGTCGCGCTCGCCGCACCGGCCACCGCCGACGCACCCGTCGCAGCAAGTGTGACCACCTTCAGCGCCGGACGGATCTGGGCCATCGTGGCGGCGCTGCTGGCGCTGGCCGGTGCCGTCACCGGCGGACTCGCGCTGGCCCGCAGCAAGGGCAGGACCGCCGTCGGGCCCGGGCGGCGTGGAGCCGCCGCTGCCCTGGGCGCGGCGATCGCCGGCACGGCCCTCGGCGCCGTGGTCGCGGCCACCGCGTCCGGCGGGCTCGGCACCGGCAACGGTCTCGGCGGCGCCTTCGTGGCCATGCTGGTGGGCCTGGCCGGCACGGTGCTGTGCGCACGGGAGTTGAGGCGCTCCCGCCGCGTCGGCTGAAATCTCGTCGACCGATCGTCAGCGGTCGGGCAGACTACGCGCGATGACTGAGCGAACCGATACGCCTCCCGCCTGGGACGAGCGCACGCAGCTGACCACCTTCCTCGACTACGCCCGGGCCACCGCACGGTCCAAGTGCGAGGGAATCTCCGCGGAGGACGCCCGGCGTTCGCCGCTGCCCGACTCCCCGCTGATGACGGTGTGCGGGCTGATCAGCCACCTGCGGTGGGTGGAGCACTGGTGGCTCCACGTGGTCTTCTTCGGCGGGGAGGATGCCGGCCCGCTGGTCGACGCCACCGAGGAGGACCCCGACCCGGAGATGCGGACGGCCGTCGACGTACCGCTGGAGCAGCTGCTCGCGGAGTACGAGGAACAGGCCGTCCGCTTCCGGAAGTTGGTCGCCGAGCACGACCTCGACGCGAGGGCCGTCCGCCCGATGCGCGGCGGCCTGCACATGGACCTGCGGTGGGTCCTGCTGCACCTGATCGAGGAGACCGCCCGGCACAACGGGCACCTCGACATCGTGCGCGAGCTGCTGGACGGCCGGACCGGCAAATAGGCCGATTCGGCACCCGGGCCAAGTCGGTATCCAGGCCAAGTCGGTATCTAGGCCGGAGCGTCCGCGTCCGTCCACGGGCGGAGCTTCTCCGGGTTGCGGACGCCCCAGATGTGGGTGATCCGGTCGTCGACGATCCGGAACGCGAACACCGTGACGGTGACGCCGTCGAGTTGGGCGATCAGGCCCGGCTGGCCGTTCACGGTGCGTTCCAGGAACGTCATGGCGGGGATGAAGTGAGCGATGCTGAGGTAGGCGCGGACGATGTTGTCGCGGCCGGTGAGCGGCTCCAGCAGGGCGCCGACCAGGCCGCCGCCGTCGGCGATCACCGTGGCGTCGGGGTCGAGCAGGTCCATCAGCGACCGGACGTCCTGGCTCTCCCAGGCCCGTTTGAAGCTCCGCACGATGCCCGCCTGCGCGCCGGCCGGCGTGGTCGGCGACGGCGAGGAGCGGATCCGGCGGCGGGCCGAGGTGGCCAACTGGCGGCAGGCCGCGGAGGATCGGCCCAGCACCTGCGCCACCTCGGCGAACGGGTACTGGAACACGTCGTGCAGCACGAACGCGACCCGCTCGGCCGGCGTCATCGACTCCAGCACCACCAGGAACGCCATGTGGACCGACTCGTCGAGGGTGATCCGGTCCGCCGGGTCGGCTGCCGCGCCGCCCGCTCCCTCGCGATGGGCGGGCAACGGCTCCGGGATCCACTCGCCCACGTAACGCTCCCGGCGCACCCGGGCCGAGCCCAGCAGGTTGAGGCAGATCCGGCCCGCCACCGTCGTCAACCACCCGCCCGGTGACTCGATTTCGGCCCGCTGCCGCTCGGACTGCGCGAACCAGCGGGCGTACGTCTCCTGCACGACGTCCTCGGCGTCGGCCAGCGAACCGAGCAGCCGGTACGCCAGATTGGTCAGCCGGCGACGCTCGCCCATGATCGCGTCCAGGTCGTCGCGGTCGTTGTCCGGCTGGTGGTCCAGGGTGTTCCGCACGCGTCCGTCTCCTTCTCGGTGGCTCTCGTCTCTCATCGGTACGACCGCGCAGGGCGTCGGAATGTGACGTCGCGCCACCGCGTCACATTTCGCGCGGCTGCTCTGTCGTACTGGTCAGGAAGACGAACGGAGAATCCGATGACCACGTTTCAGGCGATCGCCGACCGCGTCGAGATCCAGGCGCTGCAGGCCGAGTTCACCGACGCGGTGACGATGCGCGACCGCGCCCGCCTCGCCGCGCTGTTCACCGCGGACGGCGTGCTGCGGATGCCCAACATCCCGATCGAGCTCACCGGCCCCGAGGAGATCCGGCTCGGCGGCGAGAAACTCCAGGAACAGTGGGTGTTCTTCGTCCAGAACACCCACCCCGGCGCCATCACCATCGACGGCGACACCGCCACCGGCCGCGCCCACATGCACGAGATCGCCCGCACCCGCAACGGCATCGAAGGCCTCAACTACGCCATCTACCACGACAGTTACCGGCGCACCTCGGAGGGCTGGCGATTCACCGAGCGGGTCTACGAACTCCGCTACCTGGACACCACCCCGCTCGCCGGATCCGCCCCCGGCGAGACCGCCGAGGCGCCCGCGGCCCGCTGGACCGAACCGGCCACCGCCGACCGCCTGGAGCGGGCGGCCGACGCACTCGCCGCCCGCGGCTTCGGAGTCGAGATCCTGCCGGACCTCGAAGCCGCCCGCGCCCGCGTCCGGGAACTCGTCCCGGAGAAGGCGAGCGTGTTCACCACGGCCAGCGAGACGCTCCGGCTGTCCGGCATCGACGACGACCTCAACAGCGACCAGTACCCCCGCTCCGTCAAGCCCCGCGTGCTGACCATGGACCGGGAGACCGAGGCCGACGGGATCCGGCACCTGCTCGCCACCCCCGACGTGGTCATCGGCAGCGTCGCCGCGCTCACCGAGACCGGCTCCCTGGTGGTCGCCTCCGGCAGCGGAAGCCAACTGCCCGCCTACACCGGCGGCGCCGCCCGGGTGATCTGGATCACCGGCGCGCAGAAGATCGTCCCCGACCTGCCCACCGCGCTGCGCCGCCTGGAGGAGCACTCCCTCCCGCTGGAGACCGCCCGCACCGAGGCCGCCTACGGGGTGCCCAGCGCCGTCAACCAGCTGGTGGTGTTCAACAGCCCGACCCGGTTCAGTGAGGGCATCGTGCTGCTGCTCCGGGAGGCGGTCGGGTACTGACGGCGGGCCTCACGCCTCACGGGCCTCACGCCTCACGGTCCTCATGCCTCACGGGTTTCACGGGTTTCACGGGCGGCGGGTGGCCAGCAGGGTGGCGAGGTCCGGGGCGAGCCGGACCTCGGTGGTGAGCAGGGACGGGTGGTCGTACCAGGCGGTGCGGCCGGCGTCCGGACGGCCCTGGTGGGTCGGCGGCCAGGCGGTGAGGGGAGTCAGGTCGTCGACCACCAGGGTGCCCGCCGGGGTCAGCAGGAGATCCGGGTCGGCGGGCGGCGACTGCTTGCCGTTGCCACCGCCGTCCAGGACCAGCAGGTCGAACGGGCCGTGCGGCGCGATCGCCGTCCAGTCGCCGTGCATGATCTCCAGGTCGGGCACGTCGGCGAACAACTCCCGTACGGCCGCCACTCGTTCGGCCTCGCGCTCCACGCTCACCACCCGTACCCCCGGCCGCCGCCCCGCCAGCAGCCAGCCGAGGCCGACACCGCAGCCCGTGCCCGTCTCGCCGATCCGGCCGGCCGCGCCTGCCGCCAGCGCCTGGAGCAGCCGCCCCTGCTCCGGGCGGCAGGACTGCGTGAAGCCCAGCCGCTCGGCCAATTCGACCGCCCGGACGACAAGTTGGGGGAGGGCGGTGCGGTCGGCGTAGGTTCCGGGAATCGACATGCCGTCAGCATGCCCGACGCAGCAGGATGCCGCGACTGCCCGGGGCCGGGCGGCGGGTGGCGGCGCGCGGGGCTGCGAGATCGATCTCCTCGACCAGCAGCCAGCCCTGCTGGGCGGAGAGCCAGGGGCGCAGGCACACGTCCAGCGCGGTCGGGGCGAGCGCGACGAACAGCAGGTCGGTGGGCAGGGCGTGCAGCAACTCCAGGTCCTGGCCGGCCTGCAGGGCCTCGATCAGCAGCACGGCACCGAAACGGCGGCGCACCGGCGGCGGGGCGGCGAGATCGGCCGCGCTCAGGCGCAGGCGGGTGCGGCGGCCGAAAGCCGACAGCAGGCGCTGGCGCAGTGCCGGGTCGGGCTCGGCGGCGTGCACGGTGTAGCCAGCCCTGAGTAAGCGGCCGGTCAACGCGCCGTCCCGGGCGCCGAGTTCGGCGAGCGCCCCACTGCCGGGCGGACGGTGCCGGGCCACCCAGGCGGCGGTCGCGTCGAGCCGGTCGGCTTCGTAGCGGGCGCCGTCGGCGTCGGGTGCCGCCAGAGTGTCGGTCACGGACATGTCCCGTCGCAGGTTCGAGGGTGCGGGCCGGAATCGACCCTAGCCACCGCCTTCGTTCGTGGTCCACACCACCAGGGGGGAAAGTTTACCGTTCACGGTCAATTCAAGGGAAGTGGTACAGAGGAAACATGGGGGAGGGAAGAGAGGAACGCAGGGGGTGTGATGAGGCGTGAGGGGCGGTAGTGGGGAATGGGGCGCGCGATGAATTGACCGGCCGTCAGGCCCGTTGCCGGGGCATGCCGAAGGCCCCGCGCCCGGGCGGTGGCCCGGGCGCGGGGCCCTTGGGGTGGTGCGGTGATCAGGCGGGGTCGGAGAACTCGGTGAAGTCCGGGAGGTCGGAGAGGTCCGCGTCGAAGTCGTCGTCGTAGCGGTCGTCGCGTTCGGCGCGCTCCTCGCCGGGCTCCTTGCGGACCGGGGCGACCCGGCCGAGTTGCAGGGAGGAGTGCATGCCCGCGCCGACCGAGCTCGCGTCGGCGATGACGCCGTCGGCGGGGTTCTCGCCGTTCGCACCGCTGCCGCCGGCACTGTCGCCGGCGACCTGGCCGCCGCGCCGTTGGGCGCCGCGGATGCCGCTGCCGCCGCCGACCGGGCCGTAGCCGCCGCCGGCCATGGGCATGCCCATCATGCCGCCGGCCATCGGGGGACGGCCGGACAGGCCCGCGGTGCTGGTGCCGGTGCCGCCGCTGCCGCCGGAGCCGCTGCCGCCGACGCCGGAAGCGCCGTCGTGGCCGTTGTCCAGGTTGGTGCCCAGGCGCAGGGCGCCGCCCTTGGAGCCGGCGCCGCCGGGAGCGGAGAGCCGGGTGACGAAGCCGCCCGCCATGCCCTCGCCCGAACCCGAGGAGCCGGATCCGGAGCCGCCGCCCGCCCCGCCGCCACCGCCGCCGCCGCCGTGGCTGCCGGAGCCGACGGCGCCGAGGTTCGGCCTCTTCAGGCCCAGCATGTCGAGCCCGCTGCCACTGCTGCCGCCGCGCGAGCCTCCGCCGCCGATCGGGCCGAGCTTGGGCGACAGCGCGGCGAACGCGGCGAGTCCGGCGTCGGCCGAGCCGCGGCCTCCGCCGATATGCGAGCCGCCGCCGACCGAGTTGACCCCGGTGCCGGTCGCGAGGTTGGGGCTGAGCGGGTTCGCCACCAGGGAGGCGATGCTGTTCAGCGAGGTCCGGTTGCTGTCCTCGTTGTCGCTGAGGTTGCCGGCCATCTTGTCCATCTTGGCCGCGGTGTCGCGGAACGAGCCCAGGATGCGCTTGAGCACGTCCTCGGCGATGGTCTGCAGGATCTTCTCCGCGATCTGGATGGCCAACCGGCCGAACGGGTCGCCGGACTCGCCCAGCTTCAGGCCCGAGACGATGCGCTTGAAGTCCAGGCCGTGCGACTCGATGTCGTCCGCGCCGCGGCGCAGATCGGCCGCGCAGGAGGCGACCTGGTCGAGGTCGACGCTGAAGCCCTGTCCGTTGGAGTTGTTGGACGGGGTCGGCGCGATCTGCTGCGCCGCCTTGACGATCATGTCCTCGATCGGCTGGAGCAGCGTGTGGGCGAGCCGGCTGACCGCCTGGTTCAGCAGCTGCTTCATGATCTCGCGGCCGAGCCGCAGGACCGCCGCGGAGCTCCACGGACCGGTCGAGGAGGCGGCTGCGAAGCTCGCCTGGATGCTGGCCAGTTGGACGATCGACGCGGTCTTCGCTCCCTCGACCACCAGGGCTGCGGCCCGCAGCACCTTGGATATCGTGTGGCAGGCCTCGACGATCACCTTGGAGTATTTGGTGATGGTGCTCCACAGCTCCGCCAGCCGGTCGGCCGAGGATCCCTGGTACACCTCGTGGAGCATCGTCAGCGCTCTGTCGGCCGTCATCTGGGCGGAGTCCAAAGCGCCCGCGAACTTCTCCAACTGGTCTGCCAGTCGGTTCAGTTCATCTTCATTGGCACCGGGGAACCGTACGCCCAGTAGGCCCACGATGGCATTGAGTCCCGGTGGTAGTTGGATTGCCATGGCCGCCCCCAGCTGCTGCCCGCGGTAAGTCCCTGATAGCGCATTGCGACGATACACATACCGCACGCCGCCGACCACCTGGTAAGCCCCAGTGTTTGCCGCATCGTCAGCGAACCGGTACCTGGCGGCGGTGTGCGCATGGCGTGGAGATCATGGGGGCGCGGTCGGGCCGGAGCCGGTCCGGGCGCCGCGCGGAAAAGTGCTGAACGGTCGTCCGCGCAGGTCGCGTTGGGTGCGGCGGTAGACGAACGTTCGGCGTTGCGCGGCGAGCGGTGACGGGTCGAGGGGGCCGCGGGCCGGAGGCTCGCGGCCCGGGAGGCGCCGCGGCCCGGCTCGCAGAATCGGACGATCCGCATCCGCACCATTCGGACCCGGTGCCGTACGGCCGGGGGGCGAGTGTCGCGGCGCGACGCTACGCGCGGTGAGCGGGAGCTGACGGACCGTCAGGTCGAGTAGCGCCAAGTGCCGCCGGGCGCCGGATGGTTCGGCAGCCAGGCGGCCAGGACCTGGGCGGACGGGTAGAACATCGGCTCGGGGAGCGCGTCCACCGGGAAGCGTTCCCAGCCGGCGCACGCGTGCGGCTCGGTGACCAGCGCCTCGGCCAGGCTCGGCGGGGCCAGCACCGCCGCCGTCACCCGGGTGCGGCCCAGCTCGTGGTCGAGCAGCACCGCCAGCACCCGCATCTCCTCGGCGGGCAGCACGATGCCGGTCTCCTCGGCCAACTCCCGTGCCGCGGCCTGCTCGAAGGACTCGCCGGGGTGGTCGACCTTGCCGCCCGGCAGGCTCCAGGTCGGCGGCTCGCCGGCCGTGGTGCGCCGTCCGATCAGCACCCGGCCGTCCCCGGTCGGCACGATCACACCCGCGCCGACCAGCGGCGGAACCGGGTGCGGGCCACCCGCGCCGACCAGCGGCAACGGGTGCGGACCGACCGGGAGTTGAGCTTCCGTCACCACTTGCCCTTCTGGTAGTCCTTCAGGAAGCAACCGTACAGGTCCTCGCCCAGCTCGCCGCGGACGATCGGGTCGTACACCCGGGCCGCGCCGTCCACCAGGTCGAGCGGGGCGTGGAAGCCCTCCTCGTGCAGGCGCATCTTGTCGGGGTGCGGGCGCTCGTCGGTGATCCAGCCGGTGTCCACGGCGGTCATCAGGATGCCGTCGGTCTCGAACATCTCCTGCGCGCTGGTGCGGGTCAGCATGTTCAGCGCGGCCTTCGCCATGTTGGTGTGCGGGTGGCCGGCGCCCTTGTAGCCGCGGTCGAACACGCCCTCCATCGCGGACACGTTCACCACGTACTTGCGGCGGGCCGGGGACGCGGCCATCGCCGGGCGCAGCTGGCTGATCAGGATGAACGGGGCGGTGGAGTTGCACAGTTGCACCTCCAGCAGCTCGATCGGGCCGACCTCGGAGACGGTCTGCACCCAGCTGTTGGTGTCCGCCAGGTCCGGCACCAGGCCGCCGGCGTCGATCGCGGTGCCCGCCGCGATCCGCTCCGGCGAGGCCGAACCCGTCACCAGCGCCAGCGAGGTGACCTCCTCGGCGCTCACCGCGGGCTGCTCGGTGCGGGTCTGCCCGGGCAGCGCCGGCACGTCCACCGCGCCCGAACCGTACCGGCCGATGACCGTGGAGGCGGGCAGCGCGCCGGCGGGCAGCGGCGCCGACTCGGCGGCGATCAGCTCGCGGTACGCGGCGGGGGAGCGGCGCACGGTCTGCGCGGCGTTGTTGATCAGGATGTCCAGCGGGCCGTCCGCGGCGACCTCGTCGGCCAGCGCCATCACCTGCGCCGGGTCGCGCAGGTCGATGCCGACCACCTTCAGGCGGTGGATCCACTCGGCGCTGTCCGGCATCGCCGAGAAGCGGCGGATCGCGTCGTTCGGGAACCGGGTGGTGATGGTGGTGTGCGCGCCGTCGCGCAGCAGGCACAGCGCGATGTACATGCCGATCTTGGCGCGGCCGCCGGTCAGCAGCGCGCGCTTGCCGGTCAGGTCGGCGCGGGCGGTCCGCCGCTGCCGGCTGAGCGCGGCGCAGTTGCGGCACAGCTGGTGGTAGAACGCGTCCACCTCGGTGTACCGCTGCTTGCACATGTAGCAGGAGCGGGCCCGCTCCAGGATGCCCGCCAGCTCGCTGGTGGTCTCGGTGCTCAGACCGAACACACCCGCCGTCTCGTCGTCGATCCGGCCCGGCGCACCCGTCGCGGTCCGGGACGTCACCGCGCGGTCGTTGGCGGTCTTGCGGGCCCGGGTCTCCTGGCGGCGGCGCTGCTTCAGCGTGCGGAAGATCCCGCCGACGGCCATCCGGACCCGGATCGCGTCCGGGTGGTCCACGTGGATCTCGTCCAGCTCGGCGATCACGCTCAGGCACAGCTCAAGGCGGTCGGGGTCGATGCCCTTGCCGTAGTCGATGTCGTCCTCGACCGGTTCGGTGCCCGGCTGGCTCTGCGCGTTCGTCACTGCGGATGCTTCCTCTATCTCCCCATGGATACCGGCGAACTCTACGTGAGCGGGCCGGGCCGGGGCGAAGCCTGTGACCTGCCGCACTTCGGTGCAGCACGCCCGAGAGGGCTCAACGTCCGCCCAGTGCCCAGGCGATGCCCGACAGCGTGAGCATCGACAGCACCGTGGAGACCAGGACGGAGGAGCGTGCCAGCGCCGGCGCCGCCCCGTACAGCCGGGCGTACACGTACACGTTCTGCGCGGTCGGCAGCGCCGACAGGAGCACCACCGCCAGCAGCTGCGGCCCCGGCAGGTGCAGCAGCAGCGCGCCCACCGCCAGCGCGGCCAGCGGCTGGGCGACGGTCTTCACCAGTACCGTGACGGCCAGCTCGGCACGGTCCGGACGCTGCGCCGCCGCGCCGGGCGGGGTGTGCAGGGACAGGCCGAGGGTGACCAGCGCCGCCGGGACGGCCGCGCCGCCCAGCAGTTCCACGGAGTGCGCCAGCGGCCCGGGCAGGTGCCAGTGGGCCGCCGAGAACACCGCGCCCAGCCCCGCACCGAGGATCACCGGGTTGCGCAGCGGCAGCAGCGCCAGGCGCCGCAGCCGCTCGGCCGGTGGGGCGGCGGAACCGGTCGCGGAGTCCAGCAGGGCCAGCATGACGGGCGTCACCAGCAGCACCTGGAACAGCAGCACCGGCGCGACGAAGGACGCGTCGCCGAGCACCTGCGCGGCCACCGGGATGCCGAGGTTGCCCGAGTTCACGTAGCCCGCCGCCATCACGGCCATGGTCCGCTCGGCGGGTCCGCGCTTGAACAGTCGGCGGCCCGCCAGCAGGGCCAGCGCCGAGGCGGCCAGCGTTCCGGCAGCGAACGCCAGCATCGAGGTGTTGGCGAACCCCGCCAGATCGGTGCGGGCGACCACCGTGAACAGCGCGGCCGGCATCGCCACGTGGAACACGAACCGGCCGAGCACCGACTCGGCGTCCGCACCCAGCAGCCCCGTCCGTGCCGCCAGCCACCCGACCGCAGTCAGCACCCAGATCGGCGCGAACGCCGCGACCAACGCTTCCACCTGACCTCCCGCCGCAGTCAACCAGGCGTGCCCGAACGGTCGTTCGGCGGGGTCGGCGGTGGCCTCCGTCACAGCCGGGCGGCGGCCGTCGGCCGGTTCGGGTGGCCCTGGCCACAGTCGGGCGCGGGTGTGCGGCAGGGCGGTCGGTGGCCCCCGTCACAGCCGGGCAGGGGTGGCCGGTGGCCCCCGTCACAGCCTCGCCGCGACGGGTGGCCGGGCGGCTGCGGTGGGTGGTCGGGGTGAGGGCCGGGTCACAGCGGACGGGCGGTGGCCGGGGTCACAGGGCCCCGCCGCTCGGGGCGGGCGGGAGACCGGTCGGCGATGGCGCGGAACCCTTGGCAGGACTGGGCTCCGGCCCAAATTCCGTGGCGCCGGGCGGGGTTGGCGCTTCCTGGGAGCCGGCTGTGAGGCTGCTCATAAGCAGCTGGGAAAACCGGCCGCGACGACGTGCCAATTCCCTTGGGGCGCAAGGGATGCGGGCCGGTCGACCGGCCCGGGTCGTCCCATTTCGGGGTGTTTGCAGCCGGGTTGGGCGCTCAGGCAATGTCGTGGTTGTGCCCCGAGCCGTTCAGCTGCTCACGGGGCTTCACGGCGCAGCAGACCGCAGCACGCATGCGGCGCAGCGTCCCCGGTGAGCACGAGCCGCCGGGCCGGCCGTCCCGGGCCGAGGAACCCCCGCAGTCCTGCGGAGGTCCCCCCTTGGCAAAACCGGGTGCGGCGTGACCTGGAACACGACTCTCGGAGGTACCCGAAATGCGACGCATCAAGAACAACCTGGGCCGACTGCCGCAGATCCGCCAGATCCGCATGGGCCACCACCGCATGCCCGACGCCTTCCTCGGCGTGGGCCTGGCCGGTGCCATCGCCGTCGGCGCCCTGCTGCCCGCCACCCAGGCGTTCGCCAGCCCGTCGCCCGCCCCCGCCGCGACCGCTGCGGTCGCCACCGACGGCCAGAGCGCCGCGCAGCAGCCGGCCGCGCCGCAGCCTGCCGAGCAGCCGCAGCAGCAGCCTGCCGAGCAGCCGCAGCCGCAGCCGCAGCCGCAGCCCGAGCCGGCCCCCGCTCCCGCCCCGGCCCCGGCCCCGGCGCCGGCCCCCGCCCCGGCGCCCGCCCCCGCGCCGGCCAAGCCGACCTACGCCAACAACCTGGACGGCTGGATCGCCGAGGCCCGCGACGCGCTGGCCGCCGCCGGCAAGCCCGTCCCGTCCGCGAAGGCGATGCACGCCGCGGCGATCGCCGAGTCCTCCGGCAACCCGAACGCCGTCAACAACTGGGACATCAACGCCAAGAAGGGCACCCCGTCGATCGGCCTGACCCAGATGATCGAGCCGACCTTCCGCGCCTACTCGCTGCCCGGCCACAAGGACATCCGGAACCCCGTCGACAACCTGATCGCCAGCTCGCGCTACTGCGACGCCCGCTACGGCTCCATGGACAACATGGCCGCCGCCCGCGGCTACGGCGCCTACTGGAAGGGCTACTAAGCCGGCTTCCGGGCCAGCTCTGCCCTTCGGCCCCCTGCGGACTCGTTCCGCAGGGGGCCGCGGCATGTCCGGAACCGTTCCGGACGGGGGTGCGGAAACCCGTAATCGGAGTGGGTGGGAAACCGCGTACCGCCGGTGAGCTGCGGATTCCAGGATGAGTGACGACCCCGGGCGAACGGCCCGCGGGCCACCCACTCGTGAGGAGAACCCCGGCGATGCAGCTCATTTCCCTGGCGACCGCTTCCCTGGCGACCGAGCAGGCACCCACCGACGGCGTCGCCGGCTGGGCGGCCGGCCTGGTGGACACCCTCGGCGGGCCCGGCGCCGGACTCGCCATCGCGCTGGAGAACCTGTTTCCGCCGCTGCCCAGCGAGGTGATCCTCCCGCTCACCGGCTTCGCCGCCGGGCGCGGCACCCTCAGCCTGCTGTCCGCACTCGGCTGGACCACGGCCGGCTCGGTGGCCGGCGCCCTCGCCCTCTACCTGCTCGGCGCCGTCTTCGGCCGTGACCGGATGCACGCGATCTGGGCCCGGCTGCCCCTGGTCAAGGCCTCCGACCTGGAACGCACCGAGGCCTGGTTCGCCCGCCACGGCACCAAAGCCGTCCTGCTCGGCCGGATGGTGCCGATCTTCCGCAGCCTGATCTCGGTCCCCGCCGGCGTCGAACGCATGGCCCTGGCCCGCTTCACCGCACTCACCGCCATCGGCAGCCTCGCCTGGAACAGCGTGCTGGTCCTGGCCGGCTACGTACTCGGCGACCGCTGGGACGTGGTCGAGGGCTACGTCGGAATCTTCTCCAAGACCGTCCTGGTGCTCGCCCTGATCGCGATCGCCGTCTACCTCGGCCTGCGCCTGCGCGGCCGCGACGCCCGCCACCGCCGCGCCCGCTGACGCCTGCGGCGGGCGGTAGGGGTGGGGGCCGGCGGTGGGTGGTGGGGCGATCGCTGCGGGCAACCGGGGTGTCGCCGATGGCCGGTGGTGGCGGTGGTGGCTCAAGTGGCCCGTGGGGGTGGGGTGATCGTGGTGGACAGTAGGCTCCCGTCCATGGGGGAGGGATCGATCGTGGTGGGGGACAGCGTCGCACCGGCGCCGTGGCCGCGGCGCGCTCTCGGCGGGCTGCTGGGGGTGCTGACCGCACCGCCGGCCGCGCTGTACCTGGTGTTGGCGGGTGCGCTGCTGGGTCCGTTGCTGCCGTGGCCGCGGATCGGGCCGCGGGCCCGGGCCGCGTTGCAGGGCGGGGCCGTCCGGCTGGCCGCCGTGGAACGGGCGCGCCGGGCCGTCTGGTTCGGCGACCGGTTCCCCGTCCACTACCGCGCCGAGGACCGCGAGTTGCTGCGCTACCTGGCCCGTCGCACCGGCGTCGGGCTGGTGGCGGGGCTGGTGCTCGGTCTGATCGGGTTCGGCGCCGTTCTGGTGGTGTTGCTCGCGGCGGGGGCGCTGCGCGGCACGCTGAGTGTGGCCGATCTGTTCGGGCAGGTGCTGCTCGGCGGTGTGCTGCTGTTTCTCGCCGTTCAGGGCCTGGCCTCGCTCGCCGACCTGGACGCCCGGCTGGCCCGCGACTGTTTCGGCCCGTCCGAGGCCGAGCTGCTGCGCCACCGGATCGCCGAACTCGCCGACAGCCGGGCCGCGGTGCTGCACGCCGTGGACGCCGAACGCCGCCGGATCGAACGTGACCTGCACGACGGCGTCCAGCAGCGGCTGGTCGCGTTGCGGCTGCTGCTCGGCCGGGCCCGGCGCGGCGGTGACCCGCAGCGCACCGACGAACTGCTGCGCCAGGCGCATCGGGAGGCGGCCGAGGTGCTGACCGAGCTGCGCGAGGTCGCCTGGCGGGTCTTCCCGTCCGCGCTGGACACCCTCGGGCTGGACGAGGCGCTGGCCGGCCTCGCCGAGCGCTGCCCGATCCCGCTGCGGGTGCACTGCCCCCGGGAGGCCGGGACGCTGCCCCAACCGGTGCTCACCGCCGCGTACTTCGTGGTCAGCGAGTGCGTCACCAATGCCGCCAAGCACTCCGCCGCCAACACCGTCGAGGTCGTCGTGGGGCGGGACGGCGCGCGGCTCACCGTCCGGGTCGAGGACGACGGGAGGGGCGGCGCGGACCCGGCGGGCGGCGGCCTGTCCGGGCTGCGCGGCCGGGTCGCCGCGCTCGACGGGACACTGCACGTCCACAGCCCCGCCGGGGGCCCCACCGTCGTCACTGCGGAGCTGCCATGCGGGTGATCGTCGCCGAGGATTCGACCCTGCTGCGGGAGGGCCTGGTCCGGCTGCTCGCCGAGGAGGGCCACCAGGTGCTGGCCGCCGTCGGCGACGCCGAGGCCCTGCTCGCGGCGGTCGACGCCGACCCGCCGGACGTCGTGGTGGTCGACATCCGAATGCCGCCCACGCACACCGACGAAGGCGTGCGGGCCGCGGTGCGGATCCGCGGGAGCCGGCCCGAGGTCGGCGTGCTGGTGCTCTCCCAGCACATCGAACGCGGTTACGCCGCCCAGCTGTTGGCGTCCGGCGCGGAACGGGTCGGCTACCTGCTCAAGGACCGGGTCGCCGAGGTGGACGAGTTCCTGGACGCCCTCACCCGGGTCGGCTCCGGCGGTACGGTGATCGACCCGGAGGTGGTGCGCCGCCTGGTCGTCCGCACCGAGCACGCCGACCCGCTGGCCCGCCTCACCCCCCGCGAACGCACCGTCCTGGAGGCCCTCGCCGAGGGCCACACCAACACCGCGATCGCCGCCCGCCTGCACCTCTCCCTGAGCGCCGTCGAAAAACACCTCAACGCCCTGTTCGACAAACTGGACCTCCCCCGCACCGCCGGCTACAGCCGCCGCGTCCTGGCCGTCCTGCGCTACCTCGGCGCCTGAGCCACGCCTGCGGCCGGTTCAGCGCGAACAATCCGGCCGTCCGCGGGTGGCCCGAAGGTTCAGGGACGGTGGGTGAGCACCCGCAGGCGGCAGGGTGCGCAGGCGTGGATGCCGTACGGGCCGTAGCGGTTGATGGGTTCTCCGCAGCCGGCGCACGGGCCGAGGTCGGCGATGTCGCAGCCGAGGGCGGCCGCGGCCCGGTGGCGTTCTTCGGGGGTGAGGGCGAGGCGGCGGAGTTGGCGGGGGATGGCCAGCAGCCGGTCGGGGACGGTGTCGAAGGTGTGCAGGGACGCGGCGTCGGCGTTGCCCCGGCGGGGGCGCGGGTCGTTGAAGGTGTAGGTCTCCTCGCCGTAGCGGCAGACGGGGTCGAGTTCCCCGCGGGTGTAGGTGATCGCGGCGTCGGCCGGGGCCTGCTCGTCGGTGCCCGGCTCGGTGTCCTCGGCGAAGGTCGCTCTCCAGCGGTCCCGGTCGGCGGCCGGCACCCACATCCTGGAGACGGTGCTGCCGTCGGTCTGCATCGGCACCCGCATCGGAACGAACTCGCCGGTGGCGCTGGCCCCGACCAGCTCGTCCACCTGGGTCGGTGCCTTCTCCGGCAGGCACAGTGCCGGCAGGTACCAGCCGGTGTGCATCTTCCCGCACCACGATCCGTTCACCGGGCAGGTTCGTACGCTGCTCGCGGTGCATTTCCACTGCTGCAGGTGTCGGATTCCGGCGCGGACGACCATCGCCAGCGGTGAGGCGATCTGCCGCCACGACAGGTCGTCGACCCGTGCCCACGGTGCCCGGTCGATCAGTGCGGCACGGTCGCTGCTGGTCACCCACAGCGGCACGATCCCGTGCGCGGCCGCGTTCCGGGAGCGCCGGCGCACCGTCTCCGCGGTGATCGGCGAGTACTGCGCCTCCCAGCCGATCCGGAGCCCGCCCGGCCCGGTGACGAGGACGTCGGTGCGCACCTTGCCGTCGGCGGTGCGGGCCTCGAGCTCCCAGGTGCAGCCGTGGCGGTCGGCGGCGCGGGCGATGCGTTCCTTCATCGCCTTGTGCTTGTCGCTCTCCTCCGCCGTGGGCGTGCGGCGGATCGGCAGGTGTGCGGCGACCCAGGTGGTGCGACCGCGGACGGTGCGGCGCCGGATCGTCATCCAGGGTGAGCGTTCCGCGTCGTGTTCTTCTGCCTCGCACCGGCCTTCGTGGTGGTGCTGGAGGCATTCGAGGAGTTCGCGTTCGCGTTGGTCGATCGGTGCGGTGATCTGGGCCAGGAGCTCTGGTCGGTCGCGGTGGCCGAGGTCGGGCTCGGTCAGGTTGATCTCGATGCCGTATCCGGTGTGGAACACGCCGTTCGCCATGACGAAAGATTGGGAGCTGGGCCGACCCTTTAAACGGATCGTCAAATAATCGAATTCCAGATCGAATCAATGTCGCCATTTCGCCCAGTGGCCGCGGGCCCGCCGGGGGTTGCGCCGCGGCCGCACGGCATCGGCCCGTTCGGCAACCGGATCGGAACCCTCCAGGCCTGGCCCCGGGCAGGCTCGCGCGCGAGGATGGCGGTATGGATGCGCAGCGGTTCGCCAAGGCCCGCACCGCGCTGCACGCGGTGGCCGAGCACCTGCTGGCCGGTCCGCAGTACCGGGCGGCGGGGACGGTGAGGTTGCGTGCGTATCCGGGTGGGTTCGCCACTCGGTTCGAGCCTCGGCTGCGGGTCAGTGGTGCTCAACTGCTCAGCGCCGGACGGTCGTTGGAGCTCGCGGGGGCGAGCTGCGCGGAACTCGGGGCGCTCGTCGGGATCGTGCCGGGCCGCCCCGAGGGGTTGTACGGGGACGGTTCGGGCGTGGCCCTCGACCAGCCGTTGGAGCTGGACGCGGCGGGTGCGGACGCCGTCGCCGCCTGCTTCGCGCACGGCGATGCCGCGTTGCGGGCGCTGTTCGCGCAGGCCGATCCGGTGCTGTGGCCGGAGCACTTCGACCTTGCGGTGACGGTGGACGAGGTGAACTACGGCGTCTCGCCCGGCGACACCTTCCTGGCCGAGCCGTACGCGTACGTCGGCCCGTCGGCGCCGCGCACCGGCGCGTTCTGGAACGCCCCGTTCGGTGCCGCCCGCACCCTCGCCGAGCTGGGCGATCTGTCGGCGACCACGGCTTTCCTGGCGGAGGGCCGTCGGCTCACCTCCACGCTCTTGTAGCTTCCTCCAAGTCGCTTGTGGAGCGGTGGCCGTCCGCTTGTGTCGATCTTCAGGATTCCCGTGTGGGCTGGCCTCCGACCAGGGAATCGGTGAGGATTGAACGCTGGGTGCGGCGCGCCCGGTGTGTCTCATGGCACAGCCGTACCTGCGCCCCAGGTGAAACGTTCCTCCCCAGCCAGAGAGCCTCTTCATGCGCTTCCTGAATGACCTCAAGCCCGCGTACGACCTGACGTACGACGACGTCTTCATGGTCCCCAGCCGTTCCGCCGTGGGCTCCCGGCAAGCCGTCGACCTCTCCTCCCACGACGGCACCGGCACCACCATCCCGCTGGTGGTCGCCAACATGACCGCGATCGCCGGACGCCGGATGGCCGAGACCGTCGCCCGCCGCGGCGGACTGGTCGCCATCCCGCAGGACGTCCCGATCGAGGTCGTCGCCGAGGTGATCGGCTGGGTCAAGCAGCGTCACCTCGTGCACGACACCGCGCTCGCCCTCGCCCCCGGCGACACCGTCGCCGACGCCCTGGTGCTGATGCCCAAGCGCGCCCACGGCGCGGTGGTCGTGGTCGAGGGCGGCCGGCCCGTCGGCGTCGTCACCGAGGGCGACTGCCAGGGGGTGGACCGGTTCACCAGTCTGTCCGAGGTGATGTCCCGCGACCTGCTGCTGCTCGACCGGGACATCGACCCGCGCGCCGCGTTCGACCGCCTCAACGAGGCGCACCGCAAGCTCGCCCCCGTGGTCGCCCCCGACGGCACCCTGGTCGGCATCCTCACCCGCAAGAACGCGCTGCGCGCCACCCTCTACACCCCCGCCGTCGACGCGTCCGGCCGCCTGCGGGTCGCCGCCACCGTCGGCATCAACGGCGACGTCGCCGGCCGCGCCAAGGCCCTGCTGGAGGCCGGCGCCGACGTGCTGGTGGTGGACACCGCGCACGGCCACCAGGAGGGAATGATCGCCGCGCTGCGCGCCGTGCGCGCCCTCGACCCGCGAGTCCCGATCGTGGCCGGCAACGTGGTCTCCGCGGCCGGCGTGCGCGACCTGGTCGAGGCCGGCGCGGACATCCTCAAGGTCGGCGTCGGCCCCGGCGCCATGTGCACCACCCGGATGATGACCGGCGTCGGCCGCCCGCAGTTCTCCGCCGTCCTGGAGTGCGCCGAGGAGGCCCGCCGGCTCGGCAAGCACGTCTGGGCCGACGGCGGCGTCCGGCACCCGCGCGACGTGGCGATGGCGCTGGCCGCCGGCGCGTCCAACGTGATGATCGGCTCCTGGTTCGCCGGCACCCTGGAATCCCCCGGCGACGTCCAGACCACCGCCGACGGCCGCCAGTACAAGGAGAGCTTCGGCATGGCCTCGGCCCGCGCCGTGAGCAACCGCACCTCCGAGGAGTCCGCCTACGACCGGGCCCGCAAGGGGCTGTTCGAGGAGGGCATCTCGCACTCCCGGATGTTCATCGACCCCGCCAGCCCCGGCGTCGAGGACCTCATCGACTCGATCGTGGCCGGCGTCCGCTCCTCCTGCACCTACGCCGGCGCGGCCGACCTCGAGGAGTTCCGGCAGAACGCGATCGTCGGCGTGCAGAGCGCGGCCGGCTACGCCGAGGGCAAGCCGCTGCACTCCAGCTGGGCCTGACGGTCTCGGGCTTTCGGGCTTTCGGGCTTTTCGGGCGGGCTCCCCTCGCGGGGGGCCCGCCCGGGTTTGTACGAGGGGGGCTTCAGTTGAGCGACAGCGGGGTGAGCAGGGCCCGGCCGACCATGCCGACCGACCCCGACAGCGCGTCCGCCACCAGGCGGTAAGCGGGCGGCAGGCGGTGCAGCTCCCACAGCGCCAGGACGGACGCCCAGGCGGCCTCGCGGGCCCGGTCGATGCTCCAGACGCCGACGATGTGCAGCAGCGGGTCACCGGCCGGGAGCGGCAGCAACGTGGCGCGGACCTGCGCCTCCACCTCGGCCAGCAGGGTGTTGATCCGCAGGTAGTCGGCGTGCAGCTGGTCCGGCCGGTGGCCGGTCAGCCGGCAGGTGTCGAGGACGGCGAGCGGCAGGTCGTTCTCGATGTGGGCGTTCATGCCGGCCAGCGCGAACTGCAGCGGGTGGACGTTCGCCGCGCCGCGCAGCTCGAACAACGGCCGCCAGCAGGCCGCCGGCCGCCGCCCCGCCCGGTCGTCGTCGACGGCGGCCAGGTAGCGGGCGGCGAACACGGCGTCGAGCTCCGCCATGGTGGCGGGGTCGTCGAAGTACGCGACGGCGAGATGGTCGCGGACCAGGCGGGTCACGGTCAGGTACATCGCGTTGAAGACGGCGACACCGTCCGCGGCGGGCAGTTCGGTCGAGAGCTCCGTCATCCGGTCGACCACCTGATCGACCGTCAGCACCGGTGTGGTCATGGGCATCCATCCTCCTTCGGTGACGAACCGACAAGCAGATGATGCGCCCACGATGGCAGGGGGCCGGGAGGCTGCCAAGACACGACGCGCGGCCGGGCGGAGACCACGACCACTTCGGCGGGTGCGGCGAACCGGCCTCGGCCGGGTGGTGGGCGTCCCGCTGCCGCAGTGGCCGACCCGGGCGGCTTTCGCGGCCGGGGAACTCCCGTGTGGGACACGGCCGTTGGGCGATAGGGTGCACGACCCGGGGAGGGTCGCGCAGGAGGGGTGGCGCCGGTCGGACAGGTTCCCTCCCGGTTGGAACGCTGGCTGTCCGATCATGCCGAGTGCAGGGGGCCTGCGACCTCCGGTCGGCCGCGGCGGCTGGATCGCTGACGCTCGGAGTCGTGCTGTGCGTGCAGCGGGCCGGTGACCAGCTACTCACCAGGCCTGTCTTCCTGGCCGCCGATCTCATGGACGACGTCCGGCACCAACTGCCCAGTGAGGTCTGGGAGATCTGATCGCACGTGGTCCGGGCGGCGAAATAGCCGGGTGCGGGGCGGTGTGGGGATGGTGCATGATGGGGGCTGCGGTGGAGCCGAGGGGCTGCTGCCGCTTCCTGTTCCCGGAGGTTTCACGTGGTGAAGCGATATTAGTGGCGGTCCCCACCGCCCTCCGGCCTGCCTGAAGTGACGGCGGCCGGGCCTCCGGATTTCTTGAACGACCTGTTGCGAATGCCTGTCCGGCTGTCTGCGTGTGCTCAACCGCAGGTGTCGGCGCGGGTGCGGTCGTCGTTTTTGGTGGTGCCGTGTATCGCGGGGCGGGTGCGTCCGACGTCTGTTGTTCCTGTACCCCGAGAGGATGGCCATGGCCGCCACCGCGTTCGACCGCAGCATTGTGTTGATGAGTGAACTGATCGAGAAGGAAGAGGAGTTGAGGGAGGGCCCGGCGCTCGGCCGGTTGCTGGAGGTGCTGGCTGGGCGGCAGCGGGCCGATCTCTCGGGGCTGGAGCCGCAGCGGCAGGCCGCGCTGCTGGGGGCGCGGGCGGCGGCGGTGCTGCCGGGGGAGCGACAGTTGGCCGAACTGCTCGGTCAGGGGCGGGTGTTGACGGTGAAGTACGGCATCGACCCGACCGGGGCGGAGGTGCATCTCGGGCATGCGGTGCCGATGATCCTGGCCAGCAGGTTGCAGCGGATGGGGCACCGCGTGGTGTTCCTGGTGGGGGACATCACGGCGCGGATCGGCGACCCGTCGGGCCGGAGTGCGGAGCGGCCGCCGCTGACGGCCGAGGACGTGAGCCGCAATGTCGCGACGTACCAGGCGCAGGTCGGTCCGTTCTTCGACTTCGAGCGGGCCGAATTCCGGTTCAACAGTGAGTGGTTGGCGCCGCTGACGCTGCCGGACTTCCTCACGGTGCTGTCCCGGCTGCCCGCCTCGGCGGCGTTGCAGCGGGAGGACTTCCGGACCAGGCTCGCCGAGGGCAGCGGGCTGACGCTGGCCGAGCTGGTGTACTCCGTGGTGATGGCGCTGGACTCGGTGGAGCTCGCCGCCGACATCGAACTCGGCGGCCTGGACCAGCTGTTGAACCTCCAGATGTGCCGCCGGGTGCAGACGTCCGCCGGACAGCAGCCGGAGGTGGTGCTGGCGACCGGGCTGATCGAGGGCACCGACGGCACCGGCGCCAAGATGAGCAAGTCGAAGAACAACTACGTCGGGCTGGCTTTCCCCGCCGAGGAGATGTTCGGCCGCCTGATGGCCTGCGCGGACCGGCTGCTGCCGGACTACCTCCGGCTGCTCACCGAACTCGTCGACGAGGAAGTCGAGTTGCTGCTCGCCCAGGCCGCCGACGGCCGCCGCCACCCGATGGCGGTGAAGACCCTGCTGGCCGCCGCCGTCACCGCGACCGTGCACGGCGCCCCGGCCGCACTCGCCGCCCGCGACGCCTTCCGCGCCCGTTTCTCGCAGCGCCGCTTCTCCGACGCCGGACCGCTGCCCTCCGTGGACGCGGCCCGGCACGGCGCGGCGACCCTCGGCGAGCTCCTGGTGAAGGTCAGCGGGGAACTCCCGAGCCTCAACCAGGTCCGCCGGGTCGCCGAGGCGGGCGGCCTCCGCCTGGTGGTGGAGACTTCCGACGGCGGCCAGCGCATCGTGCCGCTGTCCCGCGCGGACGCCGACGAACGCCTGCTGGTGGTGCTCGGCACCCACGACCTGACGCGGGCCAGCGCACAGCGCCGGGTGTTCCTGCGCTGCGGGCGGAAGGTGCTGGAGCTGAGCTGAGACGGCGTCACCAGGTCAACTGCCGCCCGCCGAGGCGGGCTGGCCGGGAGATCCGTACGATCGGCTCCCGGCAGCCCGCCTCCGCGCGGGGGCGGGACGACAGGGGAGCGTCAGTTGGAGCAGGCAACCGCCGCGAGTCCGTACCCGGGCCCGGACGAGATCGACCGGCGGCAGGCGGCCTACCTCGACGCCGTGCGTCGGGGCGACGCCGAGGCCGCTGCCGACCTGGAGGGTGTGCTGTGGCGGGCCGACTGGGCCAGCGGTACTGACCTGGACCCCCGGCTGGTGTGGCAGGCGCACGTCGGACCGGTCGAGACCGCGGCCTGGGGCGAGACCGGGGACGGGCCCGTGCTGGCGCTGGCCATCGCGCTGGACGAGTACCCGCCGGTCGACGCGAAGCTGCGCCGGCACCGGCTGGAGGTGCGGGACGTCCCGACGGGCCGGGTCCGGACCGTCGGTTGCGAGGTGCCGGTCACGTTGCTGGCGGTGGCGGCCGACGCGGTGGAACCGCTGCTGATCTCCGCCCACTGGGACGACACCGTACGGGTCTGGGGCCTCGACGATCTCGCCCTGCGGTGGTCGGCCGACATCGGCGGGAGCCCTTGGCGCATGACCGTCCTCGGCCGTGGTGTCGATGCCCGACTGCTGATGAAGACCTACTGGACCAGGGACGGCCTCCAGCAATGGGAGTTGGCGACCGGTGCGCCGCTTGACCGCGCGGGCCTGCCGGTCGGTTCCAACCTCAGCACCGCCACCCGCGCCGACGGGCGCCAGGTCGCCCTGGTCACCGACGACGGTGTCCTGTGCTGGGACCCGCAGGACGGCCGGACGTCCCGGCTTCCGGTGCCCGCCGGGATGCGCGATGTCCGGGGCGCGACCCTGTCACTGGCGGGCGGACGGGAACTGCTGACCGTCGCCGACGAGTCCCACGTCCTGGGCACCGTCGATGTGGCGACCGGGCAGCCCACGGCCGGCCTCCTCGACGCACACGTGGGCTACCAGGGGGAGAGCCTGACGAACACGCACAGCCGCATCGGGCCGCACCTCAACCCGACCGTCGTGGGATCCGCCGTCGCCGTGCCCACGATGTGGAACGTCCACCTCTGGGGCGTCGAGACGCTGCGGCCGCTCGGCCCGCCGATCACCGGCCCCGTCGCGCTGGCCGAGACCACCGCCGTTCGCCGGGACGGCCGCGACCTGCTGCTCACCTCCTCGAGGCGGGACGGTGTGGTCGCGCTCTGGGACCCGACCGTCCCGGTGCACCGCGAACCCGGTCACACCCAGCGGCTGGCGGCACTCGCCGTCACCGCACCGGACGGCACCGTGGTGAGCGCCGACGAGGGCGGAACCCTGCTGGCCCGCCGCGCCGCCGACGGCACCCCGCTGGCCCCGCCCCTGCGCACGGGCGTCCAGGTGACGAGGAGCCTGACTGCCTGGTCGGCGGACGGCCGTGCGTACGCCGCCACCGGGTACGGCATCCATATCTTCCCCAACCAGTGCCTGTACCGCTGGGATCTCGTCGCCGGCAGCCCGCTGGGCGAACCGGTCGACACGGGCACCGCCGTCGTCCACTGGATCGCCCACCTGCGCCTGCGCGGCAGCGACGCGGTGGCCACCGCCGGCCTGTACCCGCCCGCGGACTTCGACTCCCGCCCGGAGGAGGACACCGATGAGGACGAGGTCTGGGAGAACGAGATCAGGTTCTGGCACCCCGCCGACGGCACCCTGCTCGCCCGGATCGTCGCCACCGACGTCGAGTCGGGCATCACCGGTTTTGCTGTCGCGACGCTCGACGGACGCCCGACCGCAGTGTTGTCCTCCCGCACCGAGGAACCGATCCGGCTGTACAACCCAGCCGCCCCCACCACCCCGCCGGACAGCATCCCGGGCACGGACGGTCACCCCCTGCTGGCCGTCCTCGACGGCCGTTTCGTCGCCGTCCGGTCGGACCAGGGCCACGTGCTCGGCGCCCGCGTGCGCAACTGGCGGCGGAACCCGCACAGCGCGCCCGCCCCCGACGCCACCGTGATCCGCACCTGGCACCGGGACGGCCGCCCCGCCGGACCTGCCATCGAGGACGCCGCGCCCGTCACCGCATTCGCCGCCCGCACCTGGCCCGAGGCGTACATCGCCCGTACGGACGGCACCGTCAGCCTCACCGACCTCAGCACCGGCCGCCCACTGGCCCGCCCCCTGCGCCTGCCGATCCCCGCCACCACCCTCGCGACCACCCCCGACGGCGCCCTGGCCATCGGGTTCGGCCGCGACGTCGCCCTCGTCCGGCCCCCGCTCCGGCGGTTCTAGCGGCTCAGGCCGCGCCTGCTTCGTGGAGGCGGGTCAGCAGGGCGATCAGCTGCTGCTGCTCGTCCGGTGCGAGCGGGGCCAGCAGTTCGGCGTTGGCGGCCTCGGCGAGGGCTCCGCAGCGGGCGAGGGTGGCCGTGCCCCTCGGGGTGACGGTGACGGCGTTCTTGCGGCGGTCGGAGGGGTGGGGGCTGCGCAGGACGAGGCCCTGCTGCTCGAGGTGGTTGAGGATGCCGACCATGTCCTTGGGGTCGACGGCCAGCCGGCGTCCGAGGTCGGCCTGGGTGATGGGCCCGTACTCGGCCGTGGCGGCCAGGACCGCGTGCTGGATGAGCTTCAGCCCCTCCGCCGCGATCGCGTCGGCGACCAGGCCCCGGCCTCGGGCCGCGACACGGCCGACGAGCCACGAGGGCAGGGACTGGATGCGCTGGAGGTCGGAGGTCATGGGCTCAGCCTAGCCAAATCGTTGGACTTCCCTACGATGTCCCGATTATCGTTGGGATGTCCAATGAATTCCGATGGGGGAGGTCCTGTGCTGCGCATTCGCCATGAGGCCGGAGTGCTGCTCGCCGAGACGGTCGACCGGCCCGAGGCGGGCGCCGGGGAGGTGCTGATCCGGGTCGAGGCGGTCGGGGTGACACTGCCTGTCGTACGCAAGCTGCGGGAGGGCGGCGGGTCGGCCGCGCTCGCGGGTGAGGTCGCCGGGGAGATCGTCGCGGTGGGGGCGGGAGTCACGGCGTTCCGCGCGGGAGATCGCGTCACCGGGCTGTGCTTCGCCGACGCCTATGCCGAGTTCGCCGTGCTGAACGCCGCCATGGCGTCCCCGATCCCGGTCGGTGCGACAGGAGTTGAGGCCGTCGCCCTGGTGCGCAGCGGGCTGGTCGCGCGCGGCGCCTACGAGGCCGCGCGTCCGCAGCCCGGCGAGTCGGTGCTGGTCACGGCGGCGGCGAGCGGCGTGGGCACGCTGGCCCTCCAGTACGCGAAGGCCGGCGGGGCGGCGCGCGTCGTCGCCGCCGTCAGCAGCGCCGAAAAGGCCGACTTCGTACGGGAGTTGGGCGCCGACGAGGTCATTCTGTACGAGGACGCCGACTGGGGCGCGCCGTGCGACGTGATCCTCGACGGCGTCGGCGGCGAACTCCTCGGCCGCGCCGTCCGGGCCCTCGCGACGGGCGGCCGACTGGTCGCGTTCAGCTCCGGCGGCGGCACGGTCGAGGCGTACGAACTCCTGGCCCGCGGCGCAACGATGATCGGCTTCCAGATCCGCGCCATCGCCACCGGCAAGCCCGACCTCTACGACCGCTGGCGCCGCGACCTCTGGCACCTCCGCGAAGCGGGCACCCTGCGCGCCGCCGTCCACGAACAGATCCCCCTCACCGAGGCCGCCCGGGCCCACGCCCTGATCGAACAGCGGCGCAACCTCGGCAAGGTGGTGCTCGTCCCGTAGGAGCTGCCCGCCGGGCCGACGTGATGTGGCACGGAGGTTGCCGCCGGTCCGGGCAGGGCGATCCGGTCGGTCAGGCCCGGTCGGTCGGGCCCTGCTGGGCGTCCGGCTGGTCGAGGCGGGCGAGGGCGGCGCGGCAGGCGCGCTGTAGGTTCTCGTCCTCCTCGATCGTGGTGAACAGGCCTTCGCCCCGTCCGGGCAGCGCCAGTTGGGCCTGAAGTGCGGAGGCGGCCGGGCGGGCGGCGGGGCCCATTCGTTCCAGGCAGGGCACGACAACGCGGCCGGTGTAGGCGTTGTTCTTCCAGGCCGGGAGCAGGACGTTCAGCACCGCCTGGGCCTCGCTCTCGCCGCCGATGTCCCAGAGCGCGGCCGCGCAGTGCACGCCATTCCAGTCCGTGCCTGTGGCTCGCTCCCGCAGGCGCGGCAGTGCGGCGGCGGCCGCGGGGCCGATCGCGCCGAGGAGGTCCGCGACGTCGTCGATGTCGATGGCCCGGAACGGCCCGCCGTCGTCGTCCAGCCCGGGCAGCAGCAGGGGCAGCACCTCGTCCGGGTCGGCGCCGACCGCCCAGAGCGTGGTGATCGCGGCGAGCGCCGTCTCGGCGTTCCCCGGAGCGGCGGGCCCGGCCAGGGCGCGGATCGCGGGCAGAGTGGGTGCCGCCGCCGGCCCGAACTGCCGCAGCGCCCGGAGCGCGTAGCGGACGGTCGGCCACTGTTCGTCCCGTGCCGCCTGGTCGAGCACCTCCTCGACCGCGCTCAGCCCCGCCGGGTCCGCCAGGCTTCCCAGCGCGGCCAGGACCCCCGCCACCTCCTGTTCGGTCTGCTCCTGCTGCAGGTCGAACCCGCGCAGCCGGTCGACCAGTCGGGGCGCCAACTCCCCTGCCGCGCCCGGCAGGTGCCCCGCGGCAGGGATCGCCCGCCAGGCATCCACCCCGTCGTCCAGGGCCACCAGCAGGCTCGGCAGGGCCCGCTCGTCGCCGAGACGGGCCAGTGCGAGGGCGGCTTCCTGGTGGGCCCGGCGCAGCTCGCGCCGGGAATGGGCCCACCTGCGGGGCCCGCACTGCTCGCACGGCCCGCCGCACCGCTCGGCAACGAAGGCGGCCAGGGCAGGGCGGGCGGATTCGGCGAGCGGGCCGCACGCGGCGAGGGCGGCGGCGGCCTCCGCGACGACCTGCGGTCGCGGGTCGGCGAGGTGGTCACCGATCAGCGCGATGAGCGGGCCGTGGTCGCCGCGCCAGGACCGGATCAGCTCCTTCGCCATCCGCAGGGCGTCCATCCGGGCGCCCGCGTCCTCGCTGCGCAGTTGCTGGGCCAGCAGCTCGGTGCGTTCGGCCACCCGCCCGTTCAGCACCTCGTGGAAGCTGCTCAGCAGTCCGGTGACCGGCGAGTGGACCTTGCCGTCCCGGTCGAGTTCCTCGAACGCGGCGATGACGTGGGCCGGCGCGCTGCCGGGCTCGATCGCGGGCTGCGGGGCGGCAGGCGTCGGGGCGTGCCACCAGTCGTCGGCCGGGGCGGGCTGCTCGCGCAGCAGGCCGATCGCCGCCCGGACCGCTTCGTCGGCGTCGAACCCGGGCACGCAACGGGCACGTTCGACCAGCGCGCCCAGCCGGACGGTCGGGTCGAGCGCCGTGTCGTCCAGGAGCTCGCCGAACCAGGCCGTCGCGAACTCCGAGACCTCCGGCCGCCGCAGGGCCAGCACGGCCGTCGTCCTGAGGACCAGCAGCCGCTCCACCGCGCCCGGCTCGGCCGCGAGCCGCTCGCGCAGTACCGCGAAGGCGCGCTCCGCGTCGTCGACGAACAGCCCGAGTGCCGGGATCGCCGCCTGCCGCACCAGCCGGTCCGGCTCCGCGGTGAACCCGATGAACGCCTCGGCCCGCTCCCGCACCAGCGCCGCTGCCTCGGGGTGCCCGACGTAGTCCCAGTAGGCGTCGTCGGCCTCGGCATCCTGGCCTTCGGTGCCCGCGTCCGCACTGTCCTGGGCGAACCGGCGCTCGAACTCGAGGCGCTCGAGCGCGGATCCGCCGATGCTGACCAGCAGCTCGATCACCGCCGCCCGGTCCGGCGCGGCAGCATCCTGCGCCAGCTCGAACAGGAACGGCAGGCTCGCCGCCGTGCATCGGTACACGTCGCCCTGGTGGTGCACGGCGCTGTAGAACCTGCTGCGCGCGTCCCCGCGCGTCTCCTCCTCGGCGGACGCGAGCCCGCGCAGCAGCGCCGGTACCTCCTCCGCAGTGCCGTAGGCGTGGCCCATCTTCGACCAGTCGATCTCGTCAAGTCCCTCGAACATGGCTGGCACTCTGCCCACCGCCACTGACAAGCTCCCGGGAGAGGCAATCGCAGGTGGCTGCTGGCGCCCTCTTCGAAGCGCCCGGGACACGCCCTGATCGTCGAGCTGATGGATCGTCAAGACGCGTGCAGCACAATCGGGTTGGTGAGTGCCGCCATCGGACCCCACGGCAGTTCGGGGCCCATGGAGTTGCCCTTGCCCGGGGTGCCGTCCGGCTTGGGGTGGCGGACTTCGGCGCGGACGTAGGTGGCGAGGGAGGCGGTGGTGCGCCACGTCACGGTGGCGGTGCCGGTGGTGGGGAGGGGCTCCTGGTGGAGTTGGCCCTCGTCGGTGATGAGGCGGACGGTGCCGTTCGGGACGCCGGTGACGGTGAGGCGGACGTCGACGGGGGCGTCGGCGGGGACGGTGAGCCGTTCGCCGATGGTGGCTCGGCGGCCGTGGCCGGTGGCGGTGAACTCGAGCTGGACGGCGGCGGATTCGGCCAGCCAGGTGTGGCCGGCGCGGAGGGCGGTGAGGATGGCGGTGCGGTTGAGGTCGTCGGCGAGGACCACGTTGTGGGGGGTGCCGATGGGCTGGGGGGCGCTGTGGGCGTCGCTGTTGCCGAGGGCGGGGAGCCAATTGCGGCCCTCGCGGAGGGCGGTGGCGAGGTTGGCGTCCCAGGTGTCGACGGCGGATTCGTCGTCGTACGTCCAGGGGCCGTTCCACACCTCGACGGCGTCGGTGTCCTGGTAGCCGAACTTCCACTGGCAGGCGACGTAAGGGCAGTAAGGGTGGGCGGCGACGACGAGGCCGCCGGAGCGGTGGACCTGGCGGGCGAAGCGGGGGAATTGGTCGTCGCGGGCCCGGTAGCGCCAGTCGACGAACTGGCCGGGGGCCAGGCCGAGGGCCAGCCAGTGGCCGTTGCGGGTGGTGATCTCCTCGCCGGGGACGATCAGTAGGTCGGGGCCGGCCAGTGGGCCCCAACTTCCGTGCGAGGACGAGGTGTTGTGGTCGGTGGAGACGATGAAGTCGAGGCCGGCGGCGCGTGCCCCGGCGGCGACCTCGGCGGGCAGCCGGCGGCCGTCGGAGTGCACCGTGTGCAGGTGGCAGTCGCCCCGGTACCAGGCGCGGCCGCGGCCGCGAGCCCGCTCCGGCGGGTAGGCGGGGACGAAGGCCGGGCCGGGCGGGCCGAACCGGAGGGTGACCTGAACGGTGTAGGCGAGTCCGGCGGGGGCGACCTGGTAGGGGCCGAGGACGACGTGCCAGGTGCCGGGGTTGATCGGTCCGGGCAGGTAGCCGGGGGTGGCGGTCTCGCGGGACAGGCTGAACTCGGTGCGGAAGCCGCCCGACCACCCGCGGAAGCCTTCGCCGCCGAGGGCGGTGCCGCGTTCGTCGAAGATACCGATGTCGCACGAGTTGCCGGGTGTGCCGGGCGGGACGGCCGGCCGGTCGTAGCTGTAGGAGACTGCGATCTCCCGTACACCGCGCGGTACTTCGAACGGGAGGTAGACGAAGTCCGGTACGCCGGTGGGTAGTTGGCCGGTCAGGGTGAGCACCTGGTCCGAGGCGGCGGCGTGCGCCTGGCCGGTGGTGCCCGTCAGGGCGACGGCGGCGCCGGTGGCCAGGCCGGTGCGCAGCACGGTGCGGCGATCGGCCAACTGGCGCTGGGCGGACGGGAGATGGGGATCGACGGGCATGGCGTCCTCCGGAACGGTCGGCGTCGCCCGGCTGTCTACCCACCGGGGTGAACCGCCGGTGAGGCGTGGCCCACCGGCAGGTGAGTACTCGGCGTGGTGATGGCGAACCGGTCATGGCTGGACGCGGACGTAGCACCATCCGGGAAGCGGCGCTGAAGGATCGCCGCGCGCGCCGCTCGTCCGGGTGAATCCGGGGCGGGGGGCCGTCGCGGGGTGCGTGGTGCGACAAGTCTGAGAGTCCCGGCGAGGGGCGCACGAACCGTTCGTCCGCGCGTTCGGGAATCCCCTTCTGGAGGGGGTAACTCCCCTGGTGCAAAGGCATTCTGACTGGCCGTCAGACAGATTCGAGCCACCGGCTATGCTGCTTCGCGCCCGGGCCCCGCCGCACCGCCCGGACCCGCGTCTCCATCCCTTTGACCGTATGAGGACACCGATGCTTCGACCCGGATCGTCGCCAGGAAACCGGCTGCCCGCAGCCGTACTCGTCGGCCTGCTGCCCGCGGTCGTGACCGGCGTGACGGTGGCCCTCGCGGCGACCGCCGGGCCGGGGCAGGCGATCTCGGGGATTCTGCTGTGCGGTCTGGTGGGCGCCGCGGCCGTGGCGGCGGCAGGGCTCGAAGCGGTGCGCCGGGGCCGGGCGTTGGAGGAGGCGCGCGCGGCCGGCGCGCGGCAGGAGGAGGACGTGCTCCGGCGGCTCGCCCGCCAGCAGGCCGGCATGATCGACCTGGCCAAGCGGGAACTGCCCGAGGCGATCAACCGGCTCCAGCGCGGCGAGTTCATCACCGACGTGCTCCGCTCCTACGAGCAGCGCCACCTGGCCGACGTCGGCGAGGACTTCCACGAGGCCCGGCACACCGTGGTGCGCTCCGTCCTCGACGCCGTCGACAACGAGGAGGCGATGCGCGAGTCCACCCAGCGCGCGTTCGTGAACATCGCCCGCCGCGTGCAGGCGATCGTCCACCGGCAGGCCGTCGACCTGCGCGAGATGGAGATGCGGCACGGCGACATGCCCGCCGTCTTCAACGACCTGCTGCTGCTCGACCACGGCAACGCGCTGATCGGCCGCCTCGCCGACTCGATCGCCGTGCTCGGGGGTGCCCGACCCGGCCGCCAGTGGAGCCGGCCCGTCCCGCTGTACAGCGTGCTGCGCGGCGCCATGTCCCGGATCCTCGACTTCCGCCGGATCTCACTGCACCCGGTCTCCGAGGTCGCGATCGTCGGCCCCGCCGTCGAACCGCTGATCCACGCGCTGGCCGAACTGCTCGACAACGCCACCCGCTACTCGCCGCCGCAGACCGACGTCCACCTCACCGCCGTCGAGGTGCAGACCGGCATCGCGATCGAGATCGAGGACGGCGGCCTCAGCCTTGGCGAGGAGGGCCGGGCCAGGGCCGAACGGATGCTGGAGGAGGCGCAGTCCGGCATCGACCTCAACGACCTCGGCGAGACCCCGCGGCTCGGCCTCGCCGTGGTCGGCCGGCTGTCCCGCATGTACGGCTTCCAGGTCTCGCTGCGCCCGTCCGCGTACGGCGGCGTGCGGGCCGTGCTGATCGTTCCGCAGCGGTACATCACCACCGCGCCCGCTCCCGCCCGGGCCCACGGCATCGGCCGGATGGCCAGCGGCCACCCGGCGGCGAACCGCAGGACGGACATGCACCCGGGCAACCCGGTGTGGACGCCGCCCGCCGGCGAGCCCGCCACCGAGCCGGCCCCGGCCCCCGTCCCCGCCCCGGCCGTCCCGACCCACACGCCGTCCGGCGGATTCGTCGCCGCCTCGGCCTTCCCGGCCGCCGGAGGCTCCGCCGCAGCCCGGCCGCGGGTGCCCGCGCCGTCCCCGTCCCCGTCCCTGTCCCT
Source organism: Kitasatospora sp. NPDC051984 (assembly GCF_044593455.1). Taxonomy (NCBI): domain Bacteria; kingdom Bacillati; phylum Actinomycetota; class Actinomycetes; order Kitasatosporales; family Streptomycetaceae; genus Kitasatospora; species Kitasatospora sp. NPDC051984. The sequence goes on from NZ_JBIUCB010000008.1 coordinate 266,193, forward strand.
GTCCCCGTTCCCGTCCCCGGCCCCGTTCCCGGGCGAGGACGACTACCCGGTGGTGACCGAGCGGACCGCCAACGGCCTGCCGCAGCGCCGCCGCCACGCCCCGCCGCTGCGCGGCACGGTCGGGCTCGGCGCCCCCAGGCCGCGGCGGGCCACCGCACCCGCTCCCGCCCAGGCATCCGCCTCCGCGCAGGCATCAGCACCCGTACCCGCACCCGTCGCCGAGCCGGTTCAGCCCGGCCTGTGGCTGGCCGCGTTCACCGAGGGCGTCAACGGCACCGCGCCCGGCGCCCCGGCGGACGGCCACCACGCCAGTGAAGAGTCAGCAGGGAAAGGCGAGAAGTGATTCAGCAACGGACCAACATGGACTGGATGCTCAGGGACCTCGCGGAGAGCGTCCCGCACGCCCGGCACGCCATCGTCCTGTCGGCCGACGGCCTGCGGCTGGCTCAGCACGGCACCGACCCGGACACCGCCGACCGGCTGGCCGCGGCCTGCGCCGGACTGCAGAGCCTGGCGCACGCGGTGGGCAGCGAATTCCCGCACGGCGACGGCCGGATGCGGCTGGTGGTGATCGAGGTCGGCGGCGGTTTCTTCTACCTGATGGCGGCCGGCTCCCGGGCGTTCCTCGCGGTGCTCGCCGACGAGGGCGTGGACGCGGGACTGGTCGGCCAGCGGATGCGCGACCTGGTCGCGCGGATCGGCGAGCACCTCACCACACCGGCCCGCACCGGCGAACAGCTCGCGTGAGTCGGCGTCCCCGATGAGCAACCAGGACTGGGAACAGGTCGGCCCCGAGCGGTACTTCGTGATCGGCCGGGGGCGCGACGGGCAGCCCGCCGCGACGGACTTCGACCTGGTCACGCTGATCCTCGCCCGTTCCCGGCCCGAGCCCGCCATGCCGCCCGAGCACGCGGCGATCCTGCGGATCTGCGGCTCGCCGCTTTCGGTGGCCGAGATCTCCGCGTACCTGCGACTGCCGAACAGCCTGGTCATCGACCTGCTGACCGAGCTGTTCGGCGCACGCCGGATCGAGGCGCGCGCCCCGATCCCGCCGGCCGACCTTCCCGACCTTTCCCTGTTGGAGGCAGTGATCCATGGACTTCAGCGGCTCTGAGCCGGTGCGCGGGCCGCGCGAGGCCGACCTGCTCCCGGCCACGGTGGCCGCCGCCGTCAAGGTCGTCGTGGTCGGCGGCTTCGGGGTCGGCAAGACCACCCTGGTCGGCTCGGTCAGCGAGATCCGACCGCTGACCACCGAGGAGACCATGACCGAGGCCGGCGTCGGCATCGACGACCTGGCCGGGGTGGAACGCAAGCGCGCCACCACCGTGGCGATGGACTTCGGCCGGATCACCATCAGCGAGGAGCTGGTGCTGTACGTCTTCGGCACCCCCGGCCAGGAACGCTTCTGGTTCCTCTGGAACGGTCTGTTCGAAGGCGCGCTCGGTGCGGTCGTGCTGGTCGACACCCGCCGCCTGGAGGCCGGCTTCGACGTGCTGGGCCGACTGGAGGACCGCGGCGTGCCGTTCGTCGTCGCCGTCAACTCCTTCCCCGAGTCCCCGGCCTACCCGCTCGACGAACTGCGCGCCGCGCTCGACCTGCCGTCGCACGTGCCGATCGTCGAGTGCGACGCCCGCGCCCGGGAGTCGGGACGCGACGTGCTGATGGCGCTGATGCGCTACCTGTACGACCTCGCGGCCCAGCCCGTCGGTTGAAGCCCGGCCCGTCGGTTGAAGCCCCATACGTCGGCTGAATCCCCACACGTCCGTTGACGCCCTGCACCGTACCGATCGGAGACCTCCCGTGATCCCCGAAGAGCGCACGTACAACGGCGCCGTCCCCCCGCCCGGCTGCCCGGCCCACGGTGCCACCCCGCTCCAACGGAGCGACCTGCGGCGGCTGTTCGGGCCGGAGGCCGAGGCCGACCCGGCCGGCCTGTACGAGAAGCTGCGCGCCGAGCACGGCGACGTCGCGCCCGTCCTGCTGCACGGCGACCTGCCGGCCTGGCTGGTGCTCGGCTACTCCGCCAACCTCACCGCGATGCGCACCCCCTCCCGGTTCTCCCGCGACTCCCGCCGCTGGACCGAGTTCCAGGAGGGCCGGGTCGCCCCCGACTCGCCGGTGCTGCCGGTGATCGCCTGGCAGCCGACCTGCTCGTTCGTCGACGGCGAGGAGCACCGGCGGCTGCGCACCGCCGTCACCGACGGCCTGAACGGCTTCGACCGGCGCGGCATGCGGCGTTACGTCACCCGCTTCGCCGACCAGCTGATCGCCGAGTTCGGCGGCACCGGCCGGGCCGACCTGGTCTCCCAGTTCTCCGAGCACCTGCCGATGCTGGTGATGACCCAACTGGTCGGCATGCCCGAGGAGTACGGCCCGCGGCTGGTCGAGGCCGCCCGCGACCTGGTCCGGGGCACCGAGACCGCCGTCGCCTCCAACGAGTACGTGGTGGAGTCGCTGCGCCGCACCGTGGACCGCAAGCGTTCCGACCCCGGATCGGGCCTGGTCACCCGGCTGATGGAGCACGAGTCCGGCCTGAGCGAGGACGAGGTGCTCCAGCACCTGCGGTCGGTGCTGCTGGCGGCCAACGAGACCACCATCAACCTGATCTCCGAGACGCTGAAGATGGTGCTCACCGACGGCCGTTTCCGTGCCCACCTGTCCGGCGGGCAGATGACCCTGCCGGACGCGCTCGACCAAGTCCTGTGGGACGCACCGCCGTTCATGCTGGTCCCGGGTCGCTGGGCGACCGGCGACACCGAGCTCGGGGGCCGTCGCATCAAGGCCGGCGACATGCTGCTGATCGGCCTCGCCGCCGGAAACGCCGACCCGGCGGTGCGGCCCGACCTGAACAAGCCGCTGTTCGGCAACCGTTCGCACCTGGCGTTCGGCAGCGGCCCGCACGAGTGCCCCGGCCAGGAGATCGGCCGGGCGATCGCCGAGACCGGTATCGACATTCTGCTCACCCGGCTGCCGGACCTCCAACTGGCGGTCGAGGAGGACGAGTTGGTCTGGCGCGGGAACTGGATGTCGCGGCACCTGACCGGGCTGCCGGTCAGCTTCACCCCGCGCAACGCGCTGCAGCCGCAGGACCCGACCACCACGGCCAGCGCCCCGGTGATCTCCACCCCCGTGCCCGCGCCGCCCATCCCGCCCGCCGGGTACGCTCCGCCGGTCGAGCCCGTGCGCGCGGTGCCGGAGCAGCGTCGCGGCTGGTGGGCCGGCCTGTGGGCGAAGCTGGTGGGCTGACACGCGGCCGACCCCGGTGCCGGGGCGTTGACGTCGGCGCGGGGCCCGGGGCTTGTCCGGCCGATCTTGCCGGGTGCGTGCCGCCGGAACATCCCACCCCCAGTCCGCAACGACTGGGGGAGACGCGCTGATCCGACAAGATCGGCCGGAAAGAACCTAGTCGTGCGGCATTCGGTGGGCATCGGTCGAATGACCAGTCGTCGTGACCTGCTCCGCCCGCCGGCCGGCCTCGGGTGGGAGGGCAGCTCCGCAGGTCAGGGCGGGTTTAGGCGGCCTGGCGGGTGGCCGGTGAGTCGCCGGTCCGCGTGGGCGGACGGTTGGCCGCCGCCGTTCCGGGCGGATAGGAATGCTGTCAGGGCGAGGGAGCGCGACGCAGCCCGGACGGAATCCGACCGGTGCGCTCCTCGGCCGCCCCTTCCAGGCTCGGACCGTTGCCAGGTGTGAACCTTCGGAGCACCGGTCCCGCACCGATCGGACGTATTCGAACCTTCGCGTGGCGGGAGAGCCGGTCGGGGCCTGTACCGACCTCTGGAACGACACGATGGGACCCTTCCATGCACCACTCGGGCACCAACGCACTCCTGTCCGCCCCCAGCGCTCTCTCGGCATTCGTCCCGGCGCCGCGGCCTGCCCCGGAGGCGGGCTCCGGCGGCGGCATCCTCGACCTGCTGCCCGCATCGGCGGGCGCCGCCGCCGAGCAGTGCGTCTACGTCACGCTGCACCTGGCCGGGCGGGCGGTCCTGCGCCGCCCGCACGCCGAACTGCCCGTCGTACCGGGCGATCTGGTGATCAGTGGCGGTCGGTACCCGGCGAACCTGCTGCGGGGGGCCGACTGCGCGAGCCGGATGTACCGGGTGCCGTGCAGGGTGCTGGGGATCTCCGCGGCCGAGGTGCGGGCCGCCGGCACCCTGCTCGCCCCGGGCTCCACCGGGATCGGGGCGATGGCCTCGCAGTTCCTCGCCGCGCTGGGCGAACACTCCGACCGCCTCGCCCCGCTGGCCCGGATCCGGCTGGCCCGCAGCTCCGCCGACCTGCTCGCACTCCTGATCACGGACCTGCTGGACCAGGACGACCCGGGCCGGGCGGGCGGCTCCGCCGAACTGCTCGCCCGGATCCGGGCCCACATCGAGCAGAACCTGGGCGACCCCGAGCTGTCGCCGGAGTCCGTCGCGGGCGCCCTCTGCATCTCGGTCCGCTACCTCCACCGGCTGTTCCAGCAGGACGGCACGACGGTCGGCCAGTGGATCCGCCACCGCCGCCTGGAAGCCTGCCGCCGCGACCTGGACCGGCCGGCGAACCGCCGGGTGCCGGTGGCGGTCGTCGCGGGTCGCTGGGGATTCATCAGCGCCTCGCACTTCAGCAGGGTGTTCCGCGAGGTCTACGGCCTGACCCCCAGCCAGTGGCAGGGCCGCGCCGACACCCGCCCCGCCTGATCCTCTCCGCGCGCGGAACCGACCTCTCCGCGCGCGGAACCGACCTCTCCGCGCGCGGAACTGACCTCTCCACGCACTCTCCGTGCACGGAACTGGCCTCACAGCGCACTGCGGGGCGTCCGGCGCCGTCCGCGCACAGCTGCCGGCGGGTGGCCGGGGCGCCGCGTGGCAGGATGGCCGGGACCAGACGGATCCGAAGAACGACGAGGCCAGCGACGTGACGACCGCCCCTGCCGGCGCCGACCTGAGGGGCCCGCGCAGGCCGTCCGGGGTCTCGGCGGCCGTTCGACCCCAGCTGCCGGCGGAGCAGCCACTGCTCGGCCGCGAAGGTGAGCGGGCCAGGATCGGCGAGTTGGTCGAGACGGCGGTCGGCGCGGGCCGGGGGCCGTCCGTGCTGGTGCTGACCGGTGAACCCGGCGCCGGGAAGACGTCGCTGCTCGACCAGGCCGCCGAGCAGGCGGCCGCGCGGGGTGCGCTGGTGCTGCGGGCCCGCGGCAGCGAGAGCGAGCACGGGATCGGCCTGGCCGCGCTGCACCAGCTGCTGCGGCCGCTGCTGGCCGGTGCCGGGCGGCTTCCGGAGATCCAGCGCCGGGCCGTGCGCGGCGCGTTCGGCATCGGGGCCCGGGCCGGGGAGCCCGTCGATCCGCTGCACCTGCGGGTCGGTGTCGCGACGCTGGTCGGTGACGCCGCCGTCCGGCAGCCGCTGCTGCTGGTGGTCGACGACCTCCAGTGGCTGGACCTCGGTTCGCTGGACCTGCTGGCCTTCGTCGCCCGCCGGCTGGACGGCGAGGCCGCCGCGCTGCTGGCCGCCGCCCGCGAGGACACCGTTCCGCTGCGGTTCGACCGGGACTTCCCGCAGCTGGCCGCCGGGCCGCTGGACCGGGCCTCGGCCGGGCTGCTGCTGGACGCCCAGCCCGTTCCGCCATCCGGCCGGGCCCGGTCCCGGATCCTTCAGGAGGCGGCCGGGAACCCGCTGGCCCTGGTGGAGCTCAGCCGTGCCCTCGCCCACGGCCGCGCCGAGTCCGGCGGCAGCCGGACGCTGCCGCTGACCAAGCGGCTGGAGAACCTGTTCGCCGCGGACCTCCCGGACCTGCCGCCGGACACCCGCCGGGCCCTGCTGCTCACCGCGGCCACCGACACCGGCGAGCTGTCCGACGTGGTCGGCGCGGCCGGCGGCCTGGACTGCCTGGCGGCGCTGGAGCCCGCCGAACGCGCCGGGCTGGTCCGCGTCCAGGACGGTCTGCTGCGGCTGCGGCACCCGCTGGTCCGGTCCGCGATTTACGGGGCGGCGTCCTTCACCGAACGCCGATCCGCCCACCTGGCGCTGGCGGGCGCGCTCGGCCACGAACCCGACCGGCAGGCCTGGCACCTGGCCGCCGCCGCGACCGGCCCGGACGCCGAGGTCGCCGACGCGCTCGCCGCCAGCGCCGAACGCGCCCGCAGCCGGGGCGGGCACGCCGCCGCGGCGGCGGCCCTGGAACGCGCCGCCGACCTGACACCGGACCCGGAGCTGCGCTGCCGGCGGCTGCTGGCGGCCGCCCAGTCCGCGATGTTCGGCGGGCATCCGCAGTGGGTGGGCGAGTTGACCGCCCGGGTGCCCGCGACCACCGACCGGCCGGAGCTCCGCGCCCAGGCGGGCGTGCACTCCGGCTGGGCGCTCGGTGTGACGCTCCGTCATGATGCGGCCCTGGAGGCCCTGTTGGCGGTCGCCGAGCAGCACTCGGCGGCTTCGCCCGGGCTCGCGTTCAACGCGCTCAGCGTGGCCGCGACCTCCGCGTACGCCTCCGGAGACCCCTTCTACCGGTCCGAACTGCGGCGGCTGGCCGAGCCGTTGACGGACGTGCCGGACGCGGTCGGCCGCGCCTGGCTCGCCGCCGCGACCGCCGACCGGGCCCGCGCGCTGGAGCTGTTCGTGGCGGCCCGCGCAACGATGCGGGAGGACGACCTGGGTCACCTCGTCGTCCTCGGCGGCACCGCCTGGTGCCTGGACGAGACGGAGCCCGCCATGGAGCTGCTCGGCCGCGCCCTGGACCAGCTCCGCCGGGCGGGTACGGCCGGCACGAACGCCACCGTCTCGCAGGCACTCGCGCTCGCCCAGTACGAGTCGGGGGCCTGGACGGCCGCGCGCAACAGCACCGAGGACACCCTGTGGATGGCCGCCGAGGCGGGCGCCGACCTGTCCGCCACCGGCACCCGGATCCTGCAGGCCACGCTGGACGCCCGGCAGGGCGACCCGGCGGCCCGGGAACGGGCCGAGGCGGCGGTGCGCGGCCTCGACCTGCGCCGCTCGCTGGCCCTCCAGGTGCGCCATCGGGTGGCGCTGTCGATCGCCGCCACCGCCGCCGGTGACCACACCGAGGCGTACCGGCAGATCCGGGCCGTGTTCACCAGGGACATCCGGCCCCGGCCGGTGCACTACCACGCCTCGCTGTACTACCTGGGCGATCTGGCGGCGGCCGCCGTGCACGCCGACGAGGTCGCGGACGCCCGGGCGGTGCTGGAGTCCGTCCAGCCCGACCTCGGCGAGGACCGCTCGCCGCGACTGCACGCGATCGCCGAGCGGGCGGCGGCGCTGCTGGCCGAGGGCGAGGACGCGGAACGGCACTTCCGGGCGGCGCTGGCGGATCCGGCCGGGGACAACTGGCCGTTCGAGCGGGCGCTGGCCCAGCTGGACCACGCGGAGTGGCTGCGGCGCCGACGCCGGTCCGCGGAGGCCCGACCGCTGCTCGGCGCGGCGCTCGAGACCTTCCGGCGCCTGGACGCCGGGCCGTGGCGCGACCGGGCCGCCGCCGAACTGCGGGCGGCCGGCGCGGACGTGTCGACCGCCGACGCCGGCGCGTCGCAGGATCCGCTCACCCCGCAGGAACAGCGGATCGCCGAACTCGCCGCCCGGGGGCTGACCAACCGGGACATCGCCGCCCGGCTGTACCTGTCGCCGCGCACCGTCGGCTACCACCTGCGGAAGGTGTTCGCCAAGCTCGGCATCCGGGCGCGGGCCCAACTGCGGGACGCGCTGGGCGAGATCGACTGACCGTCATTCGTTCGGCCGCCCGGAGACCCTCCCCCACAGGGGGTCGCCGGGCGGCCGTTCCGATTCAGGGGCGGCTGCTACTTGCAGGCCCCGAGGTCCTCCCAGACGCCCCACTGGCCGGTGCTGCCGGGCTGTTCGCCCTGGGTCCACCACTTGGCGCGCCAGTTGTGGTTGCCGTAGGAGGCGCTGTCGCCGCCGTTGTAGACCCGGGCCGGGTCCCACGCCGCGGCCGTGCAACTGCCGTTGCCGCCACCGGGGTTGCCGCCGCCGGTGCCGCCGATGTTGACGTCGATGCAGGAGTAGAACGCGTTCGCGGTGTCGGAGACGTTCCACACCGCGAGGACCTTCTGCCGGCCGGTGTAGCTGCCGAAGTTCACCTGGTGGCTGACGTCCGCCGGGGGCTGGGCGTTGTTGCCGGAGAACTGGGCGATCAACTGGCTTCCGATGAAGTACTGCCAGTTCGCAGTGGCGTGACGGGCCGTCAGGTGCCAGCTGAAGGTCTGGGTGGAGGACACGTTGGCGACCTGCCAGCCCTTGGAGTCGTCGTCCAGCTCCGCGTACTCGGAGTGGCCGCCGGAACAGCTGAACAGGCCCTTCGGGCCCTCGACGCTCTGCGGTTCGTACTTGATCTGCCCGCAGACCACGACCTCGTTGGCGCACTGCGCCTGGCGGCTGGCCGGGTCGGTGACCCAGCCGTGGGCGCTGGCGGTGCCGGCCGACATGGTCAGCCCGAGCAGCGGGGCGACCAGCGCGCCGATCGCGGCGGTCACCTTTCTGTTTGCCTTCATCTCTCCGTGCCTTCCTGATGTGGGGTCAGGGCGCGCCTCCCGGCGACCGATCGAGGCGGGGCGGGGGAGCGGTCATAGGTCTAGACCGGATGCGCCGAGGGAGACGATAGCGGCGTGGCGGGCGCGGTCAAGAGGTCGCGCCGGACGGGTGTTCGGGCAACCCGGGCAGGTGCAGCTGCCAGACCCGGGCCGGGGGCAGGTTCGCCAGCACGGTGCGGCTGCCGGTCGCGCCGGCCCGCAGGTGGGCGGCCACGGTGCGCTCCACCACGGCGTGCCGGTGGAGCTCGGCGCGGGTGGCGAACAGTGCCCGGGCGCGACGGGTGCCGAGGTAGGCGAACCAGGTCAACGTCCCACCGGGGTGCAGAAGTTCGAGATAGCGGGCCATGATGCGATCGACCTGCGCGGGCGTGAAGTTGGTCAGCGGCAGGCCGGAGACGATCACGTCGTAGCGCCGGTCGGTGGCCAGCTCCTCCACGTACGCCTGGTGCACCGTCACTTGGTTCGCGCTGTGCCCGGCCACCAGCTCGTGCAGCCGGGCGGCGAAGCGCGGATTGGCCTCGACCACGTCCAGGCGGCTGCCGCGCGGGAGTTGGGGCAGCAGGACGCGGGTGACGGCGCCGGTGCCCGCGCCGGCCTCCAGGACGTCGATCGGGTGCGGGGCGCGGACCCGCACCGGGGCGGTCAGCGCCCGGGCGAGGGCCCGGCTGCTGGGGGCGACCGCGCCGGTGGTGCGCAGGTCGCGGACGGCTTCGCGGAGGAACGCCAGACCGTCGGCCCGGGGCCGCGGCGGCGGAGTGCTCTGATCGGTCATGCCTTCGACGCTAGGAACGCGAAACGCTTCGGCGATCCGCCGTCGGGCGGCCGTCGGTACCGACGAAAGTCGGTGGTGGGTACGGCCGTTCGGCGATCCCACCGGCCGGGAAGACTGCCTAGCATGGACGCCGTGACGTGGTGGAAGAGCCCACTGTGGGCGATCGCCGGACGGGCGGCGGTGCTGACCTTCCTGGTGGTGGCGATCAACCAGAACAGCGCCAAACTCGGCTACGAGAGCGAGCGGTTGAAGCTCACCCTGGCCGCGGCGTGCTGCGCCGCGTGTCTGACGATTCCTCAACTACGGTTGAAAGTAGCGCCGGTGGCGACCGTGGTGCTCACCGCATGGTGGGGCTGGCTGGTCGATCTGCTGCTCGCCGCGGTGATGTTCGACCTGGCGGTGGCCCGGCGGACCAGGCTCGCGCTGCTCTGCGCCGCGCTCGCGCTGGCCGGCAACCTGGCGGGCCCGCGGGCCGCCTCGGTGTGGGTCGGGCAGCGGTGGATGTCCACGCTGACGGTGCTGCTGTTCGGCCTGGTGCTCGGCCTGTGGCAGGGCAACCGGCGCCGCCTGGTGCAGACCCTGGGCGGGCAGGTCGAACAGTTGCGGGTGGAGACCCGGCTGCGGGAGGACGCGGCACGTGCCGCCGAACGGTCCCGGATCGCCGCCGAGATGCACGACGTCCTCGCCCACCGGCTCAGCCTGATCGCTCTGCACACCGGCGTCCTCGCCACCCGCGGGGCCCAGCTGCCCGGTCCGGTCGCCGACCGGCTGGCCATCCTCCGCACCACCTCCGTCGAGGCGCTCACCGACCTGCGCGAGGTGCTCGGCGCGCTCCACGACCCGCAAGCGGTGGCGGCCGACGCGCCCGCCGTCCGCGAGGTCGCCGCGCTGGTCGAGGACGCCCGCGCCGCCGGGCAGCAGGTCGCGCTGACCGTCACCGGCCGGGGCCCGGACGCGCCGACCACGCACCGGCTGGCCGCCTACCGGATCGTCCAGGAGGCGCTCACCAACGCCCGCAAGCACGCCGACGGGGCGCAGGTCGAGGTCCGGGTCGACTACCGGCCGCCCGCCACCCTGGTCGAGGTCACCAACGGCGCGGGCATCGCCGCGTCCACCGCCGTCGACTCCGGCTACGGCCTGATCGGCCTGCGCGAACGCGTCACCGCGCTCGGCGGCCGGCTCGACGCCGGCCCGGCCGGCACCGGCTCCTGGCGGCTGTCCGCCCGCCTCCCGCACCCCGCGGCGAAGGACGGCTCCGCATGAGCCGCACTCCGGCCGCCCGCCCGGGTGTGGGGGTGCTCGCGTCGGCACATGCTTTCCGTTCCACCGCTCGAAGGGCGGCTTCGATGATTCGCGAAGGGCGGCTTCGATGATTCGCACCCTGGTCGTCGACGACGACGCACTGGTCCGCCTCGGCCTCACCGACCTGCTCGACGGCGACCCCGGCATCGAGGTGGCCGCGCAGGCCGCCGACGGCCTCCAGGCGATCGAACGGGCAAGCGCTTTCCGCATCGACGTCGCCCTGGTCGACATCCGGATGCCCCGGATGGACGGCATCACCGCCACCGCCCGGCTGCGCGCCCTGCCGTCGCCGCCGAAGGTGATCGTGCTGACCACCTTCGACCTCGACCGGTACGTCTACGACGCGCTGGCCGCCGGCGCCGACGGGTTCCTGCTGAAGGACACCGACCCCGCCGAGATCCTGCGCGCCGTCCACCTGGTCGCGGCCGGCTCCGCGATGCTGCACCCCGCCGCCGCGCGCCGCGTCATCGACCGCTACCACGCGAGCGGCCGCACCGCCGCGACCGCCGCCCGGGCCCGCCTGGAGCGGCTCACCCCGCGCGAACGCGACGTGCTGGCGCTGCTCGCCGAGGGCCTCGCCAACGCCGACATCGCCGAGCGCCTCGCGATGCGGGAGAGCACCGTCAAGGCGCACGTCAGCCGGATCCTCACCGCGCTCACCGTCACCAACCGCGTCCAGGCGGCGCTGCTGGCCCGGGACGCGGCCGGCTGACGGAACGGCGAACCCCGCCGACCGCAGGGGTGCGTTCGACGGGGTTGGCGGCACAGGCAGTCGGAAGCTCAGCTGTCCGAGCGGTTGCTGTCGTCGTAGGTGCTGGTGCCCTCGTCCAGCAGTGGGCCGTTGGCCGGGCTCGGGTGCTTGAGGTGCGCCGGGGCCATCGCCCGAAGGGCGTGGTAGCCGGTCAGGACGATCAGGGTGCCCAGGGCGATGCCGCCGAGCTCGAAGTTGTCGGTGATCTTCAGGTTGACGTTGCCGATGCCGACGATCACGCCCGCCGCGATCGGGACCAGGTTCAGCGGGTTGGTCAGGTCCACCTTGTTGTGGATCCAGATCTGCGCGCCGAGCAGGCCGATCATGCCGTACAGCACCACCGTGATGCCGCCGAGCACACCGCCCGGGATGGCCGCGATCACCGCGCCGAACTTCGGGCACAGGCCGAACAGGATCGCGAAACCGGCCGCGCACCAGTACGCCGCCGTCGAGTACACCCGGGTCGCCGCCATCACGCCGATGTTCTCCGCGTACGTGGTGGTCGCCGGGCCGCCGACCGCGGTGGACATCATGGTGGCCGCGCCGTCGGCCATGATCGCGGTGCCCATCTTGTCGTCCAGCGGCTCACCGGTCATCTCGGAGACCGCCTTCACGTGGCCGGCGTTCTCGGCGATCAGCGCGACCACCACGGGCAGCGCCACCAGGATCGCGGACAGCGAGAAGCTCGGGGCGTGCAGCGAGGGCAGGCCGATCCAGTCCGCCTTGCCGACGCCCGAGAAGTCGAGGCGCCAGTGGTCGACGGCCGGGCCGCCACCCACCGAGGAGTGGATCTGGCCGAAGATCCGGTCGAACAGCCAGGACACCACGTAGCCGAACACCAGGCCCAGGAAGATCGCGATCCGCGACCAGAACCCGCGCAGCACCACCAGCGCCAGCCCCGTGAAGAACATCGTCAGCAGCGCCACCCACTGGTCCTGCGGCCAGTACACGCCCGCCGCGACCGGCGCCAGGTTGAAACCGATCAGCATGACCACCGCGCCGGTGACGATCGGCGGCAGCACCGCGTGGATCACCTTCGCACCGAAGCCCTGCACCACCGCACCGCACGCCGCCAGCACCGCACCGACCACCAGCAGCGAACCGGTCAGCGTCGCCGCGTCCCCGCCCTGCGCCTTGATCACGGCCGCCACACCCACGAACGACAGGCTCGAACCCAGGTACGACGGGATCCGGCCGCTCGTCACCAGCAGGAAGAAGATCGTCGCGACACCGGAGACCATCACCGCGAGGTTCGGGTCCAGCCCCATCAGCACCGGGGCGACGAAGGTGGCACCGAACATCGCCACCACGTGCTGCGCGCCGAGCCCGATCGTGCGCCCCCACGACAGCCGCTCGTCCGGCTTCACCACCGCCCCGGGCTGCGGGGCGCGGCCGTCCCCGTGCAGCTTCCACCCGAACGCGACCTTCATGTCCTTGCCTCGTCTCTGCTGTACCGTGCGAAACCCTGGTGGGCGACCATGCAACCGGTCGCGACATGATCTCGTATCGCGTCCACCGCCCTGACCTCGGGGGATCACCCGACCGGCGGTATCGCAGAACCCACCGTCCCCGGTTACCCACCGTCACCGAAGGCGGCAGTGAAGAGTCGGGGTCGGCATCGACGGCGAATACGACCGTGTCGACCGAACCGCGCGGTACACGCTGCCGGCCGGCACAGCTATCTACGTGATGAGGCCACATCGGTCGGCGCTCCGAATCGAAGCCCGGCAGGGCCGACGTCCTACTCGTCGGCGGGAGCGCGCCAATCAAGCGGCGGATTTCCGGGACGGTCAGGTCGACCAACTCTCGGCTTCGGGCCGGGCGGTTCGGATCCCCTGGTGTGCCGGGGCCGCCGTTCTCGGTAGAGGTGAACCGAGACAGGTGACATGTCACACCCTATTGATCGCTCCGCCGGTCTTGTGAGACGGTGCGTCACGCGCTTCGGATGCCTCCCACGTCCCGACGTCCGGGGCGCTCCGTTCGCGCTTCCCCCACAAAGGAATAGACGATGCGTCAGCTCTCACGCATGTCCAGGCTGCTGGCCGCGGCTACCGCGGCAGGCACCGTCCTGCTCGGCATATCCGTCGGACCGAGCCAGGCCGTCCCCATGCCGGTCACCCCCGCACCGGTCGCTGCCGGCCCGCAGCAGCCTTCCGGCAGCTCGTCGGAGGTTCCCGGCAGTCCGTTCGCCGATCCTGAGAGCCCGGGCGCGCCGCAGTCCGGCCGGCTCACGGCCGCGCAGCTGCCGCTGGTCAACCCGCTGTCCGTCACGGCGCCGGTGGAGACCGGCCCGGACAAGGGCCTGGCCAAGGCCGCACCGCGCGCGCTCGCGGCGGGGCCGGTCACCGCCCAGTCGTGCACCCCGGCCGACTTCGCCGGCAGGACCGGGGCCGCTCTGGTGTCCTACGTCAAGGCCTCGACCCCCCAGTGCATCGGCTCGCTGTTCCTGCTCGGCGGCAGCCCGTACGCCTCGGCGCTGTTCCGCCAGAGCCAGATGGCGACGATGGCCGACGCCTTCCAGAGCGCCGCCGCCTCCTACCCCGGTGACAACTCCGCCGCCACCTGGCAGGTCGTCCTGTACCTGCGCGCGGGCTACTACGTGCAGGACAGGGACCTCGCGCACGTCGGCCCGTACGACGCGACGCTGACCGCCGCCGTGACGCGCGGCATCGACGCCTTCCTGGCCGGCCCGCACGCCGCGGACGTCACCGACGCGAACGGCCAGGTCGCCAACGACGTCATCATCCTCACCGACAGCGCCGGGCAGCAGGGCCGCTACCTGAACACCTACCGGCAGGTGCTGAACGGCTACACCAGCGCGTACGACAGCTCGAAGAACCTGCTCACGTACGTCAACAGCGCCCTTGCCGCGCTGGACCGGGGGCACGAGAACAAGTCCTTCGTCGACGCGGTGACCGCGGACCCGGGCATCATCGACACCCTCGACGCGTTCACCCGCACCCACCGCGACCTGCTCGGAACCTACCCCGGCTTCCTGGTCTCCAACGCCGGCATCGAGCTGACCCGGTTCGTCAAGTACCCGGTGTTCCAGGCCAGGATCCGCCCGCTGGCCAAGGCCCTGCTCGACAGCTCGTCGATGACCGGCCCCACCGCCCCGCTGTGGGTTGGCACCGCCAACGCGGCCGCCTTCTTCGACAAGGACCAGTGCTCCTACTACGGTGTCTGCGACCTGAAGCAGCGGCTGACCAAGGCCGTGCTCCCGATCAGGCAGACCTGCAACGCCACCCTCACCGTCCTCGCCCAGGACCTCACCGCGGCCGAACTCGCCGCCGTCTGCGCCGATCTCAAGGGCGAGGACGCGTACTTCCACAACCTCGTCCGCGACAACGGCCCCATCCCCGGCCAGTACGAGTCGTCCGTGCAGCTCGTGGTCTTCGCGAGCCAGGCCGATTACCAGACCTACGCCGGCGCGATGTACGAGGCGAACACCAACAACGGCGGGGTCACCCTGACCGGGACCCCGAGCGACCCGGCCAACCAGCCGGTCTCCCTCATGTACCGGCATCCGAACGAGAACGGCTTCACCGCCCGGATCTGGAACCTCAACCACGAGTACGCCCACGTCCTGGACGCCCGCTACGACATGAAGGGCGACTTCTACCAGCAGACCAGCGTGCCCGACCTGTGGTGGATCGAGGGCGTCGCCGAGTACGTCTCCTACACCTACCGCGGCGTCACCGACATCAACGCCGTGACCCAGGCCCCCAAGCACACCTACCCGCTCAGCACCCTGCTCCAGAGCACGTACCTGAACAGCGACGTCGTCCGCACCTACCACTGGGGCTACCTGGCCGCCCGCTACATGATCGAGCGCTACCCGGGCGTCGTCCAGACCATGCTCGGCTACTTCCGCACCGGCGACTACGCCCGCGCCTACGCGTACTACAACGGCATCGGCACCGCCTACGACGCCGACTTCACCAGGTGGGTCGACACCTGCGCCGCCGACACCTGCCTCACCGCGGGCACCCCGAAGGCGGCTTTCGACGTCGCGGTGCGGGACCTGAACGTCCAGCTGACCGACCGCTCCACCGAGACCGCCGGCAAGGGCAGCATCACCGGCTGGGCCTGGAACTTCGGCGACGGCACCACCGGTACCGGGGCCTCCCCGTCGAAGTCCTACCGCGCAGCCGGTACCTACACCGTCACCCTCACCGTCACCGACAGCAACGGCAAGACGGCCACCACGACCTGGACCGTCACCGTCACCGCGCCGGCCGCACCGGCGGCCTGCACCGACCCCGACGCCCGGAAGCTGGACTACAACTGCTTCCGCACCGGCCGCTCCGCCGACGCCGGAAGCTCGGACCAGATGTACATCTACATGCCGGCCGGCACCACCACGCTGACCGTCTCCACCACGGGCGGCACCGGGACCGCCTACCTCTACTACAGCCCGGACCGCTGGGCCTCGAACACGGACTACGCCGCCTCTTCCACGAACAGCGGCACCACCCAGACCGTGACCGTCACCAACACCGCGGCCGGCTACCGCTACATCACCCTCTACGGCAAGACCGCCTTCAGCGGCGTCACCGTCACCACCCAGTACTGACCGGCGCGTGAGCCCGGATGCCCCGGCTCACGCATCCCCGGGGATGTGAGCCAGGGCATCCATGTGGGCCTCTGCGGCGGACGAGGTCCATGCGGGGCGCCACGGCGGACGAGCCCGGGATGCCGACAATTCCCGGGCTCGGCAAGCACATTGATGAAGCGTCAGCAAGTCACCGGAACTTCCACCACCGGCCGAGTGCCGTATGGGCCGCTTCCCTGCACCGAGAAGGTCGCGCGCACTGTCGAACCGCACGGGGCCGTGGCGGTGAAGCCGTTCACCTGCACCGTGGTGGAGTGGAACGGCGTGCTCCCGCTCACGGAGCCGAGCGAGTTGCCGCCGACCACCTCGGCCGACAGGTTGGTGTACAGGGTCTGCCACGACACCGGCCCGTCGGGCGGGCCGGCAAGGCTGATCTTCCCGTAGATCACGACGCTGCTGCCGGTGACGTCTGCGCAGGCGTAGGTCGCCAACCCGGCCTGGAGAGCGTACTTGCAAGTCGTGACCGTGGCGGTGGCGGTGTCGGCACCGCTCGCGGCGGCGAAGGCCGGCACGGGCGCCGTGAGCAGGGCGGCGGCACCGGCGGCGCCCACCGCGATGCGGGTGATGCGGTTCATGGTCTTCTCCTTCAGGCGATGCGAGAAACCGTTCGGCAGGCACTGTTAGCCATGTGACATTTCACGTGTGCCATGACCCAAACTCTGCCATGCGATTCCAAGGCTCCGGGCCATTCCTGCCTTCGAAGTGCCAGCCCGTCCGAAAGCTCACCCTGGGTGACGCAAATCCGCCCGGCTGGGCCAATGCGGCCACCACCTCGGGCGAACCCGCGTCGAACGCCGGGTGAACCACGGCGTTGAAGAACTCCTGACGAACGTGAGGGTGGCCCAGACCGCAGCCCGACAGGGCCGCTTCGGGCGGAAGCCTCCGAAGGCCAGCAGCCGGAGGTGTCGGCGAACCTGCGGGCAGCCTGTTCCTGCGGAAGTCCACCGGGGTGCCGGAGCCGCCTGCCGGACCCGCCCGGGGCGGATCGCCGTTCAGGCCGGTCGGGTGCTCCGGCGCGGGTCGGCCTCCGGCCGGGGCCGCGATAGGGGATCACGGGTGGTGGCGCGGGGGCGCACCACCAAGGACCAACGCCCATGCCCCGCCCCACCCGGGCTCAGCGCGCCGCCATCGCCCAGCGGCGGGCGGACGCCGTCGAGCTACGCCTTGCCGGCGCCAATCCGCTGACCGTCGGCCGGAAGCTCGCTGCCGACCCGACCCTGAACTTCGACCGGACCGCGTACCCGTGCGGGTACGGGCACGAGCTGTACGCCACCGGCCGTCCCGCGCCGGACGAAGAGACCCTGGTTCGGTCCGTGAACCGGGACATCGCCGAGGCCTCGGAGCAGCGGATCGCCTCGTCGCAGGCCGACCCCGGGAGGGGAGGACGACAAGCCCGGTGAGCGCGCACAGCCGGAGAGCTGGCCCGGGTATCGGACTTCGGTCTGATCAGGCTTTCGCCGGGGCGACGAAAGTGGCCCCAAACATGGCCACGACGTGCTGCGCGCCGAGCCCGATCGTGTGCCCCCACGACAGCCGTTCGTCCGGCTTCACCACCGCCCCGGGCTGCGGGGCGCGGCCGTCCCCGTGCAGCTTCCACCCGAGCGCGACCTTCATGTCCTGCCTCGTCTCTGTGCTCTACCGTGCGAAACCCTGGAAAAGTGGGGGTCGGCATCGACGGCGGGTCTGCGGCAGTGCACCGGTCGGCCCCCCCGGCGAGGGGAGGGGCGACCGGTGCACTGTGGTTTACGGGTAGGCGATCAGGTTGGCCACGTTGGTGGCCGAGTTGGAGGGGCCGCCGGTGGAGTTGATGACGTGGGCGATGGTGCCGGTGCCGCCGAGTGAGACGGTCACCATGTCGTGGAAGCGGACCGTGGAGCGGTAGGGCACCTCGAAGGAGTGCTCCTCGACCACGGCGGGGTTGACGTTGAAGTAGGCGTAGGAGCCCAGGCCCCAGGCTTCGTGGTTGGTCACGGAGTCGGCGACCTTGTAGGCGGGGAAGCCGCGGGTGGCGCCGTTCATCCAGGCGGCCTGGTTCGGCGGGTCGTAGGGCAGCTCGTTCTGGAAGAAGTAGGTGCGGCCGTTGTTGCCGTTCCAGATCACCTGGGTCTGCTGGTAGTGCTCGACGAACAGGCCGTACAGGGTGACGTTGTTGCCGTTGACGATCAGCCCGTTGGCGGCGGTGTTGCTGGTCCAGCCGACGCCGCTGCCGTGGTCGGCGCGCCACAGCCACATGTGGTCGCCGATGACGTTGTTGGAGTTGACGACCAGCGACTGGGCGGCCTTGCCGACGCCCGCGCCGCCGATGCGGAAGAACACGTCGTGCAGGGAGGTGGGGTTGGCGCTGTGGTCGACGGCGCTCGCGGTGCCGGCGCCGATCTGCATGAGCGTCTGCGAGTTGACGGTGCCGGCGTCGATGAGCAGGCCCGCGACCTTGACGCCGTCGACGTCGGCGACGTTGACGGCGGTGATGCCGTTGTCGGGGATGAGGGTGGCCAGGCCCAGGCCGAGGACGACGGTGTCGGGCCGGGTGATGTTCAGGGCCTGGTTGAGGTGGTAGACCCCGGGGGTGACCAGCAGGTTCTTGCCCTGGGCGAGGGCGGTGTTCATGTCGGCGGCGCCGGCGCCGGGTTTGACGATGTAGAACTGGTCGATCGGCAGGGACGTGCCCTGCTGGGCGCCGGCCCAGGTGATGCCGGTGGTGTTGTTGCGCAGCGCGGGGACGAAGACCTTGTAGGCGCCGGCGGCGTCGAGGTACAGGAAGGGCTTCTCGCGCACGACGGGGGTCTGGCCGACGGTGGTGTAGGGCGGGTTGGGGAAGGTGTTGGCGGGGGCGTTGACGTCGCCGACGAACACCATGTTCCAGTTGGCTCCGGCCCAGCTGCCCCACTGGGAGTTGCGGGAGAGCCACTGCTGCTGGGAGCCGGAGTTGATCTGGCCGTCGATCTTCGAGTCGGAGATGAAACCGCCGGAGGACCAGCCGCCGTCGTCGAGCTGCAGGTTGCCGCGCACATGCATGCGCCGGTACGGGGCGGCCTGCGAGACCGCCCAGCGGTCGGCGCCGCCGGTCGGGTTGACCGAGAGGTTCTCGGCGGAGCGCCAGAAGTTCTGGGTGGCGTTGCCCTGGAACCAGTCGGCCTCGGCGTGCACCGCGCCGTTGACGGTGACGTCGTCGGGGGACAGGCCGAGGCCCGCGACCTGGGTGTAGAAGCCGACGTTGGCGTTGACGTTGTAGCTGCCGGGCTTGAAGAGCAGGGCCTGACGCTGGGTGCCGAACTGGTTGCTCTCCTGCTGGGAGAAGACCTGGTTGAGCTTGGCTTGGATGGTGGCCTGGGGGGTGCTGGGGTCGAAGACGGCGACGTTGGGGCCGAAGTCGGGGGTGCCGGGCGGGTTGGTGGAGGTGGTGCCGAAGGTGAAGGACTGGGCGGCGGTGCCGTTGCAGGTGTACTGCTGCAGCTGGACGGCGTCGGCGGTGGAGGCGGAGGGGATGTCAAGGCACTTGCCGCTGTTGCGGTTGACGAAGTGGTAGGCACCGGATGCCTCGGGGACGGCCTGCCACTGCTGGTTGAGGCCGCCTCCGTAGGCCCAGAGCTGGATCTTGGCTCCGTCGGCGGTGGAGACGTCGGTGACGTCGAGGGCCTGGGCGGTGTTGGCGGAGGCGTTGATGCGGACGTAGCCGTTGCCGAGGTCCTGGGCCAGCCACTGCTGGGCGCCGGTGCCGTTGCACGCGTACTGCTGGACGGCGGTGCCATTGGTGGTGGCGGCGTTGGCGGCATCGACGCACTTGCCGGAGTTCTGCGCGACGAGGGTGCTCGCGGTGGTGGGGACGGCGGCGAGGGCGGCGGGGGCGGGGGCCAGCAGGACCGCGGTGGAGGCCAGCAGGCCGGCGGTCGCACTCAGGGGAAGAACCCGTCGGCGCAGCGGAGTGGGGTTCAAGTGGTGTGCTCCTGTTCTGGGGTGATGGAGCGTCAGGACGTGCGGTGCCGAAATAGGGGGTGGGGCGCCCGGCAGGTGCTGCCGGGCGCCCGGGCGTCCGGTCGGCGGGCGGTCAGGCGGGCAGGTTCCACTGCTGGTTGGCACCGGCGAAGCAGTCCCAGATCTGCAGCCGGGTGCCGTTCGCGGAGGACGGGCCGGTGGCGTCCAGGCAGCGGCCGGAGGCCGGGTTCACCAGGGTCTTGTTCGACTGCGCCTGCCACTGCTGGGCGCCGGTGCCGTTGCAGTCGTACAGCTGGGCCTGGGTGCCGTTGGCGGTGCCGCCCGAGGTCAGGTCCAGGCACTTGCCGAGCGCGCGGATCGTGCCGTCGGTGCCGACCGTCCAGGACTGCGCGGCGGTGCCGTTGCAGTCGTAGAGCTGGATCGCGGTGCCGTTGGCCGAGTTGGCGGCTGCGACGTCCACGCACTTGCCGCCGTAGCCGGTGATCTGGCCGGTCCGGCCGTTCGGCGGCGGGGTGGTGGTGCCGCCGGTGATCTGGTTGAAGGTCTGGGCGAACTGCCAGGGGTACTGCGAGGTGCCGCTGCAACTGTCGGACAGGGTGCCGTTGCTGGCGCAGGCCTTGTCGCGGCCCAGGGCCCAGAACGCCAGCATCTGGATGCCGTTGGCTGCGGCGAAGGACTCCAGGGCCTGCGCGTTGGCGGTGGAGAACACCTCGACGGTGGAGTCGTTGACCCCGATCATCGGGGTGTTGCCCTCCATCGCCCACAGTTGCGCGGAGGTCTTGGTGTTCCAGATCTGCCCGAGCTGGGTGTGCAGGGCATTGGCGGCATTGATCGCGGCCTGGCCCATGTCCATCGCCGGGCCGTAGTCCATCGTCATGATGTTGACGGCGTTGACCGTCAGACCGCGGCTCTTGGCGTTGTTGAGCAGGCTGAGGGAGTTGGACTCCAGACCGGTGGGGTTGACCGGGAGGGTGTAGTTGACGTCGAGGCGCTTGCCGGCCGCGGCCTGCGCCTGCTGAAGCTGGGCGAGCGCCTGGTTGCGGCGGTCGTTCGCGGCGGTGTCGTTGAGGGCGGCACCCTCGATGTCCAGGTCGATCCGGGTCAGGTTGAGCGCATCCACCACCCGCTTGTACTGCGCCTGCAGCGCGGAGACGCTGGTACAGGCCTGGCCCAGCTCCGTGCCGCCGGCGCCGCCGAAGGAGGCGATCACGTCACCGCCGGCCGCCCGGTGCGCGTTGACCGCGCTGGTCCAGGACGCGTCCGTGATCGAGACGTTGCCGTTGAAGGTGGCGTTGCAGCTGCCGTCGCTGATCACGAAGGCGAGGGTGACGTACTTCAGTCCGGCGTTGCGGACGTCGGTCAGCACCGACGTCGGATTCCACGTCTCCAGGTACGGGGCGGCGAAGTGGGCCGGGAAGCCGGGCCCGGGGTTGGCCGCGGCGGAGGCCGGGCCGGCGCCGGCCACCAGCATGGCCGCGACGGTGGCGGGCAGCGCGACGGCTGCCGCCAGAGTGCGGCGGAGAACGGAGCGGATCAAGGCAACTCCTTACAGAGAGGCATGTCTGTGACATGAGCGGGGTCTGGGCTGAGGAGGTCCGGGCTGAGGAGGTCTGGTGCCGTGCACGGGCCGGACGGGGGGCTCGTCCGACCGGCAGCCACTGCGACAGGCGCAGGGCCACGGATCAGGAGGCGTGGACCTGGAGTTGGGACACCTGGCCCGCCGGCCAGCCGGTGTTGGCGGTGAACACCAGGCGCACCCGGCCTGCGCGGTGGTGTGCTACGCGCTGGTGCGGGCTGTGCGGCAGCGCCGCCGGGCGTACCGGTGACCCGCGCGGCGGTGTGCCCGGCGGGTCAGGGCTGTGCGGTGAGGCGGAAGCTCTGGGCGGCGGAGTTGTCGCAGGTGCGCTGGACGAGTTGGACGGAGTTGGTGGCCGCGGTGGTGGCGGCGGTGAGGCACTTGCCGCTGTGGCGGGCGACGAAGTGCTGGGCGCCGTTGGCCTCGGTGACGGGCCGCCACTGCTGGTTGGCGCCGCCGCCGTAGGTCCACAGCTGCAGGGGCGCGTTGTCGGCGGTGGAGACGCCGGTGACGTCGATGACCTGGTCGGGGTTGTTGCGGGCCGCGAGGCGGACGTAGCCGCTGTCGGTGGCGGTGGTGCGGAAGTGCTGGGCGGTGGTGCCGTTGCAGGTGTACTGCTGGATCGCGGTGCCGTTGGCGGTGGCGGCGGCGCGGGCGTCCACGCACAGGCCGTTGGCCTGCGAGGTGAGGGTGTACCAGGGGTCGGTCGTGGCCGGAGCCTTGCCCAGCCACTTCAGCGAGTCGATCAGCATCCGGTTCTGGGTGGCGGAGGCGAAGGTGGAGGAGGTACGGGTGTTGGTGCTGTAGTTCATGGCGTTGTGGCCGAAGTTGGCGTACAGCATGCGGTACTGCGTGTTGGTCCAGATGATCGGGTAGTCGCCGCTGTACCAGGCCTGGTTGGGGTCGCTGCCGAGCGGGAAGCTGGACGGGTCGACCGAGGCCAGGACCTTGATGTTCGGGTTGGCCCGCAGGTTGTTCGACCAGGCGTACCACTCGCTGACGGCCGAGGTCCAGGTCGCCGGCAGCGACGCCGCGGCGGGGTGGGTGCCGTTCTCGGTGCGCAGGACGGCGGTGGTGGGGCCCCAGGTGTTGGAGCGGAAGTTCCCGCTGCCCAGGAACTGGTTGTAGTACCAGTCCCAGCTCGAGGCCTCGGTGGTGAACGCTGAGACGTGGAAGCCGAGCCAGGCGCCACCGCCGCGCACGTACCGCTCGAAGCCGGCCCGCTGGGCGGCGCTCTGCGGGGCGTCGTCGAGGAACAGGACGACGTCGTAGGCGTCGACGCCGCCGTTGGCCAGCAGGTCCCAGTTCGTGGTCGCGGTGTAGGTGAAGTTGTTGGCAGCCGCGGTCTGGGGGAACCAGGCGTTGGCTTCCTTGTCGAAGTCGATGTGGGCGGCGTCCCAGGTGCCGCTGTAGAACGCGATCACCTTGAAGTCCGGTGCGGCGGCGCTCGCGTGAGCGGTGGGGGAGAGCACGCCGAGCAGCAGGGCGATCAGGGCGAGGACGGCTCGGGGGAGCCGCCGGGGGGTGGGTCGGCGGGGCATGGTGTCGCTCCTTCGGTGGGGGTGAGCCGCGGGAAGGGGACGTTCATGGCGTGGTGCCTGGGGGATGCGCCGGCGGTGGGGCCGCCTGTCGTGGGGACGTGCGAAGCCATGGGGCGGGCGGGGCCGCCGGGGCCTGTCGGCGGGTTGGACGGGTACATCGGTGGGGCCTGGTCGTGCAGTGGGCGGATCGGCGGCGCAAGGGAGTTCCTGGTGCGGTGCCCGGATTCTGCGGTGGCCTTCGGGCTGGCTGTGGCGTGAACCTAAAAGGTCTGAACCAGCCACGTCAAGCCCTGTGGATTCGGTTCTTGAATGCTCAATGTGCTTTCAGTGCGTGATCTTTGACGTTTCATCAGCTCTGCCGTTAAGTCTTGACGCCGAGATGCGGGCGCGGTTCACTCGGGGAGGCCGGTCCGGAACCGGCTCCGCGCGTCACTGCCGACTGCTTGGAGGGCCCGCGAGATGGCTGCCACGATCACCGACGTCGCACGTCGGGCCCAGGTCGGCAAGAGCACCGTCTCCCGGGTGCTCAACTCGGGGGCGGAGGTGGACGCCGCGACGGCTACCCGCGTTCGGGAAGTGATCGCAGAGCTGGGCTAGGTGCGGCAGCATGAACGCCGCGGTTGCAGGCGCAGCCGCTTCAGGTACGGGCCGTACTCGCCGACCGGCAGGTATGGCTCGATGAACTCCCGCTCCGCACCCGTCAGTTGCGCTCGCGTCACGAAGGAGGGCGTAGCGTGGCGACGGTCTCCATCACCCGCGTTCGGGCAGTGGCGGGCGGGGAAAGGGCGGCGGCTCGTACTCGAAGGGGCGGGGCCGTGACCAGGTGAAGAGCCCCCGGACCGAGGGCCGCCCGCAGGACACCCGGTGCGGGGGCGGCGAGCCGGTCGACATGGCCGCCGGCCGGATGCACATCGACCAGGTCGACGTCTCGCTGCCGGGCTCGCTGCCGCTGGAGTTCACCCGGAACTTCGAGTCGGGGCTGCTGACGGGCCGTTGGATGGGCCAGAGGTGGCGACAAGCACGGCGTCCCGCTCTGGACCACCTGAAGCTCACCGCCGCCACCGGCGCCGAGGCCCGGTTCGTCACCGAAGCCGTCGCCGGGACCGACGGGGCCCAGGTCCTCACCAGCACTGCGGCCGCCGCCGGCCTCTTCCCGGTCGAACGTGTTTATGCGACGGCTTCGGCCATGCCCCTCCCGGGCTGACAGGCCCGCTCGGCGATGCCGGCGGGGCCCGTGCCCGTTCTCCTCGCCCATCGACCGTTGCAGGATCGCCAGCGGGTCGGCGTTCAACCGCCTGCTGTGCGCCGATTGCTCGGCTGATCCGCCCGCCGCCACTGTCCGCCCGGCGGTCCCGCGCCCGTTGTCCGGAGGGCTCGGGACCGTCACCGGTGACGGGAGGGTCAGCCGGTGGCCTTGGTGGCGAACTCGGTGGTGTAGGTCTTGGACAGGTCGACGGTGGACTCCTTGCCCTGGACGTCCGGGTGGAAGGCGGCCAGCACGGAGAGCACGGTCTCCGGGCCGCCGGGGGGCATCAGGCCGTCGGTGGTGAACATCGGCAGGGTGGCCTTGATCGCGGCCGCGTACTCGGCGGCGCCGCCTTGGGCGTAGTCGGCGGGCATCTGGGCGGCGATCTCCTCCGGGGTGTGGGTGTTCATCCACTTCAGGGTCTTCACGAAAGCGTTGGCGAGCTTCTGGACGGTGTCCTTGTTGCCGTTCACCCAGGCGGTGTTCATGTAGAGCGAGGAGGAGGGGTAGAGGCCGCCGAGCGCGGCCCGGGAGCCTTCGGGGGTGCGCATGTCGTACAGGACGGTGCCGAGTTGCTTGGACAGGATGTTCGCCACCGTCGGGTCGGTGGTCATGCCGGCGTCGATCGAGCCCTGCTGGAGCGCGGCGATGAAGGTCTGGCCGGCGCCGACCGCGATCGGGCTGAACTCGTTCGCGCTGACGCCGTTCTTGACGGCCAGGTACTTGGTGAGGAAGTCGGTGGAGGAGCCGATGCTGGTGACGCCGAGCTTGCGGCCCTTGAAGTCCGCGCCGGTCTTGATCGCGTCGGCCTGCTTGGCGGAGACCACCTCGACCTCGCCGGGGGCCTGGGCGAACTGGACGACCGATTCGACGCTCTTGCCCTTGGCCTGCAGGTCGATGGTGTGGTCGTAGAAGCCCACGGCGCCCTGTACGTCGCCGGCCAGCAGCGCGGTGGTGGCGTTCACGCCGGCCGGCTCGCTGAGCAGTTCGACGTTGACGCCGGCGTCGGCGAAGTAGCCGAGCCGCTGGGTCAGCATGGCGGGCAGGTAGATGACCTTGTCCAGGCCGCCGACCATGATCTTGACGGTGGGGCCGTCGACCTTCTTCCCCGCGGGGGCGGCGCCGTTGTGCGAGGTGGCGGCGTCGTTGGCACAGGCGGCCAGCGGCAGCAGGAGGACGGCGGCGAGGGCGGCGGCAGCGGTTCTGCGCATGGTGGGGGGAGCCTCTCGGGGTGAAGGGGGAACGGGTGGGGTGGGGTCAGCGGCCGTCGCCGGTGTCGGCCGGCTTCCAGCGGAACAGCCGCTTCTCGGCGAAGGTCAGCAGGCCCTCGGTCAGCAGCGCGACCACGGCCAGGATGGTCATCGCGGCGTACACGCCGGCCGCGTTGAAGGTGCCCTGGGCGGCGGCGACCATCAGGCCCAGACCCTTGGTGGCGCCGATGTACTCGCCGACGATCGCGCCGATCAGGGCGAAGCCGAAGCTGACGTGCAGGCTGGTGAAGATCCAGGTGGTGGCGGCGGGGATGACCACCTGCAGGGTGACCTTGCGGTTGTCGGCGCCCAGGATGCGGGCGTTGGCGACCAGGTTGCGATCCACCTCGCGGGCGCCCTGGAAGGCGTTGAAGAACACCGGGAAGAACACCAGGACCACGGCGGAGGCGACCTTGGAGGCGGGGCCGAGGCCGAACCAGATCAGGAAGATCGGCGCCAGCACGATCCGCGGGATCGCGTTCAGCACCTTGACGTACGGGCCGAACACGTCGGCCAGGAAGCGGACGCGGCCCAGCGCGATGCCCAGCAGCACACCGCCGGCCACGCCCAGTACCCAGCCGGTCAGCGCCTCGTACAGGGTGTAGCCGATCTGCTCGCCGAGCGAGCCCTGCGCGGTGCCGTGGGTGATCCACTGCCAGATCTGGTCCCAGATCCTCGACGGCTGGGAGAAGTTGAACGGGTCGATCACCCCGGTGCGGGAGCAGACCTCCCACAGGCCGAGGAAGGCGGCCAGCACGGCGGCCCGGGCGCCGTACACGCCCAACTTGCGGTTGCGGGCGGCCCGTTCACGGATCTCGGTGCGGGTGGCCGCAGGCGCGGCAGGGGCGGGGGCGGTCTCAAGCGGCACGACCCGCTCCTCTCTCACGGGTGATGCGGACCTCTTCGCCCAGCGAGGCCCAGATCTCGCGGTACAGCTCGACGAAGCGCGGCTCCAGGCGGACGGCCTCGACGGTGCGCGGGCGCGGCAGGTCGACGGTGAAGATCTCCTTGACGGTGGCGGGGCCGGCGGTCATCACGACCACCCGGTCGGCCAGCGCGATCGCCTCGTCCAGGTCGTGGGTGACGAAGACCACCGAGGAGCCGGTGCCCGCCCACAGCTCCAGCAACTGGTCGGACATCAGCGCCCGGGTCTGCACGTCGAGTGCGGAGAACGGCTCGTCCATCAGCAGGATCCGCGGGTCGTTGACGAAGGTCTGGGCCAGCGCGACGCGCTTGCGCATGCCGCCGGATAGCTGGTGCGGGTAGCGGTCCTCGAACGCCGACAGGCCCACCCGGGCCAGCCAGTCGCGGGCCTTCTCCCGGGCCTGCTCGGCCGGGACGCCGCGGAAGCGGGGACCGGCCATGACGTTGGAGAGCACCGTGCGCCACGGGAAGACGGCGTCCTGCTGGAAGACGAAGCCGACGTGCCCGTTGATGCCGGACACCGGCTCGCCGTACACCCGCACCTCGCCCTCGGTGGGTTCCTCCAGGCCGCTGACCAGGGTCAGCGTGGTGGACTTGCCACAGCCGGTCGGCCCGACGACGGCGACGAACTCGCCCGGGGCGACGGTCAGGTCGAGCTCCCGGACGGCGGTGTGCAGGGTGCCGGACGGCGTCCGAAAGCGTTTGGTCGCCCCGGTCAACTCGATCGCCGGGACGGCCCCGGCCTTGTGCGGGTCCACGTGAACCACCTACCTCCTCGGCCGGCTCCGACGCCGGCCCGCTGCTGTGGACCGGGACGCTACGAGCGGCGGGAGCGGCGCGGGAGCCTTGCGGGCGTATCGCGGCTTTGCGGCGTTGAGGGGTGTTGTGCTCGTTTTGCTTCCGCTACAACAACGGGGGCGGGGGCTGACAGAAACACCCCGGAAACATAAGGTGACCTGCACCCTCGCCCCGCCGCGCCGGAAGGAGACCGCGATGAGGCGCCCCCACTGGCCCCGCCGGGTCTTCGCCCAGCTCCTGCTCGCCCAGACGGTCGTGACCGTCGGCGTCAGCGCCCTGACCGCCGGGCTGTTCCTCGCCCCCGTCAGCCGCGAGCTCGACCGCGCGGCCATGCAGCGGGCGCTGGCCATCGCCCAGGTCACCGCCACCGACCCGAACGTCGCCGCAGCCGCGGCCGCCCGCGACTCGGACACCGCCCAGGACGTCGCCGAACGGGTGCGGCGCTCCACCGGAGCCGAGTTCGTCGTCATCACCGACACCGCGGGCATCCGGCTCTCGCACACCGACCCGACCCGGATCGGCCTGCGGGTCTCCACCGACCCCGAACCCGCGCTGCGCGGCGAGAGCGTCACCGCGATCCAGGACGGCACCCTGGGGCGCACCGCCCGCGGCAAGGTGCCGCTGCGCCTGGCCGACGGCCGGATCGTCGGCGAGGTGTCGGTCGGCCTCAGCGACGACTCGATCCGCGGCCAGCTGCTGTCGATGGCCGGCGGCATCCTGCTGTGCGCGGGCGCGGGCCTGGTCGTCGGCCTCGCGGCCACGCTGGTGCTCGCCCGGCGTTTGAAGCGCCGCACCCACAACATCGCGGTCGCCGACATCGCCGCCCTGCTGATCGAGCGCGAGGCGATGCTGCACGGCATCCGCGAGGGCATGCTGGCGCTCGACGCCTCCGGCCGGATCCGCCTGGCCAACGACGAGGCGCTGCGCCTGCTCGCGCTGCCGGCCGACTGCGCCGGGCGCACCGTCGACGAGGTCCTGCCGCCGGGCCGGCTCGCCGACGCGCTGACCGGGCGGATCGAGGGCGCCGACCTGCCGGCCGTCCGCGACGAGCGGGTGCTGGTCGTCAACCGGACCGCCCCCGCCGAAGGCGGCGCCGTCATCACCCTCCGCGACCGCACCGAACTCGAGTACCTGGTAAGGGAGTTGGACCACACCCGGGGGCTGACCGAGGCGCTGCGGGCGCAGGACCACGAGCACGCCAACCGGATGCACACCCTGCTCGGGCTGCTCGAACTCGGCCGACACGACCAGGCCGCCGCGTTCATCTCCGAGCAGTCCGGCTCGCACGCCGCGCTCGCCGCCCGGATCGGCGCACAGGTCCAAGACCCGCACCTGGCCGCCCTGCTGGCGGGCAAGGCCGCCGTCGCCGCCGAACGCGGCATCCGGCTGACGGTCACCTCCGACAGCCACCTGCCCGACGCCGCCGTCGACGCCCGGACCCTGGTCACCGTGGTCGGCAACCTGGTCGACAACGCCCTGGACGCGGTGCCGGGCGGCGCCGTCGAGGTGCGGCTGCGCGCCGTCGGCCCCACCGTGCTGGCCGAGGTCGCCGACAGCGGCCCCGGCGTCCCGGCGCACCTGCGCGAGCGGATCTTCGAGGAGGGCTGGACCAGCAAGGGCGCCCCCGCGCACCGCCCCCGCGGCCTCGGCCTCGCCCTGGTACGCCGCCTGGTCGAACGCTCCGGCGGGCGACTCGCCGTCGGCACCGGAGCGCTCGGCGGGGCCCGCTTCACCGTCGAACTGCCCGAGGCCCTGCACACCGTGGAGAACGCATGATCGACGTCCTCGTGGTCGACGACGACTTCCGGGTCGCGGACGTGCACGCCGCGTACGTCGCGAAGATCCCGGGGTTCCGGGTCACCGGGACCGCGCACAGCGCCGGCCAGGCACTGGCCGTCCTCGAACGCGCCCCCGTCGACCTGGTGCTGCTCGACCACCACCTGCCGGACGAAAGCGGCCTGGCCCTGGTCCGACGCCTGCGCGAAGCCGGCATCCGCTGCGACGTCATGATGGTCACCGCCGCCCGCGACGTCTCCACCGTCCACGAGGCGATGCAACACGGCGCCCTGCAGTACCTGGTCAAGCCATTCAGCTTCGCCGGCCTGCGCGACAAACTCACCGCGTACGCCGACCTGCGCCACGCCCTGGCCGGACCCGCCGCCCGGGAGACCTCCCAGGACGAGGTCGACCGGATGTTCGCCGCCCTGCGTACCGCGGCCTCTCCGGCCACCGCCCTGCCCAAGGGCCACAGCGCGCCCACCACCGACCTCGTCCTCGGGGCCCTGCGCGACGCCGGGCAGCCACTGTCCGCCCAGCAGGTCGCCGACGCCACCGGCCTGTCGCGCTCCACCGCCCAGCGCTACCTCAAGCACCTGGCCCGCGACCGCCGACTGCGCCTGTCCCTCCGCTACGGGGACACCGGCCGCCCCGAGCACGAGTACCTGCTCGCGGGCCGCTGAGGCCGACCGAAGGCTGTCCCGTAACGAGGCCCGCGTCCGTGGCCCTCTGAGCGATGGACCGCGCCGACGTGAACACCGTGCTGGCCGCCGGGAACGCGGTCAAGCGGCACGGGCAGCCGCTCCACCCGAGCTGCCGGGCCGAGGAGCTGCGGCTACGGCTCACCGGTTGAGCCCGCAGCTCACCTGCGGACGAGCACGCCCTCCTCGACGGCGGCCAGCGCGTCCCGCAGCACGCGGTTCAGCAGTTCCGCCTCGGGGATACGGGCGACGATCCGGGCGTGCGCCGCGGTCACCGCGCGCACGGACTCCTCGGCGACCTCGACCCCCCGGGGCGTGAGGCGCACCCAGGAGCTGCGGCCGTCCCCGTCGTCGGCCTCGCGGGAGACCAGTCCGGCCCCGGCCAGGCGCTTGAGCACGTTGCTCGTGCCGCCGGAGGACAGCAGCAGGGCGTTGGTCAGTTCGGTGGGCTTGAGCCGGTACGGCTCGCCCGCCCGGCGCAGCACCGCGAGCAGCCCGTACTCGGCCTGGGTCATCCCGAGGCGTTCCAGCTCGCGCGCCGCGACCTCGTCGAAGGCGGCGGTCAGCAGGGCGCTGCGCTTGGCCAGCTCCAGCGGAAGGCCGGCGATCTCGGGCAGCTGGACGTGCCAGGCCGAGATGATGTCGTCGACGTGGTCCGGTTCGGACATGGCAGCCCTCCTTGCCCCCTCCCTCGGCGCCTCCGCGGACGGGCTCTTCAGGATAGCTAGCTCGGCGCAAAGCTTTCCCAGGAGGCCCGGATGCCTCTCCCCCGTCCCTCACCTCCGCTGTTGCCCGTCGCGGCGGGAAGCCACTATGTTCTGCCTCAGGAAAAAGCTTTCCACATAGCTTTCTTGTGGCGCATCAGGGGAGTGGTCATGCAGGCTCGAATCGTCGTCGCCTACCACAGCGGGTACGGCCACACCGCCAAGCAGGCCGAAGCGGTCGCCGCCGGCGCCGGCAAGGTCGAGGACACCGCGGTGCAACTGGTCTCGCTCGCCGAGCTGAACGACGAGCTCTGGCAGACGCTGGCCGAGGCCGACGCGATCATCTTCGGCTCGCCCACCTACATGGGCGGCTCCAGCGCGGTCTTCCGCACCTTCGTCGAGGCGACGTCGGGCGTCTGGGGCGACAACATGCAGTGGAAGAACAAGATCGCCGCGGGCTTCACCAACAGCGGCAACATGGCCGGCGACAAGCTGCACACCCTGATCAACATCGCGCTCTTCGCGGCGCAGCACGGCATGATCTGGGTCGGCCTGGCCGAGTACGGCGGTTGGAACACCTCCAACGGCAGCACCGAGGACATCAACCGCCTCGGCAGCTGGCTCGGCGCCATGTCGCAGTCCAACAACGACGAGAGCCCCGAGGTCACCCCGTCCGCCAGCGACCTGCGCACCGCCGAGGTGCTCGGCCGCCGGGTCGCCGAGGTCACCCACGTCCAGCTGCGCGGCCGCGCCACGACCGCGCTCCAGGCGACGGCGGTCTGACGCGGCCGGCTCCGGGACAGCTCCCGCACCAACGTTCCTGCGGCGCATTCGGCGTTGCGGGCGGGTTGCGATCCACGGCCGCCGCAGTGGCAACCGGGCCTGGGAGCGGGAGCGCTCGAAGGTGCTTACCGGCAGGCGTTCGATGTGGTTGCGGGAGCGGGTGCCCCGGTTGCGGCCTGGGCGCGCACGGCCGCGTCGGGACGGGAAGCGAAGCGGTTGAACGAGGCGGCGGAGGCGCGTCACCGCGCCTGTGCACTGGAGGCGCGGGGCCGGTCGGTGCGGGCGTGCCTACATTGGAGCCATGACCGATCGGCACCCCACATCGGCGTTCCACAGGGCCAACACCGACCCGGCGGTCACGGACCGGCTGATCGCCGCGCTGGACGCCCAGGCCGCCAACCCGGGCGTGTGTCGGCTGCGTGCCTGGGCCCGCGCGGGCCTCGCCGCAACCCCGGGCGAGCGGGCGGTGGACATCGGCTCCGGCACCGGCTCGGAGACCCGGGTACTCGCCGAGGACGTCGGCCCGGACGGCTCCGCGATCGGCGTGGAACCCCACCCGGGCCTGCGTGCCGAGGCGGAACGGCGCGCGGCGGAGGCCGGCAGCCGGGCCCGCTTCGTGGACGGTGACGCGCTCGCCCTGTCGCTGCCCGACGCGGGTTTGGACGCCGTCCGGTGCGAGCGCGTCCTCCAGCACCTGTCCGAACCGGCGCGGGCCGTCACCGAGATCGCCCGGGTTCTGCGCCCGGGCGGCAGGGTCGCGCTGCTCGACACCGACTGGTCCACTTTCGTGCTCCACCCCGTCGACCCGGCGGTCCTGCCCGCGCTGGGCACCATCGCCCAGGGCACCGCCGCCACCTTCGACGCCGGACGCCGTCTCACCCAGTGGCTCACCGACGCGGGCCTGACCGTCGACCGCACCGGCGCCGACGTCCTCCTGCACGACCCGCGCACTGTCAGTCTGCCGATCGTGCAGGGCCTCGCCACCGCCGCCCTGGGCCGGGGTCTTATCTCCGAGGAACAGCGCGACCGGCTGTACGCCGACCTCACCGCCGCCGCCGACCGGGGCGCCTTTCACCTGTCGGTGACGATGTTCGCCGCCGTGGGCCACCGCCCCGGCTGAGCACGCGGACACGGTTGCGACCTGATCTCCTGTCGGGTCCAGGGCCCTGACCTCGGGGGATCACCCGACCGGCCGGATCGCAGAGCGTGCCCGGGCACTCCGCAGGGGAGTGCCCGGGGCTGTTTCCGAGGCTGTTTCGTTATCGGGTGGGCTTGATCTCGCGGGGCTTCCACTCGTCCGAGAGGAGGCCGAGGACGGCCTGGTCCGCGTACCCGCCGTACGCCCAGGCGGCGCGCCGCAGCGTTCCCTCCAGGACGAATCCGGCGCGGGCCGCGGCGGCGAGCATCGGGGTGTTGTCGGTGAGGGTCTCGAGCTGGAGGCGCTGGAAGCCGCGGACGAGGAATCCGTACTCGCACAGGGTGTGCACGATGTCGACGGCCAGGCCGCGGCCGCGGAACGCGGGGCGCAGGGCGAGGCCGAGATGAGCCGTCCGGCTGTGGGTGTCGATGCCCCAGAGCAGGGCCTCGCCGGCCAGTTCCTGCGACTCCAGCTCGACGACGGAGAAGCAGGCCGCCTCGTCGGACGGCCCGGGCACCACGAACGGGGAGTGGCCCGACGCGGCGGAGATGGGCTGCCAGGGGCGGGAGTCGCCGCGTGACCGGGTGGCCACGTCCTCGTACAGCTCGGAGTGCAGGACCGGGATGTCGCTGTCGTGTCGGGCGCGCAGCCCGATCAATTCGCCTTGAATCACGGGCAATTGGTATCGGCACGGGCGGCAGGTGATCAACCGAGTTACGCCTGCTGTTATGGCGGCCATGCGACGGCCTCGGGGGCGGTCAGCGTTCGCTGTCGAGCTGGGCCATGAACGGGGCGGCGTAGCGGCTGCCGGCGGCGGAGTCGGCGGGGACGGCCCGTTCGATGGCGGTGAGGTCGGCGGCGGTCAGGTCGAGGGTGCCGGCGGCGAGGGCCTCGGCGAGGCGGTCGCGGCGGCGGGCGCCGACCAGCGGGACGACGTCCTTGCCCTGGGCGGCGACCCAGGCGATGGCGACCTGGGCGACGGTGGCGCCCTTGGTGTCGGCGACGGCGCGCAGGGCCTCGACCAGGGCCAGGTTGTGGTCGAGGTTCTCGCCCTGGAAGCGCGGGCTGAAGCCGCGGAAGTCGCGCTCGCCGAGCTCGCGCTGCCGGCTCCAGTGGCCGGAGAGCAGGCCGCGGGAGAGCACGCCGTAGGCGGTGACGCCGATGCCGAGCTCGCGGGCGGTCGGCAGGATCTCGGCCTCGATGCCGCGGGAGAGCAGCGAGTACTCGATCTGCAGGTCGGCGATCGGGTGCACGGCGTGGGCGCGGCGCAGCGTCTCGGCGCCGACCTCGGACAGGCCGATGTGGCGGACCAGCCCGGCCTGCACCATCTCGGCGATCGCGCCGACGGTCTCCTCGATCGGGACGGCGGGGTCGAGCCGGGCCGGGCGGTAGATGTCGATGTGGTCGGTGCCGAGGCGGCGCAGTGAGTAGGCCAGCGAGGTCTTCACGGCGGCCGGGCGGGCGTCCACGCCGAGCGGGGCGCCGAACGCGTCGCGCAGGGCGCCGAACTTGACGCTGATCACGGCGCTGTCGCGGTCGCGCCCGCGCAGGGCGTCGCGCAGCAGCATCTCGTTGTGGCCCATGCCGTAGAAGTCGCCGGTGTCCAGCAGCGTGATGCCGGCGTCGAGCGCGGCGTGGACGGTGGCGACGGACTCGGTGTCGTCGGCCGCGCCGTAGGCGTCCGACATGCCCATCAGGCCGAGTCCGAGGGCGGAGACGACCGGGCCGTCGGTGCCGAGGGTGCGCGTGTCCATGAGAGGTTCCCCGTTCGCTCGGTATCAACGCTAACGAGAGAACCGTAGCACTGGTAATCCAGCGCTAACAGGATTCCGGTAACGTTGCTCCGCATGAGCAGTGCCGACACCCCCACCGACCCCCGCGAACGCATCCTCGCCGCCGCCGCCGAACTCCTTGCCCAGGGCGGCAGCGAGGCCATGTCCACCCGCGCCGTCGGCGCCGCCGCCGGCGTGCAGGCGCCGACCCTCTACCGGCTGTTCGGCGACAAGCAGGGCCTGCTGGACGCCGTGGTGAACTACGGCTTCGCCCGCTACCTCGCCGAGAAGTCCTCCCGCACGCCCGGCCCCGACCCGGTCGACGACCTGCGCCGCGGTTGGGACCTGCACGTCGGATTCGGCCTCGCCCAGCCCGCCTTCTACGCGCTGATGTACAACGCCGCCCGCCCCGGCGAGGCCGTCGAGGCCGCCGAACGGGCCGGCCGGATACTCACCGCGATGCTGGAACGCGTCGCCCGCGACGGCCGGCTGCGCCTGCCCGTGCCGATGGCCGCGCAGATGCTCCGCGCCGCCGCCCTCGGCGTCACCCTGACGCTGATCGCCGAACCGCCCGCCACCCGCGACCTCGCGCTGTCCGTCCGCACCCGTGAGACCGTCCTCGCCGCCATCACCTGCGCCCCGGCCCCCGCCCCCGAGCAGCTCACCCCCGCCGCCCTCGCCATCGCCCTGGACGCGACCCTGCCCGAGCGGCCGAACCGGTTCACGGCGGCCGAGACGGCGTTGCTGCGCGAGTGGCTGAACCGCTTGATGGACGAGGCCGACTGACCGTTCAGGGCCCGGGGTTGAGGGCCAGCATGATCAGGGCGGTCAGCTCCTGGCGGCGGCTCACTCCGGTCTTGGTGAAGACCGACTTCAGGTGGTCCTGGACGGTGTACGGGGCCATCGCCAGGCGCTGCGCGACCTCGCGGGTGTCGGCGCCGCGGATCAGCAGCAGCGCCACCTCCTGCTCGCGCGCCGTGAGGCCGTAGGCGGCCAGGTGCAGCGGGATGACGTGCGCGGGGGAGGCGGGGGTGGCGACCACGGTGACCTCGTCGGCGGCCGAACCGCAGGCCCGGGCGTCGCGGGCGTCGCGGGCCGGTGAGGCGTGCAGCAGGTACCAGTGGCCGTCGTGGGTGCGGATCCGGACCGGGATCTGCGGGGTCGGCAGGCCGTGCGCGGCGCGGCGGGCGTGCTCGGCGGCCATCGCGATCGCGGTCGGCACGTCGAGCGAGGTGGGGGAGGGGTCGGCGACCCGGGAGAGCAGTTCCTCCGCCGGGCCGGACAGTGTGCGCGGCCGGTTGTGCCGGTCGAGCAGCAGCACGGCGGGGGTGGGGTCGGCGGGCCCCGGACCGGCCGGCGGGAGGTGGCTGGTGCGCAGCGCCTGGCCGAGCAACCGGGCCGCGGTGTCGGCGAGTTCGCGCTGCCGCGCCGGGTACGGGCCGCGGTCGGCGGCGCGCATGAACGCGGCGCAGCCCCACATGCCGCCCGCCGCGTCGAACACCGCGCGCAGCTCGTCGCCGAAGCCGTACCGGGAGATCTGCTCGCGGAAGCGGATGCTGTTCTGCGGCGCGCCGCGGCTGGCCCGGCTGAGCGTCTCGGCCTGCACCCCGCTGCTGCGGATCTTCGGGAAGGTGGCGAGGTCGTCCGCCCACACCTCCAGGTGCACCGCGTCCTCGAACTGGCCGAGGTTGAGGTCGTCGCTCTGCACCGAGTTGACCAGCCCGGTGGCCGGGTCGGTCGTGTGCCAGCAGACCGCGTCGAACTCCAGTACGGGGCGCAGGAGTTCATCGGCGTGGCGGAACAGCTGACTGGTGGTCAGGCGCTGCGCGGTGAGCTCCCGCAGGCCTTCGATCGCCGCGCGCGCGGCGGCGCGCTGCGGTCCGCGTAATCCCATGGGCGGACGCTAGCATCTGTGTTCGGGTTGTGGCGACGGTGTGTGCGCAGCTGATCACTGTGCGGCGGTGGCGGTGCGGGCCACCGGCTCACCCGGCCGGGGCGTCGAGGGTGAACAGCAGGTCGGCGCGCGGCGCGAGGACCTGGTCGAGGGCGAGCAGGACGCCGGCCGAGCCGGTCCACAGTTCGGTGCTGTACCGCAGCAGGCCCATGCCGAGGAAGCGCACCGTCCCGTCGTGCGGCACCGCGTGCTTGTACAGCCCGCGGGCGGCCCGGACTGCCCCGGCGCGGGAGTGCTCGTCACCGGTCAGCAGGGCGTGCTCGGCGAGGACGAACGCGAACCCGGCGGCGCCGTTGTACAGGGCGGGCAGCGCGGTGTGGGTGCCGTGCAGCGGGGCGAGCAGGCGCGGCACGGCGGCGGCCAGCCGTTCGTCGGCGACGGTGCGCAGGTACCGGGCGGCGACGTGGACCAGGCCCGCCGAGCCGCAGTCCAGGTACGGCATGGCGCGCCGGTCCTCGGCGGAGACCGGGAACAGCAGGCCCGGCGCGTCCGGGTCGGTGGCCCGGTCGAGTTCGGCGTGCAGCAGGGCCAGGCCCCTCGGCAGCAGCGAGGTGTCGCCGGTGACCCGGGCGAACTGCTGGTGGGCCAGGGCCAGTCCGGCGCGCCCGTGCAGCAGGCCGGTGGCGTCGTCGGGGCCGAGTCTGGGCGACAGGTCCGCCCCGTCCGGCTGGGCGGTCAGCAGGGCGTGCGCGCGCTCGGCGTGGTGTGCGTCGCCGGTGCGGCGGTACAGCGCGAGGTGGCCCATCGCCAGGCCGGCCGCGCCGCCGGACAGGGTGGCGCTCCGCCCGGTCAGCGGGTGCGCGTCGGCGGTGTCCAGCAGGCTCCGGGCCTCGTCCAGCAGGCCGTGTTCGGCCAGCACCCAGGCGATCCCGGCCAGGCCGACGTAGAGCCCGGGCGCGAGCTCCGGGCCGGCGGCGAGGGCGTCGCGGCGCAGCCGCTCCAGCGCGCCCTCGGGGGCGGCGATGCCGCAGCGGTGCAGCGCGTGCAGCACGCCGGCCGCACCGTAGAGCACGCACAGGGTGTTGGCGGTGTACCCCTGCGGGACGGTCGGGAAGGTCCGCGCCGGGTGCGCCGGGTCGGCGGCGGCGAGCAGCCCGGCAGCGGTGGCGTCGCGCAGCTCGGCGAGGTGGCGCAGCGGGTCGGCAGCGACCTCCTCCGGCGAGGGCAGTGCCGGGTTCCCGCTCGGCGGGTGGTAGCGGGTGGCGCGCTTCCACAGCACCTCGCTGATCGGGGCGCTCCCGGTCAGGTCGTGGTGGAAGTGGGTGAGCGAGTCGGGCGTGCGGCCGGGGGTGTTCGGCAGGCAGCCCAGCAGCAGCATCGCCAGGCCGCTGACGCCGAAGTCGTCGTGGGCGGTGCGGCCGTCCCGCTCCACGACGTGCCGCGGCGCGACGTACCCGGGCGTGCCCATCCGGCCGGGGGTGTCGTCGGGGCCACAGGCGGTCTCGAAGTCGATCAGCCTGATGCCGTCGTCGGGCGTCACCAGCACGTTGGCCGGGCTGACGTCCACGAACGTCCAGCCGAGGGCGTGCAGGCGTGCCATGGCGGCCTCGATCGCGGCGAGGATCCGCTCGCACCGCGCGTAGTAGGCCGCGAACTCCTCGGCGGTGCTGCCGGTCTTCAGCGCGGGGTGGCTGGTCGGCGGGATCCGGTTCAGCGCCTTGCCCCCGACGAACTCGGTGACCATGAACTCGTGGCCGCCTGCCCGGAATTGGGCGATCGGCTCCGGGGCCAGGCCGGGCGCGAGAGCGTGCAGCGCGGTCAGCGTCCGCCACTCCCGGTGCAGCCGGGAGACCGCGTCGTCCTCGCCCTCGCCCAGACCGTGGAACGGGCGGGCCTCCTTGACGAACACCTTCCGGCCGGTGGCGACCTCCGCCCCCTGGTAGGCGCCGCCGCCGCTCGAGTGGACGATCGCGTCCCCGACCGAGAAGCCGCGCAGCACCACCGGCCCCTCGGGGCGGGCCGGGACCGGGCACACCGCGAACGGGTCGGTCATGCCGTCCGGCAGCTGGAACGAGGCACCGCGCCGGTCCGGCACCTCCTCGCCACCGGCACCGCGGGTCAGCAGGGTGCGGGTGCCGTCCGCGTCCAGCCGCTCGCGCGTCCGGTACGCCCCGTACCGGTACTGGACGGTCTCGCTGCCCGGGAAGCGGCGGTCCGTCAGGATCAGCGGCCCCTGCTCGCCGTCCAGCGCCTCCCGCAGCGCCTCCATCAGACGGCGGGAAGCGGCGGTGTCCGCCGGGTACGCGGCGATGAACTTGCCGCTCTGCGGCCGGGACGCGTGCTTGCGGTGGATCCACCAGTACCAGTGGTCGGTGGCGAGGTGCTTGAACGCGACGTCCTGCGCGAAACAGATCTCCGCGACGGTGTCCAGCACGGCGGCCGCGCGTGAGCGGCGCGCGGAGACGTGCACCTTCCAGCCGTCCGCGGGCAGCGCGGGCATCCCCTCCCGGTGCCACATCGTCCACACCCCGCTCGCCACCCCCAGCCAGCCCTCGGCGGGCCGGCCCGGCGCGAACGGGTCGCCCTTCGGCGCGGCGGTGTCCAGCGGCGCGTAGTACTCCCGGTCCGCGACGGTGAACTCCGCCGGCGCCTCGGCCATGAACGTCTCCTGTCGGGTGATGGCGGGAGCTAGAACACCATTTCGGTGGTCGGCGGCCAGCAGTTGTGGCAGGCGGTGTCGTGGGCCTCGACGTCGTCGTCGGTGTCGGCGGTGGCGGTCTCCTGGAGGGAGAGGACGGTCTCGGTCTCGGCGGCGTCGTGGTCGGGGGTGCGGTCGGTGCTCATCGCGGTCTCCCGTGTTCGGATGGGGGTGGATCGGTCAGGCCTGGGGGAGGTGGGTGGCGGTGAAGCTGGTGAGGTCGCCGGTCTGGACGCTGAGCGCGGCGTGGGCCCGGACGTCGTCGTCCGCGACGCCGGGCGCTTCCTGGAGGACGCGGACGGCCTCGGCCTCGGCGGCGCTGTCGTCGGTGCTCACGGGCCCTACAGCGTCTCGGTCACGATGATGGTGTTGCAGGCCGCGCTGAGGACGCTGAAGACGTGGCCCTCGACGTCCTCGGCCTCGGCGGTGGGTGCCTGCTGGAGGGAGCGGACGGCTTCCGCCTCGGCGGCGGCGTCCTCGGGAACGCGGTCGGTGCTCATATTGGCCTCCGGGGCTAGGCGACCGTGATGGTCATGGTCTCGGGGGAGCAGAAGACGCTCTGGACCAGGCCGTGGGCCTCGATGTCCTCGGCGGTGGCGGTCTCCTGGAGGGAGAGGACGGCCTCGGACTCGGTGGCGCTGTCCTCGGGGGTGCGGTCGTCGGTGCCCATCGGCGGTCTCCTGGTCTCTCGTTGGCTCAACTACCGTTGCAGCAACGGTAGTTGGCGCCGGTTCAGGGTCGGTTCAGGGCCGGTACATCACCAGTCGGCGCGGTCGCCGATCAGCCGCTGCACCTCGGCGAGCAGTCGTACCGCCCGGTCGCGGTCGCCCGCGACGAGTGCCGGGGCCGGGCCGTCGACGGCGACCCGCAGGGCCACTGCGGCCTGGCGGGCGAACAGGGCGAGCAGGTCGAGTTCCGGGAGGCAGGCCCGGGTGGGGCCGGCGGCCGGGTCCAGCACCTCCAGGACGCCCAGGACGCGGTCGCCGTGAATGAGCGGGGCGGCCATCAGGGCGTCGGGGACGTAGCCGGTGGACTCGGCGACCTCCTGGTCGAAGGACGTGCTGCGGCGCAGGTCGTCGACGATCATCGGCTCGCCCGAACCGGCCACCCAGCCGGCGATGCCCTGGCCGGCGGGGAAGCGGCGGCCGATCAGGAACTCCTGCCCCTGGCCGGACACCGCCTGGAAGACCAGCTCGAAGGACTGGTGGTCGAGCAGCAGGATCGAACCGGCCTGGGCGCCGAAGATGGCGCGGGCCACATCGACCACCGACTGCAGGAGTTCCGCCACCACGGGATCGGTCGACGGCGCGGCGGGGGCGGTTGACTGGGTCATCTCGACCACGGTCCCTTTCTCACGACGTGCGGCCCGGCGCTCACCGGGTGCCGCCGACATGGACATTCGCTGCGGACAGGTACAGGGCGTGCTTCAGCTGGAACGGCGTCAGCCTGGGCCGCTCGGACAGGATCCGGGCGCACAGGCCCGCGACGAACGGCGTCGCGAAGCTGTTGCCACTGCTGCGCAAGGTGGCGCCGCCGAGCCAGGCCACCTCGACGTTGACGCCGGGGCCGAAGAACTCCACCGGCGGCTCGGGGTTGTACAGGTGCAGATCGGGGTCGTCCTCCCGGTGGCTGCCCACCGAGATCACCGACGAGAACCGCCACGGGAAGCTCTCCACCTGGGCGTTGTGGGCAGACGCGACGATCGTGCTGCGCCCGAAGTACGCCTCGTCGGCCAGCACGTGCAGGTCCTCGAGGTACCGGGTGCGGGTGGTCGACAGGCTCAGGTTGATCACGTCGAAGCCCTGCCGGATCGCCCACCGCAGCCCCGCCAGCAGCACGTCGCCGCTGCCGGTGAAGCGCTCGCCGAGCACCCGGACGCTGTGGATCTCGCAGTCCGGCGCGGCCCGCCGGACGATGCTCGCGCAGGCCGTGCCGTGGCCGGAGACGTCGCCCGGGTCGTCCGCGCCGAGCGCCTCGACCCGGATCGTCCCGGCCTCGTCCTTGCGCACCACGTGCGCGCCCGCCACCCCACCGACCAGCGGATGGGACCCGTCCACGCCGGAGTCGACCACGCAGACCCGCACGCCCCGCCCGGAACCCCCGACCAGCGTGCCCGCCGCGGGCCGCTCGGGCAGAGCGTCCGCCTCCGTCCGGACGTCCTCGGGGGTCCGGCCGGCGAGGCGCCAGGTCAGGCCGCGCGGGGGCACGGCGTGGGGCACGGTCGTCATCACGAAACCGCCTCTCTGCGGGGATGGTGGCCGGCCAGGGCCTCGGCGAGCCGCACGCCCGGGCCGTGCCCCTTGGCCGCGAATC
The DNA here is from genome assembly GCF_044593455.1 of Kitasatospora sp. NPDC051984. NCBI lineage: Bacteria > Bacillati > Actinomycetota > Actinomycetes > Kitasatosporales > Streptomycetaceae > Kitasatospora > Kitasatospora sp. NPDC051984. The sequence continues at coordinate 307,217 of NZ_JBIUCB010000008.1, forward strand.
GGCCGCCGGCCGCGGCGGCGGACAGCAGACGCTGCTGGTCCAGGCCGAGCAGCGCGGCGGTACGGGCCAGATCGGCGGCGGCCAGGCCCTGCAGGATCGGCGAATCCGTCCGGCCGGCCACCTCGACCGCGCCGCGGGCCAGCCGCAGCGCGGGCACCCGGTCGCCGCCGGCGGCCGCCAGCCGGGCCCGCAGACCGTCGCGCTCCGCCAGCGTCGCGAACGACAACCGGCCGCCGGCGCGGGCCCGCTCCTCCTCCAGCGCGGCGAGCGCGGCCCTGGCGGCCCGGCGCTCGTCCAGGTCCAGGTGCAGCCGCGCCGTGTCGAGCAGCGCACCGCTCAGCAGCGCGCCCCCGCCCAGCTCCCGGGCGGCCGCGGCCGTCGCCGCCAGCAGCTCCAGCGCCTCCCTCGGCCGACCACCGAGCGCCGCCACCGTCGCGCCGAACAGCGGCAGGAACGCCGCCGCCTCCGCGTACCCCAGCCGCTCGGCGTGGTGCGAGGCCTCCGCCAGGCAGGCCGCCGCCCCCGCCCGGTCGTCGCCGAGCGCCAGCAGCACCGCCAGCGGACAGTTCAACGTCACCCGCACCGCCCGCCGCCCCCGGCCCTGCGCGGCCAGCAGGTCCTGGCAGCGCTTTATCGCGGTGGCCGCCGGCACCGGACCGCGCCACAGCGACACCCCGATCGCACCCAACGCCGACGCCCGCTCCTGCTCGCCGTCCGAACGCTCGGCATGCCGCAGCGCCCGCGCCAGCAACCGGGTCGCCGCCGCGTGCCGCCCGTCGATCTGCTCCTGCTGCGCCAGCCGCAGACAGGCCCGCGCCTGACCCAACTGGTCGCCCGCCCGCTGGAACACCGGCAGGGTCTCCCGGGCCACCGGCGCGGGCGCCCGCTGCTGGCCGACGGCCGCCAGGCTGAGCCGCGCGTGCGCCGCCTCCACCGGATCGTCCGTACTCGCACCGACCTCGGCGAGCAGCACCCGGCCCGGCTCGATCCGGCCCAGCGCGAGCAGCGCCTCGCCCAGCCGGCGGGCCGCCGGAAGCCGCCCGTCCTCGCCCGGGTGCAGCAGCGCGGTCGCCCTGGTCAGCAGCTCCACCGCCCAGCCCGGGTCGGTCCGGGCCGCCGCCCGGGCACCCGCTTCCGCCAGCGCGGTCGCCGCGCCCCGCCGCAGCGCGTCCGTGCGCTCGCCGTGCAGACCCAGCTCGGCCCGGTACCGGTGCGCGCGCTCCAGATGGCCGCCGACCACCGCCGGGCCACCCGCCCGCACCGAACGCAGCGCGGCCGCCCGCTCGTGCCGCTCGGCCCGGCCCTGCTTGGACAGGCACTCGTACGCGACCTCCTGCACCACACCGCTGGCGAACCGGAACGACGCGCCGTCCGCCACCACCAGCCGGTGCCGCCCCAGCCGCCGCAGCGCCGCCGACAGATCGGGACCGGCGGTGTCCAGCGCCGCCAACTCATCGGCGGCGAACTCGCGGCCCAGCACGCACGCCAGATCGACCGCCCGCCGCTCGGCCGGGTCCAACGCGTCCAGCCGGGCTCCGATCAGCGTCTGCAGGGTCAGCGGCACCCCGTCGCCGCTCCCGCTCTTGTTCGCCGGGGCCGCGAGCAGCTGTTCCAGATGCAGCGGATTGCCGCCCGCCCGCTCCAGCAGGTGCGCGGGCGCCGCCCCGCCCAGCGCCCCGGCCAACTGCCGCGCCTCCCCGTCGGACAGCGCACCGAGCGTCAGCACCCGGTGCGGACCGGCCGGGCCGGCGTCCAGCAGCTCGGGCCGGCCCAGCACCGCCACCAGCACCGGGGCGTCCGCGAGGGCCGCCACCACCCGGTCCAGCAGGTCGAGCAGCAACGCGGCCGCCCAGTGCGCGTCGTCGATCACCAGCACCAGCGGCGCGCGCCCCGCCAGCGCGCCCAGCAGCTCGACCAGCGCCGCGCCGGTGTCCTCCGGCGACGGCGTCGGCGTGCCGTCCGCGAGCAGGCCCTGCGCCAGCACCTCCAGGCCGGGCAGCTGCCGGTGGTCGGGGGCCTTGGCCAGCAGCGCGGTGACGGCGTCCGCCAGCGGCTGAAGGCCCGCCTGCTCGCCCGGCGGGCGGCACCGGCCCGCGCCGAACCGGCCGGAGTTGCCCGAGAGTTCGAGCCAGTGCCGGAGCAGCCGGGTCTTGCCCTGACCAGGCTCGCCGCCCAGCACCAGCAGGCGGGCCGTTCGCTCGGTGGCTGTGAGTTCGAACTCCGCGTCCAGCAGCGCCAGTTCGGCTTCGCGGCCGACGAACGGCAGGTCGAGGCGCTCCGGCGCCCTGAGCTCCAGCCCGAGCAGCCGGTGCGCCGTCACCTCCTGCTCCTTGCCCTTGAGCCGCAGCGGCCCGACCTCGACCGCCCGCACCCCCTCGCCCGCGGCCCGCAGGGTGTCCGGACCGATCAGCACCTCGCCCGGCCCGGCGTTCTGCTCCAGCCGCGCCGCGACGTTCACCACCTCGCCGGACACCAGCGCCTGCCGCGCCGACGCGTCCGAACCCGTCACCACCCGGCCCGTGTTGACGCCGATCCGGACCGTCAGCCGTAGACCCAACTCGGCGTGCAGCTCCTCGTTGAGCGCCCGCAGCGCCGCCAGCATCCCGAGCGCCGCGGCCAGCCCCCGCCGGGCGTCGTCCTCGCGCACCGACGGCACGCCGAACACCGCCATCACGGCATCCCCGATGAACTTCTCCACCGTGCCGCCGTGCTCCTCGATCGCCGCCCGCATCGCGTCGAAGTAGCGCAGCGTCACCCCGCGCAGCGCCTCCGGATCGAGCGTCCCCGACAGCGCCGTCGAACCGACCAGGTCGCAGAACAGCACCGTGACGATCTTGCGGCCGGCCGTCTCCGGACCCCGGGCGTCGGCGCGCGGAGTCCCGCACGCCGCGCAGAACCGGGCCTCCACCGGCAGCGGACGGTGGCAGCCCGGGCAGCGCCCGCCCGCCGGATCCGGGCCGAACACGTCAGAAGAGAGCACCGCCCGCCACCTCCGCATGCCCCTGGACCTCCGGCCCGGCCTCCTCCAGCCGGCCCCGCAGATCGGTCAGCAGGCCAAGCTCCTGCTCGGTGAGCGAACGCAGCACCGCGTGCTGCTCCTCGGTGAGGCCGCTCAGGTCGAAACCGGCGGCAGCCAGGGCCGCCAGGGCCGGGTCGGTGCGGTCAGTCATTGCTGTCCTCCTGGATCCGCGGCGAGCTGGTGGAAGAGCCGGGCGAGGATGCCCGCGGTGTGCAGGGCGCTGACGGCGACCTCGGTCTGCTCCGCAGCTGTCAACTCGAGCCGGTCGAGCTGACGTTGGACCTCGGCGAGATGCCCCGCGTCGAGCGCCGCGTGCTCGCGCACCGTCCGGAACGCGGCTTCCGGCAGCCCCGTCCGGGCGGCCAGCACCCCCGCCAGGGCGGGCGACGGGGCATGGCCCTCCAGCACCGCGAGATAGCCGAGCAGCGCGGCCGGATGACGGTGCTCGATCCGGTAGTACTGCGCGCCCGCCAGCTCCACCACCAGCGGCGGCGGCAACGGCGGTTCCTGCTGCTCCCCGGCCGCCACCAGATCCGCCAACAGCCAGGCGTCGTGCCCCCGTTCCTCCTCCGCGTGGACCGCGAAGTACGCCGCCAACCGCGGCGCCCACTCCTCGTCCAGCCGCGCACAGGCCGCCGCGGCGCGCTCAAGCAGCGGGACGGAGGCGACGGTCAGCGCGTGCATCGCCCACAGGTAGTCGATGTAGCGGCCTGTCAGATCGCCTTCCGGTCGCCACAGTTGGGCGCTCGCCCGATGCAGCGCGGGCGCGACCAGCGCCAGCCGGGCGTCCAGTGCGCGGGAGGTCGGGATGCTCACGTGGTGCCCCCGGCGCGGTTTCGCAGCGGCGTGGCCGGGGTGGTCAGGTGGGTCAACGGGGGGTGTTGGGGGTGTGGTCCGGGGCGCTCGGCCGGAGCGTTGTGGCGGTGCGGCGGCCGGGAGTTCGACGCGGGGGAGGGCGGGGCGTTCATGTCCGTCCTCCGAGTTGCACCAGAGGCGCGTACGGCGCGCAGCCGTAGCGGCGCAGCAGGGCCGCCGGGCCCTGGGCGCGCAGGCGGGCGGCGGAGAGCTGGTCCAGCAGCCGGCCGGCCGCGCCGGCCGCGGCGGCGTCGTCCGGGCCCAGCGCCGCCGGGAGGGCGCGGCAGCCGGCGCAGTAGCCGCCCTCGGCGGGGTCGGCGCCGCCGCGGGCACGCAACTGGTCCGGCCCGAGGGTGCGGATCAGCCGCAGCCGCGGCGAGTCCAGGGTGCGGCGGCGGACGGTCGGCCAGTCGTCCTCCGCGATGTGCCCGAGCCGCAGGTGCGGCGGGACGGGCCGCAGGTCCACCGTCCGCTGGTTGCAGCAGGCGAGCACCGTCCCGTCGGGCGCGACGGTCGGCCACGCCGCCATCGCGCACGGCCCGCCCCGCCCCGCCACCGTCCGGCCGCTGGTGGCGCGGCCGACCGCGCGCACCTCGTTGACCAGCATCGGCACCCGCTCGCCGAACTCCTTGACCACCGCAGCCGTCGCCTCCGCCAGGTACGGGTCGTCCGGGCCGGTACCCGTCAGGTGCAGGCTGACGGGCACCCCCGCGTCCAGCACCTGCGCGAGCACCCGGAACACGTCGGCACGCGAAACCTCGCGCTCGTGCGGGGCGTCCAGGCTCGCCGAGAAGTGGTCGAGCGCCGTGATCGTCCGCAGGATCGGCGCCGGGATCCGACCGCTGTCGCGCGCGAAGAACAACCCACTCAGCAACGAGACCCGCGCCCCGGTGTGCTGCGCCGCACGCGTCAGCTCGTACGCCAGCCCCGGCAGCAGCAGCGGCTCACCGCCGGTCAGCAGCACCACCTCCGGGCGCTGCTCCGGCGTGAACGACTCTACGAACCGCAGGAGTTGAACGCGCCGCGCACCGTCCGGATGCTCGGGCGAGTCCATCGAGGAGGCCGTCGAACAGTGCGCACAGCTCAACGGGCACCGCCGGGTCAGAGCAACCAACAACCCGGCGGCCGGCTCCGGACGCAGACCGAGGATCTCCGACAGCTCCACCGTCCGTCCCTCCTCCCGTCCGAGCGAGTGCCAACAGGACTGTGGGGCGCGCCGCTTGCGGGCCGGTACAGGGCCGCATAAGGGGCGGTACAGCGGGTCGCGGAGCCGCCCAGGCGCAGCGCACGAGCCACCTGTACGACGCCGGCGGCGGGGTGACCGGCTCGCGATGGCGACGCGCGCAGCGGAGGCTGACGTTCGAGGTCATCGCCGAAGCCCTGCGGGAGCTGATCCGCTCGGGCGGGCTGGAGCCCGGCGGACGCGCTGCCGACGCAGGCGGCGTTGATGCGGGAGCTCGGAGCCTCGAGCCTGCCTCCTCCGGCTGCCGCCTGTGCTGGGTGCTGGCGGAGGGCGGGCCCGCGCCCGTTGTAGGCAACTTCCGGTGTATGGCAGCCTGTTCGGGTTTGCTCGCCCCGGGCGGGAGGTCACCGGCCCAAGCTCCAGCCAGCGCCCGCGAGAATCGGCGTACGTGTGTTCGGATGGTGGCTCCATGGGGTGAAGCCCGATGTCAGTGCGGGGTGGTCCCCCGTATGCTGGCCTCAGTAGCCGTGTCCCGTCCCTGCTGGAGGTCCCGATGAGCACACTCGACGCGGAGTACCCCGGCTACCCGCCGCTCCGGCCCCGCGTTTCGGTCGAGGAGTTGCTGGCCGCGAAGAACGCCCAGCCGATCCGGTCCCTGGACGACCTCGCCGCCGACACCTTCGAGTCGGACGAGGAACTGGAGGAGTTCCTGGCCTTCACGTACGCCGAGCGTCACCGCGACGTCGCCTGAGCCGCCGCCGTGCAACCTGTCAGCCTCGACACCGACGTCGCCTCGCTCTCCCACAAGCGCAAGCTCACCGGCCCGCTCGCCGCCAGGCTGATCGGCCGCAAGCCGCTGATCACCTTCGTGACCTTCGGCGAACTGACCAAGTGGACCGAGATCCGCCACTGAGGCACCCGCAGCCGCCAGGAACTCGCCGACTGGCTCTCCGGAATGCCGGTCCTGCCCGGCGACGAAGCCGTCGCCGCGACCTGGGGCCGCCTGTCAGCCGCGGGCATCCAGCGCGGACGCCCACGCCCGATCAACGACATGTGGATCGCGGCCTGCGCCCTCACCTACGACCTGCCGCTCGCCACGCTCAACCTCAAGGACTACGAGGACTTCCGAGCCCATCACGGCCTGCGCATCCTCGGCGCGGAGTAGCTACTCCTCCGGGCGCACTGTTGGGCGCGAACGACCTTACGAACCGCAGCAGTTGGGCGCGTCGCATGCCGCCAGGGTGTGCGGGGGCGGTCCATCGAGTGCACGCGACCGCCGGGTCGGGGTTTCAGTGCGGGTGGGCGATCCAGGGGTGGTCGTCGGGGTTGCGCATTTGATCGAGGATGTTGCGCAGTCCGTCGGCGTCGTGGATCCAGCGGACGGTGTCGATGAGTTCGTCGGCGGCCGCGGCGTCGAGGAGCGGGTCGAGCTCGGCGGGGATGGGGTCGTCGACGAGGCAGAGCCAGGCGATGGCCGCGCTCACTCGTACCTCCGTCGGCCGGGTGGGGTCCTGCCACCAGGCGCGGGTGTGGGCGATTGTGGTGGGATCGCGTGTCTCCCAGGCCAGTTGGGCGATGGCGAGGACCAGGCTCGCGCGGGTCATCGGGTCGGTCTCGGTGGCGAAGCGGGTGTGCAGGGCGGCCGTGATCCGGTCGCGGGCGGGGACGGCGGCGGCCGCGAGGGCGTAGGCGGTGACGGCGCGGAGCGTCGCGGTGGGGTGGTCGAGCAGGGGCAGCAGCAGGTCCGTGTCGTCGGCGATGGCCTGCTGGGCGGCCTGGACGGACCAGTTGGCGTTGTGGCCGCTGCAATCGAAGACAACGCGGTCGGCAGGTTCGCGGGCACGTAGCAGTCCGGTGCGGGTGCCGCTTCCGAAGTGTGGGCGGCGGGCGAGACTCCCGACCAGGAGGAGGACGTCGGGGTCGGGACGAGCGAGGGCGGTGCGGATCAGGAAGGGGACGGCGAGGGTGCCGGCTGTGGAAGGGGTGCCCTGGTGGCAGGCGCTGTTCCACAGGCGGGACAGCGCCCGGTCGGCGCTCTCCGTGTCGCCGTGGCGGATCTGCTCCAGCAGGTGGGGGATCCCGGCGCCGTCGAACCAGTCCCACGGCACCGCGTCGTACTGCGGGCCGTCCTTGACCTCGGCGGTCATCGCGGCCATGACCGTCCGTACGTCGTGCGAGGTGTCCACGTGGGACCCCGGCCGGTGTTCCTCCCAGGTCGCGGCGGTGTCCTTCTCGACCTGCCAGCTCGCGATGACGTCCGCCCACTCTCCGTCGTACGGGTCGAGATCATCAGTGCTCATGGCGACGCACCGTAGCGCCCGCCGCCGACACCGGCCCGGGATCCGTTCGGTGGGCGATTGCGCGGCGCACGGGTGACCCCCAGGGCGGATCCCGCACCGCGCTGTCCGCGGTGGGGAACGGTCTCGAACCATTCCCCTCGTACTCGAATGGCGGTTCTTCATGCGTCGTATCGGCATGCTCATCGCGACCACCCTCGGCGCGGCCGTCCTGGCCGCCGGCCCGACAGCGTCGGCGGACATCCCCCAGCAGCCCGACCAGGCCCCGGCCCAGGACCCGGCTCAGGACCCGGCCGGGACGCCGACGGAGGACGCCGACGCGAAGAGCTGCGTCAAGGCCGACACATCACCCTCCGCCGTCACCAACCAGACCGAAGGGGTCGCCCTGATCTTCGACGCACCCGACTGCACCGGCCACGTACTCGGCGCCATGCTGCCGGGCGAGACCAAGGACCTCACGCTCGGCCAGAGCGTCCTCTTCGTCCAGTAGCGGCCCGCCCACCAGCCGAGAAGCGCCGGCCACCACGACGGTGGCCGGCGCTTTGCGTTCCGTCGGGCGGGCCGGGGTGGGCGCGCAGGTGGGTGAGGTGGGGGCTCGCCAGGCGCGACGTTCAGCTGCTCGTGTCGGAGGCGCGCTGCTCGTCGCGCGTGCGGCGCAGCAGGTCGCGACGCTCGTGGATCTCTTCGGGGGTGATCGGGCCGTGTTCGGCCTCGGCGAGGGTGATGAGCTCGTCGAGGTTGTCCCGTTCGAGCCGGCGGACAGCCGGAGGGGTCGCTGCGGGTCGGGCCGCTTCGGCAATGTCGCGAGGCCTGGTGATCGAGTGCTTCTGGGTGGGCTCGCTCATGCCCCTCATTCTGGTGCTCACGGTCGGTCAGACGCGGGCTGCTGGAGGTGGGCGTGGAGGTGGGTGAGGAGTGGGAGGGAGTAGTGGGCGGTGTGGGCGGGGGCTTCTTCGGTGGGGCAGAGGAGGACGCCGGCCAGGATGAGGTGTTCGAGGGCGGCGAGGGCGGGGGCGGGGGGGAGGTCGAGGGCGTGGCGGGCGTGGGTGAGGTCGAAGGTGGGGGTCCAGGGGTGGCGGGTCAGGTGGGTGAGGGTGGTGCGTTGGTCGGGGGTGAGGGTGTGCCATTGGGTGTCGAGGCGGTCGCGGAGGCGGGTTTCTCCGACGGCGAGTTCGTCGAGGGCGCGGTGGGGGTCGGCGAGGCGGTCGGCGAATTCGTCGAGGGGGAGGTGGCGGAGGGCGGCGAGTTTGTAGCCGGCCAGGCGGACGGCGGCGGGCAGGAGGCCGCATGCGGTGACGATGCGTTCGGCGGCGGTGGGGGCGGCGTCGACGCGGTGGGTGCCGACGAGGAGTGACAGCAGGGCGAGGGCTTCGGGGAGGGTGAAGGGGGCGAGGTCGGTGCGGTGGGTGGCGCCGAGGCCGGGGAGAGGGGTGCGGCCGGTGACCAGGGCGACGGCGGGGCCGGGCGGTGGGAGCAGGGCGTGGGTGGTGTGGTCGTCGGAGGCGCCGTCCAGGATGACCAGTGCCCGGTGTTCGGCCAGCCATTCGCGCCAGGTCTGCAAGGGGTCGGCGGTGTCGGTGGCGAGCAGCCGGGCCAGGTCGGCGGCGACGGCCCGGGGTTCGCGGGCGCGGCCGGTGGCGTCCCGCAGGTGGATGAAGAGGCGGCCGTCGGGGAAGTCGTCGCGCAGTGCGTGGGCGGCGCGGATCGCGAGTGCGGTCTTGCCGACGCCGATCGGTCCGGTCAGCACCACCGGCCGTTCGGCGCGGCGTGCGGCGCGGACCAGTTCCGCGACCTGCTGTTCCCGTCCGGTGAACGCGGTGGTGTCCGGCGGCAGCACGGTCCGGCCCGAGCGCGCGGCGGCACGCGGAGGCGGGGGCGTCGGGCGGTCGGCGAGCAGTTCGCGGTGGCAGGCCTCCAGCTCGGGGCCGGGGGACAGGCCCAGTTCGCGGGAGAGTTGCTGGCGCAGTTGCGCGAACGCGGCGAGTGCTTCGGCGCGCCGCCCGGCGCGGTGCAGGGCGAGCAGGTGGACGGCCTGGAGGCGTTCGCGCAGGGGGTGACGGTCGGTCAGGTCGGTGAGGGCGCCCGCGACCCGGCCGGCGTGACCGAGCCGCAGTTCGACCTCGGCCCAGTCCTCGACGGCCGCGAGGTAGCGGGCGGTCAGTCGTTCGGCGACGGCCCGCAGCGCGGAGGAGTGCCGCAGTTCCGGCAGTGGCGGGCCGGCCCACAGCCGCAGTGCCTCGCCGAGCAGCCGGCCGGCCTGTTCGTCGTCCTGCCGGGCCGCCGCCTCACGGCCGGACCGGACCAGGGCGGCGAACCGCAGGGTGTCCAACTCCTCGTCGGCGACGTGCAGTTCGTAGCCGCCGGGGCGGTGCACCAGGCGGGCCGCACCGAGTGCCCCGCGCAGGCCGGAGACGTACACCTGGAGGTTCTTGCGGGCGGACCGGGGCGGTTCGTCCTCCCAGACGGCCTCGGTCAGCAGGTCGGTGGAGAGCAGCGTGTTGGGGTGGCCGAGCAGGGCGGCCAGGACGGCGCGCTGTTTGAGCGAGCCGAGGGCGAGCGGGCCGTGGCCGGTCTCGGCGGCGAGCTGGCCGAGCAGGCGGAAGCGCAGCGGTGGGCGCTCGGGGTTCGGGGTGGCGGGGCGGTGATTCAGTCCGGCGATCACGAAGCCTCCTCACCCGCACGGAGCACCGTTGCTGCGCGCGTCCATGACAGGTCAGCCTGTCAGAGGGGTGGGCGCTCCGGGTATCCCAGGTTTCTGGGATGTTCCACGACCCGCGGCCAGGCCAGCGCGAGCAGCGCGGCGTCGTCGTCGGCGCCGCCGGTGGCGAAGGCGCGGGAGTCGCGGTGCAGCCAGTCCAGCAGGGCGACGGGGTCGGGGCCGTCGGGCTGCGACTCCAGGTGGGCGGTCAGGCGGGGGAGCAGCGGGTAGAAGGCGCCGTCGGCGGCGCGGGCCTCGGTGAGGCCGTCGGTGTACAGCAGCAGGGTGTCGCCGGGGCCCAGCGGGACGGCGGGTGCGGGCTCCGCGGCCACCGGGTCGGGGAGCAGGCCGCTCAGGCCGAGCGGCGGGCGCGGGGAGACCGGGAGTTCGGCGACGCCGGTGCCGCGCAGGATCAGCGGCGGCGGGTGCCCGCAGGACAGCCCGTGGGCGGTTCCGTCGGCGGCGATCTCGACCAGGAAGGCGGTGCCGAACGCCTCCGAGTCGTTCAGGTGGCGCCGCAGGCTGGTGTCCATCCGGTCCGCGAGGTCGTCGAGGCGGGCGTGGTCCTGGGCGGCCTCGTGGAACGAACCGAGGATGACGGCGGCGGTGGCGACGGCGTCCAGGCCCTTGCCGCGGACGTCGCCGATCAGGGCGCGGACGCCGAACGCGGTGTCCGCCACCGCGTACAAGTCCCCGCCGACGCGGGCGTACTGTGCGGCGGCCCGGTACGCGGCGGCGGTGCGGAACGGTCCGACGACGGGCGGCGGCGGCCGCAGGATCGCGCGCTGGGCGGCCTCGGCGACCGAGCTGACCTCCACCAGGTGCGCGGCCGCCTGCTCGCGACGGTGCACCAGGAAGACGCCCAGCGCCGCGATGATGGCGATCACCGAGGTGGTGCCGATCGCGGCGCCGATCCGGCCCGGCTCGTCCGGGACGAAGGCCCAGCGGGTGCCGATCGCGAGCACCGCCGACGCCAGGATCATCGGCGGCCGGAACGCCATCGACACCAGGGCCGGCACCGCGACCACCACCGACGGCGTCTGCCAGCCGTCCGGCGCGAACTGCAGGCCGACCATCACGCAGTACATCAGGACGGCGGTCCCCAGCGACACCACCCGCCCCACCCTGCCGACCCCGTACCCCGCGCCGTCCTCACCGCCGTCGGTCCACACCGGCACTCACCTCCCACCCGCCCGCACAACTGCCGCGCAATCCTCCCGCGAGGCAGGGGCCTTGGGCGCGCCGCCACACCGCTGCGCGGCACACCGCTGCGCGGCACACCGCTGCGCGGCACACCGCTGCGCGGCACACCGCTGCGCGGCACACCGCTGCGTGGCACACCGCTGCGCGGCAGCCGGTCAGTCGCCGGTGGTCAGTCGTCGGCGCGGCACAGGCGGACCAGGCAGCTGGCGTAGTCGCCGGCCGGCAGCGGTGGCTCGATGCCGCGGTGGACCAGGACGGCGCCGCTGTACTCCTGGTTCCGGTCCAGGTCGAGGTAGTTGGCGGCGGGGTCGAGCGTGGGCAGGCGGATCGGGGCGGGCGGGTGCCCGAAGCGGGTGGTGGGGCGCCAGACGAGGAGCGCGTGGTCCCGGCCGTCGTGGGAGGCGTAGTGGACGGCGCCCACCGGTCCGGGCGGCGCGAGCCGGTGCTGGACGCCGCGCTGGACGAGCGGGCGGATCTGCTTGTAGCGGGTGACGAGTTCGGCGGCCTCGGCGAGGTCCTCCGCCGACCAGGACGTCAGGTCGCCGCCGATCCCGAGCGCCCCGGCCATCGCGACGTGGAAGCGGAACCGCAGCGGGGTGCTCCGCCCGGTCGCCGGGTTGGGGCTGTCGGTGACCCACGCGGCCATCGCCTGGGCGGGGAAGAGCTGTGAGAAGCCGTGCTGGATCCCGATCCGGTCGACCGGGTCGGTGTTGTCGGACGTCCAGGCCTGGTCGGTGCGGGCGAGCATGCCGAGGTCGACCCGGCCGCCGCCGCCCGCGCAGGCCTCGATGCGCAGGCCCGGGTGGTCGGCGCGCAGCCGGTCCATGATCCGGTGGACGGCCCGGGTGTGTTCGATCCACAGCCGGTCCGGGTCCGGGTGGCCGTCCCAACCTGCTTCGGTGAAGGGCCGGTTGGCGTCCCACTTCAGCCAGTCGACGGCGTGTTCGCGGACCAGGGCGTCGAGCGTGCCGTGGGCCCAGGACTCGACCTCCGGCCGGGCGAAGTTCAGTACCAGTTGGTGGCGCAGCTCGGTGGCGTCCAGGTGCGGGGAGTGCGCCACCCAGTCGGGGTGGGTGCGGTACAGCTCGCTGTCGCGGTTGACCATCTCCGGTTCCACCCAGAGTCCGAACTCCATTCCGAGCCGGTGTACTTCGTCGGCCAGCGGGCGCAGCCCGCGGGGGAAGGCGGCGGGCCGGGGCGTCCAGTCGCCGAGCCCGGAGCGGTCGTCGCGCCGGGTGCCGAACCAGCCGTCGTCCAGTACGAACAGTTCGGCGCCGAGCCCGGCGGCGAGCCGCGCCAGGCGGAGCTGGCCGGCCTCGGAGACGTCGAAGCCGGTGGCCTCCCAGGAGTTGTACAGCACCGGCCGGTCCTGTTCGGGCCGCGGCAGGACGTGCCGGCGCACGTGGTCGTGCCAGGCGGTACTGGACGCGCCGAAGCCGTTGGCGGTGTACAGGCCGGCGAACACGGGGGTGTGCAGCCGTTCGCCGGCCCGCAGCGTCCAGGTGGTGCCGTCGTGGCCGAAGCCGCCGGTCCAGCCGGTGCGGCCGACCGGGTCGCGGTGCACGGTGATGCGCCAACTGCCGCTCCAGGCCAGTGCGGTGCTCCACACCTCGCCGTGTTCCTCGGCCGCGGTGCCGTCGTCCACGGCCAGCCATGGGTTCGCGTGGTGCCCGGTCAGGCCCCGGCGGCTGGTCAGGACGGTCTCGGCGACCGGCAGCCGGTCGCGCCGCAGCTGGAACTCGCTGTTCCAGCCGCCCACCAGGTGGCTGAGTCGGTAGTCGGCCAGCGCGGGGGTCCGCCAGGCGGCCGAGTCGAGCCGGTCGACGGTGATCGGTTCGTCGGGGCCGTCCGCGGGGCCGAGGTGGGTCAGTTCGGTCCAGCGCTCGATCACGTCGCTGTCGGGCCGGACGCGGTAGCAGAGTTCGGCGCGCAGCGGGCGGCGGCGGTCCTGGAGGCGCAGCCGCAGTTCGCCGCCGTCGACGTGGTGGCCGGTGAAGCGCCACTGGGCGCCGCGGGTGCCGTCGGCGAAGCGGACCTGGAGGCCGGCCGGGCCGAAGCGCGCGCCGGTCTGCGGCGCGAGTTCGTCGGCGGCGGCGTCGTCCTCGAAGCTGCTGTCGGCGGGGGAGCCGGCGGCGGGCAGCGCCGCCAGGGCGGCGGTGTCGAGCGGGGCGCCCCAGTACAGGTGCCGGGGGCTGCCGTCGGAGTGCAGGCGCAGGGCGTACACGCTGTTCGGGGTGCGCAGGACCGCGAGGCCGCGGTCGGGGTCGAAGCTGACGGGCGGAGGCGTGGCGGGCACGAGTGAAACCCCTGACGCGCGAAGGGAGTTGGGTGGCGTCCGGCCGGAGGCGGCTCCCGAGCGTAGGGCGGTCCCGGTCCCCGAATCAATACTGTCGGAAGTTATTTATTTGCTCTAGATTGCCCACGTGTCCCGACAACGCTCGCAACCCCTTGTCAGCGCCCCGGCCGAGACCGCGATCCTTTCCCGTCTGCTGGCCGAAGGGCCGCTCAGCAGAGTCGAGTTGGCGCGCCGCACCGGGCTCTCCTCGACGGCCGTCACCAAGGCGGCCCGGCCACTGATCGACGGTGGCTACCTGTACGAACTGCCACCCGAGCGCACCGCCCCCGGTGCGGGCCGGCCGGTGTACCCGCTCGCGGTCGACCGGGACCGCGAGTACTTCCTCGGCGTGAAAATCAGCGCCGACCAACTCTTCGGCGCGGTATGCGACTTGAGGGCGGGCATCCGGGACACCGCAGTCCGGCCGGTGGAGGTCTGCACCCCGGAGGCCGTCACTGCGGTGCTCGCCGAACTGGTCGAGGAACTGCTCGACTCCGAGCCCGGGTTCCGGGCCCGCACCCGCCACCTCGGGATCGCGGTGAACGGCGACGTGGACCGCGACAGGGGACGGCTGCGGCACTCCGGCCTGCTCGGCTGGCGCAACGTCCCGCTGGCCGAACTACTGGAGGCCGCAACCGGGTTGAGCGTCACCGTGGAGAACGACGTGCGGGCGCTGACGGTCGCCGAGCACTGGTTCGGCGAAGGCATCGGCACCGGCTACTTCGCCCTGGTCACCATCGGTTCGGGCATCGGCTCCGCCCTGGTCGTCAACGGCCAGCTGATGCGCGGCGCGTACGGCGTCGCCGGCGAGGTCGGCCACCTGTGCGTCGACCCGGCCGGGCCGCGCTGCCGGTGCGGCGCCCGGGGCTGCGTCGAGGCGATCGGATCGATCGACGTCATCCTCGACACCGTCCGGCAGGCGGCCGGAGATCCGCGGCTCACCTTCCCCGAGGTGGTCCGGATGGCCCGCGAGGGCCGGCCCGAGGCCCGCGAGGCGTTCGCCAGGGCCGGGAAGGCGATCGGCACCGGCATCGCCGCGCTGGTCAACCTGATCGGCCCGGAGCGGGTGGTGGTCAGCGGCGAGGGCGTCGACGCCTACGACCTGTTCAGCCGTCACATCCAGGACGCGTACGCGGCGCACGCCTTCGGCGCGGCCTCCCGCTGCCCACTGTCGCTGCGCCCGCTGCCCTGGCAGGAATGGGCCCGCGGCGGCGCCGCGGTGGCCATCCAGGCGCTCTTCCCGCAACCGCCCGCCGGCGGCTGACCCGCAGCCGCGCCCGACCCTCCGACTTCCCGACCCCGCCCCCGACCGTCCGACTGCCGACACCCAGACCGCCGACCGCCCGACTGCCGATCCCTCGGCCCCCGATTCCCGACCACCGAGTCCCCGATCGCCGATCTCTCGGCACCGATTCCCGGCCTGCGGCGGCGCGGCGGTGGCCATCCAGGCGCTCTTCCCGCAACCGCCGGCGGCGGCCGACCCGCAGCCGCGCCCGACCCTCCGACTTCCCGACCCCGCCCCCGACTTCCCGGTCTCTGACTGCCCGACCGCTGACTCCTCGGCACCGATTCCCGACTGCCGACCGCCGACTGCCGACTGCCGACCGCCGGACTGCCGACCTCTCGGCCCCTTGACCGCCGGCCCCCGTCCACCGATTTCCCGACCGTCCGACCGCCGACCTTTCGGCCCCCGAGTCCCGACCCCCGACCCCCGCCCGCCGCCCGCCCGGGCCGGCAGGCAGCGGCGACGAGCCGGTCGGGGTGAGCAAGTGCCCTGCAACCCCCTCACAGCAAGGACACGCGCCCCATGAACACCCCCGCGCCCCAGATCGACCGACGCAGGTTCCTCACCGGATCGCTGCTGATCGCCGCCGGAGCGGTCGTCAGCACCGCCTGCAGTACCGATCCCACCGGCGGGTCCTCCGGCGGTAGGACCACCCTCAACGTCTGGTACCACGCCTACGGCGAGGCCGGCACCCAGCAGGCAGTGCTCCGCTACGCCACCGCCTTCACCAAGGCCAACCCGGACATCGCGGTCAAGGTGACCTGGGTCCCGGGCGACTACGCGGGCAAGCTCTACGCGAGCCTGCTGACAGACGCGGCCCCCGACGTGTTCGAGATCGGCGACTTCGACGAGGGCCTCGCCCACCGCGGGCAGATAGCCCCGCTCGACGACCTCTACGGCGACGCCAAGGCCGACTTCAACGCCGCCGCCCTCGACACCGTCACCGTCGAGGGCAAGCTGTACGGCGTCAAGATGATCGACGACGTGCTGATGGTCTACTACCGCAAGAGCGTCCTGGCCGCGGCCGGAATCACCCCGCCCACCACCTTCGACGGCCTGGCCGCCGCCGCGAAGGCGCTGAGCACCGGAAAGTCCAAGGGCCTGTACCTGGGCACCGACGGCACCGGCGACGGCCCCGCCATCGCCGTGATGTCCACCGGCGGCGAACTGGTCACCCGCGAGGGCAAGGTGGCGTTCGGCTCGCCGCAGGCCCTGGAGGCGCTCACCGCCTTCAAGCGCCTGCACGACGACAAGTCGCTGCTGCTCGGCTTCACCACCGACTGGTGGGACCCGTCCGCGTTCACCCAGGGCATGGCGGCGATGCAGTGGTGCGGCTTGTGGGCGATGCCCGCCGTCCAGACCGCGCTCGGCGACGACTTCGGCGTCATGCCGTGGCCCGCGTTCCGCGAGGGCGGCACCCCCGTGCTGCGGGTCGGCGGCTGGACCAGCTGCGTCAACGCCAAGGGCCGGCACGTGGACGCGGCGAAGAAGTTCGTCCAGTGGCTGTGGGTGCAGAACTCCGACCTGCAGCGGGACTTCGCCGAGAGCTACGGCCTGCACGTGCCGCCGCGCGCGTCGGTGGCCGCCACCGCGACCAAGCTCACCACCGGCCCCGCGAAGGAGACCGTCGACCTCGCCCTGAAGTACGGCCGGCACAACCCCGGCACCTGGAACACCGCGGTCAGCACCGCCTTCAACGCGGCCGCGGCGAAGATCGCCACCGGCCAGGGCGACCCCGCCGCCCTGCTCGCCGACGCGGCGGGCAAGGCCCAGAGCGAGATCGACAAGCAGCTCGGCCGATGATCCCCGCCCTCGACAGGACCCGTCCCGCGGCCGGCCGACGGGCCCGCACCGCCCGGGCCGCCCGGGCGAGCCGTTCCGGCCGGCTCGCGTTCGCCCTGCTCACCGCGCCCATGCTGATCGGGCTCGGTCTCTTCAAGTACCTGGCGATCGGCTGGAGCTTCCTGCTCAGCCTCAGCGAGGCGCGCGGCAGCATCGCCCTCGGCCACTGGGTCGGACTCGACAACTACCGCACGCTGCTGGCCGACCATGCCTTCCGCGACTCGCTGTTGACGATCCTGCTGTTCACCGCCTTCATCGTGCCGGTCACCTTCGCGGCCTCGCTCGGCCTCGCCCTGCTCGTGCACCGCGTCCGGCGCGGCCGGGCACTGCTGCGCACCGCCTTCCTGATCCCGACCGCCGTCTCGTACGTGGCGGCCTCGCTGCTGTGGAAGATGTGCCTGTTCAACGGGCTGCCGACCGGTGTCGCCAACCTGATCGGCGGCTGGTTCGGCGCCGAGCCCGTGCCCTGGCTGCAGACCGTCTCGCCACCGCTGTACTGGGTGGTGCTGGTGACGCTGCGGCTGTGGCTCCAGGTCGGCTTCTACATGGTGCTGTTCCTGGCCGGCCTGCAGGCCATTCCGCGGGAGGTGTACGAGGCCGCGGCGCTCGACGGGGCCTCCGGCCGGCGGCTGCTGACCGGCATCACCCTGCCGATGCTGCGCAACACCTCCGTCGCCGTGCTGATGCTGCTGTTCATCGCCGCGTTCCAGGCCTTCGACGAGTTCTACAACCTGTTCAGCAGCGGAATGTCCGGCACCGGGACGGCGCCCGTGCAGACCCCGCTGGTCCACCTCTACAACACCGCGCTGGGAAGCCAGAACTACGGCGTCGGCTCCGCCGGGGCGTTCCTGCTGACCGCCCTGATCGTCGGGGTGACGCTGATCCAGGGCCGGGTCACCGGCTTCGGCCGGGCCGGGGAGTGAGCGCCGCATGAGCACCTTGTCCGCCCCGCTGCGGGCCGCCCGCGTCACCGTCCGCGGCCTGCTGATCGGCCTGCTGACCGCGGTCTTCCTGGCGCCCTTCTACCTGATGCTCCGCAACGCGCTGATGGACAGCCGGGGTCTGACGGCGCCGGAGTGGACGTGGTGGCCGTCCACCATGCACTTCGACAACTTCACCGCGCTGTTCCAGGACCCGTCCGTCGCGATGGGCCCGGCGCTCGGCAACTCGCTGCTGGTCGCCGCCGTCACCGCGCCGCTGTCCACGCTGCTCGCCTCGGCCGCCGGGTACGCGCTGGCCCGGATTCCCGTCCGCGGGCGCGGCGTGGTGCTGGCGCTGGTGGTGGCGACGCTGATGATCCCCGGCTCGGCGACCTTCGTGCCGACGTTCGTCGTGGTCGGCTCGATGGGGGGCGTCAACACGCTGTGGGGCATCGTCGCGCCCGGCCTGTTCAACCCGTTCGCGGTGCTGCTGTTCCGCAACTTCTACCTGCAGTTCCCGAGCGAGATCGAGGACGCCGGCCGGCTCGACGGCCTCGGCTGGCTCGGCCTGTACCGGCGGATCGCGCTGCCCAGCTCCGGGGCGATGCTGGCCTCGCTCGGGGCACTGGCCTTCATCGACAGCTGGAACGCCTTCCTGTGGCCGCTGGTGATCGGCCAGGACCCGTCCGCCTGGACCGCGCAGATCGCGCTGTCCACCTTCCTCACCTCGCAGACCATCAACCTTCCCGGGCTGTTCGCCGGCGCTGTGGTCACCATCACGCCGCTGGTCGTCATGTTCCTGGTCGCCCAGCGGTACATCGTCGAAGGCATCGCCTCCAGCGGCCTCAAGGGCTGACCCGGCGTCACCACCCTCATTACCGCACCACCGCACCACCGCACCACCGCATCGCGCAAGGTCAGACGCACCTCTCCCCTCGTCAGGAGCGTTCCGTGAAACCTCGCCCCACCGTGCTCCGGTGTACGTCCGCCGCCCTCGCCGCGGCGTGCGCCCTCGTGCTCGGCACCCTCACCCCCACCGCGTCCGCCGCGCCCGCCGCGTCCGCCGCCGACACTCCGACCGTCGCGGCGCCCGTCCTCACCGGCCCGCAGCTCGCCGCCTCCTGGGCCGGCCCGCTGTCCACCCGGGGCCGGTACGTGGTCGACGCGAACGGCGACCGGTTCAAGCTCAAGTCCGGCAACTGGGCTGGAGCCCAAGGCACTTGGCAGGGCAGCGGCGACGTCCGCGACCCGGCGAACCACCAGGCCCGGCAGATGTCGAACAACATTCCGCTGGGCCTGGACCGGACTCCGATCGCCCGAATCCTGGCCGACTTCCACACCATGGGCCTGAACAGCATCCGGCTGCCGTTCGCCAACGCGCTCGTCCACGACACCACCGCCGTCCCGGACTCGGCCGTCGCGGCCAACCCGCAGCTCAGGGGCAAGACGCCGCTGCAGGTGATGGACGCCGTGGTCGCGGCGCTGACCGCGGACGGCTTCGCGGTGATCCTCAACAACCACACCACCAGCTACCGGTTCTGCTGCGGCCTGGACGGCAACGAACGCTGGAACAGCGGGCAGTCCACCCAGCAGTGGATCGACGACTGGGTGTTCCTGGCCAAGCGGTACCGGGACAACAAGCGGGTGGTCGGCGCCGACCTGCGCAACGAGGTCCGCCGCGACACCTGGAACGACGCCAACTGGGGCTGGGGCGACGACCACGACCTCAACCAGGCGCTGGAGGACGCCGGCAACCGGATCCTGCAGGCCGACCCCGACCTGCTGATCGTCATGGAAGGCATCAACTGGCAGGGCATCCCGACCGACCTGACCCCGCACTGGCGCCCGATGCTCACCCCCGTCGCCACCCTGTCCAACACCCTGATCCGCTCCGACAAACTCGTCTACTCCGCGCACTTCTACGGCTACACCGGCCCCAGGCACACCGGCGCCACCGGCACCGGCGAGACCCACGACGCGCGCTACGAGGAACTCACCCCCGACCAGCTCGCCCAGGCGGTCGACGACGAGGCGCTGTTCGTCACCCGCACCGGCCAGCACTTCACCGCACCGGTGTGGATCAGCGAGTTCGGCGCCGCCGGCCGCGGCCCCGCCGACGCCCGCGAACGCGCCTGGTTCGACAACTTCACCGACATCCTGGTGCGCAACGACACCGACTTCGCGATCTGGCCGCTGGTCGGCTGGAGCGACAACACCGGCACGCCGCAGGACAACTGGGCGATGGTCAACTACGCGGCGGACGGCACCCGGCTCGGCGTCATGGACACCGGCGACTGGCGCGCCGCCGACTGGAACAAGCTGATCGGCGCCCCCGCCCGCAGCGGACCGGTCGCCGACGGCCCGCGCTGGAACATGCTCAACCTCGACCACTACGACGCCAACCTGTCCGCCGCCATGCTGGCCGGGCCCGACTGGTCCTACGGCAACCGCAAGGGCAACTGCCCCGACACCCAGCGCCTGGCCGGCCTCGGCCGCAGCGACAGCCGCGGCCTGTGCACCGACGCCGGCCGGCCCGCCAAGGGCGCCGGCGCCTGGACGACCGTCACCGACGAGCGCTACGTCACCCACGGGGACTGGGCGAGCGGCTACAACAAGCTCCAGTGCCCGGACAACACCTTCGCCGTCGGCTACAGCGTCAACCGCAACGCGATGTCCGCCCTGCTGTGCGCGCCCGCCGCCAACGCGCTGCCCCTGACCGGGCGCAACGTGTGGTTCGACAGCGGCGACAACCGGCCCGCCACCGGCGGTTCGGCGGCCAGCGACTGGGCGCCCGGCTACTACAAGGGCCAGTGCGCCGACAACGAGTACCTGGCGGGCGTCGCCTACACCTGGAAGTGGAACCACGGCGGCGTGCCCGACGCGCTGCTGTGCCGCCCGCTGAACTGACCCGTCCGCCGAACTGACCGGCCCACGCCCATGCCCGCGCCCCGCCCCGCCACGAAGGGAGCACTCCCGTGCACAGCAAGCAGCGGTTGACCGAGCAGCGGCTCGCCCGCGTCCTGTCGCAGCGCGTCCGCCCGGCCGTCCACGCCCGCGCGCTGCCGCTGACGGTGGAGATCTGGAACGCCCCCGGAGAGCCGGTGCCCGCCGCGCAGGCGATCGCCGCGCCGTACCGGCCCGTCGCGGTCGGGCACCGGTGGGGGCCGGCCTGGTCGACCAGCTGGTTCCGGATCAGCGGCGAAGTCCCCGCCCACTGGGCGGGGCAGCGGATCGAGGCGGTGCTCGACCTGGGCTTCGACGTCACCGGCCCCGGTTTCTCCACCGAGGGCCTGGTGCACCGCCCCGACGGCAGCGTGGTGAAGGCGCTCAATCCGCGCAACGCCTGGATCCCCGTCGCCGACCCGGCGAGCGGCGGCGAGCGCTTCACGTACTACGTGGAGGCCGCCGCCAACCCGACCGTGCCGCTGCCCGGCGAGGCGCACCACGCGCCGACCCGGGCCGGGGACCGGCCGGCCTGGCTGACCGGCGCGGCGGCCGCCGACGGCGACCCGCTCTACCGGCTGCGCCGGGCCGAGCTGACCGTCTTCGACCGGGAGGTCTGGGAGCTCGCCCAGGACCTCGACGTGCTCGGCGAGTTGATGCACGCCCTGCCCGAGGGCGCGGAGCGACGCTGGCAGCTCCTGCACACCCTCGAACGGGCCCTGGACGCCGTGGACGTGCAGGACGTCCCGGCCACCGCGGCCGCCGCCCGGGCCGTCCTGCGCCCGGCCCTGGCCGCGCCCGCGACCGCCGGCGCCCACCGGATCTCCGCGGTCGGGCACGCCCACATCGACACCGCCTGGCTGTGGCCGCTGCGCGAGGCCGCCCGCAAGGTCGCCCGGACGGTCTCGAACGTCACCCACCTGATGGACCATCACCCCGGCTTCCGCTTCGCGATGTCCCAGGCGCAGCAGCTGGCCTGGCTGAAGGAGCAGCACCCGGCGCTCTACGCCCGGGTCCGGGAGAAGGCCGCGAGCGGGCAGTTCCTCCCGGTGGGCAGCCTGTGGGTGGAACCCGACACCAACATCACCGGCGGGGAGGCGTTCGCCCGCCAACTCGTCCACGGCAAACGGTTCTACGCGCAGGAGTTCGGCGTCGAGACCGAGGAGCTGTGGCTGCCCGACACCTTCGGCTACCAGGCGGCGATGCCGCAGCTGCTGAAACTCGCCGGGGTGCGCTGGTTCCTCACCCAGAAGATCTCCTGGAACACCACCAACAAGTTCCCGCACCACACCTTCTGGTGGGAGGGCATCGACGGCACCCGGATCTTCACCCACTTCCCGCCCGCGGACACCTACAACGGCGAGCTGACCGGCGTCGAACTCGCCCACACCGTCCGCAACTTCCAGGACAAGGGGCCCGCCAACCGGTCGCTGCTGCCGTTCGGGTACGGCGACGGCGGCGGCGGGCCCACCCGGGAGATGCTGGCCCGCGCCGAGCGGCTCGCCGACCTGGAGGGCTCGCCGCGGGTCGAGATCGAACCGCCCGCCGCGTTCTTCGCGCGCGCCCACGCCGAGTACCCCGACGCGCCGGTGTGGCTCGGCGAGCTCTACCTGGAGTTCCACCGGGGCACGCTGACCAGTCAGTTGCGCACCAAGCAGGGCAATCGGCGCAGCGAGCACCTGCTGCGCGAGGCCGAACTGTGGTCCGCCACGGCCGCCGTGCACCGCGGCCTGCCGTACCCGTACGAGGCGCTCGACCGGCTGTGGAAGACCGTCCTGCTGCACCAGTTCCACGACATCCTGCCCGGCTCGTCCATCGCCTGGGTGCACCGGCAGGCCGAGGAGACGTACGCCGCCGTCCACGCCGAACTGACCGGGATCGTCGACGCGGCGCAGCGGGCGCTGGCCGGTCCCGGGGACGGCACGGTGGTCTTCAACGGCGCGCCGCACGCCCGCGGCGGCGTCCCCGCGTTCGGCTCGGCGCCGCGCGCGGGGGAGCCGGCGCCCGAGGTCGACCCGGTGCCGGACGGCGACGGCCGCCTGGTGCTGGACAACGGGCTGGTCCGGTTCACCGTCGACGCCCGCGGCCTGGTGGTCTCCGCCGTCGACCTGGCCGCCGGCCGCGAGGCCCTGCCGCCCGGCGCCGCGGCCAACCTGCTCCAGCTCCACCAGGACTTCCCCAACGAGTACGACGCCTGGGACCTCGACGCGTTCTACCGCAACACCGTCCGCGACCTGGACGTGGCCGACGAGGTGACGGCCGTGCCCGGCGGCGTCGAGGTCCGCCGCAGCTTCGGCAGCTCGCGGATCCGGCAGCGGCTGTCCCTGCGGGAGGGTGCCCGGCGCCTCGACATCGACACCGAGATCGACTGGCACGAGCGCGAACGCATCCTCAAGGCGGCCTTCCCGCTGGACGTGCGGGCCGACCACTCCACCGCGGAGATCCCTTTCGGCCACGTCCGGCGCCCCACCCACACCAACACGAGCTGGGACGCGGCCAGGTTCGAGATCTGCGCCCACCGCTTCCTGCACGTCGGCGAACGGGGCTGGGGCGCGGCCCTGGTCAACGACTCCACCTACGGCCACGACGTCACCCGCGACGTGCGCCCCGACGGTGGCACCACCACGACCGTGCGGCTGTCGCTGCTGCGCGCCCCGCGCTTTCCCGACCCGGACGCGGACCAGGGCGCCCACCGCCTGCGGTACGGCCTGCTGCTCGGCGCCTCGGTCGCCGACGCCGTCCGCGAGGGCTACGCCCTCAACCTCGCGGAGCGGGCCGTGCCCGGTGGTACGGCGGTGGCCCCGCTGGTCTCCGTCGCGGACGACGCCGTGGTGATCGAGGCCGTCAAACTCGCCGACGACGCGTCCGGCGACCTGGTGGTCCGCCTCTACGAGGCCCATGGCGGCCGGGCCCGCACCACCCTGGCCGTCTCCGTCCCCTGGCGCACCGTCACCGAGACCGACCTGCTGGAGCGGCCGCTGCCGGACGCCGAGCCCGTCCACGCCGCCGACCGGCCCGGGCCGGTCCTCACCCTCCGCCCGTTCGAGATCCGCACCCTGCGGATCGTCCTCGCCACCGGGTCCTGAGGGCGGTGCCCGGCGGCCGGTCAGCCGGGGAAGCGCAGGCGGAGCAGGGAACCGCCGTGCGGGGCGGGGGAGATGGTGAGGTCGCCGGCGTGCGCGTCGAGGACGGCGCGGACGATGGCCAGGCCCAGGCCGGTGCCGGACAGGCCGGTGGCGGGGGAGTGGGCGAAGCCGACGCCGGTGTCCTCGACGTCGAGTTCGGCGCCGTCCCGGCCGGTGCGGCAGCGCAGGGTGATGGCGTCGCCGGGGGCGGTGTACTTGACGGCGTTCTCGACCAGGGCGTCGAGGGCGGCCTCCAGGCGGGATTCGTCGCCCTCGATGCGGACGGCGGGCGCCTCCAGGTGCCAGTGGCGGTCGGTCGCGGGCCGCCAGCGCTGGACGGTGCGGTGCACCAGGGCGTCGAGGTCGACGGGGCCGTGCTCGGGTTCGGCGGGGTGGTAGGCGTCGGCGAGGACCAGCAGCCGGCCGGAGAGGCGGGCGAGCTTGTCGAGTTCGTCGAGGACCACGTCGAGGTCCTCCCGCCCGGCCCCGGCGGGCAGTTCGCCCTGGACGAGTTCGGCGTAGCAGCGGGCGACGGTGATCGGGGTGCGCATCTCGTGCGAGCAGGTGCGGACGAACAGCTCCTTGTCCTGCTGGGCGCGGCGCTCCCGTTCGGCGGCGGCGCGGACCTCGGCGAGGGCGGCGGCGCGGCGGCGGACGTGCCAGGCCATGGCGAGGAACACCAGTGCCATCAGCGGGACTTCGGCGAGTTCGTCCCAGCCGAGGTGGCCGTGTGCGGCGTACCCGGCCATGGTGCCGCCGGTGACCAGGGTGACGGTGGTGAGCACCGCGGCCGTCCGGCGGGTGGACCAGGCCTGGAAGCCGTAGACGACGGACATGCTGATCCACACCAGGTGGAACGCCACCGTCTCCAGCTCGGGCGCGACCAGCAGCACGAGTTGGGTGCAGGCGACGAACAGCACCCAGCCCGCGAAGAGAGCGCGATTCCGCGCGGTGCGGTCAGCAGGCACTGAAGGCGTACCCGACGTTGCGCACCGTCTCGATGATCGGCCGCGGCGCCTTGCCGCGGATCCGGCGGACCGTCACGTCGACCACGTTGCTGGCCAGGTCGTCGCTGTAACCCCAGACACCGGCCAGCAGTTCGTGCCGGCTGCACACCTGTCCGGCCTGCCGCATCAGGTGGCCGAGCAGCATGAACTCCCGGTGCGAGAGCGGGATCTGGCGCCCGTCGATGCCGAGCGCCTGCCGTTCGAGGTCGAGCGCGACGTCGCCGACCCGCAGCCAGCGCTGGGGTGCGCCGGCGGGGGCGGTGCGCAGCCGGGAGCGGACGCGTTCGACCAGTTCGGCGGTGGCGAAGGGTTTGCCGAGGAAGTCGACGGCGCCGATCCGCAGGCAGCGCACCCGGGTGGCCACGTCGACCACGGCGGACAGCACCAACACGCGCTGTTCGGGGCGTAGTTCGAAGGTCTGGCGCATCACTTCGAAGCCGTCGAAGCCGGGCAGCATCAGGTCGAGCACGGCCAGGTCGTACGCCTGGTCGCGCAGGCGCTGGACGGCTTCGGGGCCGGTGGCGGCGCCGTGGACGAGGTGGCCGTCCGCGCTCAGGGTGCGGGTCAGGTAGGCCCGCAGGCGGGCTTCGTCCTCGACGACCAGCAGTCGTGCCATGCTCGGTACTGCCTCCCCCGCCCGCCGGGCGGCAATCGCGCCCAAGTTGCGGATGATTATCGCACTTTGTGTGTGCGCTGCGGAGCTGATGTGCCGTCATGACGGCTTCATGACAGGAATGTCATCTTCCCCGGCCCACCCGGCGGCCCTCCCCACACTAGGGGCCGCATCCGCCGCAACTCGTGGTCGGCCGGCGACGCGGCCCGCACACCCCCGTGGCACCCGCCGCTCCCGCCGAGCCGGAAGGGACGGACCCGCGCGACGGCGGCCGGGTGCCGACGGAAGGAGAAACGGCGTGTTCACGCGCCAGACAACGAGGCCGCCAGGCCGCAAGCGGCGGCACCTCGTCGCGATGGCCGGCGTCTGGGCCGTGGTCGCGGCCCTGCTCGGACTGCCCCCGGCCCAGACCCAGCAGGCGGCCGCCGCCGGCCCGTCCGGGCCGACCGACCAGAGCAAGGTCCCGCACTACTTCGGCCCCTGGCCGAACTGGGCGAACAGCCCGCTCACGGTCTCCCGCGCCAAGGTCCACATCAGCAGCGACGTCACCACCGTGGCCGTGGGCAACCCGCTGACCGCCCGGGCCTACGCCACCGACTACGCCACCCCGAAGGGCCAACTCGGGCCGGTGTTCGTCATCCTGACGAGCACCCCGCTGCCCGCCGGCACCCTCAAGAACTTCCGCAGCTGGAACCAGACCACCCCGGGCAACAGCCCCAGCAGCTCCGAGGGCGGCCTGTTCCACGGCTACGTGCTGCGCCCGACCGGCACCGCCGACACGTACACGGTGGTCGCCGACAGCGGACTGCGCACGGTGCCCGCGGCGGGCACCGCAGGCGGCGAGATCACCACGTACGACATGCCGGACACGCCCGTCCAGGCCGGCGACCTGATCGCCTTCTACGGCGAGGGCGTCCCCGTCGACACCGGCGTCGAGCACCCGGCCGACACCCTGGTGTACCCGGCCGGCGCGGACAACAGCACCAGCCCGGCGACCGGAGTCGCCCCCGCCAAGGACGCCACCCTCACCGTCGGCGCGCCCGGCTGGGAGCGCTACGCCACGCAGGACCGGACGTACTCCTTCGGCGCGCAGGTCGCGCTGGCCGGAGGCGGCGGCGGCGCGGAGGCCACCGCCACCGTCGACCCGCGCACCGGTGGCATCGCGAGCATCGAGGTGACCACGCCCGGCCACGGCTACGCCGAGGGCGCGACCACCGTCACCGTCGAGGGCGGCACCACGGCCGCCACCGCCACCGCCGCCATCCAGCAGACCCGCAGCGTGGTCGACTACAAGGTCGGCGCGGGCGGCAGCGGCTACGGCGGCTTCGAGGTCGCCGTCACCGGCGGCGGCGGGAGCGGCGCCGCGGCCACCGCGTCCGGCGGCGTGGCGGCCGTGAACGTCACCGACAGCGGCGCGGGCTACACCATGCCGACCGTCGACTTCGACCTGCCCGCCCAGCCGGACGGCACGGTGGCCAAGGGCCACGTCGACCCGGCCGACCTGACCCCGGGCGGCGGCGTCGCCAAGGTGATCGTCGACGACCCCGGCAGCGGCTACACCGCCGCGCCCGGCGTCACCATCCGCAACGGCACCCTCGCCGATCCGATCGCCGGCGCCACCCCGGCCGCCGCGAGCAGCGGACTGAAGCTGCTGGCCCTCACCGTCGACACGCCCGGCTCCGGCTACGCCTCGACGCCCGACGTCACCGTCACCGACCCGACCGGCCACGGCGGTTCGGGGGCTTCGGCGAGCGCCGTGACCAACCTCGGCGCGATCAGCTCGATCAGCGTCACCAGCCCCGGCGCCGGCTACCTGACGCCCGGCATCAAGAAGTTCCAGGACAAGCTGCCCGTCACCTGCAACCCAGGTGCGAACGGCACCGGCTGCCCGGACGTGCAGCAGCTGACCGACCCGAGCACCGACCCGGCGGCCAAGTTCATTCCCGAGGCGGTGCCGGAGACCGTCACCACCGGCGGCAAGCAGGCCGACCAGTACGTCATCGCCCTGGTGCAGTACCGCACCCGGTTCTCCTCCGACCTGCCGCCCACCCTGGTGCGCGGCTACGTCCAGCTCTCCACCGACGCGGTGCCCGGCCGCAAGGTCCCGCTGTACAACGAGCTGATGGACGGCACCCGGCAACAACTGCCGTACACCGGCGTCGCCGCACCGCAGTGGATGGGCCCGCTGATCGCCGCCACCAAGGACCGGCCGGTGCGGGTGGTGTTCCGCAACCTGCTGCCCACCGGCGCCGCCGGCGACCTGTTCATGCCGGTCGACAGTACCGGCATGGGCGCCGGCATGGGCCCGATGACGATGCCCGCCCCCGGCAACAGCTCCACCGTCACCGACGAGGTGCGCAACCCGCCCTGCACCAACGCCAAGTCCGGCTGCTACAAGGACAACCGGGCCAACCTGCACCTGCACGGCGGCATCACCCCGTGGATCAGCGACGGCACCCCGCACCAGTGGATCACCCCCGCGGGTGAGCAGACCGACTGGCCGCAGGGCGTCGGCGTGCAGAACGTGCCCGACATGGTGGACGGCTCCGGCGCGACCCTGTGCGCCGCCGCCGACGACGGCTGCTCGACGTTCTACTACACGAACCAGCAGAGCGCGCGGCTGATGTTCTACCACGACCACTCCTACGGCATCACCCGCCTGAACGTGTACGCGGGCGAAGCGGCCGGCTACACCATCACCGACGACACCGAGAAGGCGCTGATCAGCAGCGGCACCATCCCCGACGCCGCGTCAACCATTCCGCTGCTGGTCCAGGACCGCACCTTCGTGCCCGACGACGCCCAGCTCAAGGACCAGTTCGACGCGGGCGGCGACCGGGTCACCTACGGCCAGGACCCGACCTGGGACGCCAAACGCTGGGGCGGAAAGGGCAGCTTCTGGTACCACCACGTCTACATGCCCGCGCAGAACCCCGGCGACCCCAGCGGCATGAGCGCCTACGGCCGCTGGATGTACGGGCCGTGGTTCTGGCCGCCGGCCGGGAACACCACGTACGGGCCGATCCCCAACCCGTACCACGACCCGCACTGCAAGCTGGACGACCCGACCACCTGGCAGTACCAGGCCGCGCCCTACTGCGAGCCGGAACAGATCCCCGGCACCCCGAACATCTCCATGGGCATGGAGCAGTTCAACGACACCCCCATCGTCAACGGCGTCGCCTACCCGAAGCTGACCGTCCAGCCGAAGACCTACCGGATGCGGATGCTCAACGCCGCCAACGACCGGTTCTTCAACTTCCAGTGGTACACCGCCGACCCGAACCAGGGTGACGGCACCACCGAAGTCGCCCTCAACCCCGACGAGTTGAAGGCCGCCCAGACCGACCCCAACGTGTCGCCCACCCCGAAGGACGCGCACAACGCGGCCGCCGGGCCGAGCTGGATCCAGATCGCCAGCGAGGGCGGCTTCCTGCCCGCCCCCGCCGTCATCGACGGACAGCAGCCGACCACCTGGATCACCGACCCGACCCGCTTCGACGTCGGCAACGTGGACAAGCACTCGCTCGTCCTCGCCCCCGCCGAACGGGCCGACGTGCTGGTCGACTTCGCGAAGTTCGCGGGCAAGACCCTGATCCTCTACAACGACGCGCCCGCCGCCTACCCGGCCCGGATCGCCTCCTACGACTACTACACCGGCGCCCCCGACCTCGCCCCGGCCGGCGCCCCGAAGATCATGCCCGGCTACGGCCCCAACACCCGCACCGTCATGCAGGTGACCGTCGCCAACACCGCCCCCGCCCCCGCGTTCAACCTGTCGAAGCTCCAGGCCGCCTTCCGCCACCACGCGGACGGCTCCGGCGTCTTCGAATCCGGCCAGCACCCGGTGATCGTCGGCCAGGCGGCCTACAACTCGGCCTACGGCACCAGCTTCTCCGCCGGCAGCAACTGCAACACCGCGAACTCGACGCAGAACAACTGCGACGGACTGGTCCGGGTCAACGACACCACGGCGTTCAACTTCAACACGCTCAAAGCGCCGACGTCGAAAACCACCCTGCCACTCCAACCCAAGGCCATCCACGACGAGATGAACTCCACCACCTTCGACGCCTACGGCCGCATGCAGGCCACCCTCGGCGTCGAAGCCCAACCACCCACCCCAGGAGCCCAGAACGTCACCCTGTACCCCTACATCAACCCACAGACCGAACTGATCGACGGCACCTCGCTACCAAGAGGAGACGTCAAGGTCACCCCGATCGGAAACGCCGCCGACGGCACCCAGATCTGGCGGTTCACCCACAACGGCGTCGACACCCATCCGATCCACTTCCACCTCTACGACGTCCAAGTGCTCAACCGGGTGACCTGGGACAACATCATCATCCGGCCGGACGCCAACGAACTCGGCTGGAAGGACACCGTCCGGATGAGCCCACTGGAGGACACCATCGTCGCGCTGCGACCCGTGGTGCCCACCGTGCCCTTCGAAGTACCCAACTCGGTACGGCTGTTGGACCCGGCGATGCCCGCCGGTGACACCTCGATGTTCAACAACACCGACCCGCAGGGCAACCCGACCAACGCCATCACCAACCAACTGGTCAACTTCGGCTGGGAGTACGTCATCCACTGCCACATCCTCAGCCACGAGGAGATGGACATGATGCGGCCCGAATCGCTCGCCCTGCCCCCGGCCAAACCCGACGGACTGAGCGCCGCCGTGGTCGGCCAGGGCAGCAACGCCAAGGTCCAACTCCAGTGGCAGGACAACTCGATCACCGAGACCTCGTTCACCGTCCAGCGCTCCACCGACGGCACGAACTGGACCGACGTCGGGACGATCGCCTCGCCGCTCGACCAGCCCAACGTCCACCAGAGCCGCACCTTCGTCGACATGACGTCCGCGGCGACGAACTCGTACAGCTACCGGGTGGTCGCGCTCAACACCGTCGGCTACGGCGGACAGTTCCCGAGCATGACCGTCAAGTCCGTCTCCGACCCGCTGCAGGTTTCGGCGGCGGGCAACGGGATCCGGCGGATCCCCGGCTGACGCCCCGCTCCGGGAGGGCGGCCCTTGCGCCGCCCTCCCGGAGCGTTCAGCCCGAATCCACCGGTTGACCGTCGGTGCTGGAGCGGAGCGGAACGAAGAGATGCCCTGCGACCTGCGATGATGTGAGTTCTCTACGCTCCATCAGCACAATCGGCAAGGCATCTCTGAAGTGCAATCCTCTCACGCCATGACGGCCGTCTCCGCCGTGTTCGACGAGCCGAACCTTGTCGCGGACGCGGGCCTGGCCCCGCT
>NZ_JBIUCB010000009.1:0-43760 GCF_044593455.1 Kitasatospora sp. NPDC051984
TCCAACCAACCGATACCGGCTGGCCGGGGATGTCAACATATCTGGCGTTGACTTTTGGCACGCTGTTGAGTTCTCAAGGAACGGACACTTCCTTCAGGCGGCCTTCCGACCGACCCTCCGGGCACTTCGTTCTTTCGTGTTTCCAGCTTATCAGATGTTTTCCGCCCCGTTTTCCGGAGTTTCATTCGATCCGATTCGCTTTTGCCTTTCGGCGCTCCCGAACTCTAGCAGAGTTATTCGTTCCGCATTTCCACTCGAATTTTCGAATGGGCGCGCGACGGGTCGCTCAGCGAGGGTTTGGGGGGCCGCCTCCCGGTCACGTCCGGTTCAGGCGACTCGGACTACGTTAGGTCACTAGGACGGACGAGTCAAACCTCGAGGGGCCGGATCTGGCTGGATCCGGCCCCTCGAAGTGTGCGCCACAGGTCAACTGCGGTCTGTTTCAGGCCATCCGACTACTCGAAGGAGCCGGAGAGCACCTGCCGCGGAGCGCTCAGGCGCCGGCCAGTTCGACCGCGGCCAGGTTCCGCTTTCCGCGGCGGAGGACCAGCCAGCGGCCGTGCAGCAGGTCGTCGGTGGTGGCGACGGCCTCCTCGTCGGTGACCTTGGCGTTGTTGAGGTAGGCGCCGCCTTCCTTGATGGTGCGGCGGGCACCGGAGCGGCTGGGGGCCAGGCCGGATTCGACCAGGAGGTCGACGAGCTGGCCCAGTTCGGTGACGGTGGCCTTGGGGACCTCGGCGAGGGCGGCGGCCAGGGTGGCGGGTTCGAGGTCGGCGAGGTCGCCCTGGCCGAACAGGGCCTTGGAGGCGGCCACGGCGCGCTCGTACTGCTCGGCGCCGTGGACGAGGGTGGTGAGTTCCTCGGCGAGGGCGCGCTGGGCGAGGCGGGCGGCGGGGCGTTCTGCGGTGTCGCGTTCCAGCTGCTCGATCTCCTCGCGGGAGCGGAAGGAGAAGATGCGCAGGAACTTGGCGACGTCCCGGTCGTCCGCGTTCAGCCAGAACTGGTAGAAGGCGTAGGGGGTGGTGAGTTCGGGGTCGAGCCAGACCGTGCCGGACTCGGTCTTGCCGAACTTGGTGCCGTCGGCCTTGGTGATCAGCGGGGTGGCGAGGGCGTGCACGGAGCGGCTCTCGGCCTTGCGGATCAGGTCGGTGCCGGCGGTGAGGTTGCCCCACTGGTCGCTGCCGCCGGTCTGCAGGGTGCAGCCGTAGCGGCGGTTGAGCTCCAGGTAGTCCATGCCCTGCAGGATCTGGTAGCTGAACTCGGTGTAGCTGATGCCCGCGTCGGAGTTGAGGCGGCGGGCCACCGCTTCCTTGGCGATCATGTTGTTGACCCGGAAGTACTTGCCGACGTCGCGCAGCAGGCTGATCGCCGACATGCCGGACGTCCAGTCCAGGTTGTTGACCATGCGCGCGGCGTACTGGCCCTCGAAGTCGAGGAAGCGGGAGATCTGGCCGCGCAGGCGCTCGACCCAGCCGGCCACCGTCTCGGGGTCGTTGAGGACGCGCTCGGCGGTGGGCTTGGGGTCGCCGATCAGGCCGGTGGCGCCGCCGACCAGGCCGAGCGGGAGGTTTCCGGCCTGCTGGATGCGGCGCATGGTCAGGATCTGGACCAGGTTGCCGAGGTGCAGGCTGGGCGCGGTCGGGTCGAAGCCGCAATAGAACGTGACCGGGCCGTCCGCGAACGCCTTGCGCAGTGCGTCCTCGTCAGTGGACAGGGCGATCAGCCCTCGCCACTGGAGCTCGTCGACGATGTCGGTCACGGTCCGCGTCTCCTTCGGTCGTGGGTCCGGCGCGGTGCGGCCCTGGTGGGCTGCGCGCCTGGACAGTTCCAGCGGGGTAGAGCCTACGCGGTCGTGACCCGGAGGTTCGGGGACAGGTCACCGGGCGGGACGGAAATTCCGTTGTTCGAGACGTGGCGGGCGGCCACAGTTGTGCCACCGCCGACCGGCGGCCGCGAGCACCGGAGGTGGCCCGTCATGCGCAACACCCTTGTCCTGAACGCGAGCTACGAACCGCTGACCACGGTGCCACTGCGCCGTGCGGTGGTGCTGGTCCTGCAGGACAAGGCGGTGGTCGAGCAGGCCCATCCACTGCGGGTGGTGCGCGGCTCGGGGGTTCAGGTGCCGGTGCCGCGGGTGATCCGGCTGACCAGGTACGTGCGGGTGCCGTTCCGACAACAGGCTCCGTGGTCGAGGCGGGGTGTGCTGGCGCGGGACCAGCACCGGTGCGCGTACTGCGGGCGGCGGGCCACCACCGTGGACCACCTGGTGCCCCGGTCGCGCGGCGGTGCGGACAGCTGGCTGAACACCGTGGCGGCCTGCGCGGAGGACAACCAGCACAAGGCGGACCGGACGCCGGAGCAGGCAGGGATGCGGCTGCTGCGGCGGCCGTTCGAACCGACGCCGGAGGCGACGTTGATGCTCGCGCTCGGGCTGCGGGCGGGTGAGCTCGGAGAGCTGGCCGCCTGGCTGCCTGCGGGCGCGTGAAATGCCGACGGGCCCGACCTGATCAGGGGACAGGTCGGGCCCGTCGGCATGCGGGCGAAAGACCGGCTGCGGGTCAGCTCTTGCTGGTGAAGCCGGTCGCGATACCGAAGTTGGCGGCGTGCTCGGGAACGGCGACCACGTGCCCGGAGGTGGTGAACACCCGGCCCGCCGAGAGCAGCGAGCCGGTGCCCTGCGGGAAGGCGCCGCCCTGGGTCTCCTGGCCGCCGGCCACCGCGAAGCGGCTGAGGTGGGCGGGCTGGTCGGCGCGCTCGTCCACGGCGACCAGCAGGCCGCTGTTGTCGACGCCGGCGGGGTGCGCCTTGCCCTTCTCGGCGATGGGGGTGCGCCACTGCTGCTTGCCGGTGCCGAGGTCGTAGGCGGTGATCGCGGTGGGGTTGCCACCGCCGTCGGGGACGACCGCGGCGAACATGGTGCTGCCCTGGAAGTGGACGCCGGGGACGGCGGCGAAGCTGCCGCGGGCGACGTCCAGGCGGCCGCCGCCCTCGACGCCGAGCTGGATCTCGACGCCGGGGTCGCCGTTGGCGCCCCAGGCGAAGACCCGGTCGTCGGCGGGCTGGCTGCCGGTGGTGAGCACCACGGCGGGCTCGGCGGAGAGCACGGTGACGGTCGTGGGCTGGTTGTTGAGGCCCCGCCAGTACTTCACCTTGCCGTCGGAGACGTTCAGCGCGACGGCCTGGTCACCGGGGGTGGAGTCGGCGCAGCGGCTGTGCAGCAGGACGGTGGTGGGGCCGGCGCTGCCGGAGAGGGTGCAGAACTTGCCCTGGCCGGTGTACTGCCAGGCTTCGGAGCCGTCGTTGGCGGCCCAGGCGGCGGCCTTGTCGTAGCCGACCGCGATCACCTTGTCGTCGGTGACGGCGACGTGGGCGGCGTACTTCTCCTTGGCGTCGGACAGCGTCTTGGACCAGGTGATCTTCCCGGCCTTGGTGTCGACGGCGGCGGCGGTACTGCACGGGCTCTTCGGGTCGGCGGCGGGTCGGTAGACCACGGCGCCGATGCCGCCGGAGTTGACGCTCGGGGACAGTCCGCAGGGGACGGCTCCGTCGGCGGGCGGGGCGAGCGTCCAGGTGGGCTTGCCGTCGGCGAGGTTGTAGGCGTGCACGCCGGTGGCGTCGGCGCGGACCACGGCGTCGGCGAGCAGCCAGCTGCCGACCAGGGTGTCGTCGGCGCCCTGGGCTCCGGCGGCGGCCGGATCGGTGTTGGCGGTCCAGGCCTTGGTGTGGGCGACCGCGATGTTCTGGGTGGTGCCCTGGGTGCCCTTGCCGGCGCCGGACTTGCCGCTGTCGCTGTCGGAGGTGGCCAGCACGGCCGCGGTGGCCAGCACGGCGAGCGCGGCGACGCCGGCGCCTATCCGGATGGCGAGGCCGCGCTTGCTGGGCGCGCCCGGGCCGGCGGTGACGGCGGCGCGGGCCCGGGAGGCCAGTCCGCCGGCCGGCGGCTCGGCGTCATCGGCTGCGTGCATCGGCGGAGTTGACGTGCCGTCGGCGCCGGGAGCGAACGGGTCGGCGGCGCTGGTCTGCGGGTAGTCGCTGGCGGCGACCGGACCGCGCTCGGCGGCGGGTTCGTCGAACGCGCCCGGCGCCGGAGTCTCCTGCTGCGTGAACGGGTCGGCCGGGTCACCGTAGGCGCCGGGCTGCTGGGCGGCCGGGTCGGCGTACACGCCGGGCTGCTGGTAGCCGCCGAAGTCCTGCTGCTGCCCTGCGTAGAGCTGCTGCTGACCGTACGTCTGCTGGTCGACGTAGCCCTCGGGGTAGCCCTGCTGGCCGTACGCCTGGTCGTAGCCCTGCGGCTGGTACGCCTGGTCGGGCCGGCCGTAGAGCTGCTCCTGGGCGGCCGCGTCCAGCTGTCCCCCGGGCTGCGGGTAGCCGCCGTAGGCCTGCTGCTGCTCGGTGTAGGCCGGCTGCTCGCCGTGGACCGGCTGCTGCCCGTACGCCTGCTGCTCGCCGTAGGACGGCTGCGGCTGCGGGTACCAGGGCTGCTGCTGGTCGTACCCGGGGGTCGTGGAGGGTTCCTGAGCCATGCGTTCCGTCCGTCCCGACTGCGGTCTGGCAAGCAGCCAGCATCTCACGCCCGGCGGACGGGTTTTGGCCGGGGCTTTGCCCGGGGACGGGACGGTGGGTCAGGAGGTGGTGTCGAGGGCCTGGTCGATCAGGTGGGCGAGGGTGAAGTCGAGGCCGGTCAGGCCGCCCGCGCTGTGGGTGCTGAGGACGAAGGTGAGGGTGCGCCAGCGGATGTCGATGTCGGGGTGGTGGTCGAGCGCCTCGGCCTGCTCGGCGACGGCGTCGACGACCTTGATCGCGGTGGGGAAGCTCGCGGTCTCGGCGGTGCGGGTGAGGGCCTCGCCGGTGCGGGTCCAGTGCGGAAGGTCGGCGAGGGCGGCGGTGATCTGGTCCTCGCTGAGGCGGGTGCGGCTCATAGTGCGAATCTCCGTCCAAGTGGCTGTCGGGCCGAGCCTAGGGGGAGCTCAGAAGAACAGCAGCTTGGTGACGGCGGTGAGTCCGACCAGGACGATCAGGGTGCGCAGCGCGACCGGCGGGAGGCGGCGGCCGACCTTGGCGCCGAGCATGCCGCCGAGGGTGGAGCCGACGGCGATCAGGCCGGCGGCGGTCCAGTCGACGGTGGAGGTGAGGACGAAGAAGATCGCGGCGACGCCGTTGACGATCAGCGCGAGGACGTTCTTGATGCCGTTGATCGTCTGCAGGGTGTCGGGGAGCAGCATGCCCATCAGGGCGAGCAGCAGGACGCCCTGGGCGGCGCCGAAGTAGCCGCCGTAGACGCCGGTGAGGGCGATCAGCAGGAGCAGCAGTGGTCCGCCGTCGGTGGCGGGCGGCAGGGTGCCGGCGGCGCGGCGGGCGGCCATCGCGCGGGCGACCCGGGGTTGCAGGACGACCAGGACGAGGGCGGTGAGGATGAGCACGGGGACGACGGCGTCGAAGGCGCCGGGGGCCACGATCAGCAGCGCTGCGCCGATGAGTCCGCCGGTCAGCGAGGCGGCGCCGTAGCGGAGCAGGCGGCGGCCCTGGCCGGCGAGTTCGGCGCGGTAGCCGATCGCGCCGGCGAGCGAGCCGGGGGCGAGGCCGAGGGTGTTGGAGACGTTGGCGGTGACGGGTGGCAGGCCGATGGCGAGCAGCACGGGGAAGGTGATCAGGGTGCCGGAGCCGACGATGGCGTTGATGGTGCCGGCGGCGGTTCCGGCGAGCAGGACGGCGAGCGCCTCCCACAGTGTCATCCGCTTTCCCCTCGTTGGCTGCTGTCGGGCCGGTTGATCATGCCGGAGCGGTTCGGCGTTCCGCCAGAGGGTGTCCGAATCGCGATCCGGCCCCAACACGCGCGCAGGCCCCGCCCGTTGGATCGGGCGGGGCCTGCGGAGCGCGGCTGACTACTCGTCGAACTTCGGGTACTCGCGGGTGGGCTCGACCCGGGGGCGGAGCGTCTTGTCGGTGTCCACGGGGCGCGGGGCGCTGGCCGGGTCGACGGGGACGCGGGCGGCGGCCGGGGTGACGGCGGTGGCCTCGGGGCCTCCCTTGCCGCCGCCGGTGGCGCCCTGGAACGCGCCGCCGAGGCCCTTGAGCGCGTCGCCGACCTCGCTGGGGATGATCCACAGCTTGTTGGCGTCGCCCTTGGCGAGCTCGGGCAGGGTCTGCAGGTACTGGTAGGCGAGCAGCTTCTGGTCGGCGTCGCCCTCGTGGATGGCCTCGAAGACCGTTCGGATCGCGGCGGCCTCACCGTCGGCCTTCAGCACCGCGGCCTGGGCCTCACCTTCGGCCTGGAGGACGGCGGCCTGCTTCTCACCTTCGGCGCGCAGGATCTGGGCCTGCCGGGCGCCTTCGGCGGTGAGGATGGCGGCGCGCTTGTCACGGTCGGCGCGCATCTGCTTCTCCATCGAGTCCTGGATGGAGGTCGGCGGCTCGATGGCCTTGAGCTCGACCCGGTTGACCCGGATGCCCCAGCGGCCGGTGGCCTCGTCGAGGACGCCGCGCAGACCGGCGTTGATGACCTCGCGGGAGGTCAGGGTGGACTCCAGGTCCATGGAGCCGATGATGTTGCGCAGCGTGGTGACGGTGAGCTGCTCGATGGCCTGGATGTAGCTGGCCACCTCGTAGGTCGCGGCCCGCGGGTCGGTCACCTGGTAGTAGATGACGGTGTCGATGTTGACGACCAGGTTGTCCGAGGTGATGACCGGCTGCGGCGGGAACGGGACGACCTGTTCACGCAGGTCGATCCGGTTGCGGATGGTGTCGATGAACGGCACCACGATGTTCAGGCCGGCGCTGAGGGTGCGGGTGTAACGGCCGAAGCGCTCCACGATCGCGGCGCTGGCCTGCGGAATCACCTGGATCGTCTTGATCAGGGCGATGAAGGCCACCACGACCAGGACGATCAGCACGATGAGGACGGGTTCCAACGCTTCTCCCCTAGACGACCAGGGCGGTCGCGCCCTGGATTTCGACGACGTCGACCTGCTGGCCGGGCTCGAAGACCGAGCCCGGGTGGAGCGCCCGGGCGGACCAGATCTCGCCGTTGAGCTTGATCCGGCCGCCCTCCCCTCCGTCGACTGTTTCCTGTACGACTGCGGTGGCGCCCGTCAGCGCCTCCACGCCCGTGCGATAGCCCGGGCCCTGCTTCAGCTGGCGGTAGGCGATCGGGCGTACGAACACCAGAAGCGCCGCCGACACTCCGACGAACACCAGGAACTGCGGGACCACACCGCCGCCCAGGCCGGCCGTCAGGGCGGCCGCCCCGGCGCCGACCGCGAACATGGCGAATTCGGGCATCGCGGTCGCCACCAGCGGAATGCCCAGGCCCACTGCGAGCAGCAGCCACCAGATCCAGCCGTCCACGCGTCCATCCTAGGGAAGTTCGACCTCTTCAGGCGTAGCTTCCCGCAGCTGGGGGTGCGGAAACCGGCCAGGTGTGCGACCGGTTCCCCTTGCGTAGCGGATCCGGCCGTCAGCCGAGCGGCAGGCCCTGCGCGGTCCAGCGGTCGCCGCGCTGCTCCAGGGTCAGCGGCAGGCCGAAGCAGTGCGAGAGGTTGCGGGCGGTGAGGGTGGTCCCGATCGGCCCGGCCGTCATGATCTTGCCTTGACGGATCATCAGCACGTGGGTCATGCCGGGGACGATCTCCTCCACGTGGTGGGTGACCATCACCATGGACGGCGCGAACTCGTCCTGGGCGAGCGCGGCGAGGCGGCGCACCAGGTCCTCGCGGCCGCCGAGGTCGAGGCCGGCGGCGGGCTCGTCCAGCAGCAGCAGTTCGGGGTCGGTCATCAGGGCGCGGGCGATCAGGGTGCGCTTGCGCTCGCCCTCGGAGAGGGTGCCGAACTTGCGGTCGGTGAAGCCGGCCATGCCGAGCCGGTCGAGCAGCGCAAGGGCGCGGGCCTCGTCGGGCTTCTCGTAGGTCTCCTTGCCGTGCACGGTCAGGCCCCAGGCGGCGGTCAGCACCGACTCCAGCACGGTCTGGTTGCCCGGCAGCTTGTCGAACATGGCGGCGCTGGCCAGACCGATCCGGGCGCGCTGCTCGAACACGTCGATCTGGTCGAGCTTCTCGCCGAGCACGACGGCCTGGCCCGAGCTCGGGAACAGGTAGGCGCCGGCGATCTGGAGCAGCGTCGTCTTGCCCGCGCCGTTGGGGCCGAGCACCACCCAGCGCTCGCCCTCCTTGACCGTCCAGGACACGTGATCGACGAGTGCGCGCCCCTCCCGGACCACGGAAACGTCCACCAGCTCCAGCACGTCGCTCATGCCTACGCCTTCCCCAAATGCAAGAATCCGGCCGTCCGTGGAACCTGCGCGAAGGTCCTCGGGGTGCGGTCCAACCTGTGTCAGGCCAAACCTACGCCACCCGCCCCGCCCGGTTGTCCGTAGGCTGGTCCGATGCTCGCGACTCCTGCCGACAATCCGTACCAAGAGCCTCGTTCGGGACGACTCACCGCCTGGGGCAACGCGCTGCTGGCCGGTGCCTGCTCCCCCGACGACGCCGCCACCGCCGTCCAGGGCGACGACGACGCCCACCGGGTGACCGGCCTTCCCGGCGAACCGCCGGACTCGCTGCACGGCCTCACCTGGGCGCTGGGGAAGCTGCGCGTGCTGGGCGCGAAGGGCCTGCGGCTGGCGCTGCCGGTGGCCGGGCACCCGCTCGGGCTGACCGGGCCGCCGGCCTTCAACGCGCTGGCGATGGGCGCCCAGGAGGCCGTCCTCGCGGTGGGCGTCCCGTACGGGCTGGTGCCGGAGGTCGAGGTGTACGGCCCGGAGGGCGACCAGGGCGTGCGGGTGCTGTGGCAGTGCCTGCCGGTCAACGACGCGCTGCCCGCGGACGTGCCCTCGCTGGACGAGGCGGAGCGCGAACTCCAGGACGGCCTGCGGCAGGCCACCGTCATGCTGACCCGGCTGGACGTGGCCGGGGCCGGGCCGCAGACGCTGCGCGCCCTGGAGGGGTTCCGCCGCCGCGGCCACCAGAAGCTGCTCGCGCCGGGCTACCCGCAGCGCGCGGTGCGGGTGCTGGAGTCGGCCCGGCAGGTGTCGGCGCTGCTGGGGATCGCCGCGGGCGGCCACGGCGCGGCCGTCTCCGCCTCCGAGATGACGGCCCGCCGGGAGATCCTCGCCCCGCTGGACCGCACCGCCAGGCGGGCCCAGGTCGCGGCGTACAACGCGATCGTGGACGAACGGGGCTGAGCGGGTCCTCAGCCCTGGTTGCGCACCGCCCAGAGCGCGGCCTGGGTGCGGTCGGCGACGTCCAGCTTCATCAGGATGTTGCTGACGTGGGTCTTCACGGTCTTCTCGGACAGGTGGAGCGCGCGGGCGATCTCCCGGTTGGAGCGGCCGTCGGCGAGGTGCGAGAGCACCTCGCGCTCGCGGTCGGTGAGGCTGCCGCCGCGGCCCTGCGCGGGCGCGGGGACGTCCTCGACGAGCAGCGCGGCGGCGAGTTCGGGCTGGAGCAGGACGTGGCCGGCGTGCACCGAGCGGATCGCCCCGGCCAGCGCCTCCGGGTCGACGTCCTTGTACACGTAGCCGGCCGCGCCGGCCCGCAGGGCGGGGACCATGGTGCGGTGCTCGGTGAAGCTGGTGACGATCAGCACCTTGGCGGGGTTGTCCTGTTCGCGCAGCAGCCGCAGTGCCTCGATGCCGTCCACCCGGGGCATCTTGACGTCCATCAGCACCACGTCGGGGGCGAGCTCGCCGGCCCGTTCGACGGCTTCCGCACCGTCGGCGGCCTCGCCGACCACCTCGATGTCGTCCTGCACCTCCAGGAAGGTGCGCAGACCGCGCCGGACCACCTGGTGGTCGTCCACCAGCAGGACGCGGATCGGTGACGTGGTGTCAGGCACCGGGGACCTCCAGTTCGACCAGGGTGCCCCGGCCAGGGGCGGACTCCAAGGACAGTCGGCCGCCGACCGCAGCGGCCCGGTCACGCATCGACACCAGGCCCAGGTGGCGGCCGGCCCGGCGAACGGATTCGGGATCGAAGCCGCGGCCGTCGTCGGCGACCGTCAGCCGGACGCCGCGACCGGGGGTGCCGGTCAGGGTCACGGTGACGGTCTTCGCCTGGGCGTGCCGCAGCGCGTTGTGCAGCGCCTCCTGGGCGACCCGCAGCACCGCCGACTCCTGACCGGCCGGCAGCGCGCGCACGCCGGTGGCGGTGAAGTTCACGGTGGCGCTGTGCGCCCGGTCGAGCACCTGGATCTGCGAGGCGAGGGTGGCGACCAGGCCGTCCTCCTCCAGCGCGGCGGGGCGCAACTCGATCACCACGGCGCGGAGTTCGTCGGCGGCCTCGGCGGCCAGCCGGGCGACCTCGGCGAGGTGGTCGCGGGCCCGGGCCGGGGCGCGGTCGACGAGTTTGGCAGCGGCACGGGCGGTGAGGCGCAGCGAGAAGAGCTTCTGCGAGACGGCGTCGTGCAGGTCGTGGGCGATCCTGGCGCGTTCGCCGGACAGCGTGAGTTCGCGGCTGCGTTCGTACAGCCGGGCGTTGCCGAGGGCGAGCGCGGCGTGGGCGACCAGGATCCGCAGCAGCGCCTCGTCGTGCTCGGTGAAGCCGCCGGGCTTGTTGGCCAGGAACAGGGCGCCGGCCACCTCGTCCCCGTCCATGATCGGCATGCCGAGGAAGTCCGTCATGGCCGGGTGGGCCTCCGGCCAGCCGCCGAACGCGGGCGCGGTGCGGACGTCCTTCAGCCGGGTGGGTTCGCGGTCGTGCAGCATCGAGGCGAGCACGCCGTGCTGACGCGGCAGCGGGCCGATCGCCCGCCACGTCTCGTCGCTGACGCCGTCGACCACGAACTGCGCGAACCCGCCGTGGTCGTCCGGCACGCCGAGCGCGGCGTACTCGGCGCCCAGCAGGGTGCGCGCCGAGGCGGTGATCCGGCGCAGCACCTCGCGCACCTCGAGCGGTCGGCTCATCGCCAGCACGGCCGCACTGACCGCCTCGATCCCCTCCAGCGAGGGATCGCACCCGGGACTCTCCATGGCGCCACGCTACCGCCGCGCTCACGGCCTACGCCTCGGGCGGGGGACCTACGTCGAAGGGCCGGGGAAACGTGCTTCCCCGGCCCTTGTGCGCGACGTGCGAGTGGTCAGCCCTTCTGCATGACCTCGGGCTCGTGGCGCTTCTGGAAGCGCTGGATGGCGAAGGCCAGGCCGACCGAGATGAGGATCATGACGGTCCAGTTGAGGAACATGATGCCGGCGGAGTGGTCCCAGAGCTTGTCGAGCGGGGCGGTCTCCGGGGGCTTGGCCACGACCACGGGTGAGATGTGGGCGAGGTCGAGCGTGTTGCCGCTGGCGGCGACGCCCCAGCGGGCGGGCATCAGCCAGCCGAGCTGCTCCAGGCCGGGCTTGTCGAACAGCTGGAAGATCGCGCCGGTGAAGACCATCTGGACGATGGCGAACATGACCAGCAGCGGCATGGTCTTCTCGGAGGTCTTGACCAGCGAGGAGATCGCCAGGCCGACCATCATCGAGGTGAAGCTGAGCAGGATCACGCCGATGGACATCTCGACCGCGGGGAGGTGCTTGAAGACCAGGCCCTCGGCGGGGAGCTTGCGGACCTTGAACGCGATCGCGGAGATGATGCCGCCCTGCAGGAAGCTGATCGCGCCGAGCACGATGAACTTCGAGGCCAGGTACGCGGACCGGGACAGGCCGGTGGCGCGTTCCCGTTCGTAGATCGCGCGTTCCTTGATGAGTTCGCGGACCGAGTTCGCCGAGCCGGACAGGCAGGCGGAGAACGCGACGACCATCAGGATCAGGCGGGCGACGTCGTTGCGGCCGGCCGCGTTGTTGCACGGCGCCAGGCCGCACTTGTCGGGGATCACCGCGGAGACCGCGCCGAGTACCAGTGGCAGGATCAGTGACAGCGCGATGAAGCCCTTGTCGGAGGCGATCACCGCCAGGTAGCGGCGGATCAGCGTCCACAGCTGCGAGCCCCAGCTCTGCGCCTTGGGCGGGCGCAGCTGGGTGAGCGCGTTGGGCTGGGCCTGGGTGACGGCGGCGTCCACGTTGGCCGAGTACTTCTGGTGGTGCACCGAGTTGCGGTAGCGGCCGGCCCAGTCGTGGTCGGGGAAGTTCTCGAACGCCTGGAAGACGTCGGCCCAGGTCTCGTAGCCGAAGAAGTGCAGGGCCTCCGCGGGCGGGCCGAAGTAGGCCACCGAGCCGCCGGGGGCCATCACCAACAGGCGGTCGCAGAGCGCGAGTTCGGCCACCGAGTGGGTGACGACCAGGACGGTGCGGCCGTCGTCGGCGAGGCCGCGCAGGGTCTGCATGACCTCGCGGTCCATGCCCGGGTCGAGGCCGGAGGTCGGCTCGTCCAGGAAGATCAGCGAGGGCTTGGTGAGCAGCTCCAGCGCCACCGAGACGCGCTTCTG
The DNA here is from genome assembly GCF_044593455.1 of Kitasatospora sp. NPDC051984. Lineage (NCBI taxonomy): Bacteria > Bacillati > Actinomycetota > Actinomycetes > Kitasatosporales > Streptomycetaceae > Kitasatospora > Kitasatospora sp. NPDC051984. The sequence continues at coordinate 12,358 of NZ_JBIUCB010000009.1, forward strand.
CTGGCCGCCGGAGAGAGCGGTGATGCGGTTGTCGGCGCGCTTGTCGAGGCGCAGTTCGTACAGCACCTCGTCGATCCGGCGGTCGCGCTCGGCGGCCTCGGTGTCGCCGGGGAAGCGCAGCCGGGCCGCGTACTTGAGGGCGGTGCGGACGGTGAGTTCCTTGTGCAGGATCTCGGACTGCGGCACCAGGCCGATCCGGGAGCGCAGTTCGGCGAACTGCCGGTACAGGTTGCGGCCGTCGTACAGCACGTCGCCGCGGTCGGCGGGCCGGTAGCCGGTGAGGGCGCGCAGCAGGGTGGACTTGCCGGAGCCGGACGGGCCGATCACCGCGACCAGGGACTTCTCCGGGACGGAGAACGAGACGTCGCCGAGCAGGGTCTTCTTGCCGCCCTTGAAGTCGACCTCGACGGTCAGGTGGTGGGCGGAGAAGGTGACGGCGCCGTTGTCGACGAACTCCTGCAGCTGGTCGCCGACCAGCACGAAGGAGGAGTGGCCGACGGTCAGCCGGTCCTGCGGGCCCATCAGCTGGCGACGGGTCGGCTGGCCGTTCAGGAAGATCCCGTTGTGGCTGCCGAGGTCGACGATCTCCCAGCGGCTGTCCGGCAGTTGGCGCAGTTCCGCGTGGTGCCGGGAGACCTGGAGGTCGGAGACCACGATGTCGTTGTCGAGGGCGCGGCCGATCCGGATGGTCCGCCCGCCGCTCAGGCTGCGGACCATGGTCGGGTTGCCGAGCCCGCCGGCCGGCCCGGCCTGCTGCGGGGCCGCCGGGTGCTGCTGCACGGGCGGCTGCGGCTGCTGGAACTGCTGCGGCGGCGGGAACTGCTGCTGCGCGGCCTGCTGCTGGTGCGGGAACGGCGGCTGCGGGACGGGCTGCTGCTGCGGCGGGAAGCCCTGTTGCTGCGGGAAGCCCTGCTGCGGGTGAGGGGCCTGCTGCTGCGGCGGCGGGAAGCTCTGCTGCTGCGGGAAGCCGGGCCGCGGGGTGGGTGCGTCCCAGCCCTGCGGGATCGGCTGCTCGGCCGGCTGCTGCCACTGGCCGGGCCGGGCGGCCGGGCCGGGTCCGACCGGCGGCTGACCGACCGGCGGCTGGCCGACGGGCTGCTGCTGGTACGGCGGCTGCGCCTGCGGCCCGGGGGCCCGGCTGGTGACGGCCTCGTGCAGCGGTCCGGGCTGCGCGGGCGCGGCGGCGGGAGCGGTGAAGGCCAGCCGGGGGCCGTTCTGCCCGTTGCCGAGGTGCACCACGGTGCCGGGGTGCAGGGCGCTCTGCTCGACCCGGGCGCCGGCCACGAAGGTGCCGTTGGTCGAGCCGTGGTCGGTGAACTGCCAGCTCGCCCCGTCGAAGCTGATGGTGGCGTGCCGCCAGGAGACCCTGGCGTCGTCGAACAGGAAGTCCGACGCCGGGTCACGCCCGATGGTGTAGGCACGGCCGGGTTCGAGTACCCGCTGCCGGCCGTCGATTTCTAGTACGAGTTGCGGCAACTCTCCGCCCGCCCCGCTCTCCGGTCCCCCAGGATGTTGCATCTGACGGGGGGAATCATTCCAGCCGGGTCGGTCTGTCCGAAACCCGGTACACGGTTCTGTGACCGCCCGGCTACCGCTCGCGGACCTGCTGGGGTGTCCGCCGGGTGTCCCACGACCCGGACGCGGGCGGCTCGCGCGGGGACGCTCCGGGTAGCGTGGGGGGCACCATGAACGCAACAGATCCGGCCGCTCAGGCCCCTTCCGCCGCGCCGCCCGTGAGCACCGACACCGAGCGAACGCTGCTGGTCAAGGTGTTCGGCAAGGACCGCCCCGGCATCACCGCGGGCCTGTTCACCCAGCTCGCCGGTTTCGGGGTCGAGGTGATCGACATCGAGCAGGTGGTCACGCGTGGCCGGATAACGCTGTGCGCGCTGGTCACTCCCCCGCCCGCGGCGGGTGCCGAGGGCGACCTGCGGGTGACGGTGCACCGCTGGGCGGAGGAGCACCGGCTTCAGGCCGAGATCATTTCCGGCACCGGCGACAACCGTCCGCGCCGCGAGGGCCGTTCGCACGTCACGGTGCTCGGCCACCCGCTGACCGCGGCCGCGGTGGCGGCGCTGTCGGCCCGGGTCTCGGAGGCCGGCGGCAACATCGACCGGGTGTTCCGCCTGGCCAAGTACCCGGTGACGGCGGTGGAGCTGACCATCTCCGGCGTGCCCACCGAGGAGCTGCGCGCGGTGCTGGCGGCGGAGGCCGCCGTGCAGCGGGTGGACATCGCGGTGGTCCGCTCGGGGCTGCACCGGCGGGCCAAGCGCCTGGTGGTGATGGACGTCGACTCCACGCTGATCCAGGACGAGGTGATCGAGCTGTTCGCCGCCCACGCGGGCTGCGAGGCGCAGGTCGCCGAGGTGACGGCGCAGGCGATGCGCGGCGAGCTGGACTTCGCCGAGTCGCTGCGGGCCCGGGTGGCGCTGCTGGCGGGCCTGGACGCGGCCGTCACCGAGAAGGTCCGCTCGGAGGTCCGGCTCACCCCGGGTGCCCGGACCCTGATCCGCACCCTGAAGCGGCTCGGCTACCAGGTGGCGATCGTCTCCGGCGGCTTCACCCAGGTCACCGAGCACCTGGTGGACCGTCTGGGCCTGGACTTCGCGGCCGCCAACACCCTGGAGGTGGTGGACGGCAAGTTCACCGGCCGGGTCACCGGCGAGATCGTCGACCGGGCCGGCAAGGCCCGCTGGCTGGCCCGGTTCGCCGAGCAGGCCGGGGTGCCGCTGGAGCAGACGGTGGCGATCGGCGACGGCGCCAACGACCTGGACATGCTGAACGCGGCGGGCCTGGGCGTGGCGTTCAACGCCAAGCCGGTGGTCCGCGAGCAGGCCGACACCGCCGTGAACGTGCCGTTCCTGGACACCGTGCTGTACCTGCTGGGCGTCACCCGCGAGGAGGTCGAGGCGGCCGACGAGCTGGACGGCGCGCCCACCGGGGACTGATCGACCGATACCGAAGGGGCGGGGTCCGCGGACCCCGCCCCTTCGGTCTGCCTTCAGTCCTGTGGCATGAAGTACGACTCGAGCCGGGCCACGCCGGGCTCGACCAGCTTCCATGGGCCGTCGAAGCTGAGCACCGCCACCGCGGCGGGCGGGAATCCGTTCAACCGCATCCGGTTGAGTTCCTCGGCGTCGCCCTCGTCGCCTGCCAGCACCTGGGTCAGGCCCAGCACGCCGGGGTTGTGGCCGACCAGCAGCAGGTCGCTGTGCTCCTCCGGGGTCTCCTGGATCACCTCGATCAGCTTTCCGGGCTGGGCCTCGTACACGCGGTCCTCGTAGACCGTCTTCCGGGACCGCTTGGGCAGCTCGTGGGCGACCAGCTTCCAGGTCTCCCGGGTGCGCAGCGCGGTGGAGCACAGGACGTGGTCGGGGTTGACGCCGGAGTCGGCGAGCCAGCGGCCGGCCTCGGAGGCCTGGCCGCGCCCGCGGTCGGCCAGCGGGCGGTCGTGGTCGTCGACCTGGTTGGGCCAGTCGGCCCGGGCATGACGAAGAACGATGATCCTACGAGGAGTGTCGGCGCTCATACCCCTAGAGCTTCGCAGAAAACCGCCGCCCGGGCGCGGGGTCGGGAAAGCTGCCACCCCTGCGGGTGGCAGCTCCACCGGTCCGGCACGGACGGCGGGCACCTGTCGGATCAGCCCATGTTCGAGGCGATCGACGCGACGATCGAGATCACCACCACGATGGCGGCGATCAGGCCGAGCATCTGCAGCAGCTTCTTCTGGCCGCCCTGGGGATTCGGTTCGAGAACTGGCATGTCGCCGAGCCTAACCGACCACCTCGTCCTCGATGTGCCGGGCCCGGGCGGCGCGCACGCCGACCAGGATCTGCGGCACCAGCAGCAGCGCCAGCAGGCCCAGCGGCAGGTACCACTCGCCGGTGTTCTCGTACAGGGCGCCCATCAGGATCGGGCCCGGGATGCAGATCAGGTAGCCCAGGCTCTGCGCGAACGCCGACAGCTGCGCCACCCCGCCCGGGGTGCGGGCGCGCAGGCCGAGCATGGTCAGTGCCAGCGGGAACGCGCACATCGACAGGCCGACCAGGATCGCCCACAGCCACGGCACCGTCCCGGCGGCCAGCATCAGGCCCAGGTAGCCCGCGATGCCGCACAGGCCGAGCACCACCACGTACATCCGCTGGTCGCCGCCCCGGGCGGCCAGGTTGGGCAGCACGAACGAGACCGGCACGCTGATCGCCATCACCACCGCCAGCAGCACACCGGCCGCGGACTCCGAGACGCCGGCGTCGTGGTAGATCTTCGGCAGGAAGCCCATCGTGCTGTACGCGCTGGTGGACTGGAGGCCGAAGAACGCGCCCAGCGCCCAGGCGGTGCCGCTGCGCAGGATCGGCAGCCGGGTGTGGGCCTGCGCGGCGGGGGCCACCGCAGTGCCCTTGTCCCGGCGGACGAACAGCACGACCAGCCACAGCGCCAGGGCCAGCACGGCGGGCAGCGCCCAGACGCCGAGGCCGAGCCGCCAGGAGCCGCCGAGCGCGTGGGCCAGCGGGACGGTGGTGGCGGCGGCCAGCGAGGTGCCGACCGACAGCGCCATCGAGTACAGGCCGATCATCGGACCGACCCGGTCCGGGAAGTACCGCTTGATCACCACCGGCAGCAGCACGTTGGCCAGCGCCACTCCGGCCAGCGCCAGCGCGGTGAGCAGCAGGAACACCGCGGTGGAACCGGTGAACGAACGGGCCAGCACACCGGCCGCGATGGCGCCCATCGCGGCCGTCACCACGGTGATCGGGCCCAGCCGGCGGGCCAGACCCGGAGCGGCGAAGCCCAGCAGCGCGAAACACAGCGGCGGCACCGCGGCGAGCAGGCCGGCCACCGTGGCGCTCATCCCGAGGCCCTCGCGGACCGGGTCGAGCAGCGCGCCGAGGCTGGTCACCACGGGACGCAGGTTGACGGCGGCGGCGGCCACACCGACGGCGAGCAGGACGGCTCCGCCGTTGCGAACCACCGACGGGGGGCCGGCGGCGGTGACGGTGGCGCTGGACGTTGGGGCTGGTCGAGGGTTCTCGGTTCCGGTCGCTGAGGGGTCTGCTGCGGTAGACATGGCGTAATCATAGAATCATGGGATGACTTAAGTCGCCCCGGTATCCTGATGACGTAAACCACAGAAGGAGCCCGACCTTGGCGCTGTCGACCACTCGCCGCACCCCGCTCTCCGACCAGGTGATCGCCCAACTCCGGGCCCAGATCACCTCCGGCGAATGGCCGGTGGGATCACGCATCCCGACCGAGGCGGAACTCGTCGACCAGCTCGGCGTCGCCCGCAACACCATCCGCGAAGCCGTCCGCGCCCTCGCCCACAACGGGCTGGTCGACATCCGCCAGGGCTCCGGCACCTACGTCCTCGCCACCAGCGAACTCGCCGGCGTGATGCACCGCCGGTTCGCCGACGCCGACCAGAGCCAGGTCGCCGAACTCCGCGCCACCCTGGAAACCTCCGCCGCCGGCTTCGCCGCGACCCGCCGCACCGCCCGCGACCTCGAACTCCTCGACGCCGCCCTGGCCCGCCGCGACGCCGCCTGGCACGCCGGCATCCCCGAGGACTTCATCCAGGCCGACGCCGCCTTCCACCACGCGGTGGTGGCCGCCGCCCACAACGACGTCCTCGCCGCGATCTACGCCGACCTCGGCGAGGTCCTGCTCGCCCACCTCCGCCACGACGTCGGCCCCGACCTGCTCCCCCACCGCTGGGTCTCGCACTCGGACATCCTGGACGCGATCAGGTCCGGCGACGCGGAAAAGGCCGCCGAGGCGGCGGGCCGGGCGATTGGCAGATGCAAGAGCTGAGCCCTGGAAACGGCGGGAGCCACAACAGCTGCGCGGGGAACGGCGGGAGCCACAACAGGGGCCCGGGGAACGGCGGGGCCGAGTCTGCTGGTGATCAACGGGGCGTGGAAGGTCCCGTCGTTTCGGGTCCCGTCTTTTACCGGTAGCAGTCACGACCTACCGATATCCCTGACCACCAGCAGCTCGCCCTCGCAGTTCCCCGAGCCCCTGGTTGTGCTTACTCGTCTGCCTCAGGCACCGATGGCGTGCAGCCCGCCGTCCACGTGGACGATCTCGCCGGTGGTCTTCGGGAACCAGTCGCTGAGCAGCGCGACGACGCCGCGGCCGGCCGGCTCCGGGTCGGTGAGGTCCCACTTGAGCGGGGAGCGGGAGTCCCAGGTGGCGGCGAGGTCCGGGAAGCCGGGGATCGACTTCGCGGCCATCGAGCCGATCGGGCCCGCCGAGACCAGGTTGCAGCGGATGTTGCGCTCGCCGAGGTAGCGGGCGAGGTAGCGGTTGGTGGACTCGAGGGCGGCCTTGGCCGGGCCCATCCAGTCGTACTGCGGCCAGGCGAACTGCGCGTCGAAGGTCAGGCCGACCACGGCGCCGCCGTCCTGCATGAGCGGGAGCAGCGCGGTGGTGAGGGACTTCAGCGAGTACGCGGAGACCTGCATGGCGGTGGCGACGGACTCCCAGGGGGTGTCCAGGAAGTTGCCGCCGAGCGCGTCCTGCGGGGCGAAGCCGATGGAGTGGACGATGCCGTCCAGGGTCGGCAGGTGCTCGCGGACCTGGTCGGCGATGCCGGCCAGCTGCTCGGGGTTGGAGACGTCGAGCTCCAGGACCTTGACCGGCTTGGGCAGCTTCTTGGCGATGCGCTCGGTGAGGCTGGGCCGGGGGAAGGCGGTGAGGATGATCTCGGCGCCCTGTTCCTGGGCGAGCTTCGCGGTGTGGAAGGCGATGGAGGACTCCATCAGCACACCGGTGATCAGGATCCGCTTGCCTTCGAGAATTCCAGTCATGGTCAGTTACCCATGCCCAATCCGCCGTCCACGGGAATGACGGCTCCGGTGATGTACGCGGCCTCGTCGGAGGCCAGGAACCGCGCGGCCGAGGCGATCTCGGCGGGGGCGGCGTAGCGGCCCAGGGGGACGCCGGAGACGATCTCCTTGCGGCGCTCCTCGCTGAGCACCGCGGTCATGTCGGTGTCGACGAAGCCGGGCGCGATCACGTTGACGGTGATGTTGCGGGAGCCGAGTTCGCGGGCCAGCGAGCGGGCGAAGCCGACCAGGCCGGCCTTGGAGGCGGCGTAGTTGGCCTGGCCGGCGGAGCCGCTGAGGCCCACCACGGAGGAGATCAGCACCACGCGGCCCTTGCGGGCGCGCAGCATCTTGGCGGCGGCGCGCTTCACGACCCGGAAGGTGCCGGTGAGGTTGGTGTCCAGGACGGAGGTGAAGTCGTCCTCGGACATGCGCAGCAGCAGGGTGTCCTTGGTGATGCCCGCGTTGGCGACCAGGACCTCGACCGGGCCGTGGGCGGCCTCGATCTCCGTGAAGGCGGCGTCGACCTGCTCGGTGTCGGTGATGTCGGCGCGCACGGCGAGGACGTCGTACTTGGCGAGCTCCGCCGGGACCTCGCCGTTGCGGCTGGTGATGGCGACCTTGTCGCCCGCCTCGGCGAAGCTCTGGGCGATGGCGAGGCCGATGCCCCGGTTACCTCCGGTGACCAGTACCGAGCGGCTCAACGGTCCACCTCTTCCCTACTCGATGTGCGCGTGCCGATCGCACGCGTAGCCATCTGTGACGCTATCGGTAGGGTGCGAGCTCGGGCGAAGCGGCCTTGGACAGGCATTGCCGGGTGTGTTCTGTCGCATCCCGACAATCCGGGTGCGGGTCGGGCGTGGGGAACGCCCGGCCGGTGGTGGCCGTTGCCCCGGGGGTGCTCCGGAGAGTCCGGGCACCGTTTTCGAGCGAGCCGATCGGAGCGGACGCGATGAGTGGTGCACTCCCTGGCCGGGCGGGCCGCCGGGCGCTGGTGGCGGCGGCGGCACTGACGGTGGCGGGTGCTGCGGCGTGGGCGCTGCGGGAGCTGCCGGCCCAGTTCGGGCGCCGGCCGGACCCGTCGGACCCGCGGGTGCGGGTGTCTCCGCAGTACCGGGACGGGGTGTTCCACAACGCGCCCTCGCAGGTGTCGCCGGGCGTTCCGGGCAGCCCGGACGCGGCGACGCTGCGCCGGATGCTGTTCGAGAAGGACGGGCGGGTGCCGGCCGGTCCGGTGCCGCTGGCGGTGCCGGTGCAGCCGGCCGCGGCCTCCCAGGAGGTGGCGGTGACGTGGTACGGCCACGCCTCGGCGCTGCTGGAGCTGGACGGCTGCCGGGTGCTGGTGGACCCGATGTGGTCGGACCGCTGTTCGCCGTCCCACCTGGCGGGCCCGAAGCGGCTGCACCCGGTGCCGGTGGAGCTGGCGTCGCTGCCGCAGGTGGACGCGGTGCTGATCTCGCACGACCACTACGACCACCTGGACATGGCGACGGTGCGCCGCCTGGTGGAGCTCCAGTCGGCGCCGTTCGCGGTGCCGCTGGGCATCGGCGGGCACCTGCGCCGCTGGGGTGTGCCGGAGCACCGGATCATCGAGCTGGACTGGGACGAGACGTGCACGCTCGGCGAGTTGACGCTGACGCTGACCGCCGCGCACCACTTCTCCGGCCGTGGTTTCACCCGCAACACCACGCTGTGGGGTTCGTGGGTGGTGGCGGGACCGGAGCGGCGGGTGTTCTTCACCGGCGACTCCGGCTACTTCGAGGGTTTCGCCCGGATCGGCGAGCAGCACGGCCCGTTCGACGCCGCGCTGATGGCGATCGGCGCGTACGACGACGCCTGGGCGGACATCCACCTGAGCCCGGAGGACGCGGTCCGGGCGCATCTGGAGCTGCGCGGCGGTCTGCTGCTGCCGGTGCACTGGTGCACGTTCAACCTGGCGCCGCACCGCTGGGCGGAGCCGGTGGAGCGGCTGTTGGCGGAGGCGAAGGCGCAGGGCGTGCCGCTGGCGGTGCCGCGTCCGGGGCAGCGGGTCGAGGTGTCCGATCCGCCGGAGCTGGACGGCTGGTGGGAGGCGCTGTCCTGACCCGGAACTGACTGGGCGTCAGGACGGTTCGGCGAATATTTGCTGGCAGAACGCCCTGGGGCCGGGGATGATGCGAGCGGGTGTGCCCTCGACCCGGGGGCGGCCCGCCGCACCTGACCCTCGACCCAGGGAGCCCGATGCCCCCCTCCGCGATGGACCCTCAGTTCCTCTCGTACCCGTTGCGCCCGCTGGCGGACGCGGCCCTGTCCCGGGCCCGGCAGTTGGGCGTCTCGCACGCCGATTTCCGGCTGGAGCGGGTCCGTTCGGCGTCCTGGCGGCTGCGTGACGCCCGGCCGTCCGGGTCGTCGGACACCGTGCAACTGGGCTTCGCCGTCCGCGTCCTGCTGGACGGCGCCTGGGGCTTCGCCGCGGGCGTGGACCTGACGCCCGCTTCGGCGGCGGCGGTTGCCGAGCAGGCGGTGGCGGTGGCCCGGCTGGCGGGCGGGATCAGCCGGGCGGCGGGCTCGGACGAGCGGGTGGAGCTGGCCCCGGAGCCGGTGTACCCCGACGTGGAGTGGGTCTCCGCGTACGAGGTGAACCCGTTCGAGGTGCCGGACGCGGAGAAGACCGGCCTGCTGGCCGAGTGGTCCTCCCGGCTGCTGGCGGCGGACGGCGTCTCGCACGTGTCGGCGGCGGTGCTGACGGTGCAGGAGAACAAGTTCTACGCGGACACCGCGGGCACCGTGACGACCCAGCAGCGGGTGCGCCTGCACCCGTGGCTGGAGGCCACCAGCGTGGACGAGCGCACGGGCGCGTTCGACTCGATGCGCACCATCGCGCCACCGGCCGGGCGCGGTTGGGAGTACCTGCGGGGCAAGGGCTGGGACTGGGACGCCGAACTGGCCGAGCTGCCCGAGCTGTTGGCGCAGAAGATGCGCGCGCCGAGCGTCACCGCGGGCCGCTACGACCTGGTGATCGACCCGTCCAACCTGTGGCTGACCATCCACGAGTCGATCGGCCACGCCACCGAGCTGGACCGCGCGCTGGGCTACGAGGCCGCCTACGCGGGCACCTCGTTCGCCACCTTCGACCAGCTCGGCAGCCTGAAGTACGGCTCCGAGCTGATGCACGTCACGGGCGACCGGACGGCCGAGAACGGCCTGGCCACCATCGGGTACGACGACGAGGGCGTGGCCACCCAGTCCTGGGACCTGATCCGCGACGGCGTCCTGGTCGGATACCAACTCGACCGTCCGATGGCCAAGTTGAAGGGTTTCGAGCGCTCCAACGGCTGCGCCTACGCGGACTCCCCGGCGCACGTGCCGGTGCAGCGGATGGCCAACGTCTCACTCCAGCCCGCCGCCGACGGCCCCGACACCGCCGGCCTGATCTCCCAGGTGGAGAACGGCCTGTTCATCGTCGGCGACCGCTCCTGGTCGATCGACATGCAGCGCTACAACTTCCAGTTCACCGGGCAGCGCGCCTACGCCATCCGGGGCGGCGAACTCGCCGGGCAGGTCAAGGACTTCGCCTACCAGGCCACCACCACCGACTTCTGGGGCTCGATGAGCGCCGTCGGCGGCCCGCAGACGTACGTGCTCGGCGGGGCCTTCAACTGCGGCAAGGCCCAGCCGGGCCAGGTCGCCGCGGTCAGCCACGGCTGCCCGTCCGCGCTGTTCCGTCAGGTCAACGTGCTCAACACCCAGCAGGAGGCGGGTCACTGATGTCCCTCACGCACCCCCACGAGCTGGTGGAACGCGCCCTCGAACTGTCCCGCGCCGACGGCTGCGTGGTGATCGCCGACGAGGAGTCCACCGCCAACCTGCGCTGGGCCGGCAACGCGCTCACCACCAACGGCGTCACCCGCGGCCGGCGGCTCACCGTGATCTCCACCGTGAACGGCGCGCAGGGCACCGCCGCCGGCGTGGTCGCCCAGGAGGCCGTCACGCTCGACGAGGTCGAGCAGCTGGTGCGCGCCTCCGAGGCCGCCGCCCGGGCCGCCGAACCCGCCGAGGACGCCCAGCCGCTGATCACCGCCCGACCGGCCGACCCGCGCTTCACCGAGGCCCCGCAGGTCACCGACATCGGCGTGTTCGACGCGTTCGCGCCCGCACTCGGCGAGGCCTTCGGCCGCGCCCGCGCCAACGGCGAGCTGCTGTACGGCTTCGCCCGGCAGGAGATGGTCTCCTCCTACCTGGGCAGCTCCACCGGCCTGCGGCTGCGCCACGACCAGCCCACCGGCACCGTCGAGCTGAACGCCAAGACCGCCGACCTGACCGGCTCCGCCTGGGCCGGCGCCGCCACCCAGGACTTCACGGACGTCGACGTCACCGCCCTGCACACCGACCTGACCCGCCGCCTCGGCTGGGGCCGCAAGAAGATCGACCTGCCGGCCGGCCGCTACGAGACGCTGCTGTCGCCGTCCGCCGTCGCCGACCTGCTGGTCTACATGTCCTGGTCGTCCGGCGCGCGGGACGCGGTCGAGGGCCGCTCGGTGTTCTCCAAGCCCGGCGGCGGCACCCGGATCGGCGAGCAGCTCAGCCCGCTGCCGCTCACCCTGCGCTCCGACCCGGCCGAACCCGGCATCCAGGCCGCCCCGTTCGTGCTCACCCACTCCTCCGGCGAGAACGACTCGGTGTTCGACAACGGCGCGCCGCTGACCGGCACCGACTGGCTGCGCGACGGCAAGCTCACCCACCTGCTGACCACCCGCCACTCCGCGGGCCTGGCCGGCCTCCCGCTCACCCCGCCGATCGACAACCTGGTGCTGGAGACCTCCGCGCCCGACGCGCCGACGCTGGAGGAGATGGTCGCCAGCACCGAGCGCGGCCTGCTGCTCACCTGCCTCTGGTACATCCGCGAGGTCGACCCGGCCACCCTGCTGCTCACCGGCCTCACCCGGGACGGCGTCTACCTGGTCGAGAACGGCGAAGTGGTCGGCGCGGTCAACAACTTCCGCTTCAACGAATCCCCGGTCGACCTGCTCGGCCGGATCACCGAGGCCGGCCGCACCGAACGCTGCCTGCCCCGCGAATGGGGCGACTGGTTCACCCGGGCCGCGATGCCGCCGGTACGCGTGCCCGACTTCAACATGAGCTCGGTCAGTCAGGCCTCCTGACCGGCCGAGGGCCTGTCCGGTCGATCTTGTCGGATCAGCGTGCGTCTCCCCCAGCCCTTGCGGGCTGGGAGGTGCCCCCATTTCGCGCCCGGCTGGGCGTGCCGGCGAAACGTCCTCGTACTGGGTGTACTTGGATGTTTTGCCGGTGCGTCCGTGGGGGCACCTCCCAGCCCCCCTTGGGGCTGGGGGTGGGGGCACCTCCCAGCCGCCAGGCTGGGGGCGGATGATCCGGCGTCGCGCGCCCGGCAAGATCGGCTGGACAGGCCCTGAACCCCTGGGGGGATCCCGATGGACGAAAAGCACACCGTCAAGACGTCGAAGATGCTCAGCCGCGTCCTGCGACACGACCCGGGCGCCATCGGGGTCACCCTGGACGCGGCGGGTTGGGTGGAGGTCGACACCCTGCTCGCCGCGCTCGGCCGGCACGGCCGGCGACTCAGCCGCGCCCAGCTCGACCACGTGGTCGCCACCAACAACAAGCGCCGCTTCGCCTACTCCGAGGACGGCTCGGCGATCCGGGCCAGCCAGGGCCACACCATCGAGGTCGACCTCGGCCTGCCCGCCACCACCCCGCCCGACGTGCTGTTCCACGGCACCGCCGAGCGCAACCTCCGGTACATCCTGGCCGAGGGCCTGCGCCCGATGGCCCGGCAGGACGTCCACCTCTCCGCCGACACCGGGACGGCCGTCAAGGTCGGCTCCCGGCACGGCCGCCCCGTGGTGCTGGAGGTCGATGCGGCGGCGATGGCCGCCGTCGGCCACGAATTCCGGGTGTCTGCGAACGGTGTCTGGCTCACCGACGCCGTACCCGTCCAGTACCTGCGCCGCACCGCCTGACCACCGGACGGACCCCACGTGGGTCCGTCCGGCATCAGCGGGGTTACCGTGGACGACCGTAGGGAGCCCGGAACCGATGGATGGATGGACCCATGCGCAAGAGCGCGGACGACGACCAGGTCTTCCGGATCACCGGTGCCCGCAGCAGCCTCAGCGAGGACGTCCGGGGCCGGCAGCGCCGCTACGTGATCTCCATGCTGATCCGCACCGTGTGCGTCCTGCTCGCCGTCATCCTGTGGGACGTCCAGCGCTGGCTCGCCTTCGCCGCACTGGCCGGCGGCGTGCTGCTCCCGTACTTCGCGGTCCTGATCGCCAACGCGGGCCGCGAGCGCGCCCCCGGCCTGCCCTCGACGTTCGACTTCGCCCCCGACACCCAGCTGATGCTCGGCCCCGGCGGGACGGGCGGCGGCGGGGCGGCGGCCGCCCGTCCCGCCGAGAACCGGCCACAGGATTGAGAATCCCTCAATTCCGCTGCCCGATATGACCGTTCATGCGACGGTCTGACCGTCTGAAAGCTCAGACGATCCTCAAATTAATCACTGGACGGACGAGCTTCCGAGCCCGTTGCCGTGCCATACTTCCTAAGCGCTCCGCATCCCCCGTCGGAGCGACGGACCGACGCCGGGCAGCTCCCCCCGTGGCTGCCCGGCGTCGTCATGCCCGGGCATAGGATCGGACCCATGGACACCGCGCACCCCCTCTTCGGCACCCCCACCGGCCCCGAAAGCCCGGCCGGCCCCCCGAAGTGCTCCGCCAAGGGCTGCCGCGAGTCCGCCACCTGGACCCTGCTGTGGAACAACCCCAAGCTCCACACCCCCGACCGCCGCAAAACCTGGCTCGCCTGCGACGAACACCGCGACTCCCTCAGCCAGTTCCTCGCGGTCCGCGGCTTCCTCAAGGACACCGAGCCGTTCACCCCCTGACCGTCGACAGCGCCCAGTAGCGTGGTCCGCACTTCGGCGAGTGGGGGAATGCGTTGTCTCGTGGTGGTGCAAGGCGAATGTCCCGGGCGGAGGCGCTGCGCCGCCGCGTCGACTCCCAGTTCGTCGGACGCCGGGCCCAACTCGCCCTGTTCGCCGACAACCTGCGCAAGAACCCCGACCCGGAGGCCGGGCCCGACCCCGCCGACTTCCTGTTCCACGTCCGGGGCGTCGGCGGCATCGGCAAGTCCACCCTGATCGCCCAGTGGCGGGAGACGGCCGGCCGGGCGGGCGGGCGCACCGCGCTGATCGACGACACCGACGTGCAGGGCGTCGACACCGCGCTGGCCGCGCTCGCCGCCCAACTCGCCTCGCCGGAGGCCCCGTTCAAGGACTTCGACAAGGCCCTGGAACAGTACCGGCGGGCCCAGGCCACCCCGGCCGACCTGCCTTCGCTGCCCGCCCGGGTGGTCGCCCACGCCGCTCTCGGCGCGGCCAACACCTTCGTTCCCGGCTCCGCCGCCTTCACCACCCCCGAGACCGTCGCCGAGAGCACCGACCGCCTGATCGCCGCCGTCCGCCGCCGCCGACCCACCGGCGACTCCGAACTCGCCACCCTCAGCCGGGCGTTCGTCACCGAACTCGCCCACCTCTGCGACCGCGAACCCGTCCCCTGGGTGGTGCTCTTCCTCGACACCTGGGAGATCACCGGCCGCCACCTCGACGGCTGGCTGCGCGAGTTGATCGACGGCACCTATGGCGATCTCCCGCTCGACGTGATCGTCGTGCTGGCCGGCCGCGACGAACTCGCCGAACGCGACTGGGCCCGCCTGCGCTCCGCCGTGGTGGACGTCGCCCTCGAAGCCTTCACCGAGCAGGAGGCCCGCGACCTGCTGGCGAGCCGCGGCGTGCACTCCCCCGACGCGATCGACGCCATCGTCCGGATGTCCCTCGGCCTGCCGCTGCTGCTGGCCCTGCTCGCGGGCACCGACCCGCACTCCGCCGAGGAGGTCGCCGACGCCGGAACGGACGCCGTAGACAAGGCAGTTCAGCGCTTCCTCCAGTGGATTCCCGAACCCGCCCTGCGCGAGACCGTCCTCGCCGCCGCCCTCCCGCCCCGCCTCGACCGCGACCTCTTCTGCCTCGCCGTGGACGACCCGACCGCCCCCGGCTGGGACTGGCTCCTCGACCAGCCCTTCGTCACCGCCCACGGCGACGCCCACCAGTACCACGCCGTCGTCCGCGCCAGCCTCCTGCGCCACCACCGCATCCGCGCCCCGCACGCCTGGCGAAGCGGGCACACCCGCCTCGCCCAGCACCACGCGGCCGCCTGCGAAGCCCTCCAGGCCGAGCTCCCGCCGTCCCGGCTCCGCGGCAACGCCCGCTGGCTCCGCCACCTCCTCGACGAGACCTACCACCTGCTCTGCGCCGCCCCGACCACCCAGCTGCCGCCGGCGCTCCACCGCCTCGCGGAGGCCGCCGACCACTCCCCCGACTCCCTCACCGCCTGGGCCGAACTCCTCACCCTGGCCGCCCGCGACACCGCCGACGCCGACCTCACCCGCTGGTCCGAGCTGCTGCACACCGCCCTCACCACCCCCGACCCGGCCGAGACCGTTCTCACCGCCCTGGCCGCCCCCGGCCTGCCCGCCCGCCTCCGGGCCCGGGCGCTGACCGGGCAGGGCCACCGGTCGATCCAGCAGAACGAGGACCCCGCGGCGCTCGTCCTGCTGGACCAGGCCCTGCTGCTCGCCCCCGACCTGCTGCCCGCACTGATCCAGCGCGGCCGCGTGCGCTGCTACCTCGGCCACCGCGACCTGGCACTGGCCGACCTGGACGCGGCGCTCGCCCGCACCCCGTTCGCCGCCGAGGTGCTCGCGGCCCGCGAGCACCCGGACCGCATGGCGGCCGCCGTCTCCGACCGCGCGACGACCGTGGCCACCAGGCAGGAACACTCCGACGCGTTCTACTACCGGGGCTGGGTCCTGCGCCTGGTCGGCCGGCTGGACGAGGCGCTGGCCGACCTCGACGCCGCAGTGGTCCTCGACCCGGAGGACAGTTGGGCACTGTCCGAACGCGGCCAGGTGCACCACAGGGCAGGCCGGTTCGACCGCGCGATCGCCGACTTCACCGCCGCCCTCGCCCTCGAACCCGAGCACGGCTCGACCCTGATCCGCCGAGGCCTGGCCCAAGGCGCGGCGCACCGGATCGACCTCGCCATCGGCGACTTCGACGCCGCCCTCGCCCTCGACCCCTTCAACACCTGGGCCCTGTGCGAACGCGGCATCGCCCACCGACTCGCCGACCACCCGGAACAGGCGATCAGCGACTTCACCGCCGCGCTCTCCGTCAACCCCGGCTACGTCTGGGCCCTGGGCGAACGCGGCAAGACGCACTACCAATCAGGCCGGCTCTCCCACGCGGTCGCCGACCTGGACGCCGCCCTCGCGCTCGACCCGGACAACCCCGTCGTTCTGCGCGACCGCGGCGAGGCGCACAGCCGGGCGGGACGGTACAGCCAGGCCGTCGCCGATTTCACCGCCGCCATCGCCCTCAACCCCAACGACTTCATCGCCCTGGTCTGGCGAGGCCGCACCCACTGCCGGGAGGGCCGTCTCGACCTGGCCCTCGTCGACCTCGACGCGGCGCTCGCCATCAACCCCGCCGATCCCTGGGCCCACTTCTACCGCGGCGAGATCCATCAGGACGCGACCCGCCACCCGGAGGCGATCGCCGACTTCACCGCCGCCGTCGCCATCGACCCGCAGCACATCTGGGCGCTGCTGCACCGCGCGAAGTCGCACCGGCGAACCGGCTGCCCCGACCAGGCGTCCGCCGACCTCGGCGCCGCCCTCGCCATCGACCCCGGCTTCCACTGGGCCCTCCTCGAACGCGCCCACCTGCACCAACAGACCGGCCGCCACGACTTGGCCCTCACCGACTTCGACGCCGCCCTCACCATCGAGCCCGACTCCCCCTGGCTGCTGCGCGACCGCGCCGAACTCCACCGGCGTGCGGGCCGCCTCGACGCAGCCGTCACCGATCTCAGGGCGTCCCTCGCACTCTCCCCCTACGAGATCGGCACCCACTGCGCACTCGTCGCGGTGCTCCGCCGGCAGGGCAAGTGGCAACCCGCCCGGGAGGCCCTGGACCAGGCCGCCCGGCTGGAACCGACCGCCCCCGGCGTGCTCCGCGAAGAGGCCGTCACGCAGCTGTACGAGCACGGCCGCGAGGCCTCCACCCCGGCCTGGGACGCGCTGCTGGCCGCAGTCCCCCTCACCCTCGCGGCCTCCCGGGCGGCCCTGGCGGTGCTGCACGCGGTGGCAGTCCAGGACGGCGAGCTCGGCCCCCCGATAGCCGAGTTCCTCGCCGTCCCGAACGCCCCCGACACCCACGACACCCTCCGCGAATACCTCCACGAACTGACCGCCTCCCCCGCCGCCACCCGCGCCGCCACCGCACTCGGCCTGCTCGGTCAAGCACCCTAATTCGCTGGCGGCCGCCACCGGGCGGCAGTCATCCTCACCCCATGGCCGACCGAGCAAACTTCGTCATCGTCCGCGAGAGCGGCGAGCACGAGCTGTACCTGTCCCGCTTCGGCGCCGTGTGGCTCGACGTCGACCTGCTGGCGGGGCCCGAGGCGACCCTCGCGATGGTCGAGGGGCTGCGGGTGACCGATTGGTGGCTGGACGACGTGATCTGCATGGGCGCGGCGCTGATCGATCTGGGCCGGAAGGTACTGCTGCTGTTCGCCTGGGAGGGCCCGAGCACCGAACTCCGCCACCGTGCCGCCACGTTGGAGCTGCTGCGGGAGGCGTGGGCGGGCTGGGAGGTGCGCTGGCTGTACGACGGGAACGCGGAGGTGCGGGCCTACCTGGGCCTGGACCCGGAGTTCGTCCGGGATCGCGAACGCACCATCTGGCCCGTTGCGTTGCTGGAACCCGACGACGAGGACCTTGCCCACCCGGCGCCGCTGGCTGCGGTGGTGACGGTCGGCTCCGACCAGTGCTTCATGGTGGCGCACGTCGACGACCATCCGATCGGCGAGGGGGCCGCACTGCTCAACTGGCTGGCGGGCGCCCCCGAGCACGGGGTGTGCCGGGTGGCGGCCGATGCGGGGGTGCACATCGATCCGGCGCGGCGCCGGGTGGGCTGGTGGACGCTGGCGGCGACTGCGGAGGCGTACGAGATGCCGAAGCGGTGGCCGGGGTGGACAGTCGAGTTCTGGCAGGACCGCTGGGAGGAGCACGTCCGGTTGGCCGGCCACCGGTTCCAGCCACCCGCCGTCGAACCCGAGTTGGCACGGGAAGAGGTTCGCGAAGCCGTCGGGGAACGGCGCCGGATGACGGCACGTCAGGCGGTACGCCTACAGTGAGGCCCGTGAATGATCTTCCCGCGCCTGGTCGGCAAGCAATCGAGAACCTGATCGCCCGGTACGCCGAGCTCGTGGACGACGGGAACTTCGCCGGCCTCGCCGACCTCCTCTCGGACGCCGCCTTCACCGGCAGCGGCGACCCGGTGCGCGGGCGGGACGCGATCGAGCGGATGTTCCGGGGCATGCTGATCGTCTACGCCGACGGCACCCCGCGCACCCAGCACGTGACCACCAACCTCGCCGTCGAGGTCGACGAGGAGGCGGGTACGGCGTCGGCCCGCTCCTACGTCACGGTGTTCCAGTCGCTCCCGGAGCTGCCGTTGCAGGCCATCGTCTGCGGCCGGTACCACGACCGCTTCGAACGCCGCGACGGGCAGTGGCGCTTCACCGAACGGCGCTTCCGCGCCACGCTGGTCGGCGACGTCAGCCGCCACCTCCGAAGCTAACCGCCGATCGCCGACATCGGCCGTTCGGGCTGGAGGAACTCCGGAGCGTCGATGCCCGCGCCGGCCTTCTTGCCCCACATCGCCGCCCGCCACAGCTCGGCCAGCTTCGCGTCGCTCGCGCCGGCCCGCAGCGCGCCGCGCAGGTCGGTCTCGCCGGTCGCGAAGAGGCAGTTGCGGACCTGGCCGTCGGCGGTGAGCCGGGTGCGGTCGCAGGCGCGGCAGAACGGGCGGGTGACGGAGGCGATGACGCCGACCGTCGCGGGACCGCCGTCGACCAGCCAGCGCTCGGCGGGGGCCGCGCCGCGCACCGAGGACGGTTCGGGAGTCAACGAGAAACGCGTGCGCAGCAGGGCGAGGATCTCCTCGGCAGTGACCATCTGCGAGCGGTCCCAGCCGTGTTGGGCGTCCAGCGGCATCTGTTCGATGAACCGCAGCTGGTAACGGTGCTCGATCGCCCAGGCGAGCAGGTCGGCGGCCTCGTGATCGTTGACGCCGCGCATCAGGACGGCGTTGAGCTTGACCGGCCGCAGCCCGGCGGCCTCGGCGGCGAGCAGCCCGTCCAGGACGTCCTGGTGGCGGCGGCGGCGCGTCAGCTTCGCGAAGGTGTCGGGGTTCAGGGTGTCGATCGAGACGTTGACCCGGTCGACTCCGGCGTCCCGCAAGGCGGTTGCCACCCGGGCGAGGCCGATGCCGTTGGTGGTGAGGGAGATCTCGGGGCGGGGCTCCAGCTCGGCACAGGCGGCGATGATGGAGACCAGCCCGGGACGCAGCAGCGGTTCGCCGCCGGTGAAGCGGACTTCGCGGACGCCGAGGTCGCGAACCGCCAGGCCGACCAGCCGGACGATCTCCTCGTCGGTGAGCAGCTCGGGCTTGCCGAGCCAATTCAGGCCTTCCTCGGGCATGCAGTAGGTGCAGCGCAGGTTGCACCGGTCGGTGAGGGAGACCCGCAGGTCGACGGCCTGTCGACCGTAGGTGTCGAGGAGCATCCCGGTCCCGCCCTTCCTCGAAGAGCCGCACCGGCCCGGCCGCCACCCAGCGGCCGGGCCAGCTTAACCGGGCGCGGGACACGACCTAGTCCGCGCCCAGGCCGGTGAGTGAACGGACTTCCAGTTCGGCGTACTTCGCGGGGTCGGCCTGCTCGCGGGCCAGCCAGGTGCCGATCGCGCCGGCCAGGAAGCCGACCGGGATGGAGATCAGGCCGGGGTTCTCCAGGGGGAACCAGTGGAAGTCGCTGTGCGGGAAGAGCGAGGTCTTGGGGTTGCCGGAGACCACCGGCGAGAAGATCACCAGGGTGACGGAGGTGATCAGGCCCGCGTAGGTGGCGGAGACCGCGCCGACGGTGTTGAACCGCTTCCAGAACAGCGAGTACAGCAGCGTGGGCAGGTTGGCCGAGGCGGCGACCGCGAAGGCCAGCGCGACCAGGGCGGCGGCGTTCAGCTTGTCGGCGAAGATCGACAGCACGATGGCGATGGCGCCGATCGCGACGGCGGCGAGCTTGGCACTGGCCACCTCCTCCTTCTCGCTCGCCTTCCCGCGCCGGATCACGTTGGCCCAGAGGTCGTGGGCGAAGGACGAGGAGGAGGCCAGGGTGAGTCCGGCGACCACGGCGAGGATGGTGGCGAAGGCGACGGCGGAGATCACCGCGAGCAGCACGGCACCGCCGGTGGAGCCGGCCCCGCCGCCGAGTTGTTCGGCGAGCAGCGGGGCGGCGGTGTTGCCGGCCGCGTTGGAGGCCTTGATGGTCTTGGGGCCCACCAGGGCGGCGGCTCCGAAGCCGAGGGCGAGCGTCATCAGGTAGAAGACGCCGATGATGCCGATCGCCCAGAGCACGGACTTCCGGGCGGCTTTCGCCGTGGGGACGGTGTAGAAGCGGACCAGGATGTGCGGCAGTCCGGCGGTGCCGAGGACGAGGGCGATGCCGAGGCTGAGGAAGTCGAGTTTGGTGGTGCCGGTGACGCCGTACTTGAGTCCCGGTTCGAGGAAGGCGTGGCCCTTGCCGCTGGCGTCGGCGGCGGCGCCGAGCAGGCCGGACAGGTTGAAGTGGTACTTGGCCAGCACCATGAAGGTCATCGTCGCGGCGCCGGCGATCAGCAGCACGGCTTTGACGATCTGCACCCAGGTGGTGCCCTTCATGCCGCCGACGGTCACGTAGACCACCATCAGCGCGCCGACCGCCACGATGGTCCAGCGTTTGGCGCCGTCGCCGCTGACGCCGAGCAGCAGGGCGACCAGGGTGCCGGCGCCGACCATCTGGGCGAGCAGGTAGAAGATCGACACCACGATGGTGGAGATTCCGGCGGCGGTGCGCACGGGCCGCTGGCGCATCCGGAAGGCGAGCGCGTCGGCCATGGTGTAGCGGCCGGAGTTGCGCAGCGGTTCGGCGACCAGCAGCAGCGCGACCAGCCAGGCGACCAGGAAGCCGATCGAGTAGAGGAAGCCGTCGTAGCCGTACAGCGCGATGAGTCCGGCGATGCCGAGGAAGGACGCGGCGGACATGTAGTCGCCGGAGATCGCCAGGCCGTTCTGGAAGCCGGTGAAGGCACGGCCGCCGGCGTAGAAGTCGGCGGCGTCCTTGGTCTGCCGTCCGGCCCACAGTGTGATGCCGAGGGTGACGATCACGAAGACGCCGAACAGCGACATGATCAGGGTGCGGTGCTCGCTCGCGGAGCCGGCCAGCTGGATCATTCGGCACTCTCCCCGACGACAGCGGCGGTGGCGCGGTCGCGTATGGCGGCGGCGGCCGGGTCGAGCCGGCGGCCGGCGTGGCGGGCGTACCAGGCGGCGATGGCGAAGGTGCTGGCGAACTGGAGCAGGCCGAGCACCAGGGCCAGGTTGATGTTGCCGGCCACCTTGGTGTTCATCAGCCCGGGCGCGTAGCAGGAGAGCAGGACGTACAGCAGGTACCAGAGGACGAATCCGGCCGTGACGGGGAAGGCGAAGTTCCGGAAGGAGCTGCGCAGTTGGCCGAACTCCGGTGATTCCTCGATGCGGGTGAACGGTTCCGGGACGGTGTCGTGCGGGGGTGTCACGGCGGTGCCTCCTGACGTCTTCGGTGCGATGGACGATCGGATGGGCATGGGTCGTGTCGTGCGGAGTGCGGAGCATGGTAGATCCGGGGTGCGGCCGCGAGAAGATCCCGTGCACGATCCGGTCGAAATCTGACCGGAACGCAGAACCGGGGCGGCCCGTCTCGGCCGCCCCGGTCTGACAATCAGTCAATCAACGTCCCCTGAGAAGGCTCAGAGAAAGGCTCAGAAGGCGATGCGCACCTTCAGCGCCGTCCGCTCGTCCATCGCCCGGTAACCCTCCGGCACCCCGTCCAGGCCCACCGTCCGGTCGAACACGATGCCCGGGTCGATCGCCCCGGACAGCACGTCGGGCAGCAGCTCGGGGATGTACGCCCGGGCGGGGGCGACGCCGCCGCGCACCGAGACGTTCCGGTTGAACATCTGGCCGATGTCCACGCCCGCGCTGCCGCCGTGCGGCACACCGACGTAGCCGACCGCGCCGCCGTCGCGGGCGATCGAGATGGCGGTGCGCATCGACTCCTCGGTGCCGACGGCCTCCAGCACGGCGTGCGCGCCGAAACCGCCGGTCAGCTCGCGCACCGCCTCGATCGCCGCCTCGCCGCGCTCCGGCACCACGTCGGTGGCGCCGAAGGTGCGGGCGATCGCGGTGCGGCCCTCGTGGCGGCCGAGCGCGATGATCCGGCCGGCGCCGAGCCGGTGCGCGGCCAGCACGCCGCACAGGCCGACCGCGCCGTCACCGACCACCGCGACCGTCGCGCCGGGCCGGACGCCCGCCGACACCGCGGCGTGGTGCCCGGTCGCCATCACGTCGGACAGCGCCAGCAGGGCCGGCAGCAGCTTCTCGTCGCCGGCGGCCTCCTTGGGCAGCTTCACCAGCGTGCCGTCCGCGAACGGCACCCGGACCGCCTCGCCCTGCCCGCCGTCCGAACCGGGGATGCCCCAGAACCCGCCGTGCGGGCAGGAGGTCTGCAGGCCCTCGCGGCAGTACTCGCACACGCCGTCCGACCAGACGAACGGGGCCACCACCAGGTCGCCGACTGTGAGATCGCGCACCTCGGGGCCGACTTCCTCGACGAAGCCGAGGAACTCGTGCCCGATCCGCTGCCCGGCCTGGCGCTTGGCCACACCGCGGTACGCCCACAGGTCGCTGCCGCAGATGCAGGCGTTCAGCACCCGCACCACGGCGTCGGTGGGCCGCTGGATCCGGGGGTCGGGCACCTCCTCGATCCGGATGTCCTGGGGGCCGTGGATCACGGTGGCGCGCATGAGGGTTGTCCTTCGTTGCAGAGGTCGGGTGCCTGGTTCGCACCCACTTGCCACTCTAGAACGGCCGTCCGGGCGACCGTTCCGGCCTGAGCCGTCCCCCGTTCCCCGTAAAGTGGTGCGCTATGTACGCGCCATTCCCCACCTCGCCGCTCCCGGCACAGCGCACCGGCCCCGGCGGGGACGCCGGGCGCGGCTTCGCGGTGGTCGACGTGGAGACCACCGGACTCGGGCGCTCGGACCGGGTGATCTCGGCGGGCATCTACCAGCTCGACCCGGACGGTGAGGTCACCGACCACTGGTACACCCTGGTCAACCCGGAGCGGGATCCCGGCCCGGTCTGGATCCACGGCCTGACCAGCGAGGTCCTGGAGGGCGCACCGACCTTCCCGGAGGTCGCCGACGAGTTCGCCGAGCGGCTGCGCGACCGGGTGATGGTCGCGCACAACGCGCTGTTCGACTGGAACATGATCTCCCGCGAGTTCTCCCGGGCCGGCCTGCGCGCCCCCGTCGAGCAGCGGCTGTGCACCATGGTGCTGGCCCGCGACCTGCGGCTGCCCCTGCCGAACGGCAAACTCTCCTCGCTGGCCGCCCACTTCGGGGTCAGCCAGCGCCAGGCGCACCACGCGCTGGACGACGCCCGGGTGCTCGCCGAGGTGTTCCGCCCGTCGCTGGCGCTCGCCCGCAGCGGCGGGGTGCCGCTGCCGCTGACCACCTGCGTGGCCGTCACCGACCTGGGCGAGAGCGCCCCGGCCGGGCCGTCCCGCGGCTCCTGGAGCAGCTCGTACCGGCCCTCCCGCAAGCGCCCGGTCTGCCCGTACCCGAACCCGGGGCGCTGGGTGGACGGCTCGCCGCTGATGCAGGGCATGCGGGTGGCGATCACCGGCGACACCGCCACCGATCGCGAGCTGCTGGAGGACCGGATGATCGAGGCGGGCCTGCACATCGCCTCCTCGGTGAGCCGGCTCACCAGCCTGCTGGTCACCAACGAGCCCACCTCGTGGAGCGGCAAGGCCCGCAAGGCCCGCGAGTACGGCACCCCGGTGGTCGGCGAGGACGCGTTCCTGCAGCTGCTGCGGGAGGTCGCGCCGCACCCCGGTGCGTGACGCGACGGTAAGGAGGATTAGCGTGCCGGGTGTGTACCGATTCCTGCTGTCCGCGCGCTGGGCGGTCATCGTCCTGCTGGCGCTGGTGCTGATCCCGACCATGATCCGGTTGGGTTTCTGGCAGTACCACCGCCACGAGGCGCGGGTGGCCCGCAACGACCTGGTGGCCCGGAACCTGGGCAGCCCGCCGGTCGCCTTCGACTCGCTGTCCTCGCCGGGCTGGTCGGTCCCCGGCGGCGAGGTGTGGCGCACCGTCACCGCGCAGGGGCACTACGACACCGCGCACGAGGTGGTCATCCGCGGCCGCACCGAGCCGGGCGGCAGCTCCATCGGCTACTTCGTGATCACCCCGCTGGTGCTGGCCGACGGCAAGGGCTCGGTGCTGGTCAACCGCGGCTGGGTGGAGTCCGGCGCGGGCGCCGCCGACTTCCCCGCCGTGCCCGCCCCGCCGGACGGCGACGTGACGGTGACCGGGCGGCTGCGCGCCGACGAGACCTACGCCAAGGTGGGCCTGAAGAACCGCGGCGGCCTGCCCGACCGGATGTACAAGGTGATCAACACCGAGGAGCAGGCCAAGTTCTCCGGCACCACCGTGCTCGGCGGCTACCTGGAGCTGGCTTCCTCCCAGCCCGCCGCCGGCGCCTCCCCCACCCTGCTCACCGAGCCCGGCCACACCGACATCGGCCCGCACATGGCGTACGCCATCCAGTGGTGGCTGTTCACCACGCTGATCCCGACCGGCCTGGTCGTGCTGGCCCGCCGCGAGGCCAAGCAGCACGCGGCGAAGCCGGTGGCGGCCGAGGACGAACTGGTCGGCGCCGCCGGCTGATCAGCTCAGGAGCTACCAGCTGAGCGGCGGCGGGTCGAGCCGCTGCTCGGCCCAGATGGTCTTCCCGCTGCGGGTGTAGCGGCTGCCCCAGCGTTCGGTGAGCTGGGCGACCAGGTACAGGCCGCGTCCGCCCTCGTCGGTGAGCCGGGCCCGGCGCATCCGCGGCTGAGTGGCGCTCGGGTCGGACACCTCGCAGGTCAGC
The DNA here is from genome assembly GCF_044593455.1 of Kitasatospora sp. NPDC051984. NCBI lineage: Bacteria > Bacillati > Actinomycetota > Actinomycetes > Kitasatosporales > Streptomycetaceae > Kitasatospora > Kitasatospora sp. NPDC051984. Next base: position 37,330 of record NZ_JBIUCB010000009.1, read on the forward strand.
ACCGAGGAGCGGATCAGGCGCACCATGACCGGCCCGCCCGCGTACCGGATCGCGTTGGTGACGAGTTCGCTGAGCACCAGTTCGGTGGTGAACACCAGCTCGCCGAGACCCCACTGCTCCAGGGTGCGGCTGGCCGACTCGCGCACCCCGGCGACCGCCGCCGGGTCGGCCTCGATGGTCCAGGCGGCGGTGTCCTCGGCCGGCACCGGGTGCAGCCGGGCCAGCAGCAGCGTGACGTCGTCGCTCTGCCCGGCGGTGGCCATCTCGGCGACGATCGCCCGCCCGGCGGCGGCCAGGTCGCCGCGCAGGTCGGCCTCGCGGAGCTGGGTGGCGAGCTGGTCCATGCCCTCGTCGACGTCGCCGCCGTTGCCGCCCTCGATCAGCCCGTCGGTGTACAGCGCCAGCACGCTGCCGGCCCGCGGCGCGCACTCGGCGGTCTCGAACGGCAGGCCGCCGATGCCCAGCGGCGGCCCGGGGTTGACCGGCAGGTACTCGACCTGCCCGTCGGGGTGGACCAGCGCGGGCGGCGGGTGCCCGGCGCTGGCGGCCTGGCAGAGCCCGGCCACCGGGTCGTAGACGACGTACACGCAGGTCGCCCCGGACGGGTCGGCGACGCCGCGTTCGCGTTCCTCCTCGCTGCCCTCGACGACCAGCTGGGAGACCAGGTCGTCCAGGTGCACCAGCAGTTCGTCGGGTTCCAGGTCCAGGTCGGCGAGGGTGCGGACGGCGGTGCGCAGGCGGCCCATGGTGGCGCTGGCCTGGAGTCCGTGGCCGACCACGTCGCCGGCCACCAGGGCGACCCGGGCGGAGGAGAGCGGGATGACGTCGAACCAGTCGCCGCCGACGCCGGTCGCGGTGTCGGTGGGCCGGTAGACGCTGGCGGTGGTGGCGGCGGGCACGGTGGTCTCGGCGGGCGGCAGCAGGCTGCGCTGGAGTCCGACGGCGGCCCGGTGCTCGCGGGTGTAGCGGCGGGCGTTGTCCAGGGCGAGCGAGGACCGGGCGGCGATCTCCCGGAGCAGCTCCAGGTCCTCGCGCTGGTAGGCGCCCTCGGCGGGGTCGCGGTGGACGGTGACCCGGCCTAGCGGGCCGCTGCGGGCCTGTAGCGGGGCGCTCATCGACGGCGGTTCCGGGGTCGAGGAGAGCGGGGCGCCGAGCACCTCCCGGCCCAGCGGGCCGAGCGGCCGGCCGTCGGTGCGCGGCGGCCCGGCGGTGGCGGTGCGGCGGACGGCGAGCCGGCCCTCGGTGTCGGGCTGCGGTTCGTCGCCGGTGAACACGGCCTCGGCGATGTCCACCTCGACGCGGTCGCCGAGCCCGGGGACCAGCACCCCGGCCAGGTCCTCGGCGGTGCCGGCCACCGACAGCGAGCTGCCGACGGCGGCGGTGGCCCGGTGCAGCACGTCGGCCCGCCGCCGGTACCGGTGCACCTCGGTGACGTCGCCGAACAGCGCGGTCACGCCGATCACCTTGCCGTCCAGGGCCTGCAGCCGGAACGCCTGGATCTCCATCACCACCCCGCTGCGGGGGTCGTCCAGCGGGCGGATCCGCAGCGCGGTGCGCACCACCGGCTCCCCGGTGGTGACCACGTGCCGCAGCAGCGCCTCGGCGGCGTCGGCGTCCTCGGGCTGCAGGTAGTCGTGCAGCTTGGAGCCGGTCAGACCGTCGGGCAGGCCGGTGTAGGGCAGCAGGTGGCTGTTGGTACGCAGCAGCCGCAGGTCGGTGTCGAACACGGCGAGGCCGAGCTGGTCCTGCAGGAACAGCTCTCGGGTGAACGCCTCGTCCTGGCGCCGCTGGGCGACCGTGTCGGCGGGGGTGGCCAGCACCAGGGCGCGTACCTCGCTGCCCTCGCCGGCCAGCGGCAGCACCTGGTACGAGACCTCCAGCGGAACCCCGGAGCCGGTGCGCAGCCGTACCTCGCCGGACCCACGGTCGAGCAGGCGCTCCTCGCTCTCGTCGGCGAGCAGCTCGCGGGCGGGGCGGCCGGTGACCTGGGCCGCGTCCAGCGCGAGCAGCTGCTCGGCAGCGGCGGTCCACCCGACGACGCGACCGTCGCCGTCGACCAGGGCGGCCGCGACGCCGTCGATGTTCGGCAACCGCCTACTTTCCATGCGCAGCACCTCGGGTGGGTGGTCCGGTCCTCCCCATCTTCGGACGGTTCCCGGCCGCGCGCCATTGACACCCGTCCGCGGCACCCGGTGACCGCAGCTGGCCGATACGCACCCGTTGACGGCCCGCATTGGTCCAGTCCACATTGGCGGGTGCCGTTGTCCTGATCCGCTCTTCCCCCCCTGGAGCGCACCGTCATGACGCACCTCACCCTCCGCATCCGGGCCGCCGCCACCGCCCTCTGCCTCGGCGCCGCCGCCCTCGCGCTGCTCCCCGCCCCGGCCGGCGCCGCCCCGTCCCCGTTGGCCGGCGACACCGTCAAGGTCTCCACCGGCAAGGAACTCCAGGCCGCGCTGAACGCCGCCGTCCCCGGCCGGACCATCCAGCTCGCCGACGGCACCTACACCGGCAACTTCAAGATCACCGCCCCGGGCACCGCCGCCGCCCGGATCACCCTCACCGGCTCCCCGCGCGCCGTCCTCACCACCCCCACCGGCGGCGGCTACGGCCTGTCGCTGAACAGTGCCCCCTACTGGACCGTTCACGGACTCACCGTCACGGGCGCGCAGAAGGGCATCGTGCTGGACGCCTCCGACTGGGTGGTGCTCGACGGCGTCACCGTCCACCACACCTCCATGGAGGGCGTGCACTTCCGTACCTCCTCCAGCCACGGCGTGCTGCGCGGCTCCACCGTCCACGACACCGGCACCGCCCACGACGGCAAGGGCGAAGGCGTGTACGTCGGCACCGCCAACACCCTCACCGACCGCAGCGACTACGTGCAGATCCTCAACAACGTGATCGGCCCGAACATCGGCGGCGAGAACATCGACCTCAAGGAGGGCACCACCGGCGGCCTGATCTCCGGCAACCGCTTCGACGGCAACGGCCTGACCGAGGTCAACTACGACGACTCCTGGGTCGACGTGAAGGGCAACGGCTACGTCATCGAGAACAACACCGGCGTCCGCACCGTGAACGACGGCTACCAGACCCACAGCCAGCTCCCCGGCTGGGGCTGCGGCACCGTGTTCCGCAACAACCACTCCGACCTCACCGGCGCGACCGGCCGCAACCCCGCCAAGTACGCGATCGACGTCACGAACTACGACCGGACCGGCTGTCCCGTCACCGTCACCGCCGACAACACCGTCACCGGCCCCGCCGCCCTGGTCAACCCCGGCGTCCCGGTGGGCTGACCCTCCCTCACCCCGCCAGGACGACCGGTCAGAATGGTCGGTATGGATCTCGGACTCAAGGACAAGGTGTACGTGGTCACCGGCTCGACCCGGGGACTCGGCCACGCCACCGCCGCACAACTGATCGCCGAGGGCGCCCGCGTCGTCGTCACCGGCCGCACCGAAGAATCGGTCGCCGCCGCGGCCCACGCCCTCGGCGACCACGCGTACGGCGTGGTCGCCGACAACGCCGACCCGGCCACCCCGGGGCGTCTGATCGACGCCGCGAGCAGCCGCTTCGGCGGCTTCGACGGCATGCTGATCAGTGTCGGCGGCCCCGCCGCCGGGCCGGTCGCCACCGCCAGCGACGAAGCCTGGGGCGCGGCGTTCGACTCCGTTTTCCTCGGCGCCATCCGCCTGGCCCGCGCCGCCGCCGAACGCCTCCCCTCCGGCGGCGTCATCGCCTTCGTCCTGTCCACCTCCGTCCGCCAGCCGATCCCCGGCCTCGGCATCTCCAACGGCCTGCGCCCCGGCCTCGCCATGGCCGCCAAGACCCTCGCCGACGAACTCGGCCCCCGCGGCATCCGGGTCCTCGGCCTCCTCCCCGGCCGCATCGACACCGACCGCGTCCGCGAACTCGACTCCCTCACCCCCGACCCCGCCGCCGCCCGCGAAGCCGCCACCGCCAACATCCCCCTCCGCCGCTACGGCACCCCGGCAGAATTCGGCCGCACCGCGGCGTTCCTGCTCTCCCCGGCCGCGTCCTACCTGACGGGCGTGATGGTGCCGGTGGACGGCGGCGCGACCCGGGGCCTGTAGGGCGAGAGGGAGTGACTGCCAGCAAGGTCGCGACCACGTGCACGTCATTGTCCTGGGTCGCGATCTTGCCGGTGGCAGCCTTCCACCCCGCGCAGTTCTCCCCCAGCCCTTGGGGGCTGGGAGGTGCCCCCACGCGCCCCCGGTCGCTCTCCCTCAGCTCGCGAAGGCCTGCCCGTTGCGATGCCTGCGGAACGCGGGTTGGGCGAGGGCGAGGGCCACGGTGAGGGCGATGGTGAGGCCGGCGACGGGGAAGAACGGCGCGGGGCCGATGCGGTGGACGATCAGGCCGGCGGCGGCGACCGAGATGGGGAAGGAGCCGGTGACGGCGAGCATCACCATGCTCATCACCCGGCCCAGCAGGCGGGTGGGCGTCCAGGTCTGAAGCATCGTCACGGCGACGATGTTCTGCCAGCCGCTGGCCACGCTGTAGACGGCTATGCACGCGCCCGCGCCGATCGCGCCACCCGCGTACGGGACGCCGGCCAGGCCGATGCCCATCACCACCGCGAGCAGCGCGAACAGGCGGGCGGGCTGCTGGGTGGCCGGGGCCTTCGCGGCGATTGCCGAGCCGACCAGGGAGCCGATGCTGAGCACCGTCAGCAGGATGCCGTAGTCCGCGGCGCCGAGCGAGCCGTGTGCCCAGTCGGGGAGGGCGACCTCCATGGTGCCGTTGAAGGCGAGGTTGCAGACCAGGGCGACGACCATCACCACGTGCAGCAGCCGGCCGCGCCGCAGCACGTCGGCGAACCCTGGGCCGTCCGTTTCCGCCTCCGACGGGCTGCCCTCGGCAACTGGATCGGCCTTGCGGGGCCGCAGGCCCAGCAGCACGGCGGCGGAGAGCAGGAAGGACCCGGCATCGACGGCGAGCGCCGGGGTCGAGCCCCACAGCGCGACCAGAATGCCGCCGATGGACGGGCCGAGCACGCCGCCGAACTGGTTGGCCATCGAGGACAGCGCGTTGCCGCGGCCGAGCTGTTCGGCGGGGAGCAGGGCGGGCAGCAGGGTGTACGAGGCGGGCAGGAACAGCCCGGAGCCGGCCCCCAACACCACGGCCAGCGGCGCGAGTTGGAGCAGTCCGGGCTCGCCCGCCGCAGCGACCGCGGCGAGCGCGCCGATCGCGAGGGCCCGGACGACGTCCGCGCCGAGCATGATGCGGCGGCCCCCGTAGCGGTCGGCGAGGATGCCGCCGAGCGGAATGGTCGCCACCCGGGCGATGCCGTAGCACGCCAGCACAGTGCCGAGTTGGGCCGTCCCGCCGCGGCCGCCCAGCACCAGCCAGGGCAGCGCGACGGCGTAGCAGTAGTCCCCCACCGTCGAAGCGAACTGCCCGACCACCAGCAGCCGGAACCCCGGCACCGCCAGCGGCCCGTTCCGCCACCCCCGCATTTGCTGCCCCCCGCACGCATACGATCGACTCACGAACAGTCAGTCACCGTACTGCCGTTCGACCCGGCGGACCGGCCGTTCGGCAAAGCGGTGCGGATCTCTCCGGACTCAGCGGACCCGCGGGGTCTTCTTCGTGCGGGCCTTGCGGGGGCGGGCCACCCGGAGGCGGAGTTCGGCGGGGAGGGTGGCCAGGCCGAGGGAGCGGCGGGCGCGTTCGACCGGGCCGGTGCGGTAGGTGTCGATCAAGGCGGCGGTGTCGGCGCCGGGGACGAGCCGCAGGGCGGTGTGCACCTCGGGGCGGCGGGCGGCGCCGGTGACCCGGACTGTGACCCGGTCGACCGCCGGGTGGGCGATGAGCTCCGTCTCGATCGCGTCCTCGACGGCCCGGCTGCGCACGTGCAGTGCGAAGTGCGGCTGCCCGGGCGCCGCGGGGGACGGCAGGTCCAGGCCGGCCGGGCCGCCGCGGCGCAGCTGCGAGAACAGCCACCACAGCCCGCCGAGCACGACCAGCGCGGGCACCGCGATCGCCACCGGCCACCACCAGTCGCGGTCGGTCCAGCGGGTGCGGCTGGTGGCGCTGACCACCGGCTGGTCGGGCAAGGTGAGCGGCCACCAGTGCGGCGGGGTGATCCCGAGGTGCCGGTAGACGTCCAGCCCGCCGAGCAGCACCAGTGCTCCGCCGGTCAGCAGCAGGAGTCCGACCACGGCCAGAATGGCCCGGTTGACGGTGCGTCGGCTCATCGGGGTGGCTCCAACTCGGCCAGTTCACGGCGGTGGTGACGTTCCCGGACCGACCGGGTGCGGACGTCCAGCCGGTGCGATCCCACCAACACCGCGCGGTTGACGGCACGTCGGCTCATCGGGGTGGCTCCAACTCGGCCAGTTCACGGCGGTGGTGACGTTCCCGGACCGACCGGGTGCGGACGTCCAGCCGGTGCGATCCCA
>NZ_JBIUCB010000009.1:43857-54490 GCF_044593455.1 Kitasatospora sp. NPDC051984
CCACCAACACCGCCCGGTTGACGGCACGTCGACTCATCGGGGCGGCTCCAACTCGGCCAGTTCACGGCGGTGGTGACGTTCCCGGACCGACCGGGTGCGGACGTCCAGCCGGTGCGGGCCGGCCATCGGGATCCGGCCCAGCTCGTCCCGCAGGTGGCGTTCCACCGCTGCCGGGTCGGTGGTTCCGGCGACCGTCACCCGGGTGCGCCACCGCCCCACCTTCACCTGCCAGTGGTGCAGGTCCGCGCGCTCCTGGGCCCGCAGCGAGATCAGCTCGGCGACCGCGCTGCGGTGGATCGCCGTCCCGCGCGGCTCCAGCGCGAGCCAGCCGCGCAGCCCGCGCCGGAACGCCAGCGTCAGCAGCACCAGCCCGAGCAGCACCGCCCCGGCGGCGAACCCCAGCACCCACGGGTCGTCGAGCTGCCGGGTCTCCAACTGGTGCGCCAACTCCCGCCGCCACGGCCGGGCCTGGCCACCGGAGCGCACCGCGATCACGTCGTACAGCAGCATCCCCGCGGCCACCACCACGACCGCCACCACCAGCGCCGTCACCACCCCCCGCTCGGACCGCAGCCACGAGGCGGCGCTGCGCTTGCGCAGCTCCTTCGCCGTCGCACTCACCGCAGGCCCGCCGGATGCAGGCGGTCCACGATCACCTCGGCCGAGGCCACGGCGGTGCCGGTCAGCTCGGCGACCCGCTCGCACGCCGCGTCCCGCGCCGTCCGGGCCAGCGCCGCGACGTCGCACGGGAACGGCAGCTCCACATGCAGGGTGAGCCGGACCCGGCCGTGCGCGTACAGCGCCGACGCTTTCGGCCACGGCCCCGGCTGCGGGTGGCCCCGCCACGCCGGGGCGAGCGCGTCGGCGACGGCCCGGGCCGCGATCCGGCGGTACACCCGGTCGGCGATCTGCTCACCACCACGCTGTGCGGGCGGGCCCGCGACCGCCCCCGAGTACGCCATCAGCGCCGCCGGTCCCGGCCGCGCAGCAACTCGCCCAGCTCACCGAGCTCCAGATCCCCCTCGACCAGCCGGCCCACCACGAAGCCCACCGCCCCCAGCGCCGCGACCAGCAGGAACGCCGCGAACCCGCCGAAGTAGCCGGCGAACCCGAGAGCCATGCCGGCGAGCATGCCCACCAACGCCACGTTCATCCACCACTCCTTCGCAGCCCGTCCCGACAACTCACTGCACCCGCGGGCGCCGGCCGGAGGACGAGGATTCCTCCTCCTCCACCTCGTCCAGCTCGTCCGGCAGGTGGACGTCGTTCACGGCGATGTTCACCTCGACCACCTCCAGGCCGGTCATCCGCTCCACCGCCTCGATGATGTTCGCCCGCACCTCACTCGCCAGCCGGGGAATCACCACCCCGTACTCGACCACCAGCGCGATGTCGATCGCGGTCTGCTTCTCCCCTACCTCCGCCTTGATCCCGCGCCCCACACTCGACTTCGACCCGGGCACCCGATCCCGCATCGCCCCGAACGTCCGCGAGAACCCCGACCCCAACGCATGGATCCCCGCCACCTCCCGCGCCGCCATCCCCGCGATCTTCTCCACCACCCCGACCGCGAGCGCCGTCCGCCCCCGCTCATCACCCACCGTCTGCGCCTCCACCGCGCCCTTCTGCAGATCCGCGGGCGTGGGGGTGTGTGGCTGCGCCATGTCGGGCCTCCTGGGGTCGGGTCCAGCTATATCCCAAATCACCCCTAACCCTGACATTTCGCCACGCAAAACGCTCGCGCAGCGACAGCGCAGGCGGGCGCGAAAACAGGGGCGCTGGGGGTACCCCCAGGCGAAGCCGAGGGGGCGGAACTGCGCGAGCATGGAGCGCACGCCAGCAAGGTCGCGATCAAGTGCAAGTCATTGCCCTGCGTCGCGACCTTGCTGACGGGTGCCTCCCGCTTCGCGCAGTTCTCCCCCAGCCCTGGGGGGCTGGGAGGTGCCCCCACCCGCCCCTGGTTGTGCTCTCCCTGGCTTCGCTCTCCTTACAGCCCCGCGAGGTCCCGGAGGCGTCGCGCCTGCGACTCTCGCTCCGCCGCCCGCTGCTGCTCGTACGTGCGGTCGCCCGCACCTTGCAGCAGCGCCTTCGTCTCGATGACGGCGTTCCGCGGCGCAGCCAACAGCGCCGCCGCCAGGTCCTTCGCCGTGGCGGTGAGCTCCGCGGCCGGGACGGCGACGTTGGCGAGGCCCGTGGCGACGGCCTCTTCGGCGCCGACGCGGCGGCCGGTGGCGCAGATTTCCAGGGCGCGGGCGTAGCCGAGCAGGTCGGTGAGGGGCTTGGTGCCGGTGAGGTCGGGGACCAGGCCGAGGGAGGTTTCCTTCATGGCGAACTGGACGTCCTCGGCGACGACGCGCAGGTCGCAGGCGAGGGCGAGCTGGAAGCCGGCGCCGACGGCGTGGCCCTGGACGGCGGCGATCGAGATCAGGTCGGTGCGGCGCCACCAGGTGAAGGCTTCCTGGTAGAAGGCGATGGTGGCGTCGAGTTCGGCGTCGGGGGAGGCGGCGAGCTGGAGGAAGCCGGTTTCGCCGGGGATGCCCTCGGGGGTGAACATGGCGCGGTCGAGGCCGGCCGAGAAGGAGGTGCCCTCGGCCTGGAGGAGGGCGACCCGGACGGTGCCGGGCAGGGCGCGGCCGATCGCGGCGAGGGCGCGCCACATGGCGGGGGTCTGGGCGTTGCGGCGCTTGGGGTCGCAGAGCGTGACGGTGGCGAGTTCGCCGTCCAGGTCGAGGCGGACGCCGGCCTGTCCCCACGCGGTGCGGTCGGCGTCGGGGATGTGGGTGGTCATGGCGGTGCTACCTCCAGCGACAGGGCGGGGACGCCCGCCGACCCCGACGGGCTACTGGAGAGTAACAAAGCACCGGATCCACGTACAGGAATGCCGGTGGAATGCTCGCGGAATACGAGGCGCAAGGGCCCGGAAACGACGGTCGGCGGCTCGGGAGAACCCGGCCGCCGATCCGTGTGGAACCTCGTGCGTTGGCGAGCAGCGTGCTGGTGCAGCATGGGCGGCCGGGGCTGCTCGAGCACCGCCCGCCTGAGGTGATGGACCGTCAGGAACCGGCGGCCGCAGCGGCTTTGCCCTTGCCGCGCGTGGCACCGCCACGACCTCGAAGGTTGACCCCGGACTCGCTGAGCATCCGGTGGACGAAACCGTAGGAACGGCCCGTCTCCTCCGCGAGGGCGCGAATGCTCGCGCCGGAGTCGTACTTCTTCTTGAGATCGGCCGCGAGCTTTTCACGCGCGGCACCTGTCACCCGGCTGCCCTTTTTCAGAGTCTCGGCCACCCGTGCCTCCTCGTAGAGGTGATCAGTCAGATTCCCATGATCACCCATTGCAAGGCTCCTGGCCACCCATTCGACAAGGTCCGTCACCGGAAAGCGGGCTCGTCCGGTGGTGTTCGCTGCGCACCAGGGCGCTCACGGAGGGTGTGCGCGCCCCTCCGCGATTCGCTTCGGTGAGCGAATCCGCTGCTCAGCCCGCCGGGCAGGCACGAAACGGCCCGGGCCTGCAGAGCCAACGGCTGTGCGGGCCCGGGCGTTCCCGGATTGGACGGACGACCAGTTCCCCTCGTACCGACGGCCGACCCGGTGTCTACTCGCCGGTTGCCTTCGGACCTCCGGGGTTCAGGCGAGCGACACCAGGTCGTGGTAGGCGGGGCTCCACAGGTCCTCGACGCCGTCGGGGAGCAGGATGATCCGCTCGGGCTGGAGCGCGTCCACCGCGCCCTCGTCGTGGGTGACCAGGACGACCGCGCCGGTGAAGGTGCGCAGCGCGCCGAGGATCTCCTCGCGGCTGGCCGGGTCGAGGTTGTTGGTGGGCTCGTCGAGCAGCAGCACGTTGGCGCTGGAGACCACCAGCGACGCCAGCGCGAGCCGGGTCTTCTCACCGCCGGAGAGCACCCCGGCCGGCTTGTCGACGTCGTCGCCGGAGAACAGGAAGGAGCCAAGGATCTTCCGGATCTGCACCAGGTCGGTGTCGGGCGCGGCGGAGCGCATGTTCTCCAGCACGGTGCGCTCGGGGTCGAGCGTCTCGTGCTCCTGGGCGTAGTAGCCGATCTTCAGGCCGTGGCCCGGGATCACCTCGCCGGTGTCCGGCTTCTCCACGCCGGCCAGCATCCGCAGCAGGGTGGTCTTGCCGGCGCCGTTGAGGCCGAGGATGACCACCCGGGAGCCGCGGTCGATCGCCAGGCCCACGTCGGTGAAGATCTCCAGCGAGCCGTACGACTTCGACAGGCCCTCGGCCGTGAGCGGGGTCTTGCCGCACGGGGCCGGGTCCGGGAAGCGCAGCTTGGCGACCTTGTCGGAGACCCGGACCTGCTCCAGGCCGGAGAGCAGCTTCTCGGCGCGGCGGGCCATGTTCTGCGCGGCGACGGTCTTGGTGGCCTTGGCGCGCATCTTGTCGGCCTGCGAGTTGAGGGTCGCGGCCTTCTTCTCGGCGTTGGCGCGCTCGCGCTTGCGGCGCTTCTCGTCGTCCTCGCGCTGCTGCTGGTACTGCTTCCAGCCCATGTTGTAGATGTCGATCGCGGAGCGGTTGGCGTCCAGGTAGAAGACCTTGTTGACGACCGTCTCGACCAGGTCGACGTCGTGCGAGATGACGATGAAGCCGCCCTTGTAGGTCTTCAGGAAGTCCCGCAGCCAGGCGATCGAGTCCGCGTCGAGGTGGTTGGTGGGCTCGTCGAGCAGCAGGATGTCGGCGTCCGAGAACAGGATCCGGGCCAGCTCGACGCGGCGGCGCTGACCACCGGAGAGGGTGTGCAGCTCCTGGCCGAGGATCCGGTCCGGCAGGCCGAGGGCGGCGGCGATGGTGGCGGCCTCGGCCTCGGCGGCGTAGCCGCCCTTGGTGAGGAACTCGGTCTCCAGCCGGGCGTACTTCTTCATCGCGTTGTCGCGGGTGGCGCCCTTGCCGTTGGCCATCCGCTCCTCGTTCTCGCGCATCTTCTTGAGCACGGTGTCGAGGCCACGGGCGGACAGGATGCGGTCCCGGGCGAGCACGTCGAGGTCGCCGGTACGCGGGTCCTGCGGCAGGTAACCGACCTCGCCGGAGCGGGTGACGGTACCGCCGGCCGGCAGACCTTCGCCCGCGAGCACCTTGGTGAGCGTGGTCTTGCCCGCACCGTTGCGGCCGACCAGACCGATCCGGTCGCCCGGGGCGATCCGGAAACTGGCCGACTCGATCAGGATGCGGGCGCCGGCACGAAGCTCCAGGGCGTTCGCGGTAATCATGGCTGGGGTCACTCCTAGACGTGGGGATGGCACTCAGCCATTCGCTTCAGTCTACGGGAGCGCGCGAGACGTTTTCCTGGGGCGTGGGAGGGCGCGAACCCACCGGGTCACTTCTCGCAGGTGGGCGTCGACGCCGCGAACGGCATCGAAGCACCGCAGTTGGTCTCCCGGCCGCCGCGGGTGGTGTCGTAGACCCAGGTGCCGATCACCGGGCCGTCGTCGATCGCGATGCGGTGGCGGTCCAGTGGGCGCATCTTCACGTCGGGGCCGGTGTTGAGGAAATTGCCGGGTGCGTTGAGCGCGAACACCATGACGCCGCCGGGCAGTTGGCGGGCGGCGCCGTTGGTGGGCACGCAGACCCGCGGCACCAGGACGGCGTCCTCGCTCTGGGCGGTGCGGGCCGGGTCGAAGGTGCAGCCCGCCGGGGGGCGGGAGTTGAAGCGCAGGTCGCCGTCGCGGTCGCGGAAGCCCATCAGCAGGCCGGGGGTGACCACGGTGACGAACGCGTCGGCCTTGGAGTCGGCGGAGGGGTGCAGGGCGGCGGCGGCGCGTTGCACGGCGAGTGCCTGGCGCTGCTCGTCGGTGCGGTCGGCCGCGCCGGGTTCGCCGTCGGCGCGCAGCCAGTCGGCGAGGCCGGGGACGCTGCGGTGCCAGCGGACGGAGTGGTCGGCCGGGTTGACGGAGGTGACCATGCCGTCGTCCCAGACCACGGCCGCGTCCTCGCCGACCATGGTCAGGTAGAGCGCGGTGGCGCCGTCGCGGCGGTAGGACCACAGGTGTTCGCCGGTGCTCCTCGAGTAGGCCTCCACGCCGGGGCCGACCTTCAGGTTCAGGTCGCCGGTGCTGGCCGACTGTGCGCCGACCGGGCTGGCGTCCGCCGCTCCGGGCAGGACCTTGTCCCCGAACGGTTGCGGGCGGTTGGCGTGCGCCGCCGCGCCTGCCGCGAGGACCAGCAGTGCGGCGGCGGCGGGCAGTACCGATCGGGGCGACAGAGTGCGCAGCGGATTGAAGGACACGGCCGGAGCGTACCGTCCGGCCCCGACGGAATTCAGCTGGATTCGAACGCGCCACGCCGCCGCCGCACGCCTTATACGGTTCCGACACAACCGGTTGCGACCTGCGTCGGCGGGCCGTCTCCCGGTCGTTACGGCCCGCTAGGGTACGGCTTCGACCGGCCGACGGACTGTTACAGAGGTGAGACAGGGATGGAATTCGACGACGACGCCCAGTTGGACGGCTCGCAGGTGGAGGACCGCCGCGGCATCCCCGGCGGCGCCGTGGCGATCGGCGGCGGCGCGGTCGGCATCGTCGGCCTGATAGTGGCGCTGGTGCTGGGGCTGGACCCGTCCATGTTCAGCAACTCGCACAGCAGCAGTGCGCCGGCCGCGGGGAAGGCCACCGGCACCGCGCAGACCTCGACCTGCAAGACCGGCGCGGACGCCAACAAGCGGCAGGACTGCCGGATCCTGGCGACGGTGAACAGCATCCAGAACTACTGGCAGGGCGAGTTCGCGAACCGCGGCAAGAAGTACTCGCAGGCGGACAGCGTTCTGTTCACCGACCGGGTCCAGACCGCGTGCGGCCCGGCGACCTCGGCGATCGGGCCGTTCTACTGCCCGGGCGACCACAAGGCCTACTTCGACCTCGGCTTCTTCAACGACATGGGCCGCCAGCTGGGCGCCCAGGGCGGCCCGTTCGCCGAGGCCTACGTGGTGGCCCACGAGTACGGGCACCACGTGCAGACCCTGCTCGGCGTCAGGGTCGGCAACGACCGGCAGGGCGCGGACAGCGCTTCGGTGAAGTCCGAGCTCCAGGCGGACTGCTACGCGGGCGTGTGGACGCACCACGCCACCACCACCCCGCAGGCCTCCACCGGCCGTCCGCTGATCACCAAGCTGACCGACGACGACATCGCCCGGGCGCTGGACGCCGCCGAGTCGGTCGGCGACGACCGGATCCAGAAGCGCGCAACCGGGAAGACCAACCCGGAGACCTGGACGCACGGCTCCTCGGAGCAGCGCAAGCAGTGGTTCACCACCGGCTACCAGAGCGGCGACATGACCAAGTGCAACACCTTCGGATGACCGTGCGGCAATGACCCGATGGGGTGACATGCGACATTTCTGATGGACTGTCAGGTTACGCTCCAGGCGCCCGAGTTGTCCCCGAGTCCGTTCGGAGTGAGCCCATGCGCCTCGGCCGTCTCACCCTGGCTGCCGCCGCTCTGCTGCTGATGACGACCGCGAGCGTGCCCTCGGGCACGCCGCTCAGCCAGACCGAGCGGCACGCGGCGCTCTCCTCGGACGCCATCCAGCCGCGCGGCGCGGCGCCCCGTCCGACGGTCCAGCGGGCCGTCCACGAGGTGCCGTTCGGCGCGTTCGTCGGTTCCTGGAACGAGTACATCCCGAACATCGCGAAGATGGCGTCCTGGCTGGACAACGCCAACATGCAGGTCGGCCACACCTATCTGGCAGGCAACAGCTGGCGGGACATCGAGGGCGAGCCGGTGGTGCTCGGCCTGTGGTCGCAGTGGCGGCAGGCCGACCAGTCCCGGCGGCTGGTGCTGGGCGTGCCGATGCTGGTCCCCAACGAGGGGAACGTGCCGGACGGCGAGGTGGCCGGCCTGCTGGCCCGCGGCAACAAGGGCGAGTTCGACCAGCACTTCCTGCGCCTGGCCCGCAAGTTGGTGGCACTGGGCGGCGGCGACACCACCATCACCCTGGGCTGGGAGATGAACGGCATCACCTACACCTCGCGCTGCCGGCCCGACCCGGGCGCGTGGAAGGCGTACTGGCGGCGGATCGTCGGCGTGATGCGCTCGGTGCCCGGGCAGCACTTCGCCTTCGACTTCACCCCCACCCGCGGGCTGGACGCGATCCCCTGGACGCGCTGCTACCCCGGTGACGACGTGGTCGACATCCTCGGGATGGACAGCTACGACATGCCCGCGGGCGGCACCTTCGACCAGTACGTCAGCGAGCCGTATGGCCTGCAGGACCAGGTGGAGTTCGCGGCCAAGCGCGGCAAGCCGGTCTCCTACCCCGAGTGGGGGCTGTTCCGCAACGGCGACAACCCGGAGTACGTGCGCCGGATGGTCGAGTGGATGCGCACCCACGACACCGCCTACCAGACCGTCACCGACTACTGCCCGCACGGCTTCTGGCAGTGCCAGGACAACCCGAGGTCGGCGGACGTCTTCAAGCAGTTGATGTCCGGCTCGTCCGGGGCGGCGGGGCCGGCCCTCATGCCGTCACCGAAGCCTGGCCCGCACTAGCGCCTCCTTCAGCTTCGGCAGCCTGGTCCGCAGCAGCCGCACGGCGGCGGTCCGGGCCCGCACCCGCAGGGCCCGGGCGGCAGCGGACGGGGCGAGCCGACCTGGGCCGAACACCAGCCGCTGGTTGGGCAGTTGGTCGGGCCGCCAGCGCTGCTTGTACGGCTCCTGGCCGCGCAGCAGGCTCAGTTGCGGGATCCCGGCGGCACGCACCTCGTCCAGTGCGCCGCCGAACAGCAGGCCGGCGATGTCCAGTCGCTCGCGCAGGCCGGGGTGGGCGCCGTACATGTAGAGGCCGGCGAACGGGCTGCACAGCAGGATCAGGTCGACCGCGACCAGCTGCCCGTCGAGCTCGAAACGCTGTATGGCCGCCCGGCGGGTGGCCACCAGGGCGGCGGTGGACTCGGTGAGGTGGTGCGCGAAGCGCTCGGTGCGGTGCTCCGGGGTGACGCCGCGGTCCTGCCACTGGAGGCGGTGCAGGCGCAGCAACTCGCGGACGGTGTCCGGGACTTCGTCGGCGGTGGCGGTGTGCACCCGGATCCCGGCCTCGGCGATCTTCCGCAGTTTGACCCGGCTGCGCTGCGCGGTCTTGCCGGGCAGCCGCTTGAGCAGCTGGTCCATCGGGACGGCGGGCAGGTACTGGCACATCGAGTCGGCGAACCGGTGCCGGCGGCCCGGCCAGTGCGCGAACACCCGTTGCAGGGCGGCCTCGGGGTGCACCTCGCGCAGGTCCAGACTGTGCCAGGGGCGGCGCAGCGGCAGTGCGGCGGCGAGTTCGGCGGCGGCCCGGTCGGCGCACTCGTCGTCCAGCAGGACATCGGTGAAGTCGACCAGGCCCGCGCCCAGGTTGGTCAGGCCGCCGAACGGGCCCCGGCGGCGCAGTGCGGCGGCGGCGACCAGCCGGCCGTCGCGGCGAACCAGCACCAGGACCAGGGCGCCCGGGCGGCCGTAGCCCTGCCACCAGGAGCGCAGCCAGGGCGCGGACTGGAAGACCGTGGCGGTGGAGCAGCGGCGGTAGAGGTCGTCCCAGTCGTCGGCGACCGTGTCCAACGCGTCGTCGCCGCGCAGGACTTCGGCGGTCCAGCGGTGGCCGTCGGCGGCGGCGTGGTCGGCCTGGGCGGGGACCGTGGCGGCGGTGGCGGGCGGCTGGCGGAGCTTCATCGGTACACCCCTTCGGTCCGCGGGGTCTCGGCCTGGGTGGGGAAGACGGCAGTGGTGGAGCCGGGGTCCGGGTCGGGCCCCCGGCGGGTGAGCATCACCAGGGCGCCGAGCAGCACGCCGGCGGCGCCGCCGACGGCGGTGTCCAGGGTGGCGGACGGCGAGGCGGGGGCGTCGGGTTCGGCGGCGGCGGCCAGTTGGACCAGTTTGACGCCGGTCTCCTTGCTGCCGGAGTTGCCGAACGCCATCAGCGACCGGGCGACCGCGCCGGCGTTCTGCACGGCGTCCTCGGGGCGGGGGCCGGTGCCGGTGATCTCGATCACCGGGGCGTCCGGGGAGGTGGTGCCGCGCACCAGGGCGGCCAGCGTGGCCACCGAGCGGTGGGTCTCGGCGGCGGCACCGATCAGCACCTGCGGCTGGCCGGTGAGCCGGCCGTACGCCTGGGCGAAGTTGACGGCGTTGGCGTTCTCACCGGCGTTCTGCGGGACCACCACCACGTAGGCGGAGGAGGCGTAGGACGGGTGCGAGACGACGGCGTAGCCGGTGCCGGCCGCCACGCCGAGCGGGACGGCGACGGCCATCGGCCACCAGCGGCGGGCCGGCGCGCGGAAGCGGCGGAGTGGTTCGGGCATCGGGGACTCCAGGAAACGAGGGGAACGGGGTCAGCGAGGGCGGGCCGCCGCACCTGGCGGGACGGCCACGGCCATCGGCCACCAGCGGCAGGCCAGCGCACGAGCGCGACGGCGTAGTAGGGGCATCGGGGGGCTCCAGAGAACGGGGTCAGCGGAGGCGGGCCGCCGCACCTGGCGGGACGGCCACGGCCATCGGCCACCAGCGGCAGGCCAGCGCACGAGCGCGACGGCGTAGTAGGGGCATCGGAGGGCTCCAGAGAACGGGGTCAGCGGAGGCGGGCCGCCGCACCTGGCGGGACGGCCACGGCCATCGGCCACCAGCGGCAGGCCAGCGCACGAGCGCGAAC
>NZ_JBIUCB010000009.1:54585-153096 GCF_044593455.1 Kitasatospora sp. NPDC051984
CGACGGCGAAGTGCAGGCATCGGGGGACTCCAGAGACGGGATGGCGGGGGTCAGTGGGCGCCCGCGCGGCGGCGCGCGGTTCCGGCCCGGGGGCCGGGCAGGGCGCCGGCGGACTCCCGGTAGAGGGCGGCCAGTTCGGCCGCGATCCGGGTGATGTCGTAGTGCGCGACGGCGGGCGGGACCGGGACGGGTCCTGGCGGTGCGGCGGCGGCGGCGGTCAACTCGCGGGTGTAGGCGGCGGGTTCGGACGGCAGCAGGCGGGCGTGCGGGGCGGCGCCGACCGGGAGTTCGGCCAGTGCCGGGCAGGCGGAGTGCAGCACCGGCAGTCCGGCGGCCAGGGCCTCCAGGGCGGCGAGTCCGAAGGTCTCCGCGCGGGACGGCGAGACCAGCACGTCCATCGCGGTGAGCAGTTCGGGCACGTCGTCGCGTTCGCCGGTGAGCACCAGCCGTTCGCGGACGCCCAACTGCTCGGCGCGGGCGGTGAGTTCGGCCCGTTCGGGGCCCTCGCCGACCAGCAGCAGCCTGGTGCCCGCCGGGAGCGCGGCGAGCGCCTCCAGCGGAACGTGGAAGCGCTTGCCGGGCACCAGCCGGCCGACCCCGCCGGCCACGAACGCGTCGGCGGGGATGCCGAGTTCGGCGCGCAGCCGGGCGCGGTGGGCGGCCCGTTCGGCGGGTGGGAAGCGGTACCGGGCGGCGTCGATGCCGTTCGGCAGCCGCCGGACCCGGTGGGCGGGCACGCCCCAGGAGTCGAGCACGGCGGCGACCTGGCCGGAGACCGCCAGGGTGGTGCCGCCGAGCCGTTCGGCGGCCAGGTACAGCGCCTTGACGCCGGCCGAGGTGGGCCGGCCCTCGATCTCGCCGGCCTGTAGCGAGTGCTCGGTGGCGAGCACGCCCCGCACCCCGGCCAGCCGGGCGGCGAGGCGGCCGTACAGCATGGCCCGGTACAGGTGGGTGTGGACCAGGTCGTAGCGGCCGACCCGGATCAGCCGGGTGAGCCGGGGCAGTACGCCGAGGTCGCGGTTGCCGCGCATGGCGAGGTGGTGGACAGTGAAGCCGTCGGCGCGCAGTTCGCGGGCCACCGTGCCGGGGTTGGTCAGGGTGGCCACCTCGTGCCGCTGGTCCTCCGGCAAATGACGTAGCAACAAGGCGAGTTGGCGTTCCGCGCCGCCCGCGTGCAGGCCGGTGACCACGTGCAGGACCTTCACCACCGCTCCCCCGCGGCGAACTTCGGCGGGGCCCAGCGCAGTCCGGTGACGGCCTCGCGCCAGCGGTGCCGGCTGCGCTTGGCGCGCAGCCGCCAGGCGCCGTCGCGGTCGCCGACGTAGCTGCGCGGCAGGGCGTGCCGGCCGGTCAGCGAGGAGTGCTCGATGGCGCAGGCGTAGTCGTAGCCGGCGTCCCGTACGGCCCGGGTGGCGGGCAGGTCGACGGCGCCGTACGGGTAGCAGAAGCCGGTGACGGGGCCGCCGACCAGGTCTTCCAGGTCGCGGCGGCTCTCCTTGGTCTGGCGTTCCAGTGCGGCGGGCGGCAGCCCGGACAGGGCCTGGTGGCCCAGGCCGTGCGAGCCGATCTCCCAGCCCGAGGCGGCGAGTTCGATGACCTGGTCGACGGTCAGCAGTTTCTTCCGGGGGCCTTCGACGTCCCAGTGGTTGGCGGCGCCGAGCAGGTCGGGCATCACGTACGCGGTGGCGGTGAAGCCGTACTCGCGCAGCACCGGGACGGCGTGCCGGGCGAAGTCGGCGTAGCCGTCGTCGAAGGTCAGGCCGACCAGTTTGGACTCCCGGCCGAGGGCCTGGGCGTCGAGCAGTTCGCGGACGCTGACACCGCGCCGGCCGGAGCGGTGCAGCCAGTCCATCTGTTCGGCGAACCGTTCCGGGCTGACGGTGAGCTGGTAGGGATCCTCGTCCTCCTCGGCGACCGAGTGGTACATCAGGATCCAGGGTGCGAGCCGGGGTGCGAGCACCTGCGCCGGCAGACAGGTTTCAACCATGCGGCTTCCCTTCGGCGGGTGAGGGGGCGTGCGGTCGCCGGGCCCGGGCGAGGAGTGCCAGGACCGGTCCGCGGACCTCGGGGACGCCGAACAGCGTGCCGAGGGCCGCGAAGACCAGCAGGACGGTGGCGCCGCCGAGCAGGGCGGCGGGCAGCGGCGCGGTGGCCGCCCGGACGGCGAGCGAGCCGGCCGCGGCGGCGGTGATCGCGGCGGCCAGCAGCCTGGCCTGCCCGCCGAGCACCAGGCCGAGCCGCAGGGCGATGCCGCGCAGCATCAGGCCGCGCATCAGCAGCGCCGCGGTGAAGGTGATCCCGACCGCGTTTCCGGCGGCCAGGCCGGGCGCCCCGAAGTGCGGGGTGAGGGTGACGCCGAGGGTGAAGGTGACGACCAGTCCGAGCGTCATCGCGCCGACCGGGTACCAGTCCAGCCAGGTGGTCCGGTCGCCCTCGGCGCGCGGGGCCTCGGCGCGCCGCACCACCGGGCGGACGCAGAAGTACGGCCGCACCATCACGCCGATCATCGCCTGGGCGGGCAGGCCGAAGCTGTACACCCGGATGACGGCCGCGGTGGCCTCGGTGTCGGCGGGGCCGAACGCGCCGCGCTGGAACAGCAGCGAGACCACGGCGGGTGCACAGGACAGCAGGAAGGCGGTGCCGAGCAGCACCAGCGCCGCTGCCTGGCCGAGGTCCTTCTCGACCCGGTCGCGGGCGGCGGTGAGGTCGCCGGCGGCCATCGCCCGGGCCACCACGGGGAACGTCACGGTGACGATCAGGATCGCCGAGGTCATCGCCAACTGGCTGATTTTCGCGGCGTAGTTGAGGTGCGAGATGGTGCCGGGCGGCAGCGCCGAGCCGAGGTAGCGCTCGATGAACACCTGGGACTGCCGGGTCAGCGAGAACGCGGCCACCGGCAGCAGCGCCAGCGGGATCAGCACCAGCCCGCGCACGGCGCCGCGCCGCCGGGCCCGCCGCTTGCGGACGCGCAGCCTGCGGGCGAACGGCACCACCAGCACGCCCGCCATCAGCAGGCTGCCGAGCGCCACGCCGAGCGCGGCGGAGCGCACCCCGAGCAGGCGGTGGCCGCTGAGCAGCAGCGCCAGGATGCCCAGGTTGTACATCACGTAGATGACGGCGGGCGCGGTGAAGGCGTGCAGCGCGCGCAGCGCGGAGGCCAGGTAGCCGGCCACGCCGAACGGCACCACGGTGAACGCGGTGATCCGGGTGCAGGTGACGGCGAGCCGCGGGTCGGCCAGGCCGGGGGCGACCAGGTCGACCAGCTGCGGGGCGAACAGCGCGACGGTGCCGGACAGCGTGCACAGCGCGAGCAGCAGCCAGGGCAGCGTGGAGCGGGTCAACTGCCGTACCGGGTCCGACCCTTGAGGGCGTTCCTCGCGCAGTACCAGGGCCAGGCTGAAGGCCGGGACCATCAGGAAGGCCATCGCGTCCTCGATCAGTAGCGGCGCGGCGGTCTCCGGCACCGTCCAGGCGACCAGGAACGCGTCGGTGCCCTGGTTGGCGCCGAAGTAGCGGGCCAGCAGCAGGTCGCGGAGCAGGCCGAGGCCGGAGCCGGCCGCGCTGAGCAGCGCCGTCACGCCGAACGCCTTGGCCAGGAAGCCGCCCCGGGGTGCGGCGTCGTCGCCCTCGCTGCGGGGGGCCGGTACGGGGACGCCGGTGGTGACCTGCGCCACCGGCTGGTCTGTGGTCATGTGCCGTTCGCTCCACGGGAGTCGGGACCGTTCGCGGCCCGGGAGTCGGGCCCCGGCAGCGCGGTGCGGGCGGCGAGGCCGAGCACCACGGAGGTCAGCACGGTGGTGGTGCCGCCGATGTCGGCGTACAGGAAGTCCCAGAGCACCCAGCAGAGCAGCGCGAGGGCGGCCAGGCCGGGGCCGGTGGCGCGGCGCAGGCAGCCGAGCAGCAGGGTCAGGAACAGCGCGAGGTAGGCGACCACCCCGAGCAGGCCCTGTTCGCTGAGCACCAGGAAGTACATGTTGTGCGGGGAGAGCAGCGGTTCGCGCTGGAAGCCGATGGTGGAGTCCGCGGCGTCGCTGCCGGAGGAGAGCCTCAGCGGGGCGTGGCTGTCGCGCAGTTGCTGGAACGCCTTGGGTCCGGCGCCGGCCACCGGGTGGTCCTGCCAGATCCGGCCGGCGGTGGCCCACAGGTCGTAGCGGTCGGAGACGGACTGGTCGGGGGCGGCGGAGACCGAGCCGATCGAGCTGAGCCGCTCGGTGACGCCGGACGCGCCGAGGCCGAGCCCCCCGACCAGCACCACCGCGGCGGCGGCGCCGACCAGCACCCCCTTGACGGCCAGCCGGGCGTCGGCGCGCAGCAGCAGCACGGAGGCGGCGACCGCGGTGGCGATCCAGCTGCCCCGGCTGAACGACACGGCCAGCGGGAAGGCCAGGAACGCGGCGCTCGCCCACATCGCGCGGCGCAGCGCGCGGCTGCCGCCGGGGCCGCGTTCGGCCAGGCCAAGACCGAGGGCGGCGAGCAGCCCGAACGAGACCACGCCGGACATCGCCATGATGTCGAGCGCGCCGAAGGTGCCGACGGCGCGGATCGGCTGCCCGGTGTAGGAGGCGCCGGTGCGGGTCAGGTACTGGGTGGCGCCGACCGCGCCCTCGATCAGCGCGGCCAGCACGAACGAGCCGAGCACCAGCCGCCGGTCGTCGCGGTCGCGGACGGCGAGCAGCACGGCGGCGGGCACCAGTACGAAGATCTGCACCAGCCGGACGAAGCCGGTGAGGCTGGCCGACGGGTCGACGGAGTGCACGGTGGCCGCGGCGGCGGCCAGCACCACGCCGCCGAACAGCACGGCGGCCGCCGGGTCGAGCCGGGGCAGCCTGGCGCGCAGCAGTTGGACGGCGGTCAGTGCGACCAGCGCGAGCGAGGCAAGGTCGGCCGGGGTGACGTGGACGGCGGCGGTGACGTCCTTCTCGCCGGTGGGGACGCAGACCAGCAGCACGGTGGCGGCGGCGAGCCAGCTCGGCCGGGGTGCGAGCCGGCGCTGCCGGGGTGCGGCTGTGCCGGTGAACCGGCCCGTGGCGGGCGGGAGTCGGAGGGTGACGGCCACGGCCTGCGGTCAACTCCCGTCCGGGCGGACCACGAGGGCGGCGGTGCGCAGCAGGATCTTGGCGTCCTGCCACAGCGTCCAGCCCTCGATGTAGCGGTTGTCGAAGCGGGCCCGGTCCTCGATGGAGGTGTCCCCGCGCAGGCCGCTGACCTGGGCCAGGCCGGTGAGCCCGGACGGGACGCGGTGCCGGTCGGCGTACTCGGGGTAGGCCTGGCCGAACCGCATGACGAAGTAGGGGCGTTCGGGGCGCGGGCCGACCAGGCTCATGTCGCCGCGGAGCACGTTCCACAGCTGCGGGAGTTCGTCCAGCGAGGCCTTGCGCAGGAACTTGCCGACGGTGCCCATCCGGTGGTCCTGCGCGATGTTCCAGCGGGTGGCGGACTCGTGTTCGTTGCTGGGGCGCAGGGTGCGGAACTTGAGGAGGGTGAACACCCGGCCGTCCAGCCCGGTGCGCTGCTGGCGGAACAGCACGCCCGGGCCGGTCTCCCAGCGCACCGCGAGGGCGCAGGCGGCCAGCAGCGGGGAGATCAGCAGCAGGCCGAGGCCGGCCGCGGCGATGTCGAAGCCGCGCTTGACTGCCCAGCCGTTGCGGCGCATCGCGGGGGCGCCGAGCCGCAGACAGGGGAAACCCCACAGGTGGTCGCCGGTGCCCTGCACGGAGTCGAACTCGCGCAGGCCGGGCAGCAGCCAAACCTGGCAGCCGAGCCGGGCGGCGTGCCGCATCGCGGCCAGCGTGTCGGCGTCGTCGGCGGCGCCGCCGGTGGCCAGCACGTGGTGGACGCGGTAGCGGCGCAGCACCCGGCCGAGCACCTCGCGGCCGCCGAGCACCGGCAGCGGGCCGCCGGGGGGCAGCAGCACCGGGTCGGCGTCGAGGTAGCCGACCGGCCGCAGGCCGTACTCGGGGCGGGCGGTGAGCACGCCGGCGATCCGCTGGCCGAGTTCGCCGGCGCCGAGGATCAGCACCGGGCTGGGACGGCGGCGGCGGGCCCGGCGGGTCAGGTGGTGGACGTAGGCGCGGCCGAGGGCGGCGAGCGGGAGCATCAGCAGCAGCAGGCTGAGCAGTCGCAGCGGGCCCATCGCGCCGAGGTCGGTCCAGTGGCCGGTCAGGCAGGCGTCGACGGTGACGGCGAACGCGGTGGCGACGGCGGCGCGGGCGGCCAGCGCGGGGAACTCGTCGAGGGCGGAGAGGCTGAGCCGGCTGCGGTAGAGGCCGCCGGCCAGGTTGAGCGGGAGCAGTGCGGGCAGCAGCAGGAGGGCGGTGGCGACCGGCCGGGTGGCGGCCGGGGCGGTCACGGCGGCGGCCAGTGCGACCGCCAGGGTGTCGGCGGTGGCGAGGGCGAGCGGCAGGGCGACCCGAGAGTGCAGCCGGCCGCGGTGGCGGCCGACGCCGGCGTAGGTCCTGGTCGGCAGCGCCCAGGAGCTCGGCCGGTCGAGCAGTCCCGCACCGTGATGATTGCCATGGCGACCGGTACCCGCCAGCACGTCGGCCGACCGCGACACGCTCTCGTGGTCAATGGTCATCGGCGCACGAACTCCCCTGCTGTGAACCCGTCCGGGAAATCACCTGCTGCCGAGCACGGCGGTCGGCCATTCCCCTGACAGAAAATGGGGATGAAGCAGGCAGAATCAGACATTACCGAACGCCATTGCACGCGCAGAGAGCTGACATGCCATTTCATTCCACCCGCCTAATAATCGGACATCCATGAGGGAAGGCCACACCTGCACGGGCGGGCGTTCACGGCCTGACAAACGATCAAAACCACTGCGGGACACGGGATGTGCGGCCCGCCGGGACCACCCGGGTTCGAACAATAGTCCGGTAAATCGCCGCCACCTGCGAGATTACTTGCCGGATATCGTGATTTTCAGCCACGTGCGACCCGGCCAGAACACCGCGCCGTTCGCATTCGATCCGATCCGACAGGAATTCGGCCAACCGTTCACCCATCGCACGGGAATTCTCCGGCGGCACCACCGAACGGCCGAGCTCGCCCGGCGGCACACACTCCCGCGCCCCCGGCACATCGGTCAGCAGCACCGGCCGCCCGCAGGCCATCGCCTCCAGCGGCGCCAGCGCCATCCCCTCCCAGCGCGAGGGCAGCACCACCAGGTCGGCGCCCGCCAACCACAGCCGCGGATCCGCCACATCGCCCACCAGCCGCACCCGCGACGGGTCGGGCAGCGCCCGCACCCGGCCCGCCAGCGCCTCCGCGTCCGGGCCGCCGCCGACCAGCACCAGCCGGGCCGCCGGCAGCCGGCGCTGCACCTGCTCCCAGGCGTCCAGCAGGACGTCCTGGCCCTTCTGCCGGCACAGCCGGCCCACGCACACCGCCAACGGGACGGACTGCTCCAGGCCCAGGGCCATCCGGGCGGACCGCCGGGACGCCTGGTCGGCGGGCGCGAAGTGCGCCAGGTCCACGCCGTTCGGCACCACCCGCCAGTCCGCGACCAGCCCCGCCGCCACGCCGTCCGCCTTCTCCTGCTCGCTGACGCACAGCACGATCCGGGCCCACCGGGTGGCGTGCCGCTCCCAGCGCAGGCTGACCTCGGCGAGGGCGCCCTCGGCGGCGGCGAACGACCAGGCGTGCGGCTGGAACACCGTGGGCACGGCGCCGCGGGCGGCCAGCCGGCCGGCCAGCCCCGCCTTCGCGCTGTGCAGGTGCAGCACGTCCGGCGCGGCGCCGCGGATGATCCGGCGCAGCCGCCAGGCCTCGCCGACGGTGCCCGGCCCGGGAGAGCGCTCGGCCGGCCAGTCCAGCACCCGGGCGCCGGCCGCGGCGGCCTCCTGGGCGAGCCGGCCGCCGGGCGGGCAGGCCACCAGGACCCGGCAGCCGACCGCGCGCTGCCCGCGCACCAGGTCGACCACCACCCGGGCCACGCCGCCGTCGGTCGGTTGGGAGACATGAAGGATCGTCATCTGCACGGCCCGGAGCCTAAGTTGACGACCGCACCCGGCCGGGGCCGCTTCACCCGTCCCGGGGAACGGGCACACCCGTACGGCTGATGCGCCGTACGGGTGTGTGAATAGCCTCGGGGACGAACAGGGCTCAGCCGAGTTCGGCCGCCAGGTTGGCCAGCACCTGGTCGTGGATCCGGTTCAGGCCCTTGGGCGCGAAGGTCCGCTCGAAGAAGCCGCCGATGCCGGTCGCCCCCGTCCAGGTCGCCTCGACCGTGACCTTGCTGCCGTGCTCGCCGGCCGCCGCGACCGTCCAGGTGATCACCATCGAGGAGTTGGCGTCGGTCTCCACCAGGGTGTCCGGGGTCGGCGCCGTCACCGTGAACAGGCAGTCCCGGACCCGCTTCTCGGTGGCCTGGAGCTTCCAGTGCACCTGGGTGCCCGCGCCGGTGCCGCCGGCCCGCACCTCGTACTCGCTGTACTGCGCGGGCAGCAGCTTCGGCCGGGTCACCGCGTAGTCGGCCAGCGCCTCGTACACCCGGGCCGGGTCGGCCCCGTACGTCCGCTCGGTGGTGGCGTGCACCTTGCCCATTCGCTCACTTCTCCTCGGTCCGGGTCATCTGCGCCTCTGCACATCTGCACTCGGCGTCGCCGCCAAGCCAACCATCGCGACCTGCCCCCGCCAAACCGGAAACCGGGGTCGCAACGCCTGTCCGGTCGGTCTTGTCGGATCAGCGCGCGGCTCCCCCAGCCCTTGCGGGCTGGGAGGTGCCCCCATTTCGCGCCCGGCTGGGAGTGCCGGCGAAACGTCCTCGTACTGGACGTACTTGGATGTTTTGCCGGTGCTTCCAGGCGGGATGATCCGGCGTCGGGCGCCCGGCAAGACCGGCCGGACAGGCGTTAGGGTGGGCGGATGCTGGATGAAGTGACGGCGCTGCGGTACGTCGATCCGCTGCGGGCGGGCGGTTCGGTGCCCGGGGTGGTGGAGGCCGACGACCTCGGCACGTACGTGGTGAAGTTCACCGGTGCGGCTCAGGGCGTCAAGGCACTGGTGGCCGAGGTGATCGTCGGTGAGCTGGCGCGGCGGCTGGGCCTGCGGGTGCCGCCGCTGGTGCTGGTGGACTTCGACCCGGCGGTGGCGGCGAGCGAGCCGGACCAGGAGATCCAGGACCTGCTGA
Source organism: Kitasatospora sp. NPDC051984 (assembly GCF_044593455.1). Classification (NCBI taxonomy): domain Bacteria; kingdom Bacillati; phylum Actinomycetota; class Actinomycetes; order Kitasatosporales; family Streptomycetaceae; genus Kitasatospora; species Kitasatospora sp. NPDC051984. Next base: position 63,719 of record NZ_JBIUCB010000009.1, read on the forward strand.
AGGCCAGCGCGGGCCGCAACCTGGGCATGGACCTGCTGCCGGGCGCCCGCGACTTCAAGCCGGGAATGATCGAGGTCTCCCCCGCCGAGGCCGGCCGGATCGTATGGCTGGACGCGCTGACCGGCAACGTCGACCGCAGCGTGCACAACCCGAACCTGATGGTCTGGCACGGGAAGCTCTGGCTGATCGACAACGGCGCCGGGCTGATCTTCCACCACCGCTGGTCCTCGGCCCACGCCTCGGTGCACAAGCGCTACGACCTGAGCGGCCACGCGCTGGGCGGCTACGGCCCCGACGTGGCCGCCGCGGACGCCGCGCTGGCGCCCCTGGTGACGGCTCAACTGCTGGCCGAGATCACCGAGTTGGTGCCGGACGCCTGGCTGGCCGACGAGCCGGGCTTCGACTCGCCCGCCGCCGTCCGGGCCGCGTACGTGGAACACCTGGCGGCCCGGGTCACGAACTCGGCGGCCTGGCTGCCGGAGGGGTTCGCCACCCCGGAGCAGATCCGCGCCGCCGAGGAGCGGGCCGCGGCGGCCCGCACGGCGGCCCGGCCGGCCTGGCTGAAGCAGGTGCCGAACCGGGCCGGCCTGGCCTCGGTGGAATCGGACTGGTCCCGGCACGTCGGCGAGGAGAACTGACCTGCGGTCGGCTGCGGCACGCGTGAGCCTGCCGGGCTCCCGGCACGTCGGCGAGGAGTGAGCCGCCCGCGCACCGGGGTTGACGCAGGCGCGTGGACGCTGAACGAGCCGCCCACGCACCAGGGTTGACGCAGGCGCGTGGGCGACGTGCGAGCCGCCCACGCACCGGGTGTTGACGCGAGGTCAGTTGCGCCAGGCGTCCACGGCCTTGGCGGCGTTGACCACTCCGGCGCCGTAGAAGCCGTTGTTGGCGTCGGTGCCCTCGCAGGTGGCCTTGTAGGCGCCGGTGCCGCCGGGGTTGAAGACGCCGGCCGGACAGGCGTGCGGGTCGGCCTGCTTCACCAGCAGGCTGCGCAGCTTCTCCGGGCCGGCGCCCGGGTGGCTGGAGGCGAGCAGCGCGAGGACGCCGGCCACGTGCGGGGTGGCCATCGAAGTGCCCGAGCTGTAGCCGTACTTGTTGCCGGGGAGGGTGGAAAGGATGCCGCCGCGGCGGTCGGGGGTGTCGGGCGTCTGGAAGACGGTGGCGTCGCCACCGGGGGCGGCGACGGCGACCTTGTTCAGGCCGTAGCTGGAGTAGTAGGACTTGTCGCCCTTGGCGCCGATCGCCGACACCGCGATCACGCCCGGCAGTTCGGCGGGCAGGTCGAGGCAGCTGGCGTCGATCGGCCGGCCGCCGGGGGTGGTGTCGTCCGGGCTGCTGACGTCGACGGTCTTGTGCGCCAGGTCGATGTTCTCGTTGCCGGCGGCGGCGACGTTCAGCACCCCGCCACGGCGGGAGTAGTCGACGGCCCGGCGGACGGCCTCGCTGACCGCGCCCTGGTCGGGGTCGCCCGCGCAGTTGAACATCCACGGGTCCACGTAGTAGCTGTTGTTGGTGATGGTGAAGTGGTGCTCGGCGGCCCAGACGAAGCCGCAGATCGCGTACTCGGGGTAGATGAACCCGCCGTCGTCGACCACCTTGACGGCGGCCAGCCGGACGCCGGGGGCGACGCCCTCGACGCCCTTGCCGTTCTTGGCGGCGGCGATGGTGCCGGCCACATGGGTGCCGTGGGTGCTGGTGGTGGGCTGCCAGGACTTCCAGTTGGTGTCGGGGCTGCCGCTGAGGCAGGACGCGGAGAGCGCCGGGTCGACGTTGGCGGCGAGGTCCTCGTGGGTGGCGTCGATGCCGGAGTCGAGGACGCCGACCACCACGTCACGGCTGCCGAGCGTGGTCTTGTGCGCCTGGTCGACGCCGATCTGCCGCATGTCCCACTGGTTGGCCCAGAGCGGCTCGCTGCCGTCGGCGGTCGCGCCCGTGGGAACGTCGGACACCTCGACGGTGGTCTCCATGCCGCCGGCCTGGATGCCCGCGGTGCGGCTGGCGCCGACCGAGTCGATGGTCTTCGACTGGCGGAGCTTGGCGGCGAAGCCGGGGTCGTTGGAGCGGGCGATCACCACGCCTATCTGCTCGTACGACGCGACCACACTGGCGCCGGCCGCCTGGATCTCGCGCTCGGCCTTCTTGGTCTGCCCGTGGTTGGCCTTGGTGTTGACCACGTAGTTCATCGGCTGGCCGGTGGCGGACGCGGTGGCCGCCGTGGCGGCGCCTGCCGCGGGTCCGGCGAGGGCGCCGGCGGTGACCAGCGCGAGACCTGCGGCGAGGAGGGCGGAGCGACGGATGCGGGGAACGCTCATGGGGGTTGACTCTCCCGACTGTCGGCGGACGCGATCGGTGTGATCGAAGACACGCGAATGGCCGGGAGACTATTCAGCCGATATGACAAAAATCAAGAGGGAGTAAAGCAATCGTCGTAGACCGAACGAGTGCCCGACCCACTGCCGGTCGGGCACCCGCCCCGGTCCGCCGGTGCCGGCCCGGCCGCCGAACAGCTCGCCATGGGCGGCCGGCGCGGTGGCGATGTCGGCCTGCGCCCAGCAGCTTCTGCACCGCGCTCTTCGCCGCCGCACTACCGGACTTGGCCGACCCGCACCGTCACCGGAGTGAACTTACGAACGCTCCGCCAGCACCCGGGCCAACCCGGCGCGCAGCCGCGCCGAGGCCCCGGCCGACCGCCCCAGCGCCCGCACCCGCTCGGCCGGAACGTCCAGCCGCGCCGCCAGCGCGAGCACGGCGGCGAACGGCCGCCGCCCCGCCGCGAGGCACTCGGCCACCGCCGCCAGCACGGCGTCCAGCACCGCCCCGTCCGCGCCCGGATGTTCGGCCAGCAGGTACAGCAGCCGGTTGTCGTTCCAGTCGCTGTGCCGGACCTCCGCCAGCCGCGCCAGCACGTCCGGCGGGGTGTGCGGGTTCTCGGCGAGCGCCTGGTCGACGAACGGCAGGCCGACGGCCGTGAGGGCACGCAGCGCGGCGGGGTCGGTGGAGGCGCGGGCCTCGGCCAGACGGTCGGCGGGGGTGGGCACTTGGGCTTCTCCGGGCAGCGAAACGGCAGGATCTACGGGCGGGCGTCGACCTGGACGAGGGCGTGGCGGCCGTCCGTGCGCCACGAGGTCCCGGTGCCGTCGAGCCGGGCGACGGTCGCGGCGTCGAGGCCGACGATCACATCCGACTTCAGCGTCCGCAGGGCCGCGACCGGCGACGGGAAGTGACGCACCGTCTCGCCGAACGGCGTGGTCGGCGGCCAGAGCCGGTCGCCGACCAGGCGGCGGTAGTTGAGGTCGCCCTTGAGGATCGTCATCGTCGCGGCGGCGAGCTCGGTACGGAGGTCGGCCGGCATGTCGTGGAACGGCAGCGGCGCGCAGAAGAACGGGTGCGTGCGGACGACGAGCGCACCGCTGTTCATCGCCCGCCACAGCCGCCCGCCGACCGCCCCCGCGGCGGCCGAGGGCGCGGTGCGCAGGCGCTCGACCGAGGCGAGGACGTCGGCCGTCGTCGCGTCCGACACGAAGTACGGCTGCGGCTTCACGTACAGGACGACCTGCGCCGCCGGGCCGCCGGTCAGCAGGTGGTCGATCAGCACCAGGTCCGGCAGCAGCTCCCGGCCGGCGTTGTCCGCGATGACGCAGACCTGCCCGCCCGTCGCCCGTCCGAGCGCGGTCCAGAGCGTCGCACTGTCGTCGGCGACCAGGTCGGCGGCGGCCGTCCCGGTGGTCTCCGCGGTGATCCCGAAGCTGAGGTCCGCGCGGTTGCCCCACAGCGCGGACGACAGCAGTGCCTCCGCCCGGCGGGTCTCCGGCAGGCCGTCGAGCGCGCTCAGCGCGGCCAGTTCCTCGTCCACCGCCGCACCGGCCAGCTCGGCGTTCTTGAACGGCGCGAACGGGTCGACGCCCTGCCACGCGCCGGGCCCGAAGTACCCCGTGGCGTCGAGCAGTCGGCGGTAGAAGTAGCTCTCCGCCCACAGGAACGGCGCCTCCCCCCAGGGCCGCCCCCACAGCCCCTCGCCCCACGCCAGCCACCGCGCGGCGTCCGGCGCGTCCGCGCGCAGCGGCTCCAGGACGCCGGTGGTGCTCTCCACCAGCAGCCGCTCGACCACCGCCCGCTCGGCGGGGCCGTACGGCAGCGCGTCGAGCACCCGCCGGACGAGCTCGGGGTGGCGCTTGTGGAAGACGCCCCAGGCGAAGGACCCGGGGACGTCGGCGCGAATCACGGGTGCGTTCGACACATCGGGGCTCGTCTCTCTCGTCATCGGCGGGCAGCGGGCCCGTCGGCTCCAGCCGAGACTAGACGAGGCGTCGCCGAGGGCCTGTCCGGCTCGGCCGCGAGGCCGTCAACGGGCCGTCAGGATCTCGACGCCGTCGGCGGTGAGGCGTTCCAGGGCCGGGTGGGTCGGGGGGGCGTCGGTGATCAGGCCGGTGATGCGGTCCCAGGGGAGGACGCGGAAGGGGGAGGCCGCGCCGATCTTTTCGGCGGAGGCGAGGATCCAGGTTTCGGCGGCGCGGGCGGCGAGGGCGCGTTTCATGGCGGCCTCGTCGGCGTCGCCGGTGGTCAGGCCGGCGTCGGAGTGGACGCCGGTGACGCCGAGCAGGCAGAGGTCGGCGGAGACGTTCTGAGCGGCCTCGACGGCGGCGGCTCCGCAGGCGACGGCGGAGTGCTTGAAGATCCGGCCGCCGAGCAGGAAGAGTTCGGCCCGCGGGTGTTCGAGCAGGGCCGCCACCACGGTGGGGCTGTGGGTGATCACGGTGCAGTCGAGGTCGGGCGGGAGCAGGCCGGCCACGGCGAGCGCGGTGGTGCCACCGTCCAGGATCAGGGCGCTGCCGGGACGGACGAGTTCGACGGCCGCGGCCGCGACCCGGCGTTTGCCGTCGGGGGTCACCGACTGCCGCTCGGCGTAGCCGGCGGTGGCGGGCGAGGCGGGGAGCGCGCCGCCGTAGACCCGCTGGCAGAGTCCTTCGGCGGCGAGGTCGCGCAGGTCGCGGCGGACGCTGTCCTCGGAGATGCCGAGGTCGGCGGCGACATCCTTGGCCACCACCTTGCCCTCGCGGGCCAGCAGGGCGAGCAGGTGGTCGCGCCGTTCAGCAGCCAGCATTTCTCGTTCTCTCCTGTTCTTGCACGTTTCTGCGTGTATGGTAACGCCCCATGACCGACACCGACACACCCATGCTCGTCCTGATCGCCGGACCGTACCGCTCCGGCACCGACGGAGACCCGCAGGCGATGGCCGCCAACCTGGCCCGGCTGGAGGCGGCCGCCTGGCCGGTCTTCGCGGCCGGACACCTGCCGGTGATCGGCGAGTGGATCGCGCTGCCCGTGCTGCGCTCGGCCGGCGCGGGGCCCACCGACCCGCTCGCCGACGAGGTGCTGTACCCGGCCGCGGACCGGCTGCTCGCCCGCTGCGACGCCGTGCTCCGGCTGCCCGGCGACTCGGCCGGCGCCGACCAGGACGTCGCCACCGCCCGCCGCCGCGGCCTGCCGGTCTACCACGACGTGTCCGAACTGCCGCGCCGCGCACCGCAGGTGGACCGATGAACGGACGCCCGGGCATCGACGTGTCCGAACTCCCGCGCCGCGCACCGCAGGTGGACCGATGAACGGACGCCCGGGGATCGACGTCCCCGACCACCGCGGCCGCACCGGCCTCGACCGGGCCGGGCGCGACCTGCGCGGCAATCCGGACGTGGTGGTGCGCGAGGTCGAACTCACCTCGCAGGGCTGGCACGTGCTGCGCCGCACCACCTTCGACCACCGCCGCCGCGACGGCCGCTGGACCACCGAGCAGCGCGAGACCTACGACCGCGGCAACGGCGCGGTGGTGCTGCCGTACGACACCGAACGCGGCCGCGTCCTGCTCACCCGGCAGTTCCGCTTCCCGGCGTACGTCAACGGCCACCCCGACGGCATGCTGATCGAGGCCGCGGCCGGCCTGCTGGACGACGACGACCCGGCCACCGCGATCCGCCGGGAGAGCGCCGAGGAGCTCGGCGTCGAACTCGGCCCGCTCACCCACGTGTTGGACGCGTTCATGAGCCCGGGTTCGGTGACCGAGCGGCTGCACTTCTACGCCGCCCCCTACCGGCCCGCCGACCGCACCGGCCCCGGCGGCGGGCTGGCCGAGGACGGCGAGGACATCGAGGTGCTCGAACTCCCCTTCGCCGAGGCGCTCGCGATGACCCGGGACGGGCGGATCGCCGACGGCAAGACCGTCCTGCTGCTGCAGTGGGCGGCCCTGCACGGGCCGTTCGCGCCACCGCCGGTCCGTTGATCCGGCGCCCGGAATCGTGCAGAAACGTGCAGGGCGCTCAGCAGCAGGTCGCTCAGCTCGGCGATGCGGCGAAGTCCTCGGCGAACAGCGCGAGCAGCACCACGTCGGTGGGGCGGCCTGCGAGCAGCACGTGCCGGCGCAGGCGGCCCTCCTCGGTGAAGCCGAGGCGGTGCTGGAGCTCCAGCGAGGGGTGGTTGTGGGCGAAGACCCTGGCGGTGGCCTTGAGGTAGCGCCGCTCCTCGAACTGGTGGCGGATCACCAACCGGGCGGCCTCGCCGGCGTAGCCGCGGCGGCGGTGCTCGGCGGCGATGGTGATGCCGTACTCGAACCAGCCGTTGCGCGGGTCGGCGCGGTGGACGCCGACCGAGCCGACCGGGGTGCCGTCGGTGCGTGACTCGACGATCAGGACGTAAGTGTCGCCGGACGGGTCGGCGGTGGCGTACTCGCGGGCGAGGGCCTGCCAACCCTCGGTGGAGCGCGGCGGGTTGAGCAGGTCGCCGAGGCGCTCCTCCTGCTCGGACAGGCGGGCCAGCAGCGGCCCGTCCTCGGTCTCGACCGCCCGCAGGCGTATGCGTTCACCCAGCCAGTAACTCGTCATTCGATCTTCGTACCACTCGCCGCGGCAGCCCGTCCGGCCGTTCCGCGAACCACCGCAGCTCGCCAAAACGCCCCGCCCGGCGGCACCGGCACTAGAATCGGCCCCGCCCGGCGCGCGTACCGAGCAACACCCGGACGCCCCCGGCCAGTTGACAGCACTTCGAGGCGAGGGGCGGGCGATGTCGGGCGAGGAGATACCCGGGGCGCGGGAGGAGTTGCAGCGACGCGGCGAGCGGCTGTACGCCGAATTCGCGGCGGTGCTGGAGGCGTTGGCGCCCGGGGTGGCGCCGCCGGCCGTGCTGCCGGAGTATCCGGACATCACCGCGTTCGGCAATCCGCTGAGCTTCGCCCACCACCGGCAGATCGTCCTCGACCCGCAGCCGGCCGACCCCAGCCTGCTGGCCCGGGCCGAGGCCGAACTCGCCGACTGGCAGCGGACGGTGGAGTACACCGAGACCGGCTCGGCGGTACTGCACGCCTGGCGGGACGGAATGACGATCCGGCTGCACATCAATCCGGTGCGCGGCCTGACGCTGTGCCGGGCCGATCTGGAGCCGATGGCGCTGTACGAGCCGGAAGTGTTCGTCCGCCCCGAGCCGCTGCTCGCGCCGGAGGACGTCCAGCCGGGCTACGAGCTGTGCCCGGAGTGCGAGGGGCGGTGCGCGTGCGACCGCTGCTGGGGCCGGGGCTGGGTGATGGGCGGCGTCACCTGGGGCGGGCGGACCGACGGCCGGGTCCGCTGCGGCGACTGCCAGGGCAGCCGGACGTGCCCGTTCTGCCGCGGCGCGGGCGAGCGGCCGGCCCGCTGAGACCCGCCCTGGGTCTTTGAGCTCCCCGAAAAAATTTCCGCGCCGACCCCGTGACATTCTCGGCGTCCCGTCACGTCTGACGGGTGAACAAGATGCACGGCCGGGGAGAACATCGACGTGGCAGGAGCAGCAGTGCGCAGCGGCGACCTGGAGTACGCGGAGTTCGCCGCCAACCGGTCGGCCCCGCTGTACCGTTCGGCGTGCCTGCTGACGGGTGGTGACACCCACCTCGCCGAGGACCTGGTGCAGGAGACGCTGAGCCGCATGTACGTGGTGTGGCGCCGGCCGGGGCGGCTGTTCGGCGGCCGGGCGATAGAGAATCCGGCGGGCTACGCGCAGGGGGTGCTGTACCGGCAGTTCATCGACCACCACCGGCGGCGCAGTTCGCGCGAGCGTCCGACCGCTGATCTCCCCGACCTGCCGGACCCGACGGGCGACGACAGCACCCTGCGGATGACGCTGCTCCAGGCGCTGGCCCAACTCGCGCCGCGGGACCGCGCGGTGCTGGTGCTGCGCTACTGGGAGGACGTCAGTGTCGAGGAGACGGCGACGATCCTGCGCTGCCGCCCGGGCGCGGTCCGCTCCCAGTCCTCGCGGGCGCTGGCCCGGCTGCGGGTCCTGCTGGGCGACGGCCTGACCGACCTCGCCGCGCACTGACCACCGCCGGCACCGCCCCTGTTCTTTCCTTTTCGTTCCCGGAGACGGTGATCACGCATGCCCGCACTGCCCGAGCAAGACTTCGAGGACCGGCTCTGCCAGGTCTTCCGCGAGACCGGGGACAGCTTCGTCCCGGACACCCCGCTGCTGGCCATGGTCGGCGCGGCCCGGGGCCGCCGCCGCCACCGTCGCCGGCTGGCGCTGGGCTCGGCCGCCGCGGTGCTGGCCGTCAGCGGGGTGACCGCGGTCGTCCTGCCGAACGCCCTGTACACGGACAGCGTCGGCCCGGCGGCGTCCGTCGCGCCCACCCCGGCGGACTCGCGTCCGTCCGACGCGGGGATCCCGGAGGAGGCGCACCTGGTGTCGGCGGTGGCGGAGCGGCTTCCGGCGGGCCTGCGGATCGTCCGCTCCAACGGTTCGACGTTCGGCGCGACGCTCGCCCCGTTCGGCTCGGCGAACGCGCAACTGACCCTGGAGGACGGTCAGGGGCCGAGCCTGCTGACGCTGGACATCACGAACACCACCGGGTGGGGACCGGCGCACTCGTGCGCCGGCTACGACATCGAGGGCGTGACGTGCGTGCAGACGGCCGAGGACGACGGCACCAAGGTGGCCGTCACGCAGTGGACCGGCGCGGACCCGGGCCCTACCCCGCACAGGTACTCCGAGGTGCAGGTGGACGCCCCGGACGGGACGCGGGTCACCGCTACCTCGTTCAACTCCGCGACGCACGCCGGGGATTCGACCCGGCCGGACCCGCTGCTGACCGTCGACCGGCTCCGGACGCTGGCCACCGACCCCGGCTGGCGCACCTTCAAGGCGATGCTCCGACCAGCAGTCACACCCAAGGACCCGCCCGAGCGGGTGCAGCAGCCCGACCTGTTGCCGGCCGGCCTGCAGGTGGTGTCCAGCACCGGCCCCGGTGGCCCGATGCAGCGGACGATGCTGGCCGCCGGCGACCGGATGGTCGAGCTGACCGTGGTGGAGGAGCAGGCGGAACCGTCGGTGGAGTCCTGGTTCGCGGACGCCCCCGCGCAGCCGGACGGCACCCGCGTGCGCAGTGTCACCGGCCGCCCCGTCCCGAACGCCCAGGGCGCCACCGAGACGATCGTCGACGTGCTGGGCCGTGACGGCCACCGGGTCCGCGTGACGGCGGTCAACCCGGCGGGCGCGGGCTCGCCCGACGCGGGCCGGCCCCCGCTGCTGACGCTCGACCAGCTGACCGCGATCGCGACCTGCCCGGGCTGGACGGTGCCGCACCCGAAGTGAGCCGCGCCCGCCGGCCTCGGGTCAGTACCGGTAGCGGAGCGCCTCGACGATCTCCCCCGGCCCGAGTTCGGCGAACCGGGCGATCTCCGCCTCCCGGACGTCGATCACCGACTGCCACAGCGACTCCCCCATCGCGGCGCGCAGCACCTCGGACTTGCGCAGCGCGTCGACGGCCTGGCCGAGGGTGGTGGGCAGGCGTTCGGCGACGCCGTCGGGGTCGCCGGTGGTCTCGGCGGGCAGGTGGAGCGCGTCGCCGAGGCCGGCCAGGCCGGCGGCCAGCACGCCGCCGACGGCAAGGTAGGGGTTGGCGGCGGCGTCGAAGCACTTGACCTCGGCGTTGGCCTGTTCGGGCGCGGAGCCGGTGATCAGCCGCAGCGCGGCCTCCCGGTTCTCCAGCCCCCAGCAGCGGTGCGGGCCGGCCCAGTGGCCGGGGACCAGCCGCAGGTAGCTGGCCACCGACGGGGCGCCGAGCGCGAGCAGTGCGGGCAGTTCGGCCAGCACTCCGGCGAGGAACGCCTCGGCCTCCCGGGTGAGGCCGTGCGGGCCGCTGCCGCCGTGGCCGAGGTTCTGGCCGTCGCGCCAGAGGCTGAGGTGCAGGTGGCCGCCGTTGCCGACGCCGCCGGGGGTGGCGACGGGCGCGAAGCTGGCCCGCAGGCCGTGCCGCAGCGAGACGGCCTGCACGGTGTGCCGGACCAGCAGGGCGGTGTCGGCGGCCTCGACCGGGCCGCTCGGGGCGACGGACAGTTCGAACTGGCCGTCGCTGTACTCGGGGTGCAGTTGGAGCACCGTCAGCTTCTGTTCGCGCAGGGTGCGCAGCAGGTCGCGCAGGTAGTCGCTGTTGCCGATCATCCGGCGCATGCCGTACGCGGGCCCGGCCTCGCCGCCCTCGACGATCCACTCGACCTCGATGCCGGCCTGCACGGTGAGTCCGCGTTCGGCCAGTGCCTCGACGGTGCGGCGGGCGAACTGCCGCTGGCAGCCGGGGTGCGGCTCGCCCTGCTGGGTCCAGCGGTCGCCGGGCGCCCAGGCCCAGCCGGGCTGGGCAGCGAGCCGGCGCAGCGCGGCCAGGTCGGGGACGAGCCGCAGGTCGCCGAGCGCGCTGCCGGACGGGGCGAGCGAGTCGTCGACCAGCATCTGGTCGAAGCAGGGCGAGGCGCCGACGCCCCACCGGGCGGCGTTCTCCAGGCCGCGGACGGGCACGGACTTGACCCGCGTGACGCCGGCGTTGTCGACCCAGCTGACGATCACCCCGTCGACGCCCTCGGCCTCGATCCGGGTGGCGGCCAATCGGGCCTCGGCGGCGCGCTCGGTGCGCGGCTTCACGGTGCTCATGCGCCCATGCTGGCCTGCGGCGATGCGGCGCCCGGGCGACTCGGCCGAGAGGTCACCCGTCCGTGGAGGTTTCAAACGTGACGCGAGTCACATCGAATGATGAAATTCCGGGGACCAAGTCCCCGTTTGAAACCCTGTCCAAGCAGAAACGGGGAGTCCCTCCCCACTCTTCCGGAACCTCTCCGCCCGCTCGAAGGGAGCACCGCACCATGACCACCGTCACCGCTCCCCGCCGGCGCGCGGACGCCACCCGCAACCGGGCGCGCATCGTCGCCGCCGCCTGCGAGGCCTTCGTCGACCACGGGGCGATGGCCCCGCTCGACGAGATCGCCCGCCGGGCCGGCGTCGGCAACGCCACGCTCTACCGGAACTTCGCCGACCGCCGGACGCTGATCCACCAGGTGTCGCTCGCCGTCATCGACCGGATCGTGGCGCACGCGCACGCGGCCACCGCCGAGGAGCCCGACTCCTTCGCCGCGCTCAGCCGCTTCGTGCACGCCGCCGCCGACGAACGGATCGGCGCGCTGTGCTCCCTGCTGTCCGGCACCATCGACCCGCACGACCCCGAACTCACCGACGCCCGCGCCGAGATGAAGCAGGCCACCGAAGACCTGATCACCCGCGCGCAGGCCGACGGACTGCTCCGCACCGACATCGGGGCGGGCGACCTGGTGGTCGCCGTCGCCCAGCTCACCCGCCCGCTCCCCGGAGCCGACTGCCTCGACCTGCACCCGCTGGTCCACCGTCACCTGCAAATCCTGCTGGACGGACTGCGCACCATCTCCCCGTCCACCCTGCCCGGCCACGCCGTGACCATGGAGGACCTCAGCCAGCGCGCCTGAAACCCCGCCGTTCCAGGCCGCCGACCCCCGGCACTCCCATTCTTCCGACAGGCGCCCGACCGGGCCGCCTGCCAGTTTTCGCTTGCTTCGTACGCTCTCTCGCACTCACAGGTGGGTACCTCCATGTCCGAAACCCTCCAGCCGGATCCGCGCCGCTGGAAGGCGTTGATCTTCATCGCGCTGGCCCAGTTGATGGTCGTCCTCGACGCGACCGTGGTGAACATCGCGCTCCCGAGCGCCAAGGAAGACCTCGGCTTCGCCGACAGCACCACCCAGTGGGTCATCACGGCCTACGCCCTGGCCTTCGGCGGACTGCTGCTGTTCGGCGGCCGGGTCGCCGACCTGTGGGGCCGCCGCCGGACCTTCATCCTCGGCCTGGTCGGCTTCGCCGCGGCCTCCGCGATCGGCGGCGCCGCCGTCAACACCGCCATGCTGCTCGGCGCCCGCGCCCTCCAGGGCGTGTTCGGCGCGCTGCTCGCCCCCGCCGCGCTGTCGCTGCTCGCCGTGATGTTCTCGGACGGCAAGGAGCGCGCCAAGGCGTTCGGCATCTACGGCGCGGTGGCCGGCGGTGGCGGTGCGCTCGGTCTGATCCTGGGCGGCGCCCTCACCGAGTACCTGAACTGGCGCTGGACCTTCTACATCAACATCCCGTTCGCGGCGACCGCCATCGCCGGCGCGGTCCTGGTCATCCGCGAGCCCGCCGGCAGCCTGAACCGCAACCGCCTCGACATCCCCGGCGTGCTGCTGGTCACCACCGGCCTGGTCTCCCTGGTCTACGGCTTCACCCGCGCCGAGAGCGCCGGCTGGACCGACGGCTCCACCATCGGCCTGTTCGTCGCCGCCGCCGTGCTGCTCGCCGCGTTCGTCGTGGTCGAGAGCCGGGTCAAGGCCCCGCTGCTGCCGCTGCGCGTGCTCACCGACCGCAACCGCGGCGGCGTCTACCTCTCGCTCGGCATGGCCGTGATCGGCATGTTCGGCCTGTTCCTCTTCCTCACCCTCTACATGCAGGGCGTGCTGCACTACAAGCCGGTCGTCAACGGCCTGGCCTTCCTCCCGATGGTGGCCGGCATGATCACCGGCTCCACCCAGATCGGCGCCCGCCTGATGACCCGGGTCCCGGCCCGCTACCTGATGGCGCCCGGCTTCCTGGTCGCCTCGCTCGGCCTGCTGATCCTCACCCGGATCGAGGTCGGCACCTCCTACTGGCAGATCCTGCCCGGCCTGATCCTGATGGGCCTCGGCATGGGCACCGCCTTCATGCCCGCCATGAGCCTGGCCACCTACGGCGTCCAGCCCCGCGACGCGGGCGTCGCCTCCGCGATGGTCAACACCTCCCAGCAGGTCGGCGGCGCGATCGGCACCGCCCTGCTCAGCACCGTCGCCCACAGCGCCGGCACCGAGTGGGCCAAGGCCCACGCCGCCACCGCCACCGACCCGCAACTGTTCGCCCTGCAGGCCCAGGTCCACTCCTACTCCACCGCCATCTGGTGGGCCGTCGGCATCCTGGCCCTGGCCTCCCTCACCGCCTTCACCCTGATCAACGCCGGCAAGCCCGAACACCACGAGTCCAAGTCCGAAATCGAGGACGCCGTCCCGGTCATGGCGCACTGACCCCCAACCACACACGAACGGCCTGCCCGGAAACCCTCCGGGCAGGCCGTTCCGCGTGTCAGCGCGAGTAGCGCTTCAGCTCCTCGGTGTCCAACGTGATGCCCAACGGGGTGGGCAGTACCACCTCGTGCCCGTAGTCCATCGTCGAGATGTTCCCGTAGCCATCGCCACGGGGCTCGCTGTGGACGGTGACCGTCCCGGCCTGACGATCAATCAGCAGGTACACCGGGATCCCGGCCTCGGCGTACGCCACCGGCTTCTCGACCCGGTCGCGCCGATGAGTGTCGGCGTCGTAGGACGTCACCTCGACCACCATCAGCACCTGGTCCGGGTCGGCCCACTCGCCCTGCCCCGCGAAGGCACCGTCGTGGGCGAGCGCACCGTCGGGCTTGGCGTGGCCGGCCCGATAGCGCTCCACCTTCAGCCCTTGCTCCGCGTACAGCCACAGATCCGGGCGGTGCTGCATGCAGCGCTTCGAAACCCAGCGAATGATCTCGCCGTGGTCGCCGTCGGGCACCGGCTTGACTCCGATCCTGCCGTTGATGAACTCGAACACCACGTCTTCTCGCTCCGCCGCTATGGCAGCGATGTTTCTGAACTGGTCGAGTTCCATCTGAGGGCGCTCAGTTGTCATGACAGCCATGGTGACCTCCTTCGGGAGCCGCGGCCACAGTATGAGCAGTTCGGCACCCGGCCCGTGGCACTTCCCCTCTTCCTACCCGCCAGTAGCTGGGCTACAGTGTCGGCACGCGCCAGCGCCGGGCTTCGGGAGCCGCACCGGGCGGTTGCGTTCTTCTCTCTGTGTGCGCGTCGGCGTCGCTTCATGATCTGTCGGAGCGCCTGAGCACCACGGCACTGCCCCTCGACGGAACCGGAGCGGACCGGTCCGTAGCGCGGGGTCGCCGCTGTTCTTCTTCCGTTCCCCTTTTCTCCCGCGCCGTCGGCGCACCCTCCCCCGTCGTACCCCCGGCATGCCCGGGCAGGTGGCGGGGGCCGTCGGCGCGGGCCCATGACTAAGGAGTCTGGTCAATGGAGCGTCCCTTCCCCACTGTTGCCGTGGTCGGCCTGGGCACCATGGGTGCCGGGGTGGCCGTGGCGGTGGCCCGTAGTGGCCGGCGGGTGATCGGCGTGGAGGCCGGTCCGTCGCAGGCGGCGCGGGCGCTGGCCCGGATCGAGGCGTCCACCGCCCGGGCGGTGGCGCGTGAGCGGCTGACTGCCGAGGAGCGCGCCGCGCTGCTCGCGCTGATCGAGGTCGGTGACGACCTGGCGGCGGCCGCGCAGGCGGATCTGGTGATCGAGGAGGTCCCGGAGGACCTTGAGCTGAAGCGTGGTCTGTTCGCCGAGCTGGACCGGATCTGCCCGCCGGAGACGGTGCTGGCGACCGGCACCACCGCGCTGAGCGTGACCCGGATCGCGGCGGCCACCGCCCGCCCGGAGCGGGTGCTGGGGGTGCACTTCTTCAACCCGGTGCACACCATGAAGCTGGTCGAGGTGGTCCGCACCGTGCTGACGTCGCCCCAGGCGGCCTCGCAGGTCGCCGAGTTGGCGCGTGACCTGGGCAAGGAGCCGGTCGCGGCGGGCGACCGGGCGGGCTTCATCGCCAATGGTCTGCTGTTCGCGTACCTGAACCAGGCGGCGGCGATGTTCGAGTCCCGGTACGCGACCCGGGAGGACATCGACGCGGCGATGCGGCTGGGCTGCGGCCTGCCGATGGGCCCGCTCGCGCTGCTGGACCTGATCGGTGTGGACACTGCCCGCACCGTGCTGGAGGCGATGTACGAGCAGTCCCGGGACCGGCTGCACGCCCCGGCGCCGATCCTCGGCCAGCTGGTCGCGGCGGGTCTGCTGGGCCGCAAGTCGGGCCGCGGTTTCTACACGTACGAGGCCCCGGGTTCGTCCCACGTGATCGCCGAGGAGGCCTCGGAGGCAGAGGCCCGTCCGGCCGGCCGCGAGGTGCGCAGTGTCGGCGTGTGCGGCAGCGGGACGATGGCGACCGGCATCGTGGAGGTGTTCGCGAAGGCGGGCTTCCCGGTGCTGCTGGCGGCCCGCAGCCAGGAGAAGGCGGAGCGGGCGAAGGCGCAGCTGGCGAAGTCGCTGGAGCGTTCGGTGGCCAAGGGCCGGCTGACCGAGCAGGCCCGGGACGCGGCGCTGGCGCTGGTCACCCCGACCGGCGGCTACCAGGATCTGGCGGACGTCGATCTGGTGGTGGAGGCGGTGGCGGAGGACCTCGCGGTGAAGCGCGAGCTGTTCACCACCCTGGACAAGATCGTCAAGCCGGGCGCGGTGCTGGCCACCACCACCTCCTCGCTGCCGGTGATCTCCTGCGCGACGGCGACCGGCCGTCCGCAGGACGTGATCGGCATGCACTTCTTCAACCCGGCGCCGGCCATGAAGCTGGTCGAGGTGGTCTCCACGGTGCTGACGGCCGAGGACGTCACGGCGACGGTGCTGGAGCTGTGCGGGAAGGTGAAGAAGCACCCGGTGGAGTGCGGCGACCGGGCCGGTTTCATCGTGAACGCGCTGCTGTTCCCGTACCTGAACGACGCGGTGCGGATGCTGGAGGAGCACTACGCGACGGTGGACGACATCGACACCGCGATGAAGCTGGGCTGCGGCTACCCGATGGGCCCGTTCGAGCTGTTGGACGTGGTGGGCCTGGACGTGTCGCTGACCATCGAGAAGGTGCTGCACCAGGAGTTCCGGGAGCCGGGTCTGGCGGCCGCGCCACTGCTGGAGCACCTGGTGGCGGCGGGCTGCCTGGGCCGCAAGACCGGCCGCGGTTTCCGCGACCACGCGCGGCGATGACCGGCCGTCCGGCGTCCTCGCCGAGCCCGCGGCCGTCGCCCGCCGGGGGCGTCAACCCGGCTGTGCCGAGGCCCCCGTGGGGGTCCGGCGCGGTCTCCTCTCGGTGGCCGCGGCCCGCCGTGGTGCCGCCCTCGGTGCCGGTGCGCAGGGCCAGGCCGGCGGGGGCGGCACCGGGTGCGTGTAGCGTTCCGGACATGGATCGCCAGACCTCGCTTTCCCAGCAGCAGCAGCCGGCCGCCGGGCCGGACCAGTCGCGGTCGGGGGTGGAGTCCGGGCCGGGCAGTCGCCGGGCCGCCGCCCAGCGGCTGCAGATGCGCCAGGACCTCACGGCAGCGGCCATGCAGCTGTTCGCCACCCAGGGGTACGAGGAGACGACGGTCGATCAGATCGCGGCCGCCGCCGGCGTGGCGCGGCGCACCTTCTTCCGGTACTTCCGGTCGAAGGAGGAGGCGATCTTCCCGGACCACGACGACACCCTGGTGCGGGTGGCGGACCTGCTGGCCAGCGCGGAACCGGAGGAGCACCCGCTGGACGTGGTGTGCCGGGGTATCAAGGAGGTGCTGCGGATGTACGCCTCCACCCCGGACATGTCGGTGGCCCGCTACCAGCTGATCCGGCAGGTTCCGGCGCTGCGCGAGCGGGAGATCGCGGTGGTCTCCCGGTACGAGCGGCTGTTCACCCGGTACCTGCTGGGCCGGTTCGACGCGGCCGAGCAGACCCCGCCGGGCTGGCAGCGCGGCGGGGACGACGACTCGATGCTGGCCGAGGTGTCGGCGGCGGCGGTGGTCGCGGCGCACAACCACGTGCTGCGGCGCTGGCTGCGGGCCGGCGGGTACGGCGACGTGGAGGCGCAGCTCGACCACTCCTTCGAGGTGATCCGGGGGACGTTCTGGCCGACCCCGCCGAGCGGTGCCCGCCGCCGCGGAACCACCTTGGCACCGGGTGCCAATGGGGACGGAGTGCTGCCGGAGGACCCGGCGGCCGTGAGCGCACTGAGTGCCAGCCCGAGCGGTGAGGTGCTGATCACAGTGGCGCGCACGGATGCCCCGCTGGAGACCGTGGTGGATTCGATCCGGGCCGCGCTGGCCGGGCGAAGTTCCCTGTAATCCAGGCAGTTTCCGCAGGTGACAGACAGAATCGAAGGCCCGTTCCCGGTTTCGGGAACGGGCCTTCGCGTGTTCCCGTCAACCCCCTGAGCCGCGTGTCCTGGCTCACGCCAGAAGTTGGCACCCTGTGTCTTTACGAGTGGCACAGGGTGCCACTACTTTGTTGCCACCGGTCGCGGCGCCGCGGCTCCCCACCTCGGCGCGCCGTCGTCCGGTGTCCCCGTCACCCTGGGGACATGTGCTCGCGACTCCACCCATCCGTCGCACCACCGCAGTACCCCAGACCTCAGACCCTCAGCGAAGCCGGTGTCCGCTCCCGGCTCCCCCAGACGCCCTGTGACCCTCGCACAGGTACGCCTTCGGAGGCAGCCATGCAGGAAATTCTCGACGCGATCCTCAGCGGCAACGCCACGTCCGCCGACTACGCGGGCCTCGCGCTGCCCGAGTCCTACCGGGCCGTGACGCTCCACAAGGACGAGGAGCAGATGTTCGCCGGCCTCGCCAGCCGCGACAAGGACCCGCGCAAGTCGCTCCACCTGGACGACGTCGCGCTGCCCGAGGTCGGCCCGGGCGAGGCCCTGGTCGCCGTGATGGCCAGCGCCGTCAACTACAACACCGTGTGGAGCTCGATCTTCGAGCCGGTCTCCACCTTCTCCTTCCTGGAGCGCTACGGCCGGCTCTCCCCGCTGACGAAGCGCCACGACCTGCCGTACCACGTGGTCGGCTCCGACCTGGCGGGCGTGGTGCTGCGCACCGGCGCCGGCGTCAACGCCTGGCAGCCCGGCGACGAGGTTGTCGCGCACTGCCTGTCCGTCGAGCTGGAGTCCGCCGACGGCCACAACGACACGATGATGGACCCGGAGCAGCGCATCTGGGGCTTCGAGACCAACTTCGGCGGCCTGGCCCACCTCGCGCTGGTGAAGACCAACCAGCTGCTGCCCAAGCCCAAGCACCTCACCTGGGAGGAGGCCGCCTCCCCGGGCCTGGTCAACTCCACCGCCTACCGCCAGCTGGTGAGCCGCAACGGCGCCGGCATGAAGCAGGGCGACAACGTGCTGATCTGGGGCGCCAGCGGCGGCCTCGGCTCGTACGCCACCCAGTACGCGCTGGCCGGCGGCGCCACCCCGATCTGCGTGGTCTCCAACGACGCCAAGGCCGACATCTGCCGGGCCATGGGCGCCGAGGCGATCATCGACCGGTCCGCCGAGGGCTACAAGTTCTGGAAGGACGAGAACAACCAGGACCCGCGCGAGTGGAAGCGCCTCGGCGCGAAGATCCGCGAGTTCACCGGCGGCGAGGACGTCGACATCGTCTTCGAGCACCCGGGCCGGGAGACCTTCGGCGCGTCCGTCTACGTCACCCGCAAGGGCGGCACCATCGTCACCTGTGCCTCCACCTCCGGCTACATGCACCAGTACGACAACCGCTACCTGTGGATGTCGCTGAAGCGCATCGTCGGCTCGCACTTCGCCAACTACCGCGAGGCGTTCGAGGCCAACCGCCTGATCGCCAAGGGCAAGATCCACCCGACCCTGTCCAAGGTGTACACGCTGGAGGAGACCGGCCAGGCCGCCCTCGACGTGCACCACAACAAGCACCAGGGCAAGGTCGGCGTGCTCTGCCTGGCCCCGCAGGAGGGCCTGGGCGTGCGCGACCACGAGTTCCGCGCCAAGCACCTCGACAAGATCAATCTCTTCCGCGAGCTTGACGAGCGGAACAACAAGCACAGCCGGGACATCTGATGGCTGCTCAGGAACGCGACCGCCCCTGGCTGATGCGCACGTACGCCGGCCACTCCACCGCGAGCGACTCCAACGCGCTGTACCGGCGCAACCTCGCCAAGGGCCAGACCGGCCTGTCGGTGGCCTTCGACCTGCCGACCCAGACCGGCTACGACTCCGACCACGTCCTCGCCCGCGGCGAGGTCGGCCGGGTCGGCGTGCCGGTCGGGCACCTGGGCGACATGCGGACCCTGTTCGACGGGATCCCGCTGGAGCGCACCAACACCTCGATGACCATCAACGCCACCGCCATGTGGCTGCTGGCGCTGTACCAGGTGGTCGCCGAGGAGCAGGGCGCGGACATCGCGGGGCTCACCGGCACCACCCAGAACGACATCGTCAAGGAGTACCTGTCGCGCGGGACGCACGTCTTCCCGCCCGGCCCGTCGGTGCGGCTGATCACCGACATGATCGCCTACACGGTGGCGCACATCCCGAAGTGGAACCCGATCAACATCTGCAGCTACCACCTGCAGGAGGCCGGGGCCACCCCGGTCCAGGAGATCGCCTACTCGATGTGCACGGCGATCGCCGTCCTGGACGCCGTCCGCGACTCCGGGCAGGTCCCGGCCGAGCGGATGGGCGAGGTGGTCGCCCGGATCTCCTTCTTCGTCAACGCGGGCGTCCGCTTCGTCGAGGAGATGTGCAAGATGCGGGCCTTCACCCGGCTCTGGGAGAAGGTCACCCGCGAGCGCTACGGCATCGAGGACGCCAAGCAGCGGCGCTTCCGCTACGGCGTGCAGGTCAACTCGCTGGGCCTGACCGAGGCGCAGCCGGAGAACAACGTCCAGCGCATCGTGCTGGAGATGCTGGCCGTCACGCTGTCCAAGGACGCCCGCGCGCGCGCCGTCCAACTCCCGGCCTGGAACGAGGCGTTGGGCCTGCCGCGGCCGTGGGACCAGCAGTGGTCGCTGCGGATCCAGCAGGTGCTGGCGTACGAGTCGGACCTGCTGGAGTACGGCGACCTGTTCAACGGCTCGCACGTGGTCGAGGAGAAGACCGAGGAGCTGCTGGCCGGTGCCGAGGCGGAGATCGCCAAGGTGCTGGGGATGGGCGGGGTGATCCCGGCCGTCGAGTCCGGCTACCTGAAGTCCAACCTGGTGGCCTCGCACGCCGCCCGGCGGGCCCGGATCGAGGCCGGCGAGGACCGGATCGTCGGCGTCAACTGCTTCGACACCACCGAGGACAGCCCGCTCACCGCCGACCTGGACACCGCCATCATGGTGGTCGACCCGGCGTCCGAGCGGTCCGTGCTGGCCAACCTGGAGGCCTGGCGCGGCAGTCGGGACGAGGCCGCGGTGCAGACCGCGCTGGCCCGCCTCAAGGAGGTGGCCGTCACCGAGGAGAACCTGATGGACGCCACCCTGGCCTGCGCCCGGGCCGGCGCCACCACCGGCGAGTGGTCGTTCGCGCTGCGCGAGGTGTTCGGCGAGTACCGCGCCCCCACCGGGGTCGGCGGCGCGCCGGTCGCTGTCGCCGCCGAGCCGGGCGGCGAACTCGCCGCCGTCCGCGAGGCCGTGGCCGCCACCGCCGCCGAGCTCGGCACCGGCAAGCTCCGCCTGCTGGTCGGCAAGCCCGGCCTGGACGGGCACTCCAACGGCGCCGAGCAGATCGCCGTCCGGGCCCGCGACGCCGGTTTCGAGGTGGTCTACCAGGGCATCCGTCTGACGCCCGAGCAGATCGTCTCCGCCGCTGTCGCAGAGGACGTGCACTGCGTGGGCCTGTCCATCCTCTCCGGCGCGCACCCGGAGCTTGTGCCCGACGTCATACAGCGGTTGAACCGGGCCGGGGTGGAGGATGTGCCGGTGATCGTGGGTGGAATCATCCCCGCAGCGGATGCCGAGGCCCTCAAGGCCGCCGGAGTCGCTGCCGTGTTCACACCCAAGGACTTCGGCATCACCACCATCATCGGCCGGATCGTGGACGAGATCCGGCTGGCCAACAGGCTTCAGCCGTGGGCCGCGACCACCGCCGCGACCAGCTGACCCCGGAAGGAACACCTCTCAAAATGACTGTGAACCGCCTCCGTCCGCGCCGTTCCTGCCTGGCCGTACCGGGCAGCAACCCGCGCTTCCTGGAGAAGGCCCAGGGCCTGCCCGCCGACCAGGTCTTCCTGGACCTGGAGGACGCCTGCGCCCCGCTGGCCAAGGAAGGCGCCCGCCACACCATCGTGGACGCCCTGAACAACGGTGACTGGGGCGGCAAGACCCGGGTCGTCCGGGTCAACGACTGGACCACGCACTGGACCTACCGCGACGTCATCACCGTCGTCGAGGGCGCCGGCCAGAACCTGGACTGCATCATGCTGCCCAAGGTGCAGGACGCCCAGCAGGTGATCGCGCTGGACCTGCTGCTCACCCAGATCGAGAAGACCGTCGGCCTGGAGGTCGGCAAGATCGGCATCGAGGCGCAGATCGAGAACGCCAAGGGCCTGATCAACGTCGACGCGATCGCCGCCGCCTCGCCGCGTCTGGAGACCATCATCTTCGGCCCGGCCGACTTCATGGCCTCCATCAACATGAAGTCCCTGGTGGTCGGCGAGCAGCCGCCCGGCTACGGCGCCGACGCCTACCACTACATCCTGATGCGCATCCTGATGGCCGCCCGCGCCAACGACCTGCAGGCCATCGACGGCCCCTACCTGCAGATCCGCAACCAGGAGGGCTACCGCGAGGTCGCCCGCCGCTCCGCCGCCCTCGGCTTCGACGGCAAGTGGGTGCTGCACCCGGACCAGGTCGCCGCCGCGAACGAGATCTACTCGCCCGGCCAGGACGACTACGACCACGCCGAGCTGATCCTCGACGCCTACGACTGGTGCACCTCCGAGGCGGGCGGCGCCAAGGGCTCGGCGATGCTCGGCGACGAGATGATCGACGAGGCCAGCCGCAAGATGGCCCTGGTCATCGCCGGCAAGGGCCGCGCCGCGGGCATGCAGCGCACCAGCAAGTTCGAGATCCCGGAGGCGTGACCATGCAGTTCGGACGCACCTACGAGGAGTTCGAGGTCGGCGCGGTCTACAAGCACTGGCCCGGGAAGACCGTCACCGAGTACGACGACCATCTCTTCTGCCTGCTGACCATGAACCACCACCCGCTGCACATGGACGCCAACTACGCGACCACCACCGTGCAGGGCAAGAACGTGGTGGTCGGCAACTACATCTACTCGCTGCTGCTGGGCATGTCCGTCCCGGACGTCTCCGGCAAGGCGATCGCCAACCTGGAGATCGAGTCGCTGCGCCACATCGCGCCGACCTTCCACGGCGACACCATCTACGGCGAGACCACCGTTCTCGACAAGAACCTCACCTCGAAGCCGGACCGCGGCATCGTCTACGTCGAGACCAAGGGCTACAAGCAGGACGGCACGGTCGTCTGCATCTTCCGCCGCAAGGTGATGGTGCCGACCGAGACGTACATCAAGGAGCGCGGCGGCGAGCAGCCCGGTCGCCCCGAGCCGCTGGCCTGACGCCCCTTCCAGACCCCGGACGGGCGGGCCGCCGTCATCGGCCCAGCCCCTACCCGGTTCCCGGGGGCTCCGCGGCAGCCACGCGCCGCGGAGCCCCCCAACCCCCAACCCTCTTGAGCAGTCACGGAGCCGCACGATGGGACGCCTCGCACAGACCGACGGCCTCACCGAGATCCAGCGGGACATCCTCGCCACCGTGCGGGAGTTCGTCGACAAGGAGATCATTCCGGTCGCGACCGAGCTGGAGCACAAGGACGAGTACCCGACCGCCATCGTCGAGGGCATGAAGCAGCTCGGCCTGTTCGGGCTGACCATCCCCGAGGAGTTCGGCGGCCTCGGCGAGTCGCTGCTCACCTACGCCCTGGTGGTGGAGGAGATCGCCCGCGGCTGGATGTCGGTCTCCGGCATCGTCAACACCCACTTCATCGTGGCGCACATGATCAACGCGCACGGCACCCAGGAACAGAAGGACTACTTCCTGCCGAAGATGGCCGCCGGCGAGCTGCGCGGCGCCTTCTCGATGTCCGAGCCGGGCCTCGGCTCCGACGTCTCGGCGATCTCCACCAAGGGCGTCAAGGACGGGGACTTCTACGTCCTGAACGGCCAGAAGATGTGGCTGACCAATGGCGGCACGTCCAGCGTCGTCGCGGTGCTGTGCAAGACCGACGAGGGCGGCAACACGCCCTACAAGAACATGACCACCTTCCTGATCGAGAAGACCCCGGGCTTCGGGCCGAACGAGACCGTCCCCGGCCTCACCGTGCCCGGCAAGATCGAGAAGATGGGCTACAAGGGCGTCGACACCACCGAGCTGGTGCTCCAGGACGTCCGCATCCCGGCGGACCGGATCCTCGGCGGCGTCCCCGGCAAGGGCTTCTACCAGATGATGGACGGCGTCGAGGTCGGCCGGGTCAACGTGGCCGCCCGCGGCTGCGGCGTGGCCCGCCGGGCGTTCGAGCTGGGCATCGCGTACGCCCAGCAGCGCACCACCTTCGGCAAGAAGATCGCCGAGCACCAGGCGATCCAGTTCAAGCTCGCCGAGATGGCCACCAAGGTCGAGGCCGCGCACCAGATGATGGTGATGGCCGCCCGTAAGAAGGACAGCGGGCAGCGCAACGACCTCGAGGCCGGCATGGCGAAGTACCTGGCCTCCGAGTACTGCAAGGAGGTCGTCGAGGACTCGTTCCGGATCCACGGCGGCTACGGCTTCTCCAAGGAGTACGAGATCGAGCGGCTGTACCGGGAGGCCCCGATGCTGCTGATCGGTGAAGGTACGGCGGAGATCCAGAAGATGATCGTGGGACGCCGTCTGCTCGAGGAGTACCGGCTCGCCGACTGAGACCGTCCTGATACCGGGCCGGAAAGGCGGGCGTGCGGGCCCGCCGCCGGCCCGCCCGTGCCCGCCCCCGGCCTGGTCAGCCGGACCAGGCGGGCACGGCACTTGATGCGGTCGCCCGGCGCGTTTCCCCAGGTACGCGCCGGGCGGCCGCTTCCCCGCACTGACTGTGACCGGCGTGTCGCTGAGACGTGAATCACCCGTGACCCGGGACCTCTTGGGGAACCGGACCCAGTCCGGTTACGGTCGTACACATAGCAGGTGCCCGACTCGGCAGGCAGGCGTAGTTCGACTAGCAGGCGGCTTGCCCAGATACCGGCAGGTCCCGATAGCATCCACCGGGACAGCAGCCGTCCCACACAACTCGATCCCCGCGGTGGCCCTCGTCCAGGGGCCATTCAGTGTTCCCGCGCGGGGCCCGCGACAAAAGGTCCTCGATGCCCATCAGCCCGTCCCCTCACACCTCCGCCCAGGGTTTCGCCCCCGAGGGTCGGCGTCCCCGCGTGACCATCGCGCGCGGTGCCACCCCCTGGTTCGTTCCCACGCTGGCCACCGCCGCCGTGACGACCGCCCTCACCCGGCGCTCCGGCAAGTGGGCCCTGGCGGCCGTGCCGGCCTGCGCGCTCAGCGCAGGCATGCTGTGGTTCTTCCGCGACCCCGAGCGTGAGATCGGCGCCGGCAGAGTGATCTCCCCGGCCGACGGTGTGGTCCAGTCCATCGACGAGTGGCCGGACGGCCGCACCCGCGTCGCGATCTTCATGAGCCCGCTCAACGTCCACGTCAACCGCGCGCCGCTGGCCGGCAGCGTGACGTCCGTCGAGCACATCGCCGGTGGATTCGTCCCGGCGTTCAACAAGGACAGCGACCGCAACGAGCGCGTCGTGTGGCACTTCGACACCGAGCTCGGCGACATCGAGATGGTGCAGATCGCGGGCGCCGTCGCCCGCCGCATCGTCCCGTACATGGACGCCGGCACCAAGGTCGAGCAGGGCGAGCGGGTCGGCCTGATCCGCTTCGGCTCCCGCGTCGACACCTACCTGCCGGCGGGCGTCGAGGTTGGCGTCACGGTCGGCCAGAAGACCACCGCCGGGGTGACTCGCCTTGACCGTGACTGATCCGGAAACCCTAGTGGGCCTCGGTGACGAGGAATCCACCGAACTGCGCCGCCGCCGCTGGGCGCGGGACCGCGAACTCCGCACGCCCCGCTCCCCCCAGCACCTGTCCACCGCCGACTTCCTGACGCTGGGAAACGCCGTCTGCGGCTTCCTGGCCATCTACTCGACCACCACCGGCATCCTGATGCCGCACCTCACCGGTGAGTCGAACGCGCCCGTCAAGCACAGTGCGGCCACCGTCGTCACGCTGCTGCTGGTCGGCGCCATGTGCGACCTCTTCGACGGCCTGGTGGCGCGCAAGCTGCGCTCCTCCGCGCTCGGCGCCGAGCTCGACAACCTCGCCGACCTGATCAGCTTCGGCATCGCGCCGGCGTACTTCGTCGCGGTCTGGGGCCTGGTCTCCACCGGCTCCAACCAGCAACTGTCCGCGTTCATCGCGCTGACCGTGCTGCTGGCGGTGGTGCTGCGGCTTGCCAGGTTCTCCGCCGTGAAGATGCGGCCGGGGATCTTCCAGGGCATGCCCTGCCCGATGGGCGCCATGACCGTCATCGCGATCGTGCTGCTCGACCCGCCGTTCGTCCCCGGCCTGCTGCTGATCTTCGGCGTGGCCTACCTGATGGTCAGCCGGATCGAGTACCCCAAGCCGCAGGGCCTGCTGGCCACCGCGACGGTGGCCTGGATCGTGGTCTCCATCGGCTGCCTGGCGGCCTGGGCCGCAGGCCTGCCCGGCGGCGACACCCTGATGCACATCGGCGCGCTCGCCCAGATCGCGCTGGCCGCGATGGCGCCGCTGCTGGTCATCCGCCGCAAGGTCGGCGAGAAGGTCGGCGTGGTCCGCGCCCGCCGCGCGGAGAACCGCGGCTGACACGCACAGCGGAAAGCCCCCCGTTCGAATCGAGCGGGGGGCTTTCGCGTTGCCTGGAACCTACGCCCCGCCGGTGTGGACCGAGAAGGCGCTGCGGCGGGCGGCGCGGGCGACTGCCGGGTCGGGGTGGACGGAGGCGACGGCCGTCAGGACGCTCGCGGCGCGCGGGTGGCCGGACTGGCGGGCGCGGTTGAACAGGCGGACGGGTTCGCCCGCCGAGGCGCCCTCGACGTGGCCGACCAGCAGATCGGTCTCGCCGTGGTCGAGCACGGCGGCCGCCGTGTCCACCCACAGCCAGGCGGCGTCCTCCGCGCCCAGCACGTCGGCCGGGGAGGCGCCCCCCTCGTCCAGCTGTTCGGCCAGCCAGAGCAGCGCGTAGGGCCGCAGGACGGCCTCCTCGACGGCGCCCCGGACGCCCTGCTCGGCGGTGGAGCCGGCCACCACCCGCAGTGCCTCGAAGGCCAGGCCGCGGACCAGCGCGTCCTCGCCGCGGGCGGCTTCGAGGAGTTCGGCGACGGCCCGGTCGGCGGGGCGGGCGGCGACCCAGGCCCGGAACTCGGCGCGGGCCGGTCCTGGGCTGTAGTCGGCGCAGGCGCTGAGCAGTTCGAGGGCGCTCTGTTCGATGTGCCCGGCGGCGGTCTGCGCGACGGTGCAGATCTCCTCCAGCTTGGCGCGCACCGCCCAGTGGCCGAGCGGGGAGAGCTCGGCGGCCTCGTCCTGCCGGCCGAGCGCGCCGACGGCGGCCAGGCCGTCGAGCATCCAGTCCAGCACGGCGGCCACGTCGGCCGACGAGTGCGGGGTGTCGATCTGCGGCTCCCGGCAGGTGCCGCGGACCGCGGAGACCGCGGAGGCGGCGTGCGGGACCGGGGAGAGCGGGAAGGTGCCGCTGCTCGGGCCGAGGCGGCGCTCGTCGAGGCCGCGGCGGAGCAGTTCGAGCAGTTCGCTGTCGGCGACCGGCCCGTCCACCAGGTGCAGGAAGGACAGCAGCTGCGGGGCCTGGTCGACGGCCTGGCCGGCCAGCTGGGCGAACACCCCGCGCAGCGCGGCGGGCGGCACCGGGGCGAGCAGCGTCCAGGCGTCGAACAGCGCGGACCAGCCGCGGACCACCGCCTCGTCGTCGCGTTCCCAGGCGTGCAGCCGCCAGCCAGGTCCGGCGCCGCCGTCGCGGAGCTCGACCAGGCCGACAAGCAGCGCCTGACCCCAGGCGTTGGCGGCGGCGCCGACCGTCATGGCGAGGGCGCGGCCGGCGGCGCGGGCGTCCTCGGGGAGGAGTTCGCCGCGCTTGTCGACCTCGGTGAGCTCGCCGGCCCAGCGGGCGACGCGGACCGCGTCGGCGAGCATCCGGCGGGCCAGCGGGGCGAGTTCGGCGGGTGCGGGAAAGCCGTCCGGGACGGGCACTCGGCCTCGTCCGGGCTTGGCGGGTACCCGGCGGCGGTTGGCTGCGGGTACGGTGCCCTCCGCACGCCCGACGGCCGTACCGGGCAGACGGGTCACCGTCGCACCGGTGCGGTGGGGCGGGTGCGGGGCATCACGGTCGCGCGGGTTCCGAGACGTCACGCCGTGCAGTCTTCCCCTTGCACGGGCCTTCTGTCACATCGGCTGCCGGGCTGTCTCGGAGTATTGTCCGAACCCTTCGGACGACGGACGGACAAGCCGGGCCAAAGCGGGACGAACAACTCCGCTTTCCGGCATGGACATGGCGTGAAGCGTGATCACTCCGATATGAGGACGCGGCGGGCCCGCTTCCGGTTCCCGCCCGGCCGTCACAGCAGCGGGGTGAGGAACCGGCGCAGCGCCTCGGTGTACCCGGCCGGGTCGGCGTTCCAGAGCGCCGCGTGCTGCGCGTGCGGCACCGGGTGCAGGCTCACCAGGTCGTCCCGATCGGACGCGAACCGCCGGGCCGCCGCCCACGGTGTGAGCGGGTCGTCCGGGCTCTGCAGCAGCAGTGCGGGCGAGGCGAGGTCGGCGCCGGACGAGATCCGGGCGAACCCGGCCAGGTCCACGCCGGTGCGGCCCTGCGCGGCGAGGGTGCCGAGCTCGGCGAGCATCGGGGACGCCCCGAACCACCCCGCCGCCCGGCGCACCGACTCCTCCCAGTCCAGCACCGGGGAGTCCAGCACCAGCCCGCCGATCTGCCCCCGGTGGGCGGAGTGCGCGGCGGTGTGCAGCGCGATGGTCGCGCCGATCGACCATCCGCACAGCACCACCTTGCCCGCGCCGAGGTCGAGCGCGGTGCGGATCGCCGCGTCGATGTCCTGCCACTCGGTCTCGCCGAAGTGCGCCAGCCCGTCCGGCGACGCGGGGGCGCCGGCGTCGCCCCGGTAGGTGACCGTCAGCGTGGGCATCCGCAGCGAGTGCATCAGCCGCAGCACGGGCAGCGCCTGCGAACGGTCGGCGGCCGCGCCGTGGATCAGCACCGCCCAGGTGCCGCGGATCCCGGGGGTGCGCCAGGCCGGGAACGCCCCCAGCTCGCCGACCACGGCGGTCTCCGCGAAGTCCAGGCCGAGCGCGGAGCGCGGGTCGCCGGTCAGCACCCGGGCCGTGATCCGGACCTCGGTGCCGACGGCGAGCGTCCCGTACTCGGCGCGTTCCAGCCGCCGGGTGACCCGCCCGCCGCCCGAGCCGAGCACCTCGCCGACCACGGCGTGGCCGCCCTCGTCCCACTCCAGCGCGTAGTGCCCGCGCCGGACGGTGTCCGGGGTCGCGGTCAGCGTCACCCGGCCCGGCCCGAGCTCCAGCACTTCGACCCGCGGCGGCGCGGCCGTACCCGGCTGCACCACCTGGTCCGACACCTTCCGGCCGAGCAGCAGGAACGCCGCCGCTCCGGTCCCTGCGGCGGCGGCTGCGACAACGGCGGCGGTTCCCCAACGCATGGCGGTCTCCCGGAGGCTGGCGGGTCCTTTGCCTCCAGTGCACCCGCCCACCGGCCGTCCGGCGAGCCGGGGCCCCGCTGGGGGTGACGCACGGTCCCTGCCGGGAGCGTCTCAGCCGTACGGGTTGATCGCCCGGAAACGGACGGTCTCGGTGCGGCGGTCGAACCACAGCTTCGTGGTGTGGCCGCTGCCGGCGCCCGTCACTCCAACGCGATCCCCCCATGACCGCCCTGGCCGGCACGCGTCTCACCGGCGGCACCGGCCGGGGTGGTGGCCCCGGCCGGTGCGGGGGTGTCAGGCCTTGCCCTGGCCGGCCCCGGGGCGCTGCTTGTTGGCGTCGACGACCGCGCGGGTGACGATGCTGGTGCGCTCCACGACGGTGCCGGGCTTGACGCCGTTGACCTCCCGGATCTGCACGCCGCGGCTGCCGAGGTACTGGTGGCTGTCCCGGTCGAAGATCCACTCCGACCGCTCGCCGGTCCGCGGGTCCAGCCGCGCCAGCGCGATCCCGTCACGGTCGGAGGCGTCCTGCGCGTGCTCGACCACCACGACGCCCGGGATCTTGCCGGCCGCCTCGTAGAGCGCGCCGGCGAGGGCGGAGGGCACGAGCTGCTCGCGGATGATGGAGCCGATCTCGTTGAACGCCTCCTGGTCACGGTCGTGGTTGCCGCTCGCCGTCGAGTAGGCGAACTTCAGCAGCGCGTCGGGGTCGGCGGGCTGGGCCGCGAGCCACTTGTAGGTCAGGTCCTTGCGGGGCTCGTCGCTGCCCAGCTCGATGCCGCCCTTGGCCTGGTAGCCCGGCTCGTCCAGCCACCCCTTGGTGCCGTCGAGGGACTTCCACGCCTCGCGGTCGTGCAGCGGCTGGACCCAGGTGGCGGACTCCCCGGTGTCCCCGTTGAAGCTGGAGGCCAGGAAGGAGACCCGGCTCTTGATGTAGATGTACTGGCCCGCTCCGGGCTGGGGCGTGGGGTTCGCCGTCGCGGCGGCGGCGAGCTCGCGCACCGTCGAGGTGACCTTGACCGCGCTCCCCTCGTCGATCTGCACGACGGGCGCCTTGACCAGCTGCGGAGCCGCCACCGTCGTGGTGTCGGGCGAGCCGGCCATCGAGACGACCACGGCGAGGGCAGCGGCCGCGGCGACCGGCACCGCGATCAGTGCGGTGCGGCGCAGCGGGCGCCGGGCCGGGACGGGCGCGGGGGTGGGGTCGGACTGGTGGATCTCGCTCATCAGGTGCTCCTCGAGCAGGTGCTGGCGGTCGGCCGCCAGGCGGGGGTCGGCCGGTGCGGGCAGGAGGCGGGCCAGTTCCGCGTGGTCGAGCGGTTCGTTGCGCCGCCGCAGGTTGCGGATCATCGGTGCGTCTCCTTGTGCGGCCGGGCCGCGGTGTCGCGGCTGCCCTGTACTTGTCCGGGGATCGGGAGGGGTTCCGGGTTTTTCCTCGCGGTGCGCAATTCTTCGTCCGCGAGTTTGCGCAGTCGGGTGCGGGCGCGGGACAGGCGTGAGCGCACGGTGCCGACGGGTACGCCGAGGGTGGTCGCCGCTTCGGCGTAGCCGAGCCCGGACCAGACGCACAGCGCGAAGACCTCGCGTTCCGAGCGCCGCAGCCGTGCCAGGGCCTTGCGGGCGGCGGCGAGTTCCTCGGAGTCGGCCATCCGGCCGACGAGTTCGTCCGCGAAGTCGGGGACCACGTCGGCGGCCGGTACCCGGGACATGGCCGCGCTGTGGCGGCGGGCGGCGCGCGTCGTGTTGCGCAGCACGTTCACCGCGATGCCCATCAGCCAGGGGCGCGGGCTGTCGCCCTCGTCGCGGAGCTTCCCGCGCAGGCGCCAGGCCTCGAGGAAGGTCAGCGAGACCACGTCCTCGGCCAGGGCCCAGTTCCCGGTCACGCGCACGGCGTGGCGGTACACCAGCGAGGAGTGGTCCCGGAACAGGTCACGGAACGCTTCGGGATTCCCGGCGCGCAGCCGGGAGTGTGGATGGTTCACGTCATGCCTTGTCCGGGCAGGCACACCGGTTCCCGTGACGCAGGTCACCAACCGGGGCCGGCGAGGGTGCGGATGAGGCTCGGCCCGGGCGCGGTCAGCGCTTCCGGCAGGCCGAGGCCTGGAACTCCGCGACGGGGACGGTGAGCGTGGTGCCGCTGCCGTCGGAGGCGGTGCCGTCGTAGCGGACGGTTCCCGGGGTGAGCTGCTTCAGGTCCTCGGGGGTGAAGGAAGTGGCGGTCGACGACCGGGAGTTGTCCTTGGTCCAGCCGTGGAGGTGGTAGGTGGTGCCGGCATCGAGCGTGGTGGCGGACTTGCCCGTCTCCCAGCCGTCGGCGGGGGCGTCCAGGGTCCAGGTGGTCAGCCCGGGCTCGAGGGCGGTGCGGGCGGTCCAGGTGCCGATCGTCTCCTGGTGGCTGCCCTCGCTGGTGGAGAGCGTCGCTCCGTCGATCCGGTGGCCGCAGACCAGCATGACGCCGAGCGGCCGGCCGTCCTCGTTCACGGAGATCCCGGCGACGGCATC
This sequence comes from Kitasatospora sp. NPDC051984, assembly GCF_044593455.1. Lineage (NCBI taxonomy): Bacteria > Bacillati > Actinomycetota > Actinomycetes > Kitasatosporales > Streptomycetaceae > Kitasatospora > Kitasatospora sp. NPDC051984. The sequence goes on from NZ_JBIUCB010000009.1 coordinate 94,961, forward strand.
GCTCGCAACCGTGCACCCCGAGAGCGCCACCAGGGCGGCCAGGACCGCGGCCACCGGCACGGTGCGCCGGACCAGTTGTCGCACGATTCCTCCCCCGCCCCGCCCGTCCGGGCGTCGAACGTGGCTGCATCCTAGGGCCCGTCGGATGCGCGCTGACCTCGGCCCCAGCAGTGGGCGGGGTGTGACCAACTCGTCCGGCGCCTCGGTTGACTGGCCCGAAGCGGGCGTGGTGGGATCTTCGGGCCAAACGGAGGCAAGCAGAGGAAGCCGGTTCGAGTCCGGCGCGGTCCCGCCACTGTGACCGTTCACCCCGCGCGGGGGTGACCGGAAGTCAGGAGACTCTGGCCTTCGTTCCGTCGATCCAGGGCGCGGACCCTGAGTGAGGACACAACGCCATGCGGGCTGCCCCGTACCTGGTGGGCGCGGTCGCGGGGTATCTCGCGGACGCCCGGCTCGGAGACCCCCGGCGCGGACACCCCGTCGCCCTGTTCGGCACTGCCGCGACCCGGCTGGAGCGCCGGCTGTGGCGCGACCACCGCGGGGTGGGAGCCCTGCACACCGCACTCGCCGTCGGCGCCGTCGGGGGCGGGGCGGCACTCGTCGCGCGGGCCGTCCGTCGCTCGCCGCTCGCCGCGGCGGCGCTGACCGCGGGTGCGACGTTCACCGTCCTGGGCGGGACGTCGCTCACCCGGGAGGCCCGGGCCATCGGACGGTCGCTGGCCGCCGAGGATCTGACGGCGGCTCGGGAGCGGTTGCCGCACCTGTGCGGGCGTGACCCGTCGGGGCTGGACGAGCAGCAGGTGGCCCGGGCGGTGGTCGAGTCCGTCGCGGAGAACACCGCCGACGCGGTCGTCAACGCGCTGGTGTGGGGCGGTCTGGCGGGCGTTCCGGGGCTGCTGGCGTTCCGGGCCGTGAACACGCTGGACGCGATGGTCGGTCACAAGTCGGCGCGCTACCGCCGCTTCGGCTGGGCCTCGGCCCGTCTCGACGACCTCGCGGGCTGGCCGGGCGCCCGGCTCACCGCGCTGCTGACTGTCGCAGCGTCCGACTCCCCCGCCCGGACCTGGCGGGTCTGGCGCCGGGACGGCTCCGCGCACCCGAGCCCGAACGCAGGCCAGGCGGAAGCCGCGTTCGCCGGTGCCCTCGGTGTGCGGTTGGGCGGGACGCTGCGCTACGGCGAGCGGGTCGAGCACCGGCCGGTGCTGGGCGCGGGCCTGCCGCCGGTCGGCCCGGCCGACATCGACCGTGCCTGCCGTCTCTCCCGCCGGGTCGGCGTGCTCGCGCTTGGCGTGACGCTCGCCGCGCGGGCGGCTCTGGCCGGACGGCGGCGCGGGTGAACCCGGCCGCGCCGACCGCGCGGTGGGTGCAACTGGCCGTGCGGAACGGCGAGTTCGACGATTGTTGGGCTTTCGCCCGATTCGAAGGAGGTCGCCGGTGAACGGCGCGCTGCTGGTGGCCGGGACGACCTCGGACGCCGGAAAGAGTGTGGTGACGGCGGGGATCTGCCGGTGGCTGTGGCGGCAGGGGGTGCGGGTGGCGCCGTTCAAGGCGCAGAACATGTCGCTGAATTCGTTCGTGACGGCCGACGGGGCGGAGATCGGGCGTGCGCAGGCGATGCAGGCGCAGGCGGCGGGGGTGGAGCCGGAGGCGGCGATGAACCCGGTGCTGCTGAAGCCGGGGGCGGACGGCCGGAGTCAGGTGGTGCTGATGGGGCGGGCCGTGGCGGAGGTCGGGGCGCTGGACTACCGGGACCGGAAGCCGGTGCTGCTGGAGCGCTCGCTGGAGTGCCTGGCGGACCTGCGGTCGCGGTTCGACGTGGTGGTCTGCGAGGGTGCGGGCTCGCCGGCGGAGATCAATCTGCGGGACCGGGACATCGCCAACATGGGCCTGGCGTCGGCCGCCCGGCTGCCGGTCGTGGTGGTCGGGGACATCGACCGCGGCGGGGTGTTCGCCTCGATGTTCGGGACGCTGGCGCTGCTGTCGGCGGACGACCAGTCGCTCGTCGCGGGCTGGTTGGTGAACAAGTTCCGCGGTGACGCGCGTCTGCTGGCACCGGGGTTGGAGATGCTGCGGCAGTTGACGGGGCGTCCGGTGCTGGGGACGTTCCCGATGCTCCAGGGGCTGTGGCTGGACGCGGAGGATTCGCTGGATCTGGCGTCGGTCGCGCAGCGCCCGGCGGCGGGTGGGCCGGTGGGGGCGGAGGTGTTGCGGGTCGCGGTGGTGCGGTTCCCGCGGTTGTCGAACTTCACGGACGTGGACGCGCTGGCGCAGGAGCCGGGTGTGCTGGTGCGCTGGGCGACCCGTCCGGAGGAGCTCGCGGACGCCGACCTGGTGGTGCTGCCGGGGACGCGGGCGACGGTCGCGGACCTGGCCTGGCTGCGGGCGCAGGGCCTGGTGGAGCCGCTCGCGCGGCGCGTCGCGGCGGGGCTGCCGGTGCTGGGCGTGTGCGGCGGGTACCAGATGCTGGGCCGGGAGATCGTGGACGCGGTCGAGTCCCGGGCCGGCACGGTGGACGGGCTCGGGCTGCTGCCGACCCGGGTGGTGTTCGGCGCGGACAAGGTGCTGGCGCGTCCGACGGGCGTGGCGCTCGGTGAGCGGGTGGCGGGTTACGAGATCCACCACGGGGTGGTGTCGGTGGACGGTGGCGAGCCGTTCGTCACCGACACCGACGGCCGGGCGCTGGACGGCTGCCGGGTCGGGCCGGTGTGGGGGACGACCTGGCACGGGGTGCTGGAGAACGACGCGTTCCGCCGGGCGTTCCTCGCCGAGGTGGCCCGCGCCGCCGGACGGGCGTTCGTCCCGGCGCCGGACACCTCGTTCGCGGCGGCGCGGGAGCAACGGCTGGACGCGCTGGGCGACTTGGTGGCGGAGCACGCCGACACGGACGCGCTGTGGAAGCTGATCGAGAACGGGGCGCCGGCAGGTCTGCCGTTCGTGCCGCCCGGAGCTCCGGCCCCGGTGGAGATGGAGAGGTCGAAGTGACTGAACTGACCGATGCCCGTTACCCGTTCACGGCTGTCGTGGGGATGGACGACCTGCGGCTGGGCCTGTTGCTGAACGCGGTGTCGCCGGCGGTGGGCGGCGTGCTGGTGCGGGGCGAGAAGGGCACCGCGAAATCGACCATGGTGCGCGCGCTGGCAGGGCTGCTGCCGTCGATCGCCACCGTGGCCGGCTGCCGGTTCGCCTGCGACCCGGCCTCGCCGGACGCACAGTGCCCGGACGGCCCGCACTCCGATGAAGGCGCGGCAGAACGTCCGGCATTCCTGGTGGAGTTGCCGGTCGGCGTCTCCGAGGACCGGGTGGTCGGCTCGCTGGACCTGGAACGGGCGCTCGCCGAGGGCGTGAAGGCGTACGAGCCGGGGCTGTTGGCGAAGGCGCACCGGGGCGTGCTGTACATCGACGAGGTGAACCTGCTGCAGGACCACCTGGTGGACCTGCTGCTGGACGCGGCGGCGATGGGGCGTTCGTACGTGGAGCGCGAGGGCGTGTCGGTGCGGCATGCGGCGCGGTTCCTGCTGGTGGGGACGATGAACCCGGAGGAGGGCGAGCTGCGGCCGCAGCTGCTGGACCGGTTCGGCCTGACGGTGGAGATCGCGGCCACCCGGGACGCGGACGAGCGCGCCGAGGTGGTGCGCCGCCGGCTCGCGTACGACGCCGATCCGGCCGGTTTCGCGGCGAGTTGGGACGAGCGGGAGCGGGAGCTCGCCGAACGGATCGGCGCGGCACGGGAGTTGCTGCCGTCGGTCGAGCTCTCCGACCTGGCGCTGCGTCAGATCACGGCGGTGTGCGCGGCGTTCGAGGTGGACGGCCTGCGCGCCGACATCGTGATGGCCCGCACCGCGGTGGCGCTGGCCGCGTGGGCGGGGCGCACCGAGGTGCTCGAGGAGGACGTCCGCAAGGCCGCCCAGCTGGCACTGCCGCACCGGCGGCGGCGCAACCCGTTCGACGCGCCGGGCCTGGATCAGGAGCAGCTGGACCGGACGCTGGCCGAGCACCAGGAGCCGGACGGCGAGGGCCCGGACGACGAGGGCCCCGGCGACGGTCCGGGCGACGGTCCGGGCGACGGTCCGGGCGACGGCGGCAACGGCCCGGACGGCGGCGGCTCCCCCGCACCGTCCGACCCCAACTCCCCTGCGCAGGAGGCGAGTTCGGAGGCCCCGCCCGCGCCGCCGCAGCAACGGCCGGGCGGCTCCCGGGAGTCGTCCCCGGTGGCGTCCGAACACCCCTACCGGACGCGGCTGTTCAAGGTGGACGGCACCGGCCGGGGCGCGCAGGGACGGCGCTCCCCCGCCGAGACGGACGCCGGGCACACCGTGCGGGCGCGCCGGCCGCAGGGCCGGCTGACCCGGCTGCACCTGAGTGCCACGCTGCGCGCGGCGGCGCCGCACCAGGTGGCGCGCGGGCGGGCCGGCCGGGCGCTGGTGCTGCGGCGGGACGATCTGCGCGAACAGGTGCGCCGGGGGCGGGAGTCGAACCTGGTGCTGTTCGTGGTGGACGCGTCCGGGTCGATGGCGGCCCGCCAGCGGATGACGGCGGTCAAGGGCGCGGTGCTGTCGCTGCTGATGGACGCCTACCAGCGGCGCGACAAGATCGGCATGGTGACGTTCCGGGGCTCCGGCGCGGAGCTGGCGCTGCCGCCGACCTCCTCGGTGGAGGTGGGCGCGGCCCGGCTGGAGCAGTTGCCGACCGGCGGGCGGACGCCGCTGGAAGCGGGCCTGCTGCGGGCGCACGAGGTGCTGCGGGTGGAGCGGCTGCGCGACCCGGACCGGCGGGCGCTGCTGGTGGTGGTGACCGACGGCCGGGCGACCGGCACGCGCGACGCGGTGGCGCGGTCGCACCGGGCGGCGGGGCTGCTGGCTGCGCAGGGGGTGGCCGCGGTGGTGCTGGACTGCGAGTCCGGCCCCGTCCGGCTGGGCCTGGCAAGGGAGTTGGCGGCGCACCTGAACGGCGACGCGGTGAGCCTGGACGAGCTGCGGGCCGAGGGCGTGGCCGCGCTGGTGCGCGAGGCCCGGACGGCGATGACCTCCACTGCTACGACCTCCACGACCTCTACGACCTCTACGACACGAAAGGCGGCGTGAGCAGGATGCCCAAGGGAGTTGCGGAGAACGTCCCGGACGACGGACTGACCACCCGGCAGCGGCGGACGCTGCCGATCACGGCGGTCCACACCGGTCCGGGCAAGGGGAAGTCCACGGCGGCGTTCGGAATGGCGCTGCGGGCCTGGAACCAGGGCTGGCCGATCGGGGTGTTCCAGTTCGTCAAGTCGGCGAAGTGGAAGGTCGGCGAGGAGAACGCGCTGCGGGTGCTCGGCGAGTCCGGGCAGGGCGGCACGGTGGCGTGGCACAAGATGGGCTCGGGCTGGTCGTGGGTGCAGCGCGACATCGAGTCGTCCGAGGAGGCGGCCCGGGAAGGCTGGGAGCAGGTCAAGCGGGACTTGGCGGCCGAGACGTACCGGTTCTACGTACTGGACGAGTTCACCTACCCGCTGCACTGGGGGTGGATCGACGTGGCGGAGGTGGTGGAGGTGCTGCGCGACCGACCGGGCAGCCAGCATGTGGTGGTGACCGGCCGCAACGCGCCCGAGCAGTTGCTCGAACTGGCCGATCTGGTCACCGAGATGACCAAGCTGAAGCATCCGATGGACGCGGGCCGCAAGGGCCAGCGCGGTATTGAGTGGTAGACCCTTGAACGACAGCATTCCCCGGCTGGTGGTGGCCGCCCCGTCCTCCGGCGCGGGCAAGACCACGGTGGCGACCGGCCTGATCGCGGCGCTGGCCGCGCGCGGGCTGAAGGTGTCCCCGCACAAGGTCGGCCCGGACTACATCGACCCCGGCTACCACGCGCTGGCCGCCGGGCGTCCGGGCCGCAACCTGGACGCCTGGATGAGCGGCCCGGAGCGCATCGCCCCGCTGTTCGCGCACGGCGCGGCCGGGGCGGACGTGGCGGTGGTCGAGGGCGTGATGGGCCTGTACGACGGGGCGGCGGGGCGCGGCGAGTTGGCGTCCACGGCGCAGGTCGCGAAGCTGCTGCGGGCGCCGGTGGTGCTGGTGGTGGACGCCTCCTCGCAGTCCCGTTCGGTGGCGGCGCTGGTGCACGGCTTCGCGTCCTGGGACCCGCAGGTGCGCCTCGCCGGGGTGATCCTCAACAAGGTCGCCTCGGACCGGCACGAGACGCTGCTGCGGGAGGCCCTGGAGGAGGGCTCCGGGGTGCCGGTGCTCGGCGCGGTACGGCGGGCGAAGGCGGTGGACACCCCGTCCCGCCACCTGGGTCTGGTGCCGGCCGTCGAACGCTCGGCGGAGGCGCTGCGGGCGGTCCGCGAGATGGGCGAACTGGTCGCCGCCTCCGTCGACTTGGACGAAGTGCTGGCGCTGGCCCGGACCGCCCCGCCGCTGGATTGCACGGCGTGGGACCCGGCGGCCGAGGTGGAACCGCTGGTCGGTCCCCGGCCGCGGATCGCGCTGGCCGGCGGCGCGGCGTTCTCCTTCTCGTACGCGGAGAACGCCGAACTGCTGACCGCCGCCGGGGCCGAGGTGGTGCCCTTCGACCCGCTGCACGACGAGCAACTGCCGGAGCGGACCTCGGCGTTGGTGATAGGCGGGGGCTTCCCGGAGGTGTACGTCTCCGAGCTCAGCGCGAACGCCTCCCTGCGGGCGGCGGTCGCCCAACTCGCCGCCAGCGGCGCCCCGGTGGTCGGCGAGTGCGCCGGACTGCTGTACCTGGGGCGGGAGTTGGACGGCCTGCCGATGTGCGGGGTACTGGACACGACGGCACGGATGACGCCCCGGCTGACCCTCGGCTACCGGGAGGCAGTGGCGCTCGCCGACTCGCCGCTCGCTGCGGCCGGGTCCCGGGTGCGGGGCCACGAGTTCCACCGCACCGTCACCGACCCGGCGGCCGGCCCGTCCCCCGCCTGGGGCTGGCGCACCCCCACCGGCCCGCACACCGAGGGCCACCTGCACGGCTCGGTGCACGCCTCCTACCTGCACCTGCACTGGACGGGGGCCCCCGCCCTGCCGACCCGGCTGGTCCGGCACGCCGCCGCCTGGGCCGCCTCGCACGACGGGAGCTGACGGGAGCTGCCGGAGCTGCCGGCAGCTGACGGGAGCCGACGACGGATCGGCCGCGCGAGCCGGGCTCGCGCGGCCGACCGGGCCGGTCAGGCCGGGGGACGGCCGGGGGACGGCCGGTCAGACCGGCTGGCTGCCCTTCTTGGACGGCTCCTCCTGCGCGGTCGCCAGACCCAGCGCGCGGCGCAGCGAGATGATTTCCTCGTCGCCCAAGTTGTCCTCGGCGACGCCCAGTTCACGGCGGAGGGTGGCGTTGTCGGTGGACCGGTAGGCCGCCAGGTAGTGGTCGGACGCGGTCATGGACTTCGCGATCAGGCGGTCGACGGTCGCCTTGTCGGCGGTGTTCCAGTGCGCGGCCTTCAGCATGGTGGCCTGCTTGGTGGCGGCCACGCTCATGTCCTTGGCCCAGGTCCGGAACGCCTGCGGGTCGTCCTCGACCTCACTGTCCTCGTCCGGGCCGTTGATCCAGGCACGGTCGAACTGGTTGGTGGCGTCCAGCAGTTGACGCTGGTCGGTGGTCAGAGTGCTGGGGTACTTCTGCAGCGAGCCGGTGCGCGACGACTTGTCCTCGTTGCCCAGGAAGCAGACGATGCGGCGGCTGCCGGAGGTGTTCCAGCCCAGCCGGTCGGGGAAGTAGTAGAAGGTCGACACCGAGTCCGGAATCGTCCAGGTGTCCGCCACATAGGTGTCGACATGCGCCGGGCAGACCTCGTCGGCCTCCGCCTTCAGCGCGTCCTCGCCCGGGTACTTGCCGTCCTGCTTGCTGGTGGGCTGCGTCCAGTAGACCTCGCCGTGGTGCGAGGACGTGCAGTCCACGGGCTTGGCGAAGCCCGTCATCGCCCGGTTGAAGCACTGGCCGACCCGCAGCCGGAACGGCGAGTCCGGCGTGGCGGCGTTCGACGTCGACGTGACGTGCGAGGGCGTGGAGCTGTCGTCCTCGAAGTCCTGGACGCTGAAGGTGCCGCCGATCACCGAGAGCACGAACAGCACCATGCCGAGGCTGCCGGTCACGATGCCGGAGATGGCCAGGCCCTTGCCGCGCTCACCGGTCCGCTTGATCTGGCGCAGCGCGCCGATGCCCAGACCGATGCCGATGAAGCCGAAGTAGCAGCAGACGATGCCGGTGATCAGCGAGGCGATGGCCAGGTTGTTGGTGTACAGCGACCGCTGCTGCTGCGGGTACATCACCATCGGCCCGGTCGGCGCGCCGGGCACGCCGGGCGGCGGGTACCCGCCCGCCCCCCACGGCTGCTGAACACCCGTCGGCGCCCACGGGTTGCCCCCGGCGGTCGCGTCGGGCTGGGCCGCGCCCCACGGGTTCGCCCCGGGCGGCACCGGCGCACCGGCCGGCGCGACGCCAGGGGCGGGCGGCGGCGCGACGGGCGGCGCCCACGGGTTCGCGGGCGCCGGCGGCGCGCCGGGGGCCGGCGGCGCGTCAACTGGCGTGGCGGCGACAGCCGGAGCGTCGACGGACGCAGGCTCCGGCTCGTCGGACTGCTTGCTGAACGAGATCGCCACCGGTGCATCCACGGCAGGCCCGACCGCGACGGCGTCAGCGCTCCCCGCGTCCGCCGCTTCCGCGGCGGGGGCCGGCGGTGCGTCAACTGACGTGGCGGCGACAGCCGGAGCGTCGACGGGCGCGGGCTCCGGCGCGTCGGACTGCTTGCTGAACGAGATCGCCGCCGGTGCATCCGCGGCAGGCCCGACCGCGACGGCGTCAGCGCTCCCCGCGTCCGCCGCTTCCGCGGCGGGGGCCGACTCGGGCGCGGCCGGCTGCTTGCTGAAGGAGACCGCGGCCGCTGGCCCTGCGTCTGCGGCGTCAACCGTGGGCGTGGCGGGCGTGGTCGGGGAGTCGTCCCGGGCGGCGTCGGGGACGGCCTCCCCGGAGCGCTCCTGGTCGAACGACATGGGTTTCCCCCTTGGGGCGTGGAACTGTTCGACGGCTGCGCGAATATAGCGGACCGGTCCGTCGCTCTCCCAACGAGTTCCGCGCCGAAGTTCCAGCACCAGGAGCCTGACCATTGCATGCAATGCATGCATCGCACTACGCTGCCGCCGTGCAGACCGAGAGCACCCGCCGCAGCCTGCGGGAACTGATCCTGGACGGCCGCTACCCACCGGGGGCGCGGCTGGGCGAGGTGGAGGTCGCGGAGACCCTGGGGGTGAGCCGCACGCCGGTCCGGGAGGCGTTCCGGACGCTGACCGCGGACGGCCTGCTGGCCGCCGCCGGGCGCGGCGTCCGGGTGGTGGAGCTGTCCGCTGAGGAGCTGTCGCACGTCTACCGGGTGCGGGCCGCGCTGGAGGCGCTGACCGCCGAGCTCGCGGCCGAGCGGCAGCGGGCGGGCCGGCTGGCCCCGGCCGAGCTGACCGACCTGGCGGCGCTCGCCGACCGTACGCACCGGGCCACCGTGGAACGCGAGTTGACGGAGGCGGTGCGGCTGAACCGGCAGTTCCACCGGCGGGTCGCGGAGCTTTCCGCCAACCCGGTCGCCCTGCACTCGTTGGAGCGGCTGTGGGACCAGATCCAGGTCTCCACCCACCGTTCTCTGCACGCGCCCGACCGCACCGCCCTGGTGGACGACCAGCACCGTGAGCTGCTGGCCGCCGTGATCGCCGGGGATCCGGCCGCTGCCGGGGCGGCCGCCCGGCGGCACGTCCTGGACACCTGCGCCGCCGCCCGGCCGCCCGAGAAGGAGTGACCTGATGGCCCTGTCCCACCACTACGCGGTCCGTGTCGACTGGACCGGCAACCTCGGTACCGGTACCGACACCTACCGCTCGTACTCCCGCGCCCACGACATCTCCTCGGACGGGGTGCCGACGCTGCTCGGCAGCGCCGACCCGACGTTCCGCGGCGACCGTTCGCGGTGGAACCCGGAACAGTTCCTGCTGGCCGCGCTCGCCCAGTGCCACATGCTGTCGTACCTGTCGCACTGCGCGCGCCAGGGCGTGGTGGTGCTGTCCTACACGGACGAGGCGGAGGCCACCATGGAGACCGCGGGCGGCGGCGGCCACTTCACCGAGGCGATGCTGCGGCCCCGGGTGGAGATCGCCGACGAGTCGATGCGCGAGCAGGCCGAGGCCCTGCACGGCCCGGCCGGCCGGGACTGCTTCATCGCGTCCTCGGTGAACTTCCCGGTCCACCACGAGCCCGTCATCACGGTGCGCGCCGCCTCCTGACGGACCTCCTTGATGCTCAGTCAACTTCCTTGGTATAGCTGGCTACAGTGCTTCCGCTGAGGCTGACTCCAGGAGAAAGACGGAGGCCTGCCGGATCGATCCGGGCGTGATGACGGCGAAGACTCGTGGTCATGCGAATCACTCAACGAGGCGCCGCCCTCGCCGCCGCCACCACCGTCCTGCTCGGCCTGACGGCGCCGCTCGCCGCCGCCGCTCCCGCCCCTGCCCGGCCCGCCTGGGCCGCCTGCACGGGCGGGGCGGCGGACGGGCGGCAGCAGTGCGCCGAGGTGACGGTCCCGGTCGACTACCGACAACCCGACGGGCCGTCACTGACGCTGGCGGTCTCCCGGATCACCGCCGCCAAGCCGGATCAGCGGCGCGGCGTGCTGGTGCTGATCCCGGGCGGGCCGGGCGGCTCCGGCCTGAACGGGCCGAGCAGCGCCGTGAAGCGGCTGCCCCAGTCGGTGCTGGACAGGTACGACCTGATCGGCTTCGACCCACGCGGCGTCGGGCGTTCCAGTCCGGTCTCCTGCGGGCTCGACTACGCCGACCTGGCGCCCGGCAAGCTGCTGCCCTGGCCCGCGCCCGACGGGCACGGCGGCGATGCCAACCTGACCACCGGCCAACGCATCGCCGACCGCTGCGCGGCCAACGGCGGCCCGGTGCTGCGCAGCATCACCACCCGGAACGAGGCGCGGGACATCGACCGGATCCGGCAGTCCCTCGGCGAGCGCCGGATCTCCACCTGGGGCGTCTCCTACGGCACCTACGCGGGCGCCGCGTACGCCACGATGTTCCCCGACCGCACCGACCGGATCCTGCTGGACAGCAACGACAACCCGGATCCGGTCCTGGCCGAGCGCAGTTGGCTGGCCGCCTTCGCCACCGGCGCGGAGGACCGCTTCCCGGATTTCGCGGCCTGGGCGGCCTCCCCCGAGGCCGGCGAGTTCCGGATCGCCGACACCCCCGAGCAGGTCCGCACCGCCTACCTGACGGCCGCCCAGCAGTTGGACGCGGCCCCGCTGCCCTGGCCCGGCCACAACCCGGGCGTACTGGACGGCAACGGCGTGCGCGGCACGCTGCTGAACAGCCTGTACGCGGACGCCAAGTTCCCCGCCGCGGCCGCTCTGATCCAGGCCGCCCAGGGCCACCGCCCGCTGCCCGAGCAGGGGCCCGCGCCGGACGCGGCGGAGCTTGCGCAGATGCAGGCTTCCACGGCGGTCACGGTCGCCACCCTGTGCAACGACGTCAGCTGGCCGCGCGACCTCGGCTCGTACGCCGCGGCGGTGGCCGCCGACCGGGTCGCGCACCCGCTCACGGCCGGCATGCCGGTGAACGCCTCGGCCTGCGCGTTCTGGCACTGGCAGCCCGCCGAGCCGCCGGTCCGGGTCACCGACGACGGGCCGTCCAACGTGCTGATGGTGCAGAACCTGCGCGACCCGGCCACGCCCTACGCGGGGGCGCTCAAGCTGCGCGCGGCGTTCGGCGACCGGGCCAGGATGGTCACGGTCGACTCCGGCGGCCACGGCTCCTACCTGTCCCACGGGAACGCCTGCGGCGACGCGCTGGTGTCGGAGTTCCTGGCCACTGGCCGCCGCCCGGCCCGGGACGCGTTCTGCCCGAAGGCCGGGTGAGGCCGGTGCGCGGCCCGATCAGCACCCGTCCGTCCGGGGTTCGTCCGGCCGGTGGCGGTGCGTCGGGCCGCGCCCGTTCGTCAGCCCAGGTCGCGGCGGCGCAGCCCGGCCAGGCCCGCCCCGGCGGCGAGCGCGGCCAGCGCGGTGGTCCACAGCAGCGGCGCGGCGGTGAACGTCCCGCCGGGCAGGTGCGGAAGGTGCGTGAACGGCGACAGGTCGAGCACCCACTGCGGCAGTTGCAGGATCGGGCCGAGCCAGGCGACCAGCACGAACACGCCGAAGCCGACCCAGCCGGCCGCCGTCCAGCGCGGCAGCAGGCCGTACACGGCGAGCGCCACGGCGGCGGTCAGCCACACCGCGGGCAGCTGGACCAGCGTGGCACCGAGCATCCGGGCGACGGCGTCGCCCGTCCCGTGGCCGGCGGCGCTGCCGAGCGCGGCGCTCTGCGCCAGCCCGGCGGTGAGGCCGGCGGCGGCCAGCAGCACGGTGGTGCCGAGCAGCGGGAACAGCAGGTGTCCGCCCGCCCAGCGCAGCCGGGAGACGGCACCCGCCAGCACGGGTTCGGCCCGGCCGGCGCTCTCCTCGGCGCGCAGCCGCAGCACGGACTGCACGGCGTACACGGCGGCGATCATCCCGAACACCCCGGCGATGGTGGAGAGATAGGCGTTCAGCACGCCCTGCTGTCCGCCGAGCCGGGCCATCACGTCGGCCATCTGCTGGTTGTCGCCGACCAGGTCGACCACGCCCTTGGCGACGCTGCCGAACACCGCGCCGCCCGCCGCGAAGGCCAGTGTCCACCCGATCAGGGCGCCGCGCTGCAGGCGGCGGGCCAGTGCGGCGGCGTCCGCCAGGCCGGGCGCGGCGACGGCGGGGCCGGGGCGCTGCGGGAGCAGCCCGGCGCCCAGGTCGCGTCGTTCGACCAGGGTGCGGGCCAGCGCGGTGAGCAGCGCGGCCCCGCCCAGCGGCAGCACCAGCACCCACCAGCGGTCGCCGGCGAACGCGCGGACCTGCTCGCTCCAGCCGATCGGGGAGAGCCAGCTCACCCAGCCCGTGCCGCTGCCGGAGTCTCCGACGGCGCGCAGCACGAAGGCGAGGCCGATCGCCGCCCCGGCAAGGCCGTTGGCGGCCCGCCCGGTCTCGGCGATCTGCGCGGTGACGGCGGCCAGCGCGGCGAAGAACACCCCGGTGGCGCCGAGCGCGAGGCCGAACGCCAGCGCCCCGGCGGCGGATTGACCTGCGGCCAGCAGGACGATCGTCACCAGGGCGGCCAGCGCGGCGTCGGCGGTGAGGGCGGTGGCGAGTGCGGCGGTCAGCGGGGCGCGGCGGCCGACGGCGCCGGCGCCGATCAGTTCGAGCCGCCCGTCCTCCTCCTCGGCGCGGGTGTGCCGCACCACCAGCAGGGTGGACATCAGCGCGGCCAGCACCGCCCCGAAGACGCCCATCCGCCACGCGGTCAGCCCGCCGATGGTGGAGCCGTCGAAGATCGGGCCGTACAGGGCGCGCAGCGAGCCGTTGCCGTCGATGCTGGCCGCGAAGGTCCGCCGGGAGGCCTCGTCGCCGTACAGCGTGCGGAAGGAGAAGGCGGTGGAGGCGACCATGCCGGTGCCGACGTACACCCACACCGGCAGGGCGATCCGGTCGCGGCGCAGGGCGAGGCGGTAGAGGGTGCCGGTGCCGGTCAGCGCGTAGCCGCTCATCGGGCGGCCGCCGTCGAGGTCGAGGGGGTGTCGGCCGGATCGTTCTCGTAGTGGCGAAGGAAGAGTTCCTCCAGCGTGGGCGGCCGGCTGGTGAGGCTGTGCACGCCGACGGCGGTGAGCTCGGTGAGCAGGGTGCCGAGCTGTTCGGTGTCGACCTGGCAGCGCAGCCGGTTGCCGTCGATCGTCAGGTCGTGGGCGTAGGCGGGGTGCGGCGGCGGCCCGGTGAGGACGGCGTCCACCGAGGTGCGGGTGAGGTGGCGCAGGTCGTCCAGGGTGCCGGTCTCCACGGTGCGCCCGGCCCGGATGATCGACACCCGGTCGCAGAGCGCCTCCACCTCGGACAGGATGTGGCTGGACAGCAGCACGGTGGCGCCCCGGTCGCGGGCCTCGGCGACGCACTCGCGGAACACCTCCTCCATCAGCGGGTCCAGGCCGGAGGTGGGCTCGTCCAGGATCAGCAGGTCGGCGTCGCCGGCGAACGCCGCGACCAGCGCGACCTTCTGCCGGTTGCCCTTGGAGTAGGCGCGGCCCTTCTTGGTGGGGTCGAGCTCGAAGCGCTCCAGCAGCGCGGCCCGGCGGATCGGGTCGAGTCCGCCGCGCAGCCGTCCGAGCAGGTCGATCGCCTCCCCGCCGGAGAGGTTGCGCCACAGCGTCACATCGCCCGGCACGTAGGCGATTCTGCGGTGCAGCGGGACGGCGTCGCGCCACGGGTCGCCGCCGAGCAGGGTGGCGGTGCCGGAGTCGGCGCGCAGCAGGCCGAGCAGGACGCGGATGGTGGTGGACTTGCCCGACCCGTTGGGGCCGAGGAACCCGTGAACCTCGCCCTGCTCGACCGTGAGGTCCAGTCCGTCCAGGGCGCGGGTGCGGCCGAAGGTCTTCACCAGGCCGGACACCGAGATGGCGGTCGTCATGAGCTCGACGCTACTCTTGTTTCACAAATCCGTGAAGCTGCCGAAAGTCCCGGATCTTCGCGTTGCCGCCGAAGGTGTGTGAAGGTGGGCGGACGCCCGGTCGGACGGATGTCGGGGAGGGTTCCGGTGGTGCAGGTGAGTGAGGTGGGCGACGTGAGCGGCGTGGACGCGCAGCGGGATCCGGCGGCGGTGTCCGAGTTCGTGGAGCGGTTCGCCACGGTGCTGACGGACGCCGGGTTCCCGCGGATGTCGGCCCGGGTGTTCACCGCCCTGCTGACCGCCGACTCCGGGCGGCTGACCTCCGCCGAACTGGGCGAACTGCTCCAGATCTCCCCCGCCGCCGTCTCCGGCGCGGTCCGCTACCTGACCCAGGTCGACCTGGTCAGCCGCGAGCGCGAACCCGGCACCCGCCGGGACCGCTACCGCATCCACGACCACGTCTGGTACGAGGCCACCGCCAACCGCGACCGCACACTGTCCCGCTTCGATTCCAGCCTGGCCGAGGGCGTCGACGCGCTCGGCCCGGACACCCCGGCCGGTCAACGCCTCGCCGAATCCCTGGAGTTCTTCGCCTTCCTGCGGGTCGAGCTCCAACAGATGATGCAGCGCTGGCGCGACCGCGAGAAGTGAGCGACCGCTATCGCTGCCGTTCCCGCACCCGCGGGCCCCGCGGCCCCCACAGCGGCATCGAGAGGACCAACAGGACCAGCACGGCCACCAGCCCCGCGGTCCACCGCACCGCACCGCCCGGATCGGGCAGGTTCTCGGTCGGATACTGCCGGCCGGCCGGGTCGTACGTGACCTCCAGTCGGTTGCCGACGTCGCGGCCCTCGCAGGGGCTCAGCCGCTTGGCGATGTCCTGACCCTCGGCGGTGCGCAGCAGGCAGTACCCGGCCGCCTTACCGTTGCGGGGATGGACGGCGGTGATCTGGGCGACCGTGCGCTTCCCGTCCGTGCTCAGCACGGTCCCGCTCACCGCGCCGGTGCCGAAGAACCCGATCCCGGCGAACAGCACGAGGACGAGGAGCGCCGCGATCGACGTGGCCTGGGTGCGGTACGCATACCCGACCAGACCCGTCAGAGCTATCCCCAGCAGGCAAATCACCACCCACGCAACGGGGTTGGCCGCGCCGAACTGCCAAACCGCCAGCCACGACAGCGCAAGGCTCCCGAACAGCGCGGGCACCGTGTACCACGCCCAGAAACGGTGCGGGTGTTCCTCGGACTTCACGTCCATGTCGATCCCCCCATTGATCATTCGGATCAAGAGGGACACTACTCCTGCCCATGAGCCACCGTCAGTCGGGGTGCCCGGCCCACCGCTTGCCCTGGCGGGGGTGGGTGGCGGTGACCACGGCGAGCGTCCGACGACCGTCGCGAGCAGCTGCCGGCCGTCGGTGGCCGGCTACACCCGCCAGTCCGCGGGCCCGCCTGCGGCCACCGGCTCCGACGGCCCGCCGGGGCGCTGCCGGCGGCGGCCGGCCCAGAACGGGAGGGAGACCAGCAGCGCGACCAGTGCGGTGCCGACGCCCGCCGTCCAGTGGAGGGGGGTGTCCGCGTCGAGGGGTTCCCAGATCGGGGCCTGCCGGTCGGACGGGTCGGCGGTCACCGTCAGCTGGCGGCCGACATGGAGGTTGCAGGCGTCGAGCGGGTGGCGGATGGCGGTGCCGTCGGGTCGGCTCACCTCGCAGGTGGGGAGGTGGGTGCCGTTGCGCGGGTGGACGGCGGTGACGGTGACGGTGATCTGCTGCCCGTGGTCGGCCAGTGACCCGGTCCGGACCGCCGCCATCCCGGCGAAGCTCAGCCAGAGCGCCAGCCCGCCGGCGACGAATGCCGCCACCCCTCCCCGGGGGGTGCGGTAGTTCAGCGCGACCACCAGGATCAGCGCGGTCGGCGTGACGGCGTGCAGCAGCTCGACGGCCTCCGAGCCGCCGAACAGGTAGGTCAGCAGGCCGATCGGCGCCGCGCAGCAGAGCAGGGTGAGCAGCGCGTACAGCGACCCGCGCCAGGGCCGGCCGGTACCGGTCTTCTCGTTCATCGCGTCCTTCGTGTCGATCTTGACGCGGGGACCCTACCGGCGGCGCGGCCGGGCTGTCAGCCGAGATACGCGGGGGCGACGGCGGAGCGCACCAGGACGGCGGGGGCGCCGGTGCCGTCGGCGGGGACGGTCCACAGGTCGGAGCCGTAGTCGCCGGGGAGCGAGTACATCAGGGTGTGGCCGTCGGACCAGAGTGCCTGGTCGTCGATGTTGCGCTGCTCGGCGGTCGCGGTCTCGGTCATGGTGGCGAGGTCGAGCACGTACAGCCGCCACGGCGCGGCCGGGTCGGCGCCGGCCACCCGCTTCTTGTAGGCGACCCGGGTGCCGTCCGGGGAGAGTGACGGGCATTCGACGTTCTGGTGCAGGGTGGTCAGGGTGCGGGCGGCGAGGTCGCCCTGGACCAGGTAGGTCTGGCCACCGGTGGCGACCGTCGCGTAGAAGCGGTTGTCGTCGGTGGCGAAGGTGACGCCCCAGACGTTGAGGTCGGACGCCTGGACGGGGTGGCCGTCCTTCAGTACCTGGAAGGTCTCCAGGTTGTCGTAGAACTGCCAGTTGCGGGTGTCGACGATCGCGGTGCGGGTGGAGAAGCCGGTACCCGCGTAGGAGTCGCCGCTGACGAACACCGTCCAGCCGGCCAGGTGTCCAGACGGGGAGACCCGGGCGCGGGTGGGGATGCCGGGCGCGGGGAAGCGCTTGATCTCGTGCAGCGAGGCGTCCAGCACGGACGCGTGGTAGGTGTCGTCGAGCGCGCCGTGTTCGGCCTGCAGGCAGATGCCGGTGCCGGCGGCGGCGTGGAAGCGCAGGCATTTCACACCGGACGCGGTGCGGGCGCCGTCCGGGTGGTCGGCGGGCACGGCGGCGACCTCGTCGCGGTGCGGGCCCCAGGCCAGGTTGCGCAGCAGCAGTTGACGGCCCGCCGGCTCCAGCGTCACCGCCCCCTCGCGCACCGGTGGCCCGCCGGCCTGCTCCTGGTTGCGCCGGTCCGCCCGGCCGGCGGCGTACCGGACGGCGAACGTCCCGATGCCGGCGAGCAGCACCACGGCGGCCACCAGCACCACCAGCTTCCGCCGCAACTGGGCGTCCCCGACCGGGGGTTCGGGCGCCTCGGGGTCCGGGTCTACGGCAACGGGAGCGGTCATGCGAGGTGCCCTCCGGACGGGGGTTCGGGAACGGCGGTCGGACGGAGCAGGCGGGTGGCGGCAACGGCCGCGACGGCGAGGGCCAGGGCGGTGCCGGTGAGGGCGGCGCGCGGTCCCCACAGCGTCCAGGCGGCGCCGAAGGCGAGCGAGCAGACGAAGCGGGCGAGCGCCTGGCCGGTGCCGACCAGGGCCTGCCCGGCGCCCTGCTGCCCGTCGGGGACGGTCGCGGCGGTGGCGGCGGCGAGCACCCCGTCGGTGGCGGCGTAGAAGGTGCCGTGCAGCAGCAGGACCAGCACGGCGGCGCTCGCGCCGCGCAGCGGGGAGAGCACCACGCCGTACCCGGTGAGCAGCAGGGCGTGGCCGGCCAGGAACAGGGTGCGGCGGCCGATCCGGTCGGCGATCATGCCGAGCGGGACGGCGAGGGTGAGGAAGACGGCGGCGGTGCCGAGCGGCAGCAGCGGGAACAGGTGGGCGGGCAGGCCGAGTCGGCGTTGCAGCAGCAGGTACAGGAAGGAGTCGCTGACGGTGGTGAGGCCGAGCAGTACGGCGGCCAGGGTGAGCCGGCGCAGCGCGGGGCGTCGCAGCAGCGCGAGCGCGTCCCGCAGGGTGGGGCGCGCCCCCGACTCGACAACAGTAGTGGTGGCCCGTCCCGGCACGAACAGCACCAGCAGCAGCACGCCGAGCACCGCGATGCAGCCGGAGACGGTGAACACCGCGCTGTAGCCGGCGCGTTCGGCCCGGTCGTCGGCGATCCGCAGCACCGCGAAGGCGAGCAGCGGGCCGAGCAGTGCGCCGGTGGTGTCCATCGCGCGGTGCACGCCGAACGCCCGGCCGCGGTGCTCGGGCGCGGTGGCCAGCGAGATCATCGCGTCCCGGGGTGCGGTGCGCAGCCCCTTGCCGGTGCGGTCGATGGCGAGGACGCCGCCGATCAGCGGCACGGTGTAGACGAGCAGCAGCAGTGGCTTGCACAGCGCGGACAGGCCGTAGCCGATCCCGGCGACGAGCTTGTGGCCGCGCGGGCTGCGGTCGGCGAGGTGGCCGCCGAGCAGCCGGACCAGCGCGCCGACGCCGTTGTTGATGCCGTCGAGCAGGCCGAAGCCGAGCGGGGACAGGCCGAGCGCGGCGACCACGTACAGCGGCAGGACGGCGCTGACCATCTCGGAGGAGACGTCGGTGACCAGGCTGACCGCGCCGAGCGCGAGCACGGTGCCGGGGACGGCGGCGCGCCGCCCCGGGCGGGTGCCCGGGGCGGCGGCCGTCTTGGTGGAACGGGCGTCCGCGAGGTACATCCGGCGTCAGTTCCAGATGCCGGTGATGTCGGAGGCGGAGGCGGCGTTGCCCGCGTGGGCGCTCAGGCCGGCCAGGTCCTCCAGGGTGCGCAGCACGTTGTAGTGGTTGTAGGTGGTGGCGCTGGTGGAGCCGGGGATGACGTGCTGGCCGTAGACCACGGTGGGGATGCGGTTGCCGGACAGGCTGTTGTCCTCGTCGAAGGTGACCACCAGCAGGCTGTTGTGGGTCTGCGCCCAGGTGGCGTACGAGCTGAGGTTGTTCTTGATCCAGGTGTCGCCGGTGGAGACCGAGCAGTCGTGCATGTCGCTGCACAGGTTCGGCACCACGAAGGAGACCTTCGGCAGCAGGGTGTAGTCGGTGGGGAACTGGGCGAAGGTGTAGGCGGTGTTGGTCGGCACGTTGGAGAAGCCGAACCACGGGTTGTGCTTCTGCGCGTACTTGCCGCTGGAGCAGACCGTGGAGCCCTGGCTGGGCAGGGTCTCGTTGTAGGAGCCCCAGCTCTTTCCGGCGGCGATCAGCTCGGAGGCCAGGTTGGGCGCGGTCATCGAGCCGACCTTGACGCAACTGTCATCGGTGCGGCCCTGGTTGGAGCCGGAGAACAGCATGTAGTAGTTCGGCTCGGACGGGTGGGTCAGGCCGTAGGACTGGGTGAGGTTGGCGCCGCCGGCCACCAGGGTGCCGTTCAGGTACGGGGCGCTGGAGCTGCCGATCACCTGGCTGTAGGCGTGGTTCTCCATCACCACCACGATGACGTGGTCGGGCGCGGGCAGCGCGGCGGCCTGCGCGGTGGAGCCGGTGGCGGCCCACAGGCCGAGCGAGGCGGCGGCCAGGGCGACGGTGCTTCCGATCGCGGTCAGGCGGCGCTTGGTGCGGCGGCTGAGCGGTGCGGCAGTCATGGCGAGGTCCCTCCGGGGCAAGGAACGTGCGGGACAGGGCTGTTGGAGCACGCTTGGTGGAACACGCGTTGGAGCCTGGAACCTGGAGCTCGGAGCTCGGAGCTCGGAGCTCGGAGCTCGGAGCTCGGAGCTCGGAGCTTGGAGCTCGGAGCTTGGAGCTTGGGGCGCCGGAAACGCTAGGGGTGAGCGGTGACCGGCACGCCTTTTGACAGGTTAAGAACAAGCGAACGCTTGGTCGGCCCACAAGCCCGCACGGGCGCTTTTCGGCCAGCGGAGAAGCGGCGCGGCTCACACCTGTCCCGATTGACCCGCCTCGGACCGACATGGTGGGATCTTTCCGGCCCGGAGCGCACGACCGGCGCGGTGAACAAGCAGGTGAACAAGCAGGTGAACGAGCAACGGGAGGGCCGGGCGTGACAGCCACTCCCCGTGTCGTGCTCGGGCTCGGGCTGCGCCGCGGCACCCCTGCCGCCGAACTGCTCCGCACCGCCGACGCTGCGCTCGCCGCCTGCGGCCTCGACCGCTCCGCCGTCGCCCTGGTCGCCACCCTGGAGAGCAAGCTCGCCGAGCCCGGACTGTGCGCCGCCGCAAGGGAGTTGGACGTCCCCTTGGTCGGCCACCCGGCCGCCGCGCTGGCCGCCGTCCCGGTGGTCGGCTCCGCCCGGGTGGCCGCCGCGGTCGGCACCCCGAGCGTCGCGGAGGCCGCCGCGCTGACCTCGGCCGGGCCCGGCGGCCGCCTGCTCGCGCCGCGCACCGCGACCGCGACCGCCACCGCGGCCCTCGCCGTACCCGCCCAGGAGGCCACCAGGTGAACACCGAGCCCGATCTGCGCCATCACGGCGACGCCGAAGTCCGCTCCGCCGGCCTGGTCGACCTCGCGGTGAACGTCCGCACCGGCACCCCGCCGCCCTGGCTGCGCGCGCACCTCGCCGCCACCCTCGACACCCTGGCCGCCTACCCGGACGGCACCGCGGCCCGCGCCGCCGTCGCCGCCCGGCACGGCCGCCCCGTCGCCGAGGTGCTGCTCACCTCCGGCGCGGCGGAGGCCTTCGTGCTGCTCGCCCGGGTGCTGCGGCCGCGCCACGCGGTGGTGGTGCACCCGCAGTTCACCGAACCGGAGGCGGCGCTGCGGGACGCCGGGCGCACCGTCCACCGCGTCCTCCTCACGCCGGAGCAGGGCTTCCGCCTGCTGCCCGGGGCCGTTCCCGAGGACGCCGACCTGGTGGTGGTCGGCAACCCCACCAACCCCACCTCCATCCTGCACCCGGCCGCCGACCTGGCCGAACTCGCCCGGCCCGGGCGGACCCTGGTGGTCGACGAGGCGTTCATGGACACCGACCCGGGCGAGACCCAGACCCTCGCCGGGGCCCGCGACCTGCCCGGCCGGGTGGTGGTGCTGCGCAGCCTCACCAAGACCTGGGGCCTGGCCGGCCTGCGGATCGGCTACCTGCTCGCCCCCGCCGAGCTGGTCACGGAACTCGCCGCCGCCCAGCCGCTGTGGCCGGTCTCCACGCCCGCGCTCGCCGCCGCCGAACTCTGCTCCGCCCCCGCCGCCCTCGCCGAGGCCGACGCCGCCGCCCGCGCCACCGCCCTGGACCGCGAACACCTGCTGAAGGGCCTCGCCGCACTCCCGGACGTCCGGGTGCACGGCGACCCCGCCGCCTCCTTCGTCCTCATCCAGCTCCCGGACGCCGCCGCCGTCCGCGACCGCCTGCGCACCGCCGGCTTCGCCGTCCGCCGCGGCGACACCTTCCCCGGCCTCGGCCCCGACTGGCTGCGCCTGGCCGTCCGCGACCGGGACACCACCGACCGCTTCCTCACCGCCCTGGCGGCCGCGATCTCCCGCTGACGGTCAGTGCACCTCCACCCGGTCGCCGACCTCCACGGTGCCCGGGGTGAGCACCTGCGCGTACACCCCCAGGCACGGCAACGGGCCCATGCCGGGCAGCGGTTCGACCCGGTTCAGCCGGGCCGGGCGACGCAGCGCCTCCGGGTCGGCGGGCAGCTCGCCGTGCGCGAGGGTCGGGACGGCGCAGCGCGGGCTGGCGGCGATCAGCCGCAGCCGCAGGTCCGGGCCGACGGTGAGCTCGCGGCCGACCCAGGCGTTCTCGTCGAACGGCTCCCCGTCCGTCTCCAGGACCAGATTGGGCCGGTAACGGACCGCCGGCGTGCCCGCCAGGCTGGCGGTGGTGATCAGGTGCAGCGGCGCGAAGTCGAAGAAGCTGCCGGGGGCGGCGGCCTTGCCGAAGTCCTGGACGGTGTACTCCACTTCGGCCTCGATGCCGTCCGCCAGCACCTGCTCGGGCACCGAGCGCAGCAGCACGGAGCCGGCCGGCCGCTCGGTGATCAGCCGGACGGGGCGGCCCAGCAGCGCGCTGATCCCGTCCTCGTCCAGCTCGCCGCCGTCGGGGCCGGTGATCCGTACCCCGTCGTCCTTGGTCTCGGCACTCATCGTCAGCAACTGCCGCCAGGCGCGCGGCTGTTTGGCGCTGGCGATCCGGCCGGTGGTGACGTCCAGCAGGGCGCGGCGGCGGTCGCCCTCGATGCCGCGTTCGTCGATCCGGGCCCGGACGATCTCCTCGCCGAGCATCGACTTCACGGGATGGCGGTACAGCGCGGCAACCTTCAACGGGTGATCTCCTCGGCCCAGTCGGTGAGTTGTACGAAGTCCTCGGGCCGCAGCCCGTACCGGTGATCGATCTTCAGGGTGAGGGCCGGCCCGGGATGATGGTCGGCGATCCACGCCGCGTCCTGCGGCTCGATCTCGTCGTCCACCCAGGCGAACGGCCGCCCCGCCGCCCAGGCCACCAACTGCCGGGTCTTCCAGTGCAAGCCGTCCGGATCGCCGTGGTGCATCGACTCCCAGTCGACGTACGGCAGTTGCGGCAGCCCGAGCAGCGGCGCCAGGTGCTCGTTCGCCTCCGCCCGCCACGTGGTCGCCCACACCAGGCGGTACGGCAGCGCCAACAGGGACGGGCCGTGGCCGGGATGCAACCACACCCGCAGCGGCTTCGGATTGCGCACGCCCATCTCGCGCTGCCGCTGCCGCCAGGCCTGCGACTCCACCCGGTGCGTCAGGTACCCCTCGGGCCGCCGGTACGGACTCCCGACGTACGGCGCGATCGGTCCGTCGACGTCCAGCATCAACAAGGGACGGTCCGTCATGCGTTCCTCCTCGGCGGCCGATGCCGGATTCTCCCCCACCCGCGCACCCTCCGGCCAGCGCTTTTGCCCTCGGGGCGGCGCGGCGCGGCGACCTTCAGCGGCCGAGCTCCCCGGCCCAGGCGGTGAGTCGGGCGAAGTGCTCGGGCCGCAGCCCGGACCGGTGGTCGATCTTCATCGTCAGTGCCTCGCCGGGGTGATTGGCGGCGATCCACTCGGTGTCCTGGGGTCCGATCTCGTCATCGATCCAGACGAAAGGCCGCTGGTCGGCCCAGCAGACCAGTTGCCGGGTCTTCCAGTGCAGGCCGTCGGGGTCCTTGTGGTGCATCGACTCCCAGCTCACGTAGGGCAGTTGCGGCAGGCCGAGGAGCGGCGCCAGGTGCTCGTCCGCCTCCGCCTGCCAGGCGGTGGCCCACACCAGGTCGTACGGCAGGGCGAGCAGGGACGGACCGTGGGCGGGGTTCAGCCAGACCCGCAAGGGCTTCGGGTCGGTCACGCCCTTGTCGAGCTGCCGCTGCCGCCAGGTCTGCGACGGCACCCGGTGCGTCCGGTAGCCCCAGGGGCGGAAGAAGCGGTCGAACGGGGCGATCGGCCCGTCGACGTCCAGCATCAGCAACGGACGGTCTGTCATGTGTTCCCCCTCGGTCGGCCCGTGCCGGATTCTCTCCCGCACCCGGGCCGTCCGACCACCGCTTTGGACCAAGCGGGCCGGGTCCCAGGGCACCCGCAGTCAGGAATGCTGCTCCGCCTGCCAGTTGCGGGCGGCGGCGATGCGGCGGGTGGCGCTGGGGTGGGTGGCGAGGAGGAGTTCCAGGGCGCGTGGTGGGTTGGGGTCGGAGACGTTGGCGACCGCGAGGCGGCGTTGCATGGCGATGAACTGCTCGGTGTCGCCGGTGAGTTCGAGGGCGTGCCGGTCGGCGCGGGTCTCGATCCGGCGGCTGACCGCGCACTGGGCGGGGAGGCTGAGCGCGCCGAGCAGGGCGGCGAGGGCCGCGAGCAGGGGCAGCGAACGCGGGTCCTGCGGGGTGGCGGCGCCCGCCGCGTCCAGCAGGGGCTGCCAGGCCAGCAGCGCGGCCAGCACCGGCACCACGACGGCCGCGCCGAGTGCACCGAGCACGGTGCCGGTGGCGACGTCGCGGTGCTTGACGTGGCCGAGTTCGTGCGCGGCGACGAGTTCGACCTCGCGTGCCTCGGCGGTCTCCAGCAGGGTGTCGTAGACCACGATCCGCCGGGTCGGGCCGAAGCCGGACACGTACGCGTTCAGCGCGGTGGTGCGGCGGGACGCGTCGGCGACCAGCACGTCGCGCACCGCGATGGCGTCGCGGCGGGCCAACTCCAACAGGGCGGTGCGCAGTTCGCCGTCCGGCATCGGGGAGAAACGGTTGAACAGCGGCTCGAACACCAGCGGGTGCAGGAACGACATCGCCACCGTCAGCAGCGCCGCGGCCAGCGCGCCCGGCACCCACCAGCCCGTCGGCGAGTGCCCGATCAGCGCGTACAGGCCGAGCGCAAGCGGCAGGAACAGCGCCAGCGTCACCGCCGTCCCGCGCGCCGCGTCCACCGCCCAGCCCTTCCAGCCCTGGGTGACGAGGCCGAAACCGGCGCGGGCGGTACGAACCTTGGCCGAGAACGGCAGCGTCACGGCCCGTCCGAGCAGCACCAGCGCGGCGCTCCCGCCGAGCACCTCGGCCGCCCAGCTGCCGCCGAACCAGCCGCCGACCGCCGTCACCAGCCCCGCCCCGGCCGCCGTGAACCCGAGCACGGCCGACAGCGCCAGCGAGGCGAGCTGCCCGCCGAGCGCCCACGGCAGCTGCGCCCGCCGCAACGCCCGGCCGCGAGCCACCTCCTGCGGGGTGAAGTCACCGGACGGAACGGGGGTCGGTGTGTCGGCCATGCCCCCAGCGTAGTGACCGGGCGCGCCGTCGGACCCCTGCGCCCGGCGCCGCCGGACGAGCGAGAGGCAGGCGGGCGCGAAATCGGGGGCGCCCGGCGCCTGCCACCCGCCGAGCGGCCCGGCCGACCGTCAGGCCGCCGACGCCGCCGCGAGCCACCCGAACACGGGCGTCAGCGGCGGCGGCACCGGCCAGCCGCACCGCCGTGCCAGTGCCCCGATCGTCACGAGCTCCTCGCCGTCCATGACCCCGACTCTGCGGTCTCCCCCCACAGGAGACTGAAGCCGAATATCCCTTCGGCCGGAGCGGGCGGTCCGGCCTACGATGGCCCGATGGTGGGCGAAGAGAGTCTGCGGACTGCACTGGACTTCCGTCGCGGGTTCGCCCGCCGGCAGGCCGACGAGGTAACCGAACTGCCGGACGGGTTCGCGGTGTTGAGCGAGCGATACCGGTACTCGCACGAGCACAACCAGCTGATCCTGGACGCCCCGCCGAGCGGGGTTGACGTGGCGGGCCTGGCCGAGGAGGTGCTCGGGCACCTGGAGCACCGGCGGATCGCGGTGTTCGACGACGCGTCCGCGCAGGCGCTGGCCCCGGGCCTGGTCGCGGCGGGGTACCGGCACGAGGTCGAGCTGGTGATGGTCCACCAGGGCCCGGTGCCCGCTCGCGGCGGCGCCGAACAGGTCGAACTGGCGGAGCTGGCGCCGATGCTGGAGCGCCAGTGGCGCTGCTGGCTGCCGTCGGCCCCGGACGATTCGATCGCGCAGCTGGTGTCGCGGCGCACGGCCCGCGAGGCCGGCGCGGAGCGAGTGCTGATCCTGGCCGCGCGGGACGAGGACGGCGAGTTCGGCTCCTGGGCGGACCTGTACCAGGACGCGGCGGGCACCGCGCAGGTCGAGGATCTGGCGACGGCGGAGCACCATCAGCGCCGCGGCCTCGCGGACCGGGTGCTGACCACCGCCCTGCACCTGGCCGCCGAGCAGGCCCCGGACGGCCTGCGCTTCCTGGTCGCGGACGCCGAGGACTGGCCGCAGGCGTGGTACGCCCGGCGCGGTTTCGTGACGGTGGGCCGCACCCACGGCTTCGTCAAGATGTAACCGAGAAACACGACGGCGCCCGCCGAACCCCCGAGCAAGGGTTCAGCGGGCGCCGTTGCGTGACGCGTGGCGGATCAGACCTGGCCGGCCTTCTCCAGGGCCTCGCAGCAGGTGTTGATCATCAGGCGGGTGACCACGTACGGGTCGACGTTCGCGTTCGGGCGACGGTCCTCGATGTAGCCCTTCTGCTCCACCTCGACCTGCCACGGGATGCGGACCGACGCGCCGCGGTCGGAGACGCCGTACGAGTAGACGTTCCACGGGGCGGTCTCGTGCTTGCCGGTCAGGCGGGACTGGATGTCGTCACCGTACTGGTTGACGTGCTCCAGCACCTTCTCCTGGGAGGCGCCGAGCGACTCGCAGGCGGTGATGATGGCGTCGTAGCCCTCGCGCATCGCCTTGGTGGAGAAGTTGGTGTGCGCACCCGCGCCGTTCCAGTCGCCACGGGCCGGCTTGGCGTCCAGGGTGGCGTCGATGCCGAACTCCTCGGCGGTGCGGTAGAGCAGGTAGCGGGCGATCCACATGTCGTCGGAGACGGTCAGCGCGTCGACCGGGCCGATCTGGAACTCCCACTGGCCGGGCATGACCTCGGCGTTGATGCCGCAGATCGCCAGGCCGGCGTCGATGCAGCGGTCGAGGTGCAGCTCGACGATCTCGCGGCCGAAGACCTCCTCGGCACCCACGCCGCAGTAGTAGCCGCCCTGCGGGGCCGGGTAACCGCCCTCGGGGAAGCCGAGCGGGCGGGAGCCCTTGAAGAAGGTGTACTCCTGCTCGATGCCGAAGATCGACTCCTGGGCGGCGTACTTCTCGGCGACCTCGCGCAGCAGGGCGCGGTTGTTGGACGCGTGGGCGGTGCCGTTGGTCTCCAGCACCTCGCACAGCACCAGGATGTTGTCGCCGCCGCGGATCGGGTCCGGGACGACGCGCACCGGGTCGAGCACGCGGTCCGAGGCGTGGCCCTCAGCCTGGTTGGTGGAGGAGCCGTCGAAGCCCCAGGTGGGGATCTTGTCCGCGTTGGGCAGGACCCGAGTCTTGGAGCGCAGCTTCGCAGTCGGCTTGGTGCCGTCGATCCAGATGTACTCGGCCTTGATTGCCATCGCGGTGAACCTCACTGCTCGGGTGGTGGGTGCCTGCGTAGCCTCGCAAGCCGCCGTTTCCCGGTTGTTCCTCCTATGTAACGCCCATGTGAACCAACGGACCGCAGCGGTGTGCTCACCCTCCGGGAGGCGCCGGAGCGTGAGCACACCGCCGGGGTTCAGCGCTGGCGGGCGTGCGCGGCGCGCTTGCGGCGGGTCATCCAGACCGCGGCCCCGCCGGCGACCAGCAGGGTGGCGCCGGCGGCGGCCATCGCGGTGGTGCCGGTCGAGCCGGTGTACGCCAGCTCCTCACCGGCCTCCTTCGGCGCCGTACGGTTCTGCGCGGTCCCGGCCGCGGAGCCGGACGGGCTCGGCGCGCCGGAGGTGGCGGCGGCGGGCGTGACGGCCGCCACCGGCTTCTCGCAGGACACCCCGGCGACCGTGACCTTGCCGTCCACCTTGGCGACGTTCAGGTTCAGCGGGTTGATCGACACCTGCACCTCCAGCGCGGAGGCGGCGGCGGTGCTGCTGGTGACGGTCTTCTTGGAGAACTCGACGTCCACCGAGCCGATCGCCGGAACGTCCACGTGGGTGGGCGAGTTGAGGCCCACCGTCACCGACTTCCCGAGCACCGTCAGCTTCACCGGGGCGGTCACCTTGGCGGTCGGCTGGCCGTCCACCGGGCAGGTCACCTCGGTGCTCATCGCGTCCAGCCCGAGCAGCGTGGTCAGCGGCAGGCCGGGGACGTGCACGTCCGCGCCGACCAGCTGCACCGAGGCGGTGGCCAGCTTGTCGTCCACCTTGGTCACGGACTTGCCGACCTGGGCCTTCACCAGGTTCACCGGCTTTCCGTTGTCCACGCCGTCGACCGTGGCGGTGAGCATCGCCCCGTCCCGCTGGGCCGGCGACTCCACCTTGTTCAGGGCCACCTCGACCGGCACCTTCACGGCATTCAACAGCGTGACGTTCAGGGCGAGTTCGGCCGTCACGGCACTCGCCTTCCCGGGCTTGGCCGGCGTACTGCCGTCGGCCGCGTAGGCCGGCAGCGGCAGTGCGAGCGCGAGCGCGGACACGGCCAGGGTGGACACGGCAACCGTGCGCAGAACAGACATGACAGGAACCCCCACACATGGTGAACGACAGAGCGCACCCGCGACCTCACCCGGCACACCGGCACGGGGAGGGGGCTCGCGCTCTCGACTGCCGCCAGTCTTCTCGAACCGTGCGTCACCCCAGCAACACGGAGCGTCAGTTCACTCCTTCGGGTGAGGTTGACGATCCGGACTGACCGTTTCCGGAGGGATTCCGGCACACATCGGAGCCTTCCCGGCGGGGCGGGTCACAGGGCAGAGTGGCCAACCATGACGGTAGGAATCATCATCTTGGCGGTACCGCTGGGCTGTTGGCTGCTCGCGGCACCGAAGGGGTGGGCCAGGCCGGTGATCGCGGCAGTGCTCGCGGCGGCGACGCTGACAGCGGCGGCCGGAATGCTGAACTGGCTTCCCCAGCAGGTGCGTTGGACGGGCCTGGTGGGCGCCGGGTGCGTCCTGGCCGTGGTGCCGCTGGTGGGTCTGGCCCTGGTATGGCCCGTGCACAAGGGCGAGAGCGGCGACCGCCGGGGGTTCGCGGCCGCGCTGATGGTGGGCTGCGCGCTGCTGGTGGGGGCGGCGAGCTGGCTGTTCGGCTCGTTCCTGCACGACAACGGGCGACCCGCCGAGATCCCGGCCGCCTCGGAGCTGGCCCCGCTGCCCGCCGGGCTCCTGATCACCTCCGAGCGCTCCGGCTGCGGCAGCGGATCCGCGGACTTCTGCGAGCACGACCTGGACGTGGGCGGCACCTCCGGCCAGAACGCCGGCCAGGTCCTCGACCAGGTCCGCGGCCACCTGACGGCCTCCGGCTGGCCGCTCGCCACCGACAGCCGCGGCGGCTGGTCGGCCTGCCGGACCCACGGCTCGCTGCTCGACGCCTACCAGGTGTGCGTCTTCGTGGCCGGCACCGACACCGGCGCCGCCGTCACCCTCGGCACCACCTCCAAGTGGTGACCCGCCACCCCTCAACCGCCCCAGCGCCGCAGCCGCAGCAGGCCGAGCGCCGGCGCGGGACGGGTGGCGGAGACGTGGTTGGCGATGCCCGCCTTGACGGCGATCAGGCCCACGCGGTGGATGACCACGTCGTGGATCTCCCGGGCGATCCGCAGCCGCTCCTCGCGCCTGGCCCGCTCCCCGGCCTGCTCGATGGTCCGGCGCACGCCCTCCCGGCGTTCCCGCACGGCGAGGCCCGCCGCCCAGGTGGCGCCGAGCACCAGCACGCCGAAGAGCACCTGCACGGCCTGCGTCCCGCCCGGGTAGTGCGGGCTGCCGCCGACGGCCAGCAGGGCCACGCCCGCCACGCTCGTCCCGCCGATCACCGCCGCGCTCCGCCCGAACGGCGGCGGACCGGTCAGCAGCGCGACCGGGTACGCGGCGAAGGCGGCGGCCAGGAACGCGGTCGGCGCCAGGCCCAGCGGCACCGAGGCCACGGCCACCGCGAGCACCGTGAGGAACACCGGCCACGGCCAGATCCGTCGGACCACCAACGGAACCGCCGCGGCAGCCGCCCACAGCATCCACCCGGGCACACCGTCCCCGACCTGCCCCCGCAACGGGGACAACGCCGGCAGCAACGCCAACCCCAGCGCGACGGCGGCGTCGATCGCGATCAACTTCCGTACCACGTAAGCCTTTCGGAATGCGGACACCATGCCGCCGACACTAACTCGCTGCCGGCGTCAGAGCTGCGACATGCCGGGCTCGGCGACCCCCGCCTCGTAGGCGATGATCACCAGCTGGGCGCGGTCCCCGGCGCTCAACTTGGCCAGCAGGCTGCCGATATGGGATTTCACCTCCGGCCGCAGTTCGCGCGCGAGCCGGACGGCGTCCGCCCCGTCGGCGGCCTCCGCCACCGTCGTCATGCCGGGCGTGGAGTCCACCAGCAGCCGGAAACTGCCGCGCAGCAGCGCCTGGTCGTCCGCGATCAGCACCCGAATCGTGTCGGCCATGGCCCACTCTATGCGCCACCCGCCGCCACCCGGCCGGGAGTTCGGACTGCGGGCGGCAACGCCGGACACTTCGCCGCCGCGCTACGTAGTCACGGGTGGGGAGACGTGATCAAGTGCTTGTTCACTCCAGATGATCTTGCCGGTTTCGGTGTAACGGGTGCCCCACCGGTCGGCGAGTTGGGCGACGAGGAAGAGTCCGCGTCCGCCCTCGTCGGTGGTGGCGGCATAGCGCAGGTGGGGTGCGGTGCTGGTTCCGTCGGAGACCTCGCAGACCAGGGCGGCGTCGCGGATCAGGCGCACGTGGATGGGTGGGGCGCCGTAGCGGACGGCGTTGGTGACCAGTTCGCTGAGGATGAGCTCGGTGGCGAAGGCTTCTTCCTCGATGCCCCAGGCGTCGAGTTGCTCGTTGACCGCCGCGCGCACGTGGGCGACTGCGGCGGGGTCCTGGGGGACGTCCCATTCGGCGATGCTGCCGGGGCTGAGGGTGCGGGTGCGGGCGACCAGGAGGGTGACGTCGTCGTTCCGGTGGGTGGGCGGCAGGCGGCGCAGGATGGCGGTGCAGGTCTCCTCCGGGGTGCGGTGCGGGTGGGCGGCGGTCTCGCGCAGCAGCTGGAGGCCGCTGTCGATGTCCTGCTCGCGGCTCTCGATGAGTCCGTCGGTGTAGAGGACCAGGAGGCTGCCCGGCGGCAGGTCGATCCGGGCGGTCTCGTAAGGCAGAGCGGTCAGGCCGAGAGGGTGCCCCTGGGGGATGTCCGGGTAGTAGGCGCTGCCGTCGGGGTGGACGACGACGGGCGGCGGATGGCCGGCGGTGGCCAGCGTGCAGTGACCGGCGGTGGGGTCGTAGATGGCGTACAGGCAGGTGGCGCCGGTGATGGTGTCCTCCGCGTCGGCGGTTTCCCGGTCGATGCGTTGGACGAGTTCGTCGAGGTGGCCGAGGAGTTCGTCCGGGGGGATGTCGAGAGCGGAGAAGTTGTGCACGGCGGTGCGCAGGCGGCCCATCGTCGCGGCGGCGTGGATCCCGTGTCCGACGACGTCACCGACGACGAGGGCGGCCCGGGTGCCGGGCAAGGGAATCACGTCGTACCAGTCGCCGCCGGCCCCTTCCTGGGCGGGCAGGTAGCGGTGGGCGACCTCCAGGGCGGCTTGCGGCAGCAATTCGCCGGGCAGCAGGCGGCGTTGGAGGGTGGCGGCGAGCGTGTGCTCGCGGGTGTACCGGCGGGCGTTGTCGATGCACAGGGCGGCGTGCGCGGTGAGATCCTCGGCGACGGAGCGGTCGTCCTCCTCGAAGGGTGCCGTGGTGTCGGCGCGCCAGAACTCGGCCACCCCGAGCATGATGCCGCGGGCCAGCAGCGGGGCCGCGATCATCGAGTGCACGCCGTGGTCCAGCAGGGCGCGGGCGGCGGGCGGGTCCACTTCCTGCCACGCGGCGTCGTCGGCGAGACGGGGTGCGAGCCTGGCGCGTCCGGTGCCCAGGCTCCGGCCCTGGGGAGTGGCCCAGCCGAAGGCGATGGTGCGGCCGATCGGGAAGAAGGGGGCGTCGTCACGGATGCCGCCGATCGCCACGCGGACCACCTCACGGCAGTCCCGCTCGGTGGGCTCTTCGCCCGATACGACTCCGGGGGCCAGGTCGACGGTGACGAAGTCGGCGAACCGGGGCACGACTGCCTCGGTGAGCTCCTCGGCGGTGCGGGTCACGTCCAGGGTCGTCCCGATGGCAGTGCTGGCGTCGTGCACCAGGCGCAGGCGACCGCGGGCCTGCTCCGCCCGTCCCGACAGGCTGCGCAGTTCGGTGGTGTCACGCAGGGTGGCCACGCTGCCGGGCGGGCCGTCAACCTGGCCGGTCGGCCGGATGTTCACCGCCAGCAGCCGCTCTCCGGCTGCCACCACCTCGTCGCTGACCGTGGTGCCACCGGCCAGCAGGTCCGCCGTCGGCGACTCCAGACCCAGCTCCGGCACCAAGCGGCCCTCGCAGTCGGGCGGCAGATCCAGCAGGCGCCGCGCTTCGTCGTTGGCGAGCACCACCCGGCCCTCACCGTCGACGATCACGACACCCTCGCGTACCGCGTGCAGCACCGCGTCGTGGTGCTCGTACATCCGGGTCATCTCGGCCGGCCCCAGGCCCCGGGTCTGCCGGTTGAGCCTCCGGCTGATCAAGGCCGTCCCCAGCACCGACACCGCCAGCGCACCGACAGCCCCGATGGTGAGGACGCGCACGCGCATGCCGACGACACCGTTGATGTCGCTGATGTGAGTGCTCGCGGCCACCCATCCGACGAACCGGCCGTTGTCGTAGACCGGGACCCGGGCGACCATCTGCTTCCCACCGGCGCTGGTGTGCACGATTGCGAAGTTCGGATGGTCGCGGGACAGGGTGGGCACGATGTTGGGCTCCACCATCGTGCCGACCCGGTACGGGTAGCGGTCGGTCACGCGGACGTACTGCGCGTTGATGACCTGGATGCCCGTGTCGCCCAAGGCTTGCGACGCTGCCAGGGCCTTGGGCTCGAGGATCGCCGACGGGTTGCTGGTGGCCAGTGCGGGCACCACCCCGGCCGAGTTGGCGAAGGTCTGCGCGACGGCCATCGCCCGGCTCCGGGCCCTTTCGTTGATGTCGTCGTGTGCCTGGACCAGCAGCTCCGCCAGGGCGGTCACGACCAGCAGCAGCACCACCACCAGCTGCATCACGAACACCCGGCCCGCGAGGCTGCGCGGGACGAGGAACGCCGCGCGCCGTCGCCGGCCGGAACCGCCCCGATCAGCCGCAGAGCCTGACGACCGCGGTTCTGCAGCCGCCTCTCTGCCACGCGACAGGGCGGCTCGCCAGGTACCGAACCGCGCCATACCCCACACCTACACCCGTGGTGAGGACCGAGCCAGCCGGAAGCTGCCGCGCAGCAGCGCCTGGTCGTCCGCGATCGGCACCCGAATCGTGTGGGCCATGGCCCCACCCCATGCGCCACCCGCCGCCACCCGGCCGGGAGTTCGGACTGCGGACGACAACGCTGAACACTTCGCCGCCACGGTACGTACTCACGGGTGGGGAGACATGAAGCCGTCCGGCTTCACGTGAGCGTTTCCACCGAAGGAGGAGAAATGCTGCGCATCGTGGCGACAGGGCTCCTCACCGGTCTGCTCTGCCTCGGCGGCGCGGCCACCGCGATGGCCGCCGCCAACCCGAGCGGGACCGGACCCCCGAACCAGTCCTGCCAGAGCTTCGAGACCCCCGGCACCGGCGCCGGGGCCCCCGGACACTCCGGCACCTCACCCGGCTCGGTCTTCAACGAGCCCGGCTTCGGCAGCACCAACGGCGGCACCGGCGGAGCGGCCTACAACAACGCGGGCGCCCCGTCCCAGTACGACGTCGCCTGCTTCCAGGTCGCCCAGCACTGACCCCACCGGCCCGGGCCCCGAACCCGGGCCACCCATGTGCCCCCGGACAGTTACGGCAGGCGCCAGTCCACGGGCTGCCCGCCCTGGCGGACCAGCAGGTCGTTGGCGCGGCTGAACGGCCGGGAGCCGAAGAAGCCGCTGGACGCGGAGTACGGGCTGGGGTGCGACGACTCGATGCTCGGCACCTGCCCGAGCCACGGGCGCAGTTCGCGGGCGTCGCGGCCCCAGAGGATGGCCACCAGCGGGCCACCGCGGTTGGCGAGCGCCTTGATGGCCTGCTCGGTGACGGCCTCCCAGCCCTTGCCGCGGTGTCCGTTGGTCTTGCGGGTCTGGGTGGTCAGCGCCCGGTTGAGCAGCAGGACGCCCTGGTTCGCCCACGGCGTCAGGTCACCGTTGGACGGCGGCGGGAAGCCGAGGTCGTTGCCGTACTCCTGGTAGATGTTGACCAGGCTCGCCGGTATCGGACGCACCTCGGGGGCGACCGAGAAGCTCAGCCCGACGGCGTGACCCGGCGTCGGGTACGGATCCTGACCGACGATCAGCACCCGGACATCCGCGAACGGCTGCTGGAACGCCCGCAGCACCTGCGGCCCCGGCGGCAAGTAGGTACGCCCGGCGGCGAGTTCGCCGCGCAGGAAGTCCCCCATCGCGGCGACCTGCGGGGCGACCGGCGCGAGGGCCTGGGCCCAGCCGGGTTCAACGATTTCGTGCAAGGGTCGAGCAGCCATGACGAAAGCCTATCGGCCGCACTGACAACGCCAGTTCACGAGGTCGACGGCCGCACCCAGCGCGGGGCACGCCCGTCGGGCGTCCGCGGACTCGCAAAGTGGAACGGCACCCGCAGCGCCCGCGCCACCGCGACGCCGATCATCTCCGCCGCCACCGCGATGTGCGGCCGCCCGTCGTCGCTCTCCTCCGAGCCGAGGTGCCGAGTCGCCGTGCTCGCGTACACCGGCTCCAGCGGGTGGTCCCGCGTCGTACCGATCGCGAACAGCCAAACGAACCAGCCGTGCGCCAAGTCACCGGCCCAGACCGCCTCGACCGCAAGCACCCGCTCCTCGACCTCCCCGGCCTTCCGGATCAGCACCCGGGGATCCACCGGCCCGTCCGGGACCGGCGGCCGCAGCAGCGCGTGGCGGGCGACAGCGATCCCCAACCCCTGCGGAATGCTCAAGCCGTGGGCCGTCTGCAGCAGCACCACGATCCCGTACGTCTTATCCTTCCGCGCCAGGTCGTCCACCTGCTCACGCGCCTCGGCGGGCAGCGCCTCCCACAGCGCGAGAACCTCCTCGTCCGTCATCACGGCGTCGCCCGCGGCCGCACCCAGCGCGGGGCGCTGTCGTCCGGCCGGTCGGGGCTGGCGAAGTGGAACGGGACGCCGAGCTGCGCCGCGACGCCGCGCCCGATCCGTTCGGCGGCGACCGCGATGTGTGGGCGGCCGTCGATCCGGTCGTCGGAGCCGAGGTAGCGGGCGGCGTTGCTCCAGTACACGGTCACCAGCCGGTGGTCGCGGCTCCCGCCGACCGCGACCAGGTCGACGAACCAGTTCTGGATGGTGTCCCCGTCCCAAACCGCCTCGACCGCCAGCACCCGCTCGCCGACCTCCCCGGCCCGCCGCACCACCGCCGCCGGATCGAGGGGAACGTTCGCGGGGTTCGCGACCCGGTCACCGTAGTGCTCGCAGCGCGCTCCGACGATCGCCTGGGCCTGGTGCAGCCCGATCCCATGGCTGACCCGCCCCGCGTCCAGCAGGATCTTCATCGCCCAGACCAGCCGGAACTGCAGCACCTTGTCGTCCACCTGCGCGCGGACGTCGGCGGGCAGCGTCTCGAACCACGCGAGCGCCTGCTCGTCCGTCATCCGCTCCACGTCACACCACCGCGCCGTTGAGCACGATGTGCCGCGGCGCCCCCAGCACCCGCAGGTCCGCGCGCGGGTCCGCGTCGTAGATCACCAGGTCGGCGGGGGCGCCCTCGGTGAGGCCGGGGCGGCCGAGCCACTCGCGGGCGGACCAGGTGGCGGCGGCGAGGGCCTCGGTGGGGGTGAGGCCGGCCTTGGTCAGCTCCAGTGCTTCCTCGCCGACCAGGCCGTGGGCGAGCGAGCCGCCCGCGTCGGTGCCGACGTAGATCGGGATGCCGGCGTCGTGGGCCGCGCCCACCGTCGCGTAGCGGTTCTCGTGCAGGCGCCGCATGTGCGCGGACCACTGCGGGAACTTGGTCTCGCCGCCGTCCGCGAGGCCCGGGAAGGTGGCGATGTTGACCAGGGTGGGGACGATCGCCACGCCGCGTTCGACGAAGGCGGGGATCAACTCCTCGGTGAGGCCGGTGGCGTGCTCGATGCAGTCGATGCCTGCGGCCAGCAGGTCGGGCAGCGATTCGGTGGCGAAGCAGTGCGCGGTGACCCGGGCGCCCTCGGCGTGCGCGGCGGCGATCGCCTCGGTGAGCGCGTCGCCGGGCCAGCAGGCGGCGAGGTCGCCGACGCCGCGGTCGATCCAGTCGCCGACCAGCTTGACCCAGCCGTCGCCGCGCCGGGCCTCGGCGGTGACGTACGCGGCGAGGTCGCCGGGTTCGATCTCGTGCGCGTAGTTGCGGATGTAGCGGCGGGTGCGGGCGATGTGCCGCCCGGCCCGGATGATCTTCGGCAGGTCGGCGCGGTCGTCTATCCACCGGGTGTCGGCGGCGGAGCCGGCGTCGCGGATCAGCAGGGTGCCGGCGTCCCGGTCGGTGAGGGCCTGCTTCTCGCTGGTGGCCCGGTCGACGGCGCCGTGCGCGTCCAGTCCGACGTGGCAGTGGGCGTCGACCAGGCCGGGCAGCGCCCAGCCGGTGAGGGTGGCGGCGGGTTCGGCGGCGGGCCGCGCGAAGGTCACCCGGCCGTCCACCGCCCAGAGTTCGTCCCGGACGTCCTCCGGCCCGACCAGCACCCGGCCCTTGATGTGCAGCACCCCACCGTCTGTCATGCCTGGCACTGTACTCGGCAGCCGTGCGGGCGCACGGGGCGATCTGCGGCACACTGTTCGACGGCGACCCCCTCGTCGCCCCGGCGAAACCCCGTTGCCCGAAAGGCCTCCCCGCATGCTGCTCGACCTTCCCCCGATGACCGCCGACCGGTTCGCCGCGATCGAGGACAAGGTGGCGGCGCTGCTGCACACCGAGGCCGACGTGATCGTCACCCAGGGCGAGGCGCTGCTGCCGTTGGAGGCGGCGATCAAGGGCGCGGCGCACCCGGGTTCGACCGCGCTGAACGTGATCACCGGCCCCTACGGCCAGACCTTCGGCGGCTGGCTGCGCGACGCGGGCGCCAAGGTCGTCGACCTGGCCGCGCCGTTCGACGCCGCCGTCACCGCCGAGCAGGTCGCGGACGCGCTGCGCGCCAACCCGGAGATCGACTTCGTCTCGCTGGTGCACGCCGAGGCCGCCACCGGCAACACCAATCCGGTCGCCGAGATCGCCGCCGTGGTGCGCGAGCACGGCGCGCTGCTGATGCTGGACGCGGTGGCCTCGGTGGCCGCCGAGCCGCTGCTGACCGACGCCTGGGGCATCGACCTGTGCGTGATCGGCGGCCAGAAGGCGATGGGCGGCCCGGCCGGCGTCTCGGCCGTCTCGGTCAGCGAGCGGGCCTGGCAGCGGATCGAGGCCAACCCGGCCGCGCCGCGCCGCTCCTACCTCTCGCTGCTCGACTGGAAGGCCCGCTGGACCGACGCCGGCCGCACCCAACTGCCGCACGCCCCCGCCCAGTTGGAGATGCTCGCACTCGAGGAGTGCCTGGACGCGATCACCGCCGAGACCCTCGACGCAGTCATCGCCCGCCACCGCGCCGCAGCCGCCGCCACCCGCGCGGGCGCCACCGCCCTCGGCACCCTCACCCCCTACGTCCGCGCCGCCGAGCACGCCGCCCCGGTCGCCACCACCCTGCGCACCGCCGACGGCCTCGACGCCACCGAACTCGCCGCCGAACTCCGCCGCCACGCCCCCCAGTTGCCCGTCCAGGCCGGCGGCGGCGCCCTCGCCACCACCATGCTCCGCCTCAACCACTACGGCCCGGCCGCCACCGCCGAAACGGTCATCGCCACCCTGGAAGCCCTCGCCCAGGCCACCGACGTCTCGGCCGCGGCAGCGGTGGCGGCAGCCACCGAGGCCTGGGAGCAGGCGATCTGACGCTGCGCCACAGCCTGCGGCGGCGGTCCGGGACGACGAGGGAGCACGGATGTACATCACCAGAGTCCAGCTCAGGAACGTGAAGGGCTTCACCGGGAAGCGCGCCGTGGACCTGCCGCTGGCGGGCGGCAGCGGCTGGACCGTCCTGGCCGGACGCAACGGCTCGGGCAAGTCCACCGTGCTCCAAGCGATCGCCCTGGCCGTGAGCGGCCCGAGCGTCGCCCAGGCCCTGGTGCCGGACTTCACTGGGTGGGTGACCACCGGGGCCAGGCAGGGGGCGGTGGACATCGAGGTGACCCACAAATCGCCGCTGGACAGCTTCGCGGGAGCAGGCAAGACCCCGCAGGGACCCATCTCGCTGGGACTGCGCTGGACACGTCCGCCCGCCGATGCCGATCACCCCGCCCGCCCCGCCCTGAGCGCCTTCCCCAGCACGACGAAGAGCGGCTCCCGGGGGCCCTGGGCGGAGAACTCGTTCGGCTGGTTCTGCGCCGGCTACGGCCCGTTCCGGCGACTCACCGGTGGGTCCAGCGAGGCCCAGCGCCTGATGATCAATCAGGGGCCTCGAGGTCGCCTGGCCACGCTGTTCCACGAGGACGCCTCGCTGGCCGAAGGCGTGGCCTGGCTCATCGACCTGCGGCTGCGGGCGTACGAGGAGGAGGACCGGCCGGGCGGAGCGGCGGCACTGCTCGCAAAGGTGCTCGGCCTGCTCCAGGACGGGCTGCTGCCGGACCAGTACCAGATCCAGCGGGTGACGGCCGACGGGCTGTGGGTCCGCGAGCACGGCCGGAACGGACGGGGCTTCCCGCTGCGGGAGATGAGCGACGGCTATCGAACGGTGGTGGCGCTGGTGCTCGACATCGTGCGCCAACTCCACAGCACCTACGGCACCCTGCTCTCCCAGCCGATCCCCGGCGGAGGCATCGCGGTCCACCTGCCCGGCGTGGTGCTGATCGACGAAGTGGACGCGCACCTCCACGTCACCTGGCAGCGCAAGATCGGCGACTGGCTGCGGCAGCACTTCCCGGCGATCCAGTTCATCGTCACCAGCCACAGCCCCTACATCTGCCAGGCCGCCGACCCGGGCAGCCTGATCCGCCTCCCGGGCGTCGACGAGCAGCAGCCCGCAGCGGTCGTCGATGACGACCTGTACCACAGGGTCGTCTACGGCAGCGGCGACGACGCCGTGCTCTCGGAGCTGTTCGGCCTGGAGACGCCCTACTCGAACCGCGCCGAACGACAACGCCGGCGGCTGGTCGCGCTGGAGCGCAAGGTGTACGCCGAAACGGCCTCCGCCGAGGAGATCGCCGAGTACCAGGAACTCGGCGAGCGGCTCACGAGCTCACTGAGCAGCAGGGTGGCCGAGGTGTCCGCCAGGCTGGAGCCGGACCGGTGATCCCGCTCCCCCGCACACCCCTGCCGGCCGACTCCGCGCAGTTGCTGACCAAGTGGACCGGACGCGTGGCGGCGGCCGGCGGCGACTCGAAAACGGCCCGCGACCACTGGAAGCGGGCCGCGGCACCCAAGCAGCACATTCACCGAACCCTGGAACCGATGGCCCGCGGCAACCTCCGGTGCATGTACTGCGACGACAGCCGGGGCACCGGCATCGACCACTTCCAACCGATCGACAGCGCCCCGCTGCGGGCGTTCGACTGGCCGAACCACCTCTTCGCCTGCTCCTTCTGCAACAGCAACGCCAAGCGGGACGCGTACCCGGTCGACACAGACGGCACCTGCCTGTTGATCGACCCGACCGCCGAGGACCCCGCCGACCACCTGGTGCTGTTCCTGAGGAGCGGCGAGTACGAACCGGTCGTCGGGTCCAGGAAAGGCCGGCGCACGATCGAGGTGTTCGGCCTCAACCGGGGCGACCTGGTCAAGGGCCGCCTGGACGCCTTCCACCGTGCCTGCTCCAACATCCGCGACTGGTTCACCCTGGTCCAGGACGGCGACCCGCACGCGGACGATGTGGCGCGGGCCCTGCTGGACTCCCCGTTCGTCGACGTCGTCCACGCGATGACCGGGCTGAAGCCGACGCTCGCACCGACCGTCGTCGGGCAGCGGACGGTGGCCGCGCTCGACGCCTGGCGGCTGGCACACAGTCTCTGACTCGGTGTTCGAGTCAGGGCGCCGCCGGGAGCTCGTCGCAGATCGCGTCCAGGGCCTCCTCGTCCACCGCGCGCACTGCCAGCCACGCCCCCTCCTGAATCATCAGCAGGGCGTCCGGGCGCGCGAAGAACCGGGTGTCCACGCCGGGTGCGTGCACGCGCGGCAGCTCCGTCCAGCCAGTCAGGTCGTTCGGGTCGGCCTCGGCGCCGTCCACGAACGCGCTGTCGTCGAACAGCGGCTCGGCCAGCAGGATGCCCAGGCACTCGGCGGAGAAGCCGGCCGTCCACGGGGTGAGCTCCACCTGCACGGACGGTGCGACGTCCGGCCAGGCGACGGTCGGCGGGTCGTCCTGGCCGAGGGCGGCGAGCGGGATACCCCAGTAGGCGCAGGACTGGTTCTCCACGCGATAGACCAGGCAGTCCTGGTCGAGGTAGAGCCTGTCCGGTGGCAGCAGGGTGTCCTGGTTGCTGGTCAGGTCGGGCCGGTTGCCGATCAGCCGGTACGCCTCGCGCAGCGCGGCGGGCAGGCGCAGCCCCAACCGGGCCTCTGCGGCGTCGAGTTCGGCATCGGTGCAGCCGCTGTCCGGGATCAGCGGGGCACCCCAGAAGGCGGCCAGGTCGGCGATCAGCCGCCACGCGGCGGCGCGGTCGGCGAGGGCGGCGGGCAGGTCACGGGCAAGGTCCAGCGTCATGCCTCGCACGCTAGCGGCCCCCACGGACAGGGTTCGGCTTCCGGTGGCCGACCGTTCACCGCCTGGGCAACCGGTGTACGCAAGCGCGGACTTGGCTGAGCAGCCCCGCGAAGTTGTCTGTACAACCGGAGGCTGCTCCCATGTCCGTCCCCAACCCCTACTGGCTGCGCGACAACTGTCCGTGCACCGAGTGCCGCAACCCGCGCAGCGGGCAGAAGAGGTTCCAGATCGGCGACCTGCCGGACGGCCTGACCGCCACCGAGGCGCACCGGGACGAAACGGGGCTGCACGTGCTCTGGTCCGACGGCCACCGCTCGCACTACCCGACCGGCTGGGACGCGCCCGAGGAGGCGGCCGGCGACCACCGCACCGAGCACGGCAAGCGCCTGTGGGAGGCCGCCGACTTCGCCCGCGGCCTGCCCGAGGCCGACTGGTCGAGCTACCTGTCCGACCCGGAGGAGAGGATCGCCGTCCTCTCCGCCGTCCGCCGCTCCGGCTTCGCGGTGCTCCGCGGCGTCCCGGCGGAGGAGCGTCAAGTCCTCGCCGTGGCAGGGACGTTCGGGTATGTGCGGGACACCAACTACGGCGAGCTGTTCGACGTCCGGGTGGAGCCCGACGCGGTGAACTTCGCGTTCACCGACGCCGCCATCGCCCCTCACACCGACAACCCGTACCGCGACCCCGTCCCCACCCTCCAGCTGCTGCACTGCCTGCGCAACGAGGCCGCCGGCGGCGACTCGGGCCTGGTGGACGGCT
Source organism: Kitasatospora sp. NPDC051984 (assembly GCF_044593455.1). Classification (NCBI taxonomy): domain Bacteria; kingdom Bacillati; phylum Actinomycetota; class Actinomycetes; order Kitasatosporales; family Streptomycetaceae; genus Kitasatospora; species Kitasatospora sp. NPDC051984. The sequence goes on from NZ_JBIUCB010000009.1 coordinate 136,183, forward strand.
TCCGCGCCGCCGCGCTGCTGCGCGAGGAGGACCCGGAGGCGTTCGCGCTGCTCGCCCGCACCCCGGTGCCGTTCCGCTACCGGGACCGCACCGCCGACCTGGCCGCCGAGCTGCCGATGATCGGGCTCGACCCGCGCGGCGCGATCCGCGAGATCCGCTTCAACAACCGCTCCATCGACACCCTGCGGACGCTCGACGGCGCGGAACTCGACGCCTTCTACGCCGCGTACCGGCGCTTCGCGGCGATCACCCTCCGCCCGGAACTCCGGCTCGAGTTCCGGCTCGGCCCGGGCGACTGCCTGATCTTCGACAACACCCGTCTGCTGCACGCCCGCACCGCCTTCGAACAGGCCGGCGGCCGCCACCTCCAGGGCTGCTACGCCGACCTCGACTCGCTCTCCTCGACCCTCTCCGTGCTGCGCCGCAACGTCGCCGCGCTCGACGAACTGGAGGCCCTGTTCGCGGGCGAGGGCGCCGGTGAGTACCTCGGCGAGGCCGTCACCATGGCCGAACACATGCTCCAGGCGGGCCAGTTGGCCCGGACGGCCGGCGCCCCGCCCGCGCTGGTGGCCGCCGCACTGCTCCACGACATCGGCCACTTCCACGGCAGCGGCCTGAAGCTGATGGCCGGCACCGACAACCGCCACGGCGACACCGCCGCCGACTGGCTCTCCCGGTACTTCCCCACCGCCGTCACCGAGCCCGTCCGCCTGCACGTCCCCGCCAAGCGCTACCTCTGCACCGCCGAACCCGACTACTTCGCCAAGCTCTCCCCCGCCTCCGTCCACACCCTCGGCCTCCAGGGCGGCCCGATGACCCCCACCGAGGCCGAGGAGTTCGCCGCCGGCCCGTTCGCCGCCGACGCCGTGACCGTCCGCCGCTGGGACGAGGCCGCGAAGGACCCTGCGGTCGGCACCCCGGCGTTCGCCGAATTCCGGCCGCTGCTCCTGGAGTTGATGAGCTGACACGCCGGTGTCAACCCTGACCATCGTCAGGGGTGCCGGTTGACTTTCGGGCCGGGCCACACGGGTGCGCCGACTCGTACCGTCCGGACCATGACGTACACGCACAGGAAATCCGGGACGGGGTCCAGGCCCGTCCTCGCCGCGGCCGTGCTCAGCGCGGGGGCCGCGGCGGTGGCGCTGCTGGCACCGGAACAAGGCGGCGGAACGGAACCGGCGCGGTGGTCGGCCGACGGTTACCGCCGGGTGGCGGAGGCCGTCGGCGATGCCCCGCACACCGTGGCCGCGCTGCTGGAGCCGGCCACCGAGGCCGGGCTGCTGGTGCTGGGGCTGCTGCTGACGTACTGCTGGTGGACGGCCCGGGCCCGCCGGGCCGCCGGGGTGGTCGCGGGGGTGGCGCTGGTCGGGCTCGGCACGGTGCTGGCCTACGGGACGAGCGAGGTCCTGAAGGTGCTCCTCGACGAGGAGCGGCCCTGCCGGGCACTGACCGGGCTGCCCGGCACGGCGGTCGGCGACTGCCCGCCGCCCGGCGACTGGTCGTTCCCCAGCAACCACGCCACCCTGGCGGTCGCGCTGGCGACGGGGCTGGTGCTACTGCGCCCGCGCTGGGCGCTGCTGGCCGTCCCCGTCGGCGGGGCCACGGCCGCGCTGCGGGTGGCGGCGGGGGTGCACTACCCGCACGACGTGCTCGCCGGCGCCGCGCTCGGCGAAACGGTCACGGCGGCCGTGGTCCTCGCCCTGCGGCCGGCGGCCACCCGCGCCGTGTCGGCCCTGACCGGGGTGCCGGTGCTCGGGTGGCTGCTGTCCGCCCCGCCCGCCTCAGTCCCGCGGACCGCCCGCGCAGTTCGCACCGAGGGTCAGCCCGGCCTCGTGCGCGAGGACGGCGGCCGCCGCCCGGTTGGCCACCCCCAACCGCGCCAGGATGGAGCTCACATGGGCCTTCACGGTGCCTTCGACCACGCCCAGCCGGCGGGCGATCCGGCCGTTGGACAGTCCGGCCGCGATCAGCGTCAGCACGTCCCGTTCCCGGGCGGTCAGGGCGGCTACCTGTTCCCGGGCCCCGGCACGCCGGTCGGCGGGGCCACCGGCCCCGGTGGCGGCCAGGTGGGCGACCACCCGGGCGGCCACCTTGGGTGAGAGGTAGGCCGCCCCGGCGGCCACCGCGTGCACCCCGGCGAGCAGTTCCTCGGGCTCGCCGGACTTGATCAGGAAGCCGTTCGCGCCCCCGCTGAGCGCGCGCAGGATGTAGTCGTCCTCGCCGAAGGTGGTCAGCATCAGCACCCCGGTGGCCAGGCCGCTGCGACGGATCTCGGCGGCGGCCGCGATGCCGTCCGTCCCCGGCATCCGGATGTCCAGCACGGCGACGTCCGGCCGGTGACGCCGGACCAGCTCGACGGCCTCCCGGCCGTCCCCGGCCTCGGCGACGATCTCGATGCCCGGGTCGGTGGTGAGCACGGCGCGCAGCCCCGCGCGGATCATCGGCTCGTCGTCGGCGAGCAGCACCCGGATCGGTGCGGGTGTCATCAGCAACTCCTGTCGGTCGTTCGGCACGTATTCAGCACGTATGGGGGATGGTCAGGAGACGAGCACGTCGCGCGAGACCAGCCGGGAGTCCTGGAAGCACAGCCGGTACGCGTCGTCCGCCCGGTCCACGAACAGCTGCGCGGTGATGGCGTAGTGCACGCACGAAACGCCCTCCCCCGACGGCGGCGCGGGCGTCGACGGCCCGCTCGGCACCTGGTACGGCAGCCGGTGGCCGGGCAGCACCCGCTCGACCGAGGCCTGGTCCTGCCCCACCTGGAGGGTGGCGTACACCTCCGGGTCCAGCACCGACAGGCTGACCACGTACAGCGTCCACACCCGCAGCGCCACGGTCAGCAGCACGGCCGTCACCAGCGGGACGAGCACCACGGCAGCCAGCGTCCGGCCGACCCTGCGCCGGGCCCGCCGCAGTTCACGCACCGGCGACGGCGGGGCGGCGGGCCCCGGCGGAACGGGCCCGGCGGGACGGCGCGGCAGCTCGGCCACCACCTCGAACCCGCCGTCCGTTCCCGGACCGTGCGCGAAGCTCCCACCCGCGAGCCGGACCCGCTCCGCCAGCCCGACCAGGCCACGCCCACCGCCCGCCGCCCGCACTCCCGGGGCGACGGGCGCCGGGCCGTTGGCCACCCTGACCCGGGCACCCTCGGACGCGTACGCCACCTCCACGGTGACGCCCGCCCCCGGGGCGTGCTTGGCCGCGTTGGTCAGCGCCTCCTGCACCACCCGGTACGCGGCGTGCTCGGTGGCGCGCGGAAACCCGTCCGGCTCACCGGTGATCTCCGAACGGACGGCCAGGCCGGCCGCGGCCGCCTCCGCCACCAGGTGCGGAATGTCCGCGTCGGCCGGCCCGCGACCCGCGTCGCCCTCGTCCCGCAGGATCCCGATCACCTCGCCCAGCCGATCGACGGCAGCGGCCGCACCCGCCCGGATCTCCTGGGCCGCCTCCCGATGGGGCTCAGCAAGGTCGGGGGCGAGCTTCAACACCCCGGCGCGCAGAGCGATCAGGCTGAGATCGTGCCCGAGAGCGTCGTGCATGTCCTGCGCGATCCGGGCCCGCTCCCGCAACCGCGCCTGCTCGGCAACCAACTGCTGCTCCCGCTCCAGCCGCTCCGCCCGCTCCCACCCGGCCCGCACCAACTCCTGCGACTGCCGCCAGAACCGGCCCAGCAACCACGGCCCCATCCCCGTGCACACGGCGAGCACGACGAACCGCAGCCCCAACAGGATCCAGGCCGGCACCGCCCCGACCACCAGCACCCCGCCCGCCACCAGCACGGCGAACACCACCACCGCCGACCGCACCCGCTCCGTCCGCAGCCCCGCCAGGAACGAGAACCCGACCGCCGGCAACACCCACCACAGGCTCGTGACACCCAGCCCGACACACCCCGCCGCCACCACCGGCAGCGCCGCCCCACTCATCCGCATGCCCACGACCCTACGGGGGCCGCCCCCACCTGCGGATCTGCCGAAAGTCATGCCCGCCGAGAACCCGCCGGCCGACATCCCGGCATTCGCCGAATTCCGGCCGCTGCTCAGGGAGTTGACGAGCTAACGCTCCCGGGGCCGCAGCTCGAACCACACCGTCCGCCCATCCGGCCGGAGCTCGGCCCCCCATCCGTCGGCGGACCAGGCCACCATCAGGAGACCGCGATCGGCCTCCTCGTCGAGCGGATCGACTGCCGTCAGGACGGGCAGCCGGTGGTGGTCGTCGGTGACCTCGACCAGCAGGCGATCGGTGTGCACCAGCCGCACCCCGACAGGTACTGTCGCCACCAGCACGGCGTCGGTGATCAGTTCACCGGCCAGCAGTTCGGCGAGGTCGAGGTCGATCTCCACGCCCCACTCGGCGATCCGGTCCCGGACGAACCGCCGGGCGGCCCGCACCTCCTGCTCCCACGGCACCAGTAGGTAGTGCGCCACCCGCTCCGCGGGGATGCCGTCGAGCCCCACCACCAGGAGGGCGAGGTCGTCCCGGCGGGCCGTCGCGGACAGTTCGTCCAGCAGGTCCGCGCAGACCTGGCCGGGTGTGGACTCCGGCCCGATCAGGTCGGCGCAGCGGTCGGCGAACTCCCCGAACCCGTCGTAGTCGTGCACCGGGAGCAGGCTGTCGGAGCCGAGCACCAGCATGGCTCCGTCCGGGACGTCCACCGTGATGGCCTCGAACGGCAGCCCCCCGGTCCCGACCGGAAGGTTGGAGGGCACGGCGAGCCACTCGACGCTGCCGTCCGGGTGGCGCAGCAGCGGGGGCGCGTGGCCGGCCGAGGCCATCTCGCAGCGCCGGGCGATCGGGTCGTACACCAGGTAGAGGCAGGTCGCCAGCTGGGCGACACCGAGCCGCAGGACCAAGTCGTCCAGGTGCCGCAGCAGTTGTGCGGGCGGTACGTCGAGCAGGGCGAAGGCCTGCACCCCCGCGCGGAGCCGGCTCATCGTCTGGGCGGCCTCCAGACCGTGGCCCATCACATCGCCGACCACCAGGGCGACCCGCTGGCCGGCCAGTTGGATGACGTCGAACCAGTCGCCGCCCACCCCGGCCTTGCGGTCGCCGGGCAGGTAGCGGTGTGCGGTCCGGACACCGGCGATCCTGGGCGGGTCGAGCGGGATCATCGAACGCTGCAGGGCCTCCGCCAGCCGCGCCTCCGCCTGGTGCAGCCGCGCACTGTCCAGCAGGAGCGCCCCGCGCTCGGCGAGTCCGCGCAGCAGCGGAACGTCGGCGGACTCGAACGGCACCCGGCTGGACATCCGCAACAGTTGCAGCACCCCGAACACCCGCCCCCGAACCGTCAGCGGGAGGGCCAGCACCGACGATTCCGGGCCGGGCTCGTGACCCTCGTCCACCAGCGTGAGGACGGGTTCGCCGCCCTGCAGGGCGCGGCCGATCGGGGTGCCGGGCCCGATAATCAGTACCGCGCCTATCCGCGGCGACAGCCCGAGCAGGCCGTCGCTGTCCCCGGCGTGACCGGCCAGCTGAAACCTGCTGTTCCGCCACGGCAGTTCGTCCTCCGGGTGGGAGCCGAAGACGAACTCGGTCCGCAGATAGACCGAGGCCAGGTCGGCCCAGCCCGGCACGAACACCTCGCACAGCTCGGTGGTCGTGGTGTCCAGGTCCACGGTGGTGCCAACCCTGCGGCCGAACTCCCGCGTCAGCACCGCCACCGGCGACTCCAGCTCCGCCCGGTACCTGAACTCCCGCTCGTGGCGCGCCCGTTGCGTGGCCAGCGCGGCCTCTGCCGCCAGCAGCCGGGCCTCCAGGCGGACGCACTGCTCCTCCGCGTCGTGGCGCAGCGACTGGGCCCGCGCCAGCTCCGCCCGCAGCAGGTCCAACTCCCGTTTCAGCGACCGCAGTTCCTCCCGGGCGTGCTCGGTGTCCGGCCCGTCCGCCCACCGCTCCAGCTCGCCCGTCCCGTAACGCGCCGCGGCCCGGTCCGCCTCCAGCTGCCGGTAGCGCTGTTCGGCCTGCTGCGCCTGCGCCTCCGTCGCCTTCAGCGAGGCCAGCAGGTGCCGTTCCCGCACGTCCGCCAACTGCAACTCGCGTTCCGCGGCGCCCAGTCGGTCGCGCAGCTCCTCGACCTCGTGCCGGGAGGCGTTGCGCACCCGCAACGCCTCCATCCGCAGCCGGTGGACGTGCTCCTGCACCTCGGAGGTGACCGACTCCCCCGTGGTCTCCGCGATTTGACGCAGCAGCTCGTCCACGAAGTCCTTCGAAGCGATCCGCACCCCGCTGAGGTACCGCGAGACAGTGCCCTTGTCGTAGTTGCAGCGCGCCGCGTAGCGGGTGAGTGAGGTCCGCAGGGCCTGGAACAGCTGGCCCAGGAAGGCCGTGAAGGCAGCGACTTCCGGCTCGCCGCCCTGCGGTTCGAGCGTCATGGGCTCCCCTCCCCGGCCGTTGCCGGGAAGTGGCAACCCGTTGCGCCTGGTGCAACCCTCGGCCTGCGTCGAAGACTAGGAGAAACCCTCAACCCCCCGCAGCGAAAGGCGCATTGATGTTCACCGCAGTCGTCCGACAGCTGGCCGCCTGCCAGCGCGCAGTGGTCGTGGCCCTGGCCCTGTTGCCCATGATCCTGGTGACCGTGGCCTGCCTGCCCGCCGTCCTGCTCCTGCCCGCCTTCCCGGGCGGAATACGCCGCCTCACGGCCCTGCTCACCCTGCTCCGCCGCTGGACGGACACCGTCCTGTCCCGGAGCTAGGGTCCAGGGCCGGTGGTCCGTCCGGCCGTCAGGGACGGTCGGTTCAGGAGGCGCTGATGCTGTGCAGGATGTCCGTCCCGGCAGCCTGCCGGGCGGGCCAGAGGCCGGCGATGGTGCCCACCACGCCGGCGGTGACCAGGAACAGGAGCAGCTCCCCGAACGGCAGCACGGTGCTGATGCCGGGCAGCGGCACGGACAGGGTGCTGACCGCGGCCTTGGCCAGGTAGCTGCCGAGGGCCATGCCGACCACGGCGCCGAAGACCGAGACGACGGCCGATTCGAGCCGGACCATCCGCCGGACGCCGGCCCGGTCCAGGCCGAGTGCGCGCAGCAGGCCGATCTCACGCTTTCGTTCGAAGACCGACATCGCCATGGTGTTGACCACGCCGAGGGCCGCGACCAGCACGGACATGCCGAGCATGACGTACAGCAGGCTCATCGTGGCGTTCACGGTGGAGCTGTAGTCGTCCGCCATGGCCTGCTTGTCGCGGATCACGATCACCGGGTTGTTCCCGGTGGCGGTGGCGATGGCCTGCTTGAGTGCCCGGGTCGGCCCGTTGCTGCCCTTGACCAGTGCCTGGACGATGAAGGGCTGCGGGTTGTGCGCGGCGATCACGGAGTTGGCGAGCAGGACCGGGGAGAGCAGCTGGTTGTTCTCGAAGACGCCGCCGACGGTCAGCGCGCTCTCCGTCCCGTCGGGGTTGCTCATCTTGACGGTCGAGCCGGCCTCGAGGCCCTCGCTCTTCGCCAGGCCGGCGTCGATCAGCAGCTGGCCCTGCTTCAGGGTGTCGGCGGAGCCGGCCGTCATGGACAGCTTGACCAGCTGGTCGAAGGTGTCCGCGTCCAGGCCCTCGACGGTGTGCGGGTTGCCGTTCACCTTGGCGTTCATCGAGGTGACGGCGCTGACCGAGGTCGCGCCCGGCACCTTGGCGATGTCCGCGGGGATCTGGGCGGACAGTCCTCGGCCGTTGGTCATGGCGACGGCGAGGTCGGCCTTGACCGCGCCGTCCACGGATCGGGCGGTCACGTCGGTCACCGAGGCGCCGACCACGGTCATCGCGGTGACCAGGGTGAGGCCGATGGCGATCGCGCCGGCGGTGGCCGCGGTGCGGCGCGGGCTGCGTACCGCGTTCAGTGCGGCCAGCTTGCCGGGGGTGCCGAACAGCCGGACCAGGACCGGGCGGGCCAGGCCGATCGCCGGACGGGAGAGCAGCGGCAGCAGGATCAGGATCCCGATCGCGGCGAGCGGCGCACCCGGCCGGATGAACTGCTGCTTGCTGTGGTCGGACACGATGCCGAGCGTGATCAGCCCGAGGCCGAGGGCGGTGATCAGCCCGCCGATGCTGTTGCGGATCAGCAGGCTCTTCGGGGTGGCCGGCCGGTCGCCGCTGCTCATCGCGGCCACCGGCGCGATCCGGGAGGCCCGGACGGCGGGCAGCAGGGCGGAGACCACGGTGACCAGCACGCCGACGGCGAGCACGGTGACGGTGGTACCCGGCGAGACGACCAGCGAGCCGGTGGGCATGCCCCGGTTGACCGACTTCAGGCCCCACTGGAGGCCGGCGCCGACGCCGATTCCGACCAGCAGGCCGCCCGCCGCGGAGACCAGGCCGATCAGCGCGGCCTCGGCCAGCACCGACCCGGTGACCTGGGACCGGGCCGCACCGATCGCGCGCAGCAGCGCCAGTTCCTTGGTCCGCTGGGCGATCAGCATGGTGAAGGTGTTGGCGATGATGAAGATGCCGACGAAGAGCGAAACCGCGGCAAAGGCCAGCAGGACCTGCTCCAGGCTGTGGGTGCGGCGGGAGATCGTCTCGGACTGGGCGGTCCGCAGCTGCTCGGCGGTCTGCACGGTGAACCGCTTGCTGTACGCCACCACCGGCGTGATCTGCTCGCGCAGCGCCTGGGCGGAGACGCCGGGCTCGGCGGTGACCTCGATGCTGCTGTACTGGCCGGGCGTCAGCAGCGCCTGCTGCGCGGAGGCGGTGTCCAGCAGGGTCAGTGAGCCGCCGCCGGCGACCATCGGGTCGGTGGTGGTGAAGATCCCGGTCAGCCGGGTGTCCACGGCCGGGCCGTTGGTGGCGATCCGCACTGTGTCGCCGACCTGGTAACCGCCGGACTCGGCGGTCTTCCGGTCGAGGGCGATCTCGCCGGTGGCGCGCGGGCCGCGGCCCTGGACCATCGGGTAGCGCGGGTCGTTGCCGGAGGCGTCCGGCACGAAGTTCGCGGACCTGGCGCTCCACGCCGGGCCGATCAGCTTGTTCTGCTTGTCGGCGACGCCGGTGAAGTCACTGACCACCGCCCGGGTCTTCGCCACCCCGGGGAGCGCCGCGACCTTGGCGACGGTCTCCTCGTTCAGCTGGGCGGGGCTCCGCGGGCCCCGGAAGCCGCCGGCGGCGTTCGCGGCGGGGTCGGTGACCATCACCGACAGGTCGTCGAAGCTCCGTGAGTAGCTGTTCCTGGTGGCCTGGTCGACGGTGTCGGAGAAGACCATGCTGCCGGCCACGAAGGCGGTCCCGAGCATGATGGCCAGCGCTGTCATCAGCAGTCGGCCCTTGTGGGCCAGCAGATTGCGCAGTGCGGTGCGGTACATGGGAGCTCTGTCCTGACCGAGGCGGGCGGCCGGGAAGCGGCCCGGACGGCGACAACTCCATCTTGCGGCTCCGAACCTGACGGTGCGTCAGTCCACTGACGTAGCCGTGCGGGCGTACGCGGCAGCGTCCGGTCCACCCCCGGGACGACGCCCCGGGGGGTGAGCCCACAGCCACCCGGAACACGACAGTCGCCGCGACGCGTGCGAGCGGCCGCGCCACCAGCGCGAGGCGCCAGCGCGAGACGCCAGCGCCAGGACGAGGCCGCCGCGCCGGCTCGCTAGGGCAGCGCCGCCGTCAGGTCGATCTCCACCAACTGCCCGCGGTAGCCCAGCGCGGCGACGCCGAGCAGCGTGCTGGCGGTGGCGAACGCGGGGGCGAGCGGGCCGTCCTGCAGGTGCTTCCAGGCGGCCCCCAGCTCCTCGCTCCGGTCACTGACGACGTAGATCACCGAGCGGACCACCCGCTCGGGGCCGACGCCGGCGGCGGCCAGGGCGACGAGCGAGTTGGCCACCACCTGGTCGATCTGGGCGAACAGGTCGCCCTCCCCGACCAGAAGCTCGTCGCGGTCGAGCGGGCACTGCCCGGCCAGGTGCGCGGTGCGGCCGGTCTCGGTGATGGTGATGTGGGCGTAGCCGGCGGTGGGGTGGAGTTCGGCGGGGCTGATGCGGGTGATGTCGGTCATCCGCCGATGATGCCCCGCGAGCGGAGCCGCGGGCACCCGAATATCAGTCGTTCTCCCGCGCGTGCCGCGAAAGTGCCGACGAGGCAAGGGAGTTGTGGATGGAGAAGGCCACCGTCCCGGGCAGGTACCGGTCCTGCGACCATTCCACCGGCGTGCCGGTCGGGTCCGTGGTGCGGCGCTTCTCGCGCAGCAGCGGGCTGCCCCGCCGGCAGCCGAGCAGCCGGGCGTCGTCGGCGTTGGCGCCGACCACGTCGATGGTGTGGTCGGCGTCGCTGAACAGGATGCCGTGTTCGCGCAGCGGTTCGGTGTGCGAGACGGCGTCGGGGGGCAGTTGGGCGACGAGTTCGCCGACCCGGGGCGGGTAGACGGTGCGTTCGACCATGACGGGGGTACCGGAGAGGGTGCGCAGGCGGAGCATCGCGTAGACCTCGGTGCCGGGTTCGAGGCGCAGTTGTTCGCGTTCGGCGGCGTCGGCGGGGCGGCGGACGATGGATTCCAGTCGGCCGCCGGGTTCTTCGCCCATGGAGCGGGCCCAGTGGGTGAAGGAGAGCAGTTCGGAGAAGGACTGCACGCGGGCGCTGCCGAGGACGACCCGGCGGGTGCCGCGGCGGGAGGTGACCAGTCCGTCGGCGCGCAGCAGGGCGAGGGCCTGCCGGACGGTGCCGCGGGAGACGCCGTACTGCTCGGCGAGGGCGCCCTCCGCCGGCAGTCGTCCGGCGTCGCCGAACGAGCCGGAGGTGATCGCTTCGCGCAGGTCGGCGGCCACCTTGCGGTAGAGCGAGCCGGCGGCGCTGTCCTGGTCGGATGCCACGTGCGTCGATTTCCCTTGCCTGGTAAGGAGATTGGGCCGTGTCCGCGCTGTGATCGCGCGTACACCATTGACTGTAACCGCTGTCACCGCACCGTCCGGCGCCGGGCGCGACCGTTCCGACAGCCGCCCCCTGCACTGGGCCGTCCGTTCACTTTCCCGTCACCGGCCTCGGGCGTACTTACCTCGGGCGACGGAAGTTGGCTGGCCAACTTGGCCAGGACCCGACACGTGTCACTACCCGACACATCCCGCGCCGCGCACCGAACACCTCTCGTGATCTCTGCAGCTCCACTTCCTTCAGGAGACCCTCCCGTGACCGTGCACCGCCACCGCGCCGCCGCCCTCGCGGCCGTGCTGACCGCTGCCGCGCTCTCCCTCTCCGCCTGCGGCTCCGCCGGCCAGGCCGCCAAGTCCGGTGACGCCAAGGGCGGTTCGGGCAACGCCAAGACCGCCACCTCGCTGGCCGACTTCGGCGGCATGGACGGTCTGGTGGCCGCCGCGAAGAAGGAGGGCAAGCTGCACGTCATCACCCTCCCGCGCGACTGGGCCAACTACGGCAAGCTGATGGACGACTTCAAGGCGAAGTACGGCATCGAGATCGAGGACGAGAACCCGGACGGCTCCAGCCAGGACGAGATCAACGCGGTCAAGTCCCGCAAGGGCCAGGACCGCGCGCCCGACACCCTGGACCTGGGTTCGGCGTTCGCGCTGTCCGCCGCCAAGGAGGGCATCCTCGCCCCGTACAAGGTCGCGTCGTTCGACAAGATCCCGGACACCATGAAGGACGCGGCCGGCCTGCGGGTCAACGACTACGGCGGCTACGTCTCGATCGGTTGCGACGCCAAGAAGGTCGCCAACTGCCCGAAGACCTTCGCCGACCTGCTCAAGCCCGAGTACAAGGGCCAGGTCGCGCTGAACGGCAACCCGACCAAGTCCGGTTCGGCGTTCGGCGGCGTGTACGCGGCGGCGCTGGCCAACGGCGGTTCGCTGGACAACGTCCAGCCCGGCATCGACTTCTTCGCCAAGCTGAAGCAGTCCGGCAACTTCAACCCGGTCGAGTCCACCCCGGCGACCGTCGAGAAGGGCGAGACCCCGATCTCGATCGACTGGTCGTACCTCAACGCCGGCTACACCGACGAGTTCAAGGGCAAGGGCGTCGACTGGCAGGTGTCGATCCCCTCGGACGGCTCCTACGCCCAGTTCTACAACCAGGCCATCAACAAGGACGCCCCGCACCCGGCGGCCGCCCGCCTGTGGATGGAGTACCTGTACTCCGCCGAGGGCCAGAACGGTTTCATGGGCGGCTACGCCACCCCGGCGCTGTTCGACGCGATGAAGAAGGACGGCACCCTGGACGCCGCCGCGGCGGCCAAGCTGCCGGTCGTCGAGAAGCCGTTCACCACCTTCCCCAGCTCGGAGCAGATCGACGCGGCCAAGAAGGTCGTGACCGAGAACTGGGCCAAGGCGATCGCGGGCTGATCACCGACATGACCACGGCTCCCACCCCGGTGCCGGCCCCGGCCGCCGCTGACCTCAGCGGCGGCCCGGTGGCCACCGACACCGCCACGACCTCCCCCGCCCCCACCCCGCTGAACTCCACCCCTGAGGCCGCCGGACGCCGCCTGCTGCGCGGCAAGTCCTGGCTGGCCACCGTCCCGCTGCTGGCCTTCTTCCTGATCGGCTTCGGCCTGCCGGCCGTCGCCATCGTCACGGGAGCGTTCACCGTCTCCAGCGACGCGGAGACCGGCGCGGGCTCGTTCACCACCGCGAACCTCACCGACTCGGTGCAGGGCGCCTACTGGACGGCGCTGGTCTCCAGCGTGAAGCTGTCCGCGCTCACCGCCCTGATCGCCACCGCGGTCGGCGTGCCGATCGCCCAGGCGGTGCTCACCTCCCGCTTCCGGGTGCTGCGCGAAGCGGTGCTGACCGCCTCCGGCGTGCTCGCCAACTTCGGCGGCCTGCCGCTGGCGTTCGCCTTCGTCGCCACCCTCGGCAACGCCGGCGAGCTGACCAAGATGTTCCACCTGACCGACCACGGCTGGTCGCTGTACAGCTTCACCGGCCTGACGGTCGCCTACCTGTACTTCCTGGTGCCGCTGATGGTGCTCACCATCACCCCCGCGCTGGAGGGCCTGCGGGTCCAGTGGCGCGAGGCCGCCCAGAACAACCGGGCCACCAGCCTCCAGTACTGGCGGCACGTCGCCCTGCCGATCCTGTTCCCGTCGCTGCTCGGCGGTTTCGTGCTGCTGTTCGGCTCGGCGTTCGCCGCGTACGCCACCGCCGCCGCGATGGTCGGCGCCACCGTGCCACTGATCAGCCGCCAGATCGCCGACGCGCTGTCCGGCAACGTGCTGACCGGCCAGGGCAACCTGGCACTGGCGCTCAGCCTGGACATGATCATCGTCGCCGTCCTGGTGATGGCCGTCTACCTGCCCCTCCAGCGCCGGAGTGCCCGATGGCTCAGCTGATCTCCCGTCTGCGGGTCTGGCGCGGGGCGGTCCTGCTGCTGGCCGGCCTGTACTTCCTGATCCCGATGGCCGCGTCGGTGTGGTTCTCCATCGACAACCGGGGCGGCATCACCTTCGACGCCTACACCGGCCTGCTGTCCGCCCCCGGCTTCACCGACAGCCTGCTGCTCACCCTGGAGCTCGCCGCCGTCACCGTGGTGGTGCTGCTGCTCCTGCTGGTGCCCGCGATGATCGCCGTCCGGCTCGGCTCGCCGAAACTCCGCCCGGTGCTCGAAATCGTCTGCACCCTGCCGCTGGTGGTGCCGCCGGTCGCGCTGACCGCCGGCCTGATCGGCGTGCTCCGCTGGGGCCCGGACTACCTGATGGAAACCCCGTTCTTCCAGACCTTCGTGTTCATCCAGCAGCCGGAGTTCCCGCTGGTCCTGGTGATCGCGTACGTGCTGATGGCGCTGCCGCTGGCCTACCGCGCCCTTGACTCCGGCCTGCGCGCCGTGGACGTCCGCACCCTGGTCGAGGCCGCCCGGAACTGCGGCGCGAGCTGGCCGCGGGCCGTCGTCCAGGTGATCCTGCCGAACCTGCGCGGCGCGCTGCTGAACGCCTCCTTCCTCACCCTGGCCATGGTCCTCGGCGAGTTCACCACCGCCTCGATCCTCGGCTACCAGCCCTTCGCCGTGTGGATCTACTCGGTCGGCAACAGCCAGGGCCAGATGTCCGTCGCGGTGTCCGTGCTCAGCCTGCTGATCACCTGGGTGCTGCTGCTCCTGCTGGCCGCCGCCGGCCGCGAGCGCCGCCACAAGACCGCCACCGCCTCCTGAGCCTCCCCGGAGACCACCACCCATGAGCACCGCCACCGCCGCCCCCACCGCAGCCACCGGCACCAGCGCCACCGTCGAATTCCGCTCGCTGCGGCGGCAGTTCGGCGCCACCACCGCCCTCGACGGCCTCGACCTCACGGTCAACCCGGGCGAACTCCTCGCCCTGCTCGGCCCGTCCGGCTGCGGCAAGACCACCGCGCTGCGCATCCTCGCCGGGTTCGAGACCCACGACTCCGGCGAGGTGCTGGTCGACGGCGAGGACATCACCCGGATCCCCGCCCACAAGCGCGACGCCGGCATGGTGTTCCAGTCCTACAGCCTCTTCCCGCACCTCACCGCCGCCGACAACGTCGCCTTCGGCCTCCGCATGCGCGGCGCCGCCAAGGCCGAACGCCGGGGGCGCGCCCACGAGTTGCTCGAACTCGTCGGCCTGCCGCAGCGCGCCGACCACTACCCGCACCAGATGTCCGGCGGCCAGCAGCAGCGCATCGCCCTCGCCCGCGCGCTCGCCCTCCAGCCGCGCGTCCTGCTCCTGGACGAGCCGCTGTCCGCCCTCGACGCCAAGGTCCGCCTCTCGCTGCGCGAGGAGATCCGCCGCCTCCAGCAGGAACTCGGCATCACCACCCTGTTCGTGACCCACGACCAGGAAGAGGCCCTCTCGATGGCCGACCGGGTCGCCGTCCTGCGCGCCGGCCGGCTCGAGCAGTGCGCGACGCCCTCCGAGCTGTACTCCCGGCCGGCCACCGCGTTCGTCGCCGAGTTCGTCGGCACCATGAGCCGCATCCCGTGCGTGCGCACCGCCGACGGCCAGGTCGAGGTGCTCGGCCGCCGCCACCCCGTCGACGGCACCCTCCCCGCCGACGGCGACCTGCACGTCCTGGTCCGCCCCGAGAACGTCCAGCTCACCCCCGCGACGGACGGCCCCGCCCAGGTCATCGCCGCCTCCTTCCTCGGCGCCGTCACCCGCCTCACCGTCCGCCTCCCCGACGGCACCGAAATCAAGTCCGACCTCCCCACCGAAACCGCCGCCACCCTCCCCCTCGGCACCCACGCCACCCTCACCCTCCCCACCCGCCCCGTCCTCGTCGACCGGGCCCCGGCCGCATCCTGACGCCCCGCCAGGGCACCGTCGTCCTGCGCCCAAGTCCCGCACCCTGAGCGTCAGTGCCGCTGAAATCCCGCGCCCCGCAGGGGCGCGGGGAACTGCGCGAGACGGAAGGCAACGAGCCGCAGCCGCCCGCCGACACCCACTTGCCGCCCCGTAGCGCCCTCTCCGTTCCTCTCGCCCCCAAGAATTTTCCGCGCCCCGCAGGGGCGCGTGGGGGCACCTCCCAGCCCGCCAGGGCTGGGGGAGAACTGCGCGAAGCGCAAGGCAACGAGCCGCAGCCGCCCTCCGACAACCACCTGCCGCCCCGCACCGCGTCCCGCCGCACCGCGTCACCTCGCACCGCGACCCGTCGCGCTGCCCGATGAGCCACGTAAGGTACCGCCATGCCTGCAACCCACCCCGCCGCCGTCCTGTTCGACATGGACGGCACCCTGGTCGACACCGAGCACCTCTGGTGGCAGGCCGCGGCCGAGCTCGCCGCCGAGCTCGACCTCACCCTCACCGACGCCGACCTGCCGGACGTCCTGGGCCAGGCCGTCGAGCACACCGCCGCCCACCTGCACCGCACCAGTCGCACCGCCCGCGCCGAGTCCGAGCTCGTCGAGCACCTGAACAACACCTTCGCCGCCAAGGTCGAGGCCGAGATCGTGCCCCGCCCGGGCGCCCTCGCCCTGCTCGCCGCGCTCCAGGAGGCCCGGATCCCGGCCGCCCTGGTCTCCGCGTCCCCGCGCCGCGTCGTCGATCTCGTGCTGAGCGCTCTCGGCCCGCACTGGTTCGCCACCACTCTCGCCGCCGAGGACACCCCCCGCACCAAGCCCGCCCCGGACCCGTACCTGGCCGCCGCCGAGCGTCTCGGCCTTGACCCGGCCGCCTGCGTCGCCGTCGAGGACACCCCGACCGGTGTCGCCTCCGCGCACGCCGCCGGCTGCGCCGTCCTCGCGGTGCCGTCCACCGTCCCGATCCCGGCCGGCGACGGCATCACCGTGCTGGACAGCCTGGAGCGCGCGGACCTCGCGCTCCTCGGCTCCCTCACCGCCGCCCCGGCGTCCTGATGCCGTATCTGCTGCTCGCCCTCGCGATAGCCAGCGAGGTCTGCGCCACCAGCCTGCTCAAGCTCACCGACGGCTTCTCCCGCCTGTGGCCGAGCCTCGCGGTCGCCGTCGGCTACGTGCTGTCGTTCTACCTGCTGGGCCGCGCCCTCAAGCACATACCGGTCTCCGTCGCGTACGCGGTCTGGTCCGGCGCGGGCACGGCCGCGGTCGCGGCCATCGGCGCCACCTTCTTCGGCGAGTCACTGGGCCGTCTCCAGTGGTGCGGCATCGCCCTGGTGATCGTCGGCGTGATCCTGCTCAACCTGCGTTCCAGCCACTGACCGCCGCACCACCGCTCCCCGAGCACCCCCGCACCACCCGACCGACCCGCGGTCCACCCGCTGACCTGCAAAGAAACCGAGTTGACCGCCCCGCCGTCACTCGGCCAGCATCCCCTCATGCCCCTGCAAGCCACCCTCGCCCGCGCCGACGCCGATCCGGCTGCCGGCCGCGTCCCGATGGCCCGGCAGCGGCTGCGCAGCCTGATCGCGGACCACCCGACCGACCTGCGGTCCACCCGCTGACCTGTAAAGAAACCGAGTTGACCACCCCGCCGCCACTCGGCCAGCATCCCCTCATGCCCCTGCAAGCCACCCTCGCCCGCGCCGACGCCGATCCGGCTGCCGGCCGCGTCCCGATGGCCCGGCAGCGGCT
>NZ_JBIUCB010000009.1:153194-328993 GCF_044593455.1 Kitasatospora sp. NPDC051984
CTGCGCAGCCTGATCGCGGACCACCCGACCGACCTGACGGCGCGCCACCGGCCGGCCACCGTGTACCGCCTGTACGGCGAGCCGGCCGAGGCGAGGCGCTGGAACTTCCTGGACGAGTCCGCCGACCCGGCGGAGACCGCGGCGTTCGAGGCCCGCCACCCGGATCCGCCGCGCCGGATGATCGCCCTCTGCCGGCGCGCCCCCGAGGACCACGCCCCGACCGGGACGGCCCGCGCCCGCCTTGCCGCCCTCCGCGAGCCCGCCCTCCGCGAGCCCGCCCTCCGCGAGCCCGCCCTCCGCGAGTCCCCCCTCCGCGAGCCCGCCCTCCGCGAGCCCGCCGTCGGCGGCGACGGCGGCCCGGTCACCTGGACCGATCCGTACATCGCCCGGAGGACCGGGTCCCGGGCCCGAACCCCGCGGCTTCCTGCTCCCCACCTGCCTGATCACCCCCGCCGCCCTCCTCTCCCCGGCCGTGATCGGCACGATCACCACCGTCCTCCGGTTCCTGTGAAAGCGTCCACCAAATGACCGAATCCACCCTGGCCAGAGCCGAGAAGGACGCCCGCGAGGGCCGCCCCGGCCTGGCCCGCCAACGTCTGCTCGGCCTGCTGACGAGCCGCCCGACCGACCTGGCGCTCCGCCGCCGCCTCGCCGAGCACTACCGCCGGATCGGCCACCTCGACGAGTCGGGCCGGTGGAGCTACCTGGACGAATCGCTCACCACGGACGAACTCCTCGCCTTCGAACGCCGCTTCCGCGCCCCGTCACGCCGGCTGGCCGTCCTGCGCTGGCCCGATCCCACGCACAACCCGCCGCCGACCCCGCTCGCCCGCCGCCGACTCGCCGCCCTCCACCACCAGGCCACCGGCACCCCACCCACCTGGCCCGACCACCCGGACGACGCGGCGACGACGAACCCGTGCCCGATCCCACCTCAGCCCCAACAACATTCGCCACAGCCCGAGTTCGCGCCACCCCCGCCCGGAATGCCGATGCACGTCGCCGCCTTCCGCCTGACGCTGCTCGTCGCCGCCGGCACGGCCCTGATCGCGCTGGTCCTGCACCAACTCGGTTGACCAGCCGCCCCCTGGGCGGCAATGATCCGGGCCGTGAGCATCGAGTCCACCCTGGCCAAGGTCGACACCGACCTGCGCGAGCACCGGGACGACTTGGCCCGGCGGCGGCTGCGCGGCCTGGTGTCGAGCTACCCGACCGACCTGACGATCCGCCGCCGTTTCGCCAAGGCGTACCACGACTGGATGCACGCGGCCCAGGTCGGCCGGTGGAACTTCCTGGACGACGCGCTGACCTGGCCCGAACTCGAAGCGTTCGAACGGCAGTTTCGCGACCCGGCCCGCCGCCTCAAGCTGCTGGTCTGGCCCGATCCCGAGCGCAACCCGCCGTCGACACCGACGGCGCGCCGCCGCCTCGCCATCCTGCACCGCGAGGCAACCGGCCGTCTCCCTGCCTGGTCGGACCTTCCGGACGACAGCCGGGAGGAGATCCTTCCGGTCCCGTCCGCGCCGCTGGCCTCGGACGAGCAGCTCCGCGAGCTCCGCCGCCGCCTCGCAGCCTGACACCTGCCCTCCACCGAACGCTGAACCCGCCTGCGCCGCCCGCTACTTGAGCGAGTCCCGCAGCGCGTCCACCCGGTTCGCGGAGGCGGTGAACGCGTCCCGGTCCAGGTCCCCGGAGTCCAGCGCGCCCGCCAGGGCCGTCGCGGCCTGGTCGCCCTGGTTGACGTCGCGGGCGGAGCACAGGATCAGGTCGACTCCCGCGTCCGCGACGGCGAGCGCACGCTTGTCGGTGCCCCCGACGGGGTCGAGTGCCTTGGCCTCCAGCGCGTCGGTGACGGTGACGCCCTGGAAGTGGAGGCGGTCGCGGAGTTCGTCGCGGACGATGGTGCCGGACATCCCGGCGGGGGTGCCGGGGTCGAGGGCCGGATAGATCGCCCAGGAGAGCATCACCAGTTTGACGTTGGCGGCGACCGCGTCCTGGTAGGGGCGTTCGTCGACGGTGCGCAGCTGGTTCGCCGAGACGTTCAGGGTGACGGGTTCCTCGTCGGTGTTGGCTCCGGCGGGGGCGCTGCCGAGGCCGGGGAAGTGCTTGGCGGTGGCGGCGACGCCGGCGCCCTGCTGGGCCTTGATGAACGCGGAGCCGAGCTTGCCCACGACCGCGGGGTCGGTGCTGTACGAGCGCTGGGCGCTGTCGGCGAAGTCGCCGGGGGTGCGGAAGACGTCGAGGACGGGCGCCAGGTTGAGGTTGAGGCCGAAGCCGGAGAGCGTCGCGGCGGCCTGGCCGCCGGTCGCGGTGGCGGCGGCGGTGGGGTTGGCGGCCCGGCCGACGTCCTTCGCGGACTGGGCGGGCCCGCCGGGCAGTCGCCGGACCAGGCCGCCTTCCTGGTCGGTCATCAGCAGCAGCGGCCGGGGGTGCGGGGCCTGCTGCTCGGCCTGCCGGAGCTGGCTGACGGCGGTGCGCAGCACGGACGGGTCGTTGCCGACGTTCTCGGCGAAGAAGATCACTCCGGCCACCCGGCCTTCGCGGATGCGTTGCAGCAGCGCGGCGGGCGGGGTGGTGCCGGGGTAGGAGTAGACGATCCGCTGCCCGGCGAGGTCGGCGGCGGCCGCCGACGGCTGGGCGGTCGGCGAGGCGGTCGGCGACGGCGAGGCGGTCGGCGAGAGCGACGGCGACGGGCCGGTGGGCTGCTCGTTCGTGGTCGGCTCGGCGCTGCCGGTCGCGGGGCTCGGGGACGGACTCTTGGCGGGCGATCCGCAGCCGGCGGCCAGCGCCAGTCCGAGCGTGAGCAGGCCGACCGACCTCAGTGAGAGCGACATACCGTCAGATAAGCACGCGAACAACCATCGGGCCATCCCACGCGCGCCCTCGGGCTGGCCCCCGCGCGCCCCGGGGCGTCACCGCCCCGGGGCCACTGAACAGCACGTCAGCCGAGCAGCACGCCAGCCGTACAGCACCTCAGCCGTACAGCACGCCAGCCGTACAGCACCTCAGCCGTACAGCACCTCAGCCCAGCAGCACCCCCGGCAGCTCGGCGATCGAGCCGAGCACATGGGTGGCGCCGTCGGCGCGCAGCCGGGCCTCGTCGTGGGCACCGGTGAGCACGCCGGCCACCACGGACGCGCCGGCCCGGGTGCCGGTGAGCATGTCGTAGCCGGTGTCGCCGGCCACCGCGATCTGCCGGACCGAGTCGGTGCGGGTGCGCAGCAGCGCGGTGAGCACCATGTCGGGGTAGGGGCGGCCGCGGCCCGCGTCGGCGGGGCACAGCGTCAGGTCGGCGACGGACTCCCAGCCGAGCGCAGCCAGGATGCGGTCCTGGGTGGTGCGGGAGAAGCCGGTGGTGAGGACGACCTTCCGTCCCTGCCCGCGCAGTTCGGCGATCGCCTCGGCGGCGCCGGGCAGCGCCTCGCAGCGGCCTTCGTCGACCAGGCTGTCGTAGCCGGCCTCGAAGGCCAGGTTGGCGGCCTGGGCGCGGTCCTCGTCGCCGAACAGGTGACGGAAGACCGAGATCTTGGACTCGCCCATGGTGGCGCGGACGTGCGCCAGCATGCCGGCGTGCTCGGGGCTGCCGGGTTCGACGCCCTGGGAGCGGGCGGCGGCGGCGAAGGCGAGCTCCACCAGGCCGTCGTCGGCGACGGTGGTGCCGGCCATGTCGAGCACCACCAGGGTCACATCGTGCGTGGTCATGTTCTGCCTATGCGATCGAAGGTGTCAGAGGCCGGCGAGGTCGGCGGTGGTCTCGGCGATGGCGGGCGAGCAGGTCATGCCGCGGCCGCCGGGGCCGGTGACCAGCCAGGTGCCCTCGGTGATCTGCTGGCGGTGCACCACCCGGGTGGTGTCCAGGCACTGGGCGTAGACGCCGGCCCAGCGGCGGCGGATCTTCGGCAGCGGGCGGCCGAGCAGCGTCTCGGCGACCTCGGCGACGTGCTCGTAGGGGTCCTCGACCACGTCGAAGCCGAACGGCTGGTCGTACTCGTGGGTGTCGCCGATGGTGAGGCCGCCGTCCTTGCGCTGGACCATCAGCAGCTGCATCTTGTGCTCGGCGGCGACCGGCGGCTGCGGCTGGCCGGCGCGCAGCGCGTCCAGCTCGGGGCCGATGAAGGCGGGGTAGTAGCGGAACGAGTCGCCGTCGGCGACCGAGGTGGTGAGCGTCTCGCCCAGCGGGTCGGTCTGCATCATCTGCAGGCGCACCCGGCGCACCGGAAGGTCAGGGGCGAGTTCGCGGACCAGGCCGCCGAGCCAGGCGCCGGTGCACAGGATGACCTGGTCGCCCTGGTGCAGCTGCCCGTGGTCGTCGCGGACGGCGGCGGCGTTGACCACCTCGCGGACCTCGCGTCCGGGCAGGAAGGTGTAGCGGCCGGTGGCCTCCAGCGCGGCGCGCAGCGCGGGCTGGGCGACCCGGGATTCGACGGCGCCGTCCCGGGTGCAGTGCAGGCCGCCGAGGAAGTCGCCGCGCAGCGCCGGGTTGACGGCCCGGACCTGGTGGGCGTCGAGCAGCCGGTAGCCGCGGGCGGCGGCGTCGGGCAGCTTCACGGCGGCTTCGGCGACGGCGAGTTCGGCCTCGGTGCGGGCCAGCGTGAGCGAGCCGTTGGGGCGGAACCAGAGGCCGGGGACGCGGGCGCCGATCTGCTCCCAGAGTTCGCGGGCGCGCAGCGCGACCTCGAGTTCCTCACCGGCGGCGCGTCCGCTGACCCAGACCAGTCCGAAGTTGCGGACGGACGCGCCGCGCGCCTCGGCCTCGCGCTCGATGTGGACGACCTCGTGGCCGCGCTCGACGGCCTGCCAGGCGTGCATGGTGCCCAGCACGCCGGCTCCTACGACGATTACCTTCATGCGGACAGGCTCGGGCGCCGAGGTGGCCGCAGGTCGTCCGGCTCCCGTCGGGCAGGTGAACCGCCCGCAAGAGTTGTCCATACAACCTGCGAGAGGTCAGGCGGCTCCGGCTCCGAGAACGGGGCCCAGCGGGCCGGTTCGCAGGCGGTCGACCAGCGGTGCGGCCCGTACGGCGAGCGCCGCCAGCGGGAGCGCCACCACGATGCCGACCACCGCGGCCACCGCCACGTCGTGCGGGTAGTGCGCGCCGACCCAGACCCGGGAGGCGCCCATCAGCACGGCGGCGACCAGGCCGATCCAGCCGAGCCGGCGGTCGGCGTACCAGAGCGCGGTGGCGGCGGCGAACGCGATCACCGTGTGGTTGCTGGGGAACGACCAGTCGCCGGGCGCCGGGCAGGCCTCGAGGGTGAAGCTGCCGGGAATCTGCTGGCAGGGCCGGTTCTCCTCGACGATCCCCTTGAAGACCGAGTTGACCAGGTACGCGCCGACCACGATCAGCGGCGAGGCCAGCACCCGGGCCATCACCACCGAGTCGGCGGCCCGGGCCCGCCACCAGCCCCACACCATCAGCAGCGCGAACACCGCGAGGCCGTACGCGGACCATTCCTTGGTCAGCTGGTCGAACCAGTGCGGGGCGGACTCGGCCCACCCGGTGACCCGGGTGTAGAGGCTGCCGTCGATGCCACTGCCGTCGTAGGCGAGCAGGCGGGCGGAGGGATGAACGTTCGGAGTCACAGGGACAACATGTACCAGAACGGACGCGGCGTGCGGCGTGCTCGCGGTTCCGAGGAGCAGTGACTGGGGCAAGGCTGGCGGACCTCCCGTTACCTTGGGGGGGTCCGGTTCCGGGCACCCCCTTGGCGTCTACAGTGGTGTAGACGTCGATCGACAGGACTGTAGACGAACGCCGGAGGTTCGCGCGACATGACGGACACGACCGCCCGTCGGCCGGCGGGAGAGCTCGAAGCCCAGGTGCTCGCCGTCCTCTGGGCCGCCGGCACCCCGCTCACGCCGCAACAGGTGCAGGACGCGCTCGACGCCGACCTGGCCCGCACCACCATCGCCACCATCCTGGCCAGGCTGCACGAGAAGGGCACCGTCGCCCGCACCAAGGCGGGCCGGGCCTTCGCCTACACCCCGACCGTCCAGGACGCCGACGGCCTCGCCGCCCGCCGGATGCGCACCGAACTCGAACGCGGCCGCGACCGCTCCACCGTGCTCGCCCGGTTCGTCTCCGACCTGTCCGGCGAGGACGAACGGCTGCTCCGCGAACTGCTCGGGGAGCAACCGTGACCTGGGCCGTCTGGATCCCGCTGCTGCTGCCGCTGCTCGCCGCCCCGCTGGCCCGCCGGCTCACCGAGCAGCTCGCCCCGCGCGCCGCCGCACTCACCCTGGCCAGCACCGCCGTCGTCCTCGGCACCGCCGCGCTGGGCTCGCTCGGCCTGCTCACCGTCACCGGCCTGCTGCACCTGCCGTACGTCGGCGCGCTCGCCCACTTCTCCCCCGCCCACGGCCTGCCCGACGCACTCTCCGGCACGCAGTGGGCGCCCGCCGCGGCCGCCGCCGCGCTCGCCCTGCTGGTGATCGGCGCACTCGCCGCCCGCACCGCCCACCACCAGCTGGCCGACCTGCGCCGCGCCCGCCGCGCCACCGGCGGCGCCCCCACCGGCCTGCGCGACCGGCTGCGCCGCACCGGC
Source organism: Kitasatospora sp. NPDC051984 (assembly GCF_044593455.1). Classification (NCBI taxonomy): domain Bacteria; kingdom Bacillati; phylum Actinomycetota; class Actinomycetes; order Kitasatosporales; family Streptomycetaceae; genus Kitasatospora; species Kitasatospora sp. NPDC051984. The sequence continues at coordinate 159,740 of NZ_JBIUCB010000009.1, forward strand.
CCGGCCGCGCTCACCGTCCTCGACGACGACCGCGCCGACGCCTACGCGCTGCCCGGCCGCCCGCCCCGGATCGTCGCCACCACCGGCATGCTGGCCGCGCTCAGCGCCCCCGAGCGGGCCGCGCTGCTCGCCCACGAGCGCGCCCACCTGGCCGGCCGCCACCACCTGCTGCTGGCCGCCGCCGAGTACGCCGCCGCCTGCCACCCCGCGCTGCGGCCGCTGCGCGGCTCGCTCGGCTACCACCTGGAGCGCTGGGCCGACGAGTGCGCCGCCGCCGAGGTCGGCGACCGGGCGCTCATCGCCCGGGCGATCGGCCGCGCCGCACTCGCCGCCGCCCGCGCCCCGGCCGCCCCGCGCCCCCGGCTCGCGCCCGCCGCCGCCGGTGGCCCGGTGCCCCGCCGGGTCCGCGCCCTGCTCGCCCCCGGCCCCCCGCGCCACCGCCGCGCCTCCCGCGCCCTGGCCGCGCTCGCGCTGGCCGGCTGCCTGGCCGGCACCGCCGTCACCATCGCGGAGGCCGGCCACGACCTCCACCGGGCCGTCGAAACCGCCCAGGGCGAGCGCCCCGCACAGCACCGCTGACCGGGCGGAACCGACCGGCGGGCGCCGCGTGCACGAGATCATTTCCCCGGTTCGGCGTGTCCACGCCGAATCGGCCTACGCTGACAGCCGACGTCGACACGGGGGGTACGCATGCAGCACGGCAGCAGAGGCGTCCGGCCCCCGACCCGCGTGCACATCCCCGCCCGCGCATACGAACGGATCATGGCGGGCGAGCGGCCCGCCCCCGACGACGCCCACCCCGTCCGACCGGAGATCGAGGACTCCTGGGCCCGCCTGCGCCGCCTCGGCCTGGACCCGGAACGCCCCCGCGAGACCCACCGGCTGCCGCCCGCCGAACTGGAGGAACTGCGCCGCGCCACCGGCCTGGCCGCCGTCCTGCCGGTGCTGCGCTCCACCCTGTTCGCCCCCGGCGACTCCACCCCGCTGGTGCTCGCGGTCTCCGACCCCAAGGCCCGGGTCCTGTGGATGGACGGCGAGCAGCGGCTGCGCCGCGCGGTGGACTCGATCGGCTTCGAGCAGGGCGCGCTGTGGGCCGAGGAGGAGGTGGGCACCAACGCCATCGGCCTGGCCGCCCGCACCGGCCGGCCCGCCCAGGTGCACTCCGCCGAGCACTACCTGCGCAGCCACCAGAACTGGAGCTGCTACGGCGTGCCGATCCGCGACCCGCGCACCGGCCGCCCGGCCGGCGTGGTCGACCTGAGCGGCCCCGCCGCGGGCGACCGCCACTACCTGCGGCAGCTCGCGCTGACCGCCGCCCGCCTCGCCGAGACCGAACTGCGCGCCGCCCACCTGGAGGCCCTGCACCACCTGCGCACCGTCGCGGTACCGCTGCTGGCCCGCTTCGGCGGCCCCGCGCTGGTGGTCGACCCGGCCGGCTGGACGGCCGCCGCGGTCGGCGTCCCCGCCTCGCCCCGGCTGGCGCTGCCCGCCGAGAACTGGGAGGGCGGCGGGGTGCGCTGGGTACCGACCCTCGGCGAGTGCGTGGTGGAGCCGCTGGCCGACGGCTGGCTGATCCGCCCGTCCGCGCCGCGGCCCGCCGAGGACGCCGAGCACCCCGGCGCCGGCCTGATCGAACTCGACCTGCGCCGCACCGACCGTCCCGAGCTGCGGGTGAACGGCAGCGCCGGCAGCTGGTCGCACACCCCGAGCCCGCGGCACACCGAACTGCTCCTGCTGCTGGCCCTGCACCGGGACGGCCTGAGCGCCGCCGAACTCGCCGGGGAACTGTTCGCCGACGCCGCCCGCACCGTCACCGTCCGCGCCGAACTCTCCCGCCTGCGAAGGCACTTGGGCCCGCTGCTGGAAGCCCGCCCGTACCGGCTGGCGGCCTGCGCCCAGGTGACGGTGCTCGGTCCCGACGACCCGTACGACCTGCTGCCCGGCTCGGCCGCCCCGGCCGTACGGGCACTGCGGGCCGACCTGGCACACGGCGTACTGCGACTGCCCGGAGCGGCTCAGCCCTCGGCCAGCAGCTGCGCCAACTCCTCGTCGTCGGGCAGCAGTTCGGCCTCCTGGCCGTCCGGGACGATCCGGTAGCTGCGCTCCAGCCAGTCCTTCACCTGCGACCGGGGCACCTCCAGCAGCGCACTGCCGTGCGGGGACTCCAGCGCCAGGTGCAGGGTGAACCCGTGGCACGGGCAGTGGGTGGGCCACAACTTGACGTCGCCCTGGCCGGACAGCGAATCCAGGCCGTCCCGCAGCAGATCGCGGGAGAACACCCAGTCCGCCTCGTCGGGACGCCCCGCGTGGAACGTCAGGCGCACCTCGTACGGCGCGGCGGCGTCGTAGCGGAACCGCGTCCGCACCTCGCCGACCTGCTCCTCGTCCAGCGCGATCCGCAGCACCAGCGTCTCCTCCAGCACCCGGGGCACGGCGGCTCCGGCCGGCTCGCCGCCCGTGGGGGTGGCGGCGAGCGGCTGGTCGGACGGGGCGGGCAGCGGATCGCGCGGCATGGCTGTCTCTCCGGGACGGCTGGGTGTCCGCCAAGCCTGCTCCCGCACACCGGCGCCCGCAACGGTTGCAGGGGGTTGCACGGATGTCCGCTTCCGGCCGGCGGGCGGCGGCCCGATTCGCACCCGGGTTCGGTCCGGAATCTGGCGGACCGTCAGGCCGCTGGTACTCTCGTCCTTCCTCCGCCGTTCGTCCGGGCACCCCCGGCGGCGCGGGATGCGGCGTGGCGTTCGGACCGAACGCCGGACGCGGACCAGACCCAGGAAGGGGAGCCCGGTGGCGCTCCGCGAGCACTCCCGGCCCGTCGCCGCCGGGCGAACCGGCCGGCACGGCCGCCCCCGGCCCTTCGGCGGACGGCTCCGGCTGCCCACCATCCGCTTCTCCGGCGCGGCGATGGCGATGTCCACGGTGGTCGGCATCAGCCTGGCCACCACCTGGCTGCTGAACGAACAGCAGCAGATCGGCCGCCGCCCCGGAGTCACCGTCGGCGGCCCGCCCGTCCCCAGCCCCGACGCCTCGCCCACGACCGACGCCACCCCCGTCGACGAGCCCACCGACACCCCGCCGCCCCCGCGCGGCTCCGCGACCGCCTCCCCCGTCCCGGGCCCGACCCGCACCGGAGCCCGCCCCGCAGCCGCCACCGGCCCGGCCGCACCCTCCACTTCGCCGAGCATCCCCGCCGCCCCGTCGACCCGGCCCTCGCCGTCGATCCCCGCCGGCCCCACCACGCCGTCCCCGACGCCGTCCCCGAGCGACACCCACTCGCCCCTGAACCCCGCCGAGCCCTCACCGACGGCCGCGCCCGCCCCCTCGCAGCCGCTGAGCGGCACCGCCCGGGTCGACGCCCTGGGCCGCGCCGGCACCCGGCACGTCGTACAGATCCAGCTCGGCGAAACGATGACGGCCCTCCAGGTCGAGTTCCGCCTCGCCCGCCCCGCCGCCCTCCCCGGCACCGTCCCCGCCACCGACCTGCCGGGCGCGGTCGCCACCATCGCCCTCGAACGCGACACCCTGATCTACCGCTTCACCACCCCGTCCCACCTCCAACTGCCCCCCGGCACCTACACCTTCACCGTCACCGGCGCCCTCGCCGCCCCCACCCCCACCACCCCGGAAACCTGGACCGCCTCCGCCTTCGCCCTCCCCACCACCCGCGCAGTCGCAGCCCGCGGCAGCTTCTGAGCCTCCGGCAGTGCGGAAGTGAAGCCCCCTCCAGGGGCCCGGGGTGCGCATTCAGGGGCCCGGAGGTGCGCATTCAGGGGCCCGGGGAACGGCGGGGCCGTGCCTGCGGAGGATCAACAGGGCGCGGAGCGGTCCGCCGTTTCTGGTCCCCGTCTCTGACCCTCCGCAGCCACGGACAACCGCTGTCCCCGGGCCCCTGCTTTCGCGCCCCTACTCGAACGCCACCCGAATCGCCCGCGCCCGCCGCAAATCGTCCGCGCAGTCGGCCAGGTTCCGCCGCAGCCCGGGCGTCAACTCCGGCTCCGCGAGCGCAGCTTCGGCCGCGGCCACCACCTCGGGCGTCGCCTGGTCCACCGGGAACAGCGTCCCCCCGAGCAAGTGCGCGACAATGTCGCCGCGGTCCGAGGCCTCCCCGATCCGCTCGAAGTACCGCAGCGCGTACGCGGCCTTCTCCTCCGGGTCACCGGAGGCCCAGAAACCACGCGCGGTGGCCTCCAGCAGACGGTTGGACATCGACTCGGGCGTGAACAGGACCTGCCACGCCGCGGCCTTGGCCGCACTCTCCGGCCGGGCCGCCCGGCACTGCGCGGCGCCGAACTCGGCCTCGGTGCCGGGCTCGCGGGCGAGCTCCGCAGCGATCTCCTCCTCGGAGAGTTCGCCGAGCGAGGCCAGTCGGGCCAGGCCCGCCCAGCGCAGCTCGGGGCCGATCTCCAGCCCGGCGGGGACCCCGTCGCCGGCCAGCCAGCCGCGCAGTTCGGCGAGTTGCTGCTCGCCGCCGGAGGCCTCCACGGCGACCCGCAGCGCGGCCAGCCGGATGCCGTCGCCGGCGCCGCCGGTGACCAGCGCGCGGGCGGTGCGGCTGAGCGCGGCCAGGCCTTCGGTGCGGCGTTCGCCGGTCAGGTGCCGGCCGACGACGTGGAGGTGGGCGAAGGTGAGCACCGCCTCGACGATCGCGTCGGAGGTCTCGGCGGGCAGGTGCCGCTCCAGCAGGCCGAGGTAGGCGACCGGGTCGAGCTCGGCGTCCCGGACCAGGTCGCGGGCGTGTGCCCAGAGCACGGCGCGGGTGACGTCGTCCTCGACTGCGGACAGCGATTCGGTGACGAGCTGCCAGGAGTGCGCGTCCAGCCGGATCTTGGCCCAGCTGAGGTCGCCGTCGTTGGGGACGACCAGCTGCGCACCGGCCTCCACCAGGGCGGGCACGGCGACCCGGCGGCCGGGGGCGAGCTCGACGGCGGCGCGGCCGACGGGGACGACCCGGCCGTCCTCGATCCGGTAGCCGCCGACCTCGATCAGGTGCGGCCGCTCGCCCTCGTTGACCACGGTGAGCGCGGTCAGGGTGCCGTCGTCGGCGCGCTCGGTCTCGGCGCGCAGCGTGTCGACGCCGCTGGTGCGCAGCCAGCTCTCGGCCCAGGCGTGCACGTCACGGCCGCTGGCGGTGGCCAGCGCGGCCAGGAAGTCGGGCAGTTCGGCGTTGCCGTACAGGTGGTCGGCGAAGTAGGCGTTCAGGCCGGTGAAGAACGCCTCGTCGCCGAGCCAGGCGACCAGCTGGCGCAGCACGGAGGCGCCCTTGGCGTAGGAGATGCCGTCGAAGTTGACCATCGCCTCGGCGACCGAGCGAGTGCCGTTGCCGGCCACCGGGTGGGTGGAGGCGCGCTGGTCGGCGTCGTAGCCCCAGCCCTTGCGCTGCACCGAGAAGCCGGTCCAGGTGCCGGTGAAGCGGGTGGATTCGGCGGCGATCCGGTAGCCGAGCATCTCGGCGAACGACTCGTTCAGCCACAGGTCGTCCCACCAGCGCATGGTGACCAGGTCGCCGAACCACATGTGGGCCATCTCGTGGCAGACCACCATGGCGCGGCGCTCCCGCTCGACGTCGGTGGCCGGCGAGCGGAACAGCATCTCGTCGCGGAAGACCACGCAGCCGGGGTTCTCCATCGCGCCCCAGTTGAACTCGGGGACGAACGCCTGGTGGTACTCGCCGAACGGGTAGCGCTCGTCGAAGAATTCGTGCAGCCGGTCGAACGAGGCGGCCGTCACCTCGAACAACTCGGGGGCCTCGCGGTCGAGTTCGGCGGCCAGCGAGCGGCGGGCGTGCAGGCCGAGCGGGATGCCGTCGTGCTCGCCGTACACCGAGTGCAGCGGGCCGGCCACCACGGTGAACAGGTAGGTGGAGATCGGCTTGGTGGCGACGAACTCCCAGTGCCCGCCCTCGGACTTGACCGGCGCCCCGTTGGAGACCAGGGTCCAGTCCTCGGGGGCGGTGGCGGTGAGGGTGATGGGGGCCTTCAGGTCGGGCTGGTCGAAGCAGGCGAACACCTTGGCCGCCAGGTCGGGGCCGCAGGTGGCGTACAGGTAGACCGCGTCGTCGGCGGGGTCGGTGTAGCGGTGCAGGCCCTCGCCGGTGCGCGAGTAGCGCATCTCGGCCTCGATCAGCAGCTCGTTCTCGGCGCGCAGTCCGGGCAGCGCGAGCCGGTTGCCGTCCAGGGCGGCCACGTCCAGCGGCTGCCCGTTCAGGACGGCCCGGTGCAGGGTGGCCGGCTCCAGGTCGACAAAGCTGTCGCTGCCGGGCTCGGCGCATCCGAACCGGATCACGGTGGTGCTGCCGAACCGGTCCGGTCCGCGGGTCAGGTCGAGGTCGACGGTGTAGCCGTGGACCGCCAACAGGCGGGCACGGACAGTTGCTTCGGCTCGTTGCAGTGCTGGCATGACTGCATGCTCGCCGAGCCCGCCCGGGACCGGCAAGCGGGTTCGACCCGGATTCGCTGGCGGCGTACCAGGGGCGGTCCGGGGAGTTGGCTAGGGTGTGTCGCGGCGGCGAGTCGAGGAGGAGCACGTGACGACAGTTCTGGTGCGGGGCGGCAATGCGTCGCTCGGCGCGAGCCGGGTCGTGGTGGAGGTCACCGCGCGCAAGCAGCTGGACGTGTCCGCGCTGCTGCTGACCCAGTCCGGCAAGGTCCGTTCGGACGCCGACTTCGTCTTCTTCAACGCCCCCACCGGCCCCGGTGTGACGCACCGTCCGGCCGCCGGCGGCAACCCCGACGCGATCACCGTCGACACCGCGGGCGTGCCCGCCGACGTCACCCGGATCGTGGTCACCGCCTCCCTCGACGACCGGCAGGCCACCTTCGCCGGCACCGAGCCCACCGCGACCGTCCGGGACGCCGACAGCGGCCGCGAACTGTTCGCCTTCACCCCGCCCCGGCTCGGCGGCGAGACCGCCCTGGTGGTGGTCGAGGTGTACCGGCGCGGCGCCGAATGGAAGATCCGCGCCGTCGGCCAGGGCTACGCCAACGGCCTGGCCGGCATCGCCACCGACTTCGGCGTCACCGTCGAGGACGCACCGGCCGCGGCCGCACCCCCCATGCCGTCCGGCTCCCCCGCCGTCGGCAAGATCACCCTCGACAAGGGCAAGGTCAACCTGGTCAAGGGCGGCTCGGTCTCCCTGGAGAAGGCCGGCAAGCCGTTCCTCGCCTCGATCCGGATGGGCCTGGGCTGGGAGCCCGCGCACCACGGCCGCGGCATCGACCTGGACGCCTCGGTGATCGCCTTCGACGCCCGCCGCGAGAAGATCGACACCGCCTGGTTCATGAAGCTCTCGGTCTTCAACGGCGCCATCGCCCACTCCGGCGACAACCTGACCGGCAAGGGCGGCGGCGACGACGAAGCCATCACCGTCCACCTCGAAGGCCTGCCGCCCGAGGTCTGCGGCCTGGTCTTCGTCGTCAACTCCTTCTCCGGCCAGAAGTTCACCGACATCAAGAACGCCTACTGCCGCCTGACCGACGCCGCCACCGGCGAGGAACTCGTCCGCTTCGACCTCACCCACGCCGAACCCCGCACCGGCGTCGCCATGTGCAAACTCGTCCGACAGTTCTCCGGCGAATGGGTCATGACCGCCCTCGGCGAATACGTCGACGCCAAAACCGCCCGCTCCATGGTCCAGCCCGCGGCGGCGATGCTCTGAGCGCCCCCGGGGTCACCCTGGTCGATCCGTCCGCGATCGGCCGGGCCGCAGCAGCCCGGGACGCCGTCCTGCGCTACCGGGTCGACACCGCCGCGGCCGCCTCCCGCGCCGACTTCTTCGACGCCGTGCGCGGCGCGCTCCCCATGGACCCGCCACTGCTCGGCCGGCGCGGCTGGGACGCCCTCGCCGACTCGCTGTGGAGCGGCCTGCACGGGGCCCCCGGCGACACCGCCCTGATCGTCGTGACCGACCTCACCCTCCTGCACGACCGGGCCCCCGGGGAGTTCCGGACCGCCGTCGGCATCCTCACGGAACTCGCCGACACCCTCACCGACCCCTCCTTCACCGGGGGCCGCCCCACCTCCCTGCACTGTCTGATCGGCCTGCGCGGCGCGGCCGGCTGACGGCCCTCCGCACGCCGACGGGGCCCGTGGCGTCATGCCACGGGCCCCGTGCGGGAGTTGAGCCGACGTCAGCCGCGGGTGGCCATCGCCCGCAGGAAGAACGTCAGGTTCGCGGGGCGCTCCGCGAGGCGGCGCATGAAGTAGCCGTACCACTCCTGGCCGTACGGCAGGTACACGCGCATGGTGTTGCCGGCCTCGGCGAGGCGGAGCTGCTCCTCGGGGCGGATGCCGAACAGCATCTGGTACTCGAAGGAGGTGACGTCGCGGCGGTTCCACTCGGCCAGCTGGCCCGCGATCTTGATCATGTTGGGGTCGTGCGAGGCCACCATCGGGTAGCCCTGACCGGCCATCAGGACCTTCAGCGCGCGGACGTACGCGAGGTCGACCTCGTGCTTGCCCTGGAAGGCGACCGACTCGGGCTCCTTGTAGGCACCCTTGCAGATGCGCACCCGGGAGCCCTCGTGGGAGAGGTCTCGGCAGTCGGCCTCGGTGCGCCGCAGGTAGGCCTGCAGGACGACGCCGAGCCACGGGAAGTCGGCGCGCAGTTCGCGGGCGATGCCGAGGGTGGAGTCGGTGGTGGTGTGGTCCTCCATGTCGAGGGTCACCGTGGTGCCGGCGTCGGCGGCGGCCTGGCAGATCCGGCGGGCGTTCTCCAGCGCGATCTTCTCGCCGTCCACGGGCAGGAACTGGCCGACCGCGGAGAGCTTGACGGAGACCTCGGCGTTCGCGGCGAGGCCGGTCTCCTTGAGGGCGGTCAGCAGGTGCTCGTACGCCAGGGCGGTGCCGGCCGCCTGGGCGGCGTCCTTGGTGTCCTCGCCGAGGTGGTCGAGGGTGACCTTGCGGCCGCTGTTGACCAGCGTCTCGGTCGCGTCCACGCCCTGGTCGAGGCGGTCACCGGCGACGAAGCGCTCGACTATCGCGTGGGTGGGCGGGAACTTCTCGACCATGGTGCGCACCTGCGGGGAGCGCGAGGCGGCGAGGAGGGCGGAACGGAGCATCGGTACTCCCGGATCAAGGTTCAGCTGGTGGCGAGAGGTGGCGGGGCGGCCGGGGTGGCGGCCGCCCCGCCGAAGAGCACAGCGGGGCTGGGTCAGCCCATGTGCGGGTAGCGGTAGTCCGTCGGCGGGACGAACGTCTCCTTGATGGACCGGGTGGACGTCCAGCGCATCAGGTTCTGCTTGGCACCGGCCTTGTCGTTGGTGCCGGAGGCCCGGCCGCCGCCGAAGGGCTGCTGGCCGACGACGGCGCCGGTCGGCTTGTCGTTGATGTAGAAGTTGCCGGCGGCGTTGCGCAGCACGTGCATGGCGTGCTGCACGGCCTCGCGGTCCTGGGCGATGATCGAGCCGGTCAGGCCGTAGGACGACACCGACTCCATCTGCGCGAGCATCTCGTCGTACTTGTCGTCCTCGTAGACGTGCACGGAGAGGATCGGGCCGAAGTACTCGTCCTTGAAGTACTCGGCGGTCGGGTCCTCGCAGACCAGCACGGTCGGGCGGACGAAGTAGCCGACCGAGTCGTCGTACGTGCCGCCCGCCAGGACCTCGACCTTCGGGTCTGCCTGGGCGCGGTCGATCGCGGCCTTGTTCTTGGCGAACGCACGCTCGTCGATGACGGCGCCCATGAAGTTCGCCAGGTCGGTGACGTCACCCATGGTGAGCCACTCGACCTCGTCGCGGAAGTCGTCCTTCAGCTCGGCCCAGATCGAGGCCGGGACGTACGCGCGGGACAGCGCCGAGCACTTCTGGCCCTGGAACTCGAAGGCGCCGCGGGTCATCGCGGTCTTCAGGATCGCCTTGTCGGCGGACGGGTGGGCGACCAGGAAGTCCTTGCCGCCGGTCTCGCCGACGATCCGCGGGTAGGTGCGGTAGTTGGAGATGTTCTCGCCGACCGTGCGCCACAGGTGCTGGAAGGTGGGGGTGGAGCCGGTGAAGTGGATGCCGGCCAGCGCGGGGTGCTTCAGCGCGACCTCGGAGACGTCCAGGCCGTCACCGGTGACCATGTTGATGACGCCCTTGGGCAGGCCGGCGGCCTCCAGCAGACGCATCAGGTAGTGCGCGGCGAACTGCTGCGTCGGGGACGGCTTCCAGATCACCACGTTGCCCATCAGCGCGGGCGCGGTCGGCAGGTTGAGGGCGATCGCGGTGAAGTTGAACGGGGTGATCGCGTAGACGAAGCCCTCCAGCGGGCGGTGGTCCATGCGGTTCCACACGCCGTCCGAGGAGATCGGCTGCTCGGCCAGGATCTGCCGGGCGAAGTGCACGTTGAAGCGCAGGAAGTCGACCAGCTCGCAGGGGGTGTCGATCTCCGCCTGCTGGGCGGTCTTCGACTGGCCGAGCATGGTGGCGGCGGCCAGCGTCTCGCGCCACGGGCCGGCCAGCAGGTCGGCGGCACGCAGGAAGATCGCGGCGCGCGAGTCGAAGGAGAGCGCCTGCCAGGCCGGGGCGGCGGCCAGCGCGGTGTCGATGGCCTCACGCGCGTCGTCCTGGGTGGCGTTGCGCAGCGTGCCGAGCTTCGCCGCGTGGTTGTGCGGCTGCACCACGTGGAACTCGGAGCCGCCGCCGAGGCGCTGCTCGCCGTTGATCGTCATGGTGAGCTGGATCGGCCCCTGGCCGCCCAGCTCCTTCAGCTTCGCCTCCAGGCGGGCCCGCTCGGGGCTCCCGGGGGCGTAGCTGTGGACCGGCTCGTTGACCGGCGCGGGGACCTGGGTCACAGCATCCATGGCGCACGCTCTCCTTCTCGTCATGGGACGCCGACGGGGTTCACACGTCGGCCATGTCACGAACGCTATTCCCCGTCCTGGCCGCCAACTGTTGGCCGCGCCGCCAAAGTCCCCCGCTCGCCGTTGTCCGCCCGGACGAACACCGTCACGTACCGGTCACGGCCGCCGAATCCTGTCCGGCTCACTAAACTCGAGGCCGGGATGTTGTCCGCCCCGACGAAGACCCGACGGGCTCGACGGACCCCGCCAGACCCCGACAGTGACTCGACGAGGACCCCGCCCATGAACGGCCTGCCGCTGCGCCAGTTGCTGATGTCGCTCGGCGAACCCCTGGTCGAACTCCAGGCCGCGCCGGCCGGCCTGGACGTCCCGGTCCGCGACGTCGCCATCCTCGACCCGGAGGACCCGCCGACCGCCGCCCCGGGCGAACTCGTCCTGGCCATCGGCGCCCGCGGCCGCGCCGCCCTCCCCGCCCTGCGCGCCGCCGGCCGCGCCCGGGCCGCCGCCGTCGCCGTCAAACTCGACGGGCCCGGCCAGGCCGACGCGCTGCGCGAGGCCGCCACCGAAGCCGGCGTCGCCCTCCTCTCAGTACGCCGCGAAACCCGCTGGGAACACCTCGACTCGCTCGCCCGCGCCCTACTCGCCGGACCCGACAGCGGAGAACCGGGCGAGGCCGACACCGGCGACCTCTTCACCCTCGCCCAGACCGTCGCCGTCCTCACCGGCGGCATCGTCTCCATCGAGGACACCTCCAGCCGGGTCCTCGCCTACTCCCGCACCTCCGACTCCGACGAGGTCGACGACCTGCGCCGGCTGTCCATCCTCGGCCGCCAGGGGCCCGAGCCCTACCTCGCCAAGCTCCGCGAATGGGGCGTCTTCTCCCACCTGCGCGGCTCCGACGGCGCGATCGAGATCGCCGCCCACCCCGAACTCGGCATCCGCCGCCGCCTCGCCATCGCGATCCGCTCCGGCGCCCAGCCGCTCGGCACCATCTGGGTCCAGGAGAGCACCCGCCCGCTCGCCCCCACCGCCGACCGCGCCCTGGTCGGCGCCGCCCGCGTCGCCGCCGGCCAACTGGTGCGCCGCCGCCGCGAGTTGTCGGCCGACGCCCGGCTCACCCAGACCCTGCTCACCGGCCTGCTGGAAGGCTCCACCGGCCCCCAGTCGCTCGCCACCCACCTCGGCCTCGACCTGCGCCGCCCCGCCACCGTCCTCGCCTACGCCCCGGCCGCCACCGCCGAACGCGACGTCGAACTCTCCCGCGACGAAGTCACCGGCCTGATCTCCGTCCACACCGCCGCCCGCCACCGCGGCGCCCTGCTCGCCCCCGTCGACTCCCGCATCTACGTCCTGCTGCCCGAACTCCCGCCCGCCCTCCCGCAGTCCACCCTCCGCGACTGGGCCCAGGAAACCGTCGACGCCGCCCGCACCCACCTCGCCATCCCCCTGCGCGCCGCCATCGGCCCCACCGTCCCCGGCCTCGCCGACGTCCCCTCCTCCCGCGCCCAGGCCGACCGCATCCTCGACGCCATGGGCCGCGGCGGCGTCGTCCCCGACGTCGCCGCCCTGCACGACGTCCAGGCCGAAGTCCTGGTCTCCGAAGTCCTCGCCCTCCTCCAGGACCGCCCCGAACTCCGCGACCCCCGCCTCACCGCCCTCACCACCTACGACACCCGCCACCACACCCGCCTCGCCGAATCCGTCCTCGCCTACCTCGAAGCCCTCGGCGAAGTCCGCGCAGCCGCAGACGCCCTCCACATCCACCCCAACACCCTGCGCTACCGAGTCCGCAGAGCAGAGCAGTTGACCGGCCTCGACCTGACCCAACCCCAACAACGCCTCCTGGCCATGCTCCAACTGCGCCTCTCCGACTAACGGTCCGCGCCCCGTCAGGGGCACGCGGCACTGCGCGAGCAACCACCCACAAACGGCAAGGTCCGCCCAAAGGAGCGCAACACCCCTCCCCGGGCGGACCACCTAAAAACGTGTCACATCCGGTGCCACGGCCCACTGATCGCGAGCATGATCCCCGGCTCCTGAATATTCGCGAACAACGTCCGCCCGTCCCGCGAGAACGTCACCCCGGTGAACTCGCTGAACTCCGGCTTCTCCGCCGTCCCCAGGTTGAGCTCGTTCCGCGCCAGCGCATACGTCCGCCCGTCCGAAGTCGCCCCGAACAGGTGCTGCAGCCCGTTGCCGTCCTCGGCGATGATCAGCCCGCCGTGCGGCGACACCGTGATGTTGTCGGGGCCGTCGAAGTTCCCCTTGTCCGTCCACACATCCGCGTTGACCCCGAGGATGACCTTCAGCGTCAGCGTCCGCCGGGCCGGGCTGTAGAACCAGACCTGCCCGTCGTGCTGCAGCGGCGACTCCTCGCGCGCGAACGACGACACGAAGTAGATGCCGCCGTCCCCCCACCACATGCCTTCGAGCTTGCGGGCCCGGGTGATCTCGCCGGCTGCGAACTGCTTGCGGATCGAGGTGGTGCGGGCGTCCCGGTCCGCGACCTTGACCCAGTCCGCGCCGTACGTGGTGCCGGGCTTGGTGGCGCGGGAGAGGTCGTCGACCAGCTTGCCCTGGGCGTCGAACGCCTTCAGCGCCTCCAGCGCGCCCGCGTCGGCGGCCAGCGTGCGCAGCTTGCCCTTGCCGTGCCGGAAGCCGGCCGGCGGCGTCCAGCGGTAGAAGAGGCCGTTGGGCTTGGCCGCGTCCTCGGTGAGGTAGGCGTGGCCGCGCTTCTCGTCGATGACGACGGCCTCGTGCGGGAACCGGCCGAAGGCCTTGATCGGCTGCGGGTTCCGGTTGGCGTCCTGGTCGTGCGGGTCGACCTCGAAGACGTAGCCGTGGTCCTTGGTGAAGCCGTTGGTGCCGGCCTTGTCCTCGGTCTCCTCGCAGGTCAGCCAGGTGCCCCAAGGGGTGGCCCCGCCGGCGCAGTTGGTGGCGGTGCCGGCGATGCCGACCCACTCCCGCACCCGCCGCCTGCCGTACCCGTGCCCGCGACCGTGATCGTCGCCGTCCTCCTGGAAATGACCATGCCCGGACACCTCCACGACCGTGCACCCGCCGGCCGCCGCCGGGTCGTACACGTAGCCGTCCAGCAGCGGCACGGGGTGCGGCCAGTTCGCCCGCGGGCCGGCCAGTTCGTGGTTGTTGACCAGCAGGGTCGCGCCGTGGCGGCCCTCGAACGCGGCGGTGCCGTCGTGGTTGCTGGGGGTGCTCTCGCCGGTCAGCAGGGTGGTGACGCCGGTGCGGGTGATGATCTCGTAGGAGAAGCCCCTGGGCAGTGCCAGGATGCCCTCGGGGTCGGACACCAGCGCGCCGTAGCCGACCGCGGCGTGCCCGGCCCCGGCGAGGGCGGCCTCGCCGCCGGAGGGAGCGGCGATCGCCCCGGGCGCGGTGGCGAGGACCTCCGCGCTTCCGGCGATCAGGACGCCTGCGCCGAGCACGGTCGAACGGTTCACGAAGTCCCGGCGGGACAGCGACATGACGGTCACTCCTCAGCAGAAGGAGACGGATCGGTGACCGTCAGAGTCCGGCCCGCGCGTGAACCGGGCGTGAATCGGACGCTACGTCAAAGCGCCGATCCACCGACCGTTTTGCCAACCGGAGACGGCCCCATGACCGGGCCTTTACCACTGGTTCCGGTGCTGGGTACGCTCGACGCGCCACTGCTCCCAGGCGGTCAGCCAGGCGTCCTCCGTGCCGGACGGCAGCTCGGGCGTGCCCCCGGCCCACAGGCGTTCCCAGGCGCGCTGCGCGGGCAGGCTCGGCACCTCACTGGCGAACACGGTGTACCGCACCACCTCCTCGGCGGCCGCGGCGCCCTCCGCGGTGCCGGTCAGCCAGTCCACGTGGTGGGCGAGCCGGCCAAGGTGGTTGACCATCGAGGTGACGGCGCTGTCCGCCTCCTCCTCGGTCTCCGAGGCGAGCCACATCTGCTGGCGCACCACGGTCTCCCAGCGGGCCTTGCGGTCCGCACCGCGCAGGTGCCGGGGCAGCCTCGCGCTGCGGCCGGCCCGGAGCTGGGTGACCATCGCGGTGGCCCGGGCGATGCCGTGCTCGACGAGTTCGCGGTGGGCGGTCAGGCCGAGTTCGGCGGGTGTCGGTTCGGCCGCGGGCTCGGGCACGGTGGTCCGGCGGGCGGCCAGGGTCCGCAGCAGCGCGGTGCGGCCGATGATGTACTGCTCGAAGTCGGCGATTCCGCGCAGTTCGATCGCGCCGGGCGGCACCCCGCGTCCGGTGACGGTGACGGTGGTGCCGTCCATCCACAGCCGGCCGGCCCAGACGGTGCCGGCGCCGGGGCGGCGGTCCTCGTGGATCTGCAGGGCGCGCGGGTCGCCGTCCACGGTGATCCACTCGCGCAGCGCCCGCACGCCGCCGGGGGTGTCGCCCTCGTCGATGCCGAGCTGCTCGTACACCCGGTCGCGCTCGTCCTCGACCACGTCCTCCAGGTCGGGCAGCGGTTCGGTGAGTTCCGCGCCGGGCCGGTAGGTGCGGACGGTCACGTACGGACCGTCCGCACGGTTCCAGTCACCGGAGCGGACCTCCACCCAGCCGAGTTCGCCGTTGTCGACCTGGTACTCGGCGAGGACGTCCCGCCCGGGCAGGCCGCCCGCGCGGTGCTCCCAGCCGAACACCGGGAACCCGGCCCCGGCCATCAGCCGCCGGCTGTACGCCTCCTGGTCCGCGTAGACCTCCTCGATCTCCCACGGCCCGCTCGCGTGCTGCCTCTTCATTTCTCGCCGCACCCCCGGCACTCGCCACACCGTTCTGCTGCCGGGCGGGCCCGGCACGGCGACCACCATACGGCCCGGGGAACCTGTCGATCCATCAGCTTCGCGGTGGTCTTCCGCCAGGGTGACGCGGCGGGAACCCGCCCGGGTTGCCCGTCAGCGCTGCGCCCTCAGCGAACGGGCCTTGATCGCGGCCCGCCGCGCCTCCTTGGCGACCTTGCGGTCCAGGTGGAGCGCGCCGATGACCTCCAGCACCTCGGGCGTCAACGGGTGCGGCACCCGCCACACCTCGCCGAAGTAGCTGGCCGGGTTGTCGGTGACCGGCAGGTCGGCGACCAGCGCCTGCAGGCGGCCGCCCTCACCGGCGGTGAGCAGCAGCACGGCGGCCACCGAGTCGACCACCCGCCACAGCGCGTCGGGGCGTTCGGCGGCCTCGACGTCCTCGCCGCGGGCGCGCAGCCACTCGCGGGCCAGGCCGCCCAGCTCGGGGTCGTCGACGACCTCCCGGACGGCGGGGACGGCGTCCTCGCCGAGCTCGCCGAGCGCGAACCCGCAGTAGTAGCGGCGCACCGGCGACTGCACGTCGCGGCCCCGCCCGCCGGACAGCAGCGCGCGGGCGGCGTCGGTGGCGTCCTCCCGGGCGGCCAGCCAGGCCCTGAGCTCGGGCTCGGCGAACGTGTTGCCGTTCTCGGCGAGGGCGCGCAGCAGGGCGGGGCCGTCGAGGTCGGCGAGGTCACCGATCAGCGGGGCGTCGAAGCCGTCGGCGATCAGCCACTCGCGGACGGCGTACTGGCCGAGCGGGGTGAGCCGGACGGTGCCGAAGCGGGCGGCGTCCTCGTCGGTCAGCGGGTGCTCGGGCTCGGCGGCGGCGGCGTCGTCCTCCTCCTCGAACAGTTCGGGGTCGATCGGCGTGTGCTCGACCAGGCCGAGTTCGGCGAGGTCGCCGAGCATCGGGTCGAGGACGACCATCAGGTCGGTGATCTCGCCGAGCATCTCCTCGTCGGGCTCCTCGCCCTCGGGGACGACCAGCAGCGCGGCCAGCACGCCCAGCGGGACGGTGGTGTCGGCGCCGGGCTCGGCGAACGCGGTGGACTCGTACAGCACGTGCAGCGCCTCGTCGAGGATCTCGGCGGCCTGGTCCCGGGCGTCCTCCACCTCGGCCAGGCCCTCGGGATCGTCCCGCTCGCTGCCCTCGACCACGTCCGGGTCCACCGACTCGGCCTCGGCGGCGAGTTCGCGGACCAGTTCGGCGGCCTCGAACCACAGGCCGAGCACGGCCGCCGGCTCGCCGGCCTCGACGGCGGGCAGGTCGGCACCGGGGACGGCGATGTGGGTGCCGCCCTCGGTGGTGCCGGTCTCCACCGCGCCGAGGTCGCAGGCCAGCGCCCAGGCGCGCATCGCCTCGACGACGTCCTCCTCGTCCGGGTCCTCGATGCCGAGCATCCGGGCGGCCCGGATCCGGTCCTCGGGGCCGAGGTCGCCGTGCTCGTCGACGTCGCGGTGCGGGTCGATCCAGCGGGCCAGCGCGACCACCTGGGCGATCAGCGGGACGGCGAGCGCCGCGTCGGCGAGTTCCCGGTCCGAGGGCAGCACGATCGGCGGGATCAGCACCGCCGTGTCGTCGGGGTCCTCGTCGCCGCTGCTGGAGCCGTACAGCTCCGCGAGGTCGTAGTCGGCGGGCAGCAGGCCCTCGGCGTCGGACGGCTGCTGCTCAGGGGTCTTACGGCTTCGTCCGGCCATCGCGCGCGAACTCCCGCTGTTCGTCGGAGGTAACCGCCGCCCGGTGGGCGGTCCGACAAAGGGGCGGACGCCGGGGCATCGGCGGCGCGGACCGGTGTGTCGGCCCGTCAACCCAGCGTATCGGCCGCCACCACCGAAAGCGTGAGCCGCCCGGGCGTCCCCCCGAACGAGTGGGACGGTGCGGCCGAACGAGTGCCCGGGTGCACGTATCCTTCGGTGGGCGCCGCGCACCACCCCCGCGCGTGCGTCCCCGGAGCGACGGAGCTCCGAACCCCAAGAACCACGTGCACACCCGCGCCGACCGGGCCAGTCCGCCATGCCACCACTCCCCGGCCTGGCCACGCCCGGCGGCGCCCGGCCACAGGAGACCCCTGCCATGGCGGACCTCTCCCCCGCCGGCCCCGGCCTGAGCACCGCTCAGTACGCCGGCCGCCGACTGTCGGAGGCCCTGCTTCCACTGGAACTCGCCCCTCGCAAGCAGCTCCAGCTCTCCGCGATCAGCCGATGGAACGCGCTGCGCGGCATCCGGGTCGGCCTGGTCGCCGCCGGCCTGCTGCTGATGCTGATCGGCGCCAACCTGGTCACGCCGCTCTACCCCGCGCTCCAGCAGCGGCTCGGCCTGACCCCGCTCGACACCACGATCCTGTTCACGGTCTACGTGTTCGCCCTGGTCCCGGTACTGGCCGCGGTCGGCCACTGGTCGGACCACCTGGGGCGACGCGCCATGATCCTGCCCGCGGTCGCGCTGTCCGCCGCCGGCGACGTCGTCTTCGCCACCGCCGGCTCCTTCTGGCAACTGGCCGCCGGACGCGCCGTCCAGGGCATCGCCGTCGGCCTGTCCACGGGCGCGGCGGGCGCCGCCCTCGGCGACCTGCTGCCCGACCGGCCCACCCTCGCCGCCAAAATCACCCTGGCCTGCTCGGCCGGCGGCGTCGCACTCGGCCCGCTGGTCGGCGCGGCCATGGCCTCGGGTTCGAACCCGCTGCCGGGCCTGTTCCTGACCCACGCCGTCGCGCTGCTCGCCCTCTGCGTACCCCTCGCCCTGGTGCACCCGCGGATGCCCGGCTCGGTCCGCCCGCCGGCCTCCCCGCCGCGCATCACCACCCCCACCCAGCTGCGCCCGCAGCGCCTGCGACTGCCCCGCTCCGGGCGCCGCGAGTTCCTGCTCGCCTCCGGCGCGGGCTTCGTCTCGTACGCGGTCTTCGGCGTCTACCTGGCGCTCGCCCCGGCGTTCTCCAGCACCCTGCTGCACACCGACTCCAAGATGGCGGGCGCCGCCGTCGCGGCCCTGCTGCTCGGCTCCTCGGCAGCCGCCCAGCTGCTGGTCCCGCCCACCTCCGACCGCATCGTGGTCGCCGCCGGCCTGACCGGCCTGGCCACCGGCCTCGGCCTGCTCACCGCCGCCGCCGCCACCGGCACCCCCGCACTCCTCTTCATCGGCAGCGTGGTCGCCGGCGTCAGCCAGGGCATCGCCTTCCGCTCCCTGTTCACCGCCGCAGTGGCCGCCCTCGACCCCGCCCGCCGCGGCAGCGAACTCTCCACCCTCTGGGTGATCGTCTACCTCGGCTCCTCCGCCCCGATCATCGCCGTCGGCGCCCTCACCCGCGCCTACGGCCTGATCCCCGCCATCACCACCTTCGCCGCCCTCGCCGCCACCGCCTCCCTGGCCCTGGCCGCCGCCGTCCTGCGCCGCAAGGACTGACCCCCCGCCGCGAGGCGGACATCGGCTGCTGCCGGCCCGGCTGCCCGACCGTCCGCGGTCGGGCCCGGTCCGCCGGGTGGCGGCGGCGCTGCGGGAGGCAACGATCAAGTGAGCACACGCAACAGGGGCGGAACCCGAAGGTCCCGCCCCTGCCAGAAGTACTACTGACCGATCAGACGTTGAAGCCGAGCGCGCGCAGCTGGTCGCGGCCCTCGTCGGTGATCTTGTCCGGGCCCCACGGCGGCATCCAGACCCAGTTGATCCGCAGGTCCTTGACCAGGCCGTCGGTCGCGGTCCGGGCCTGGTCCTCGATCACGTCGGTGAGGGGGCAGGCCGCGGAGGTGAGGGTCATGTCGACGGTGGCGGTGTCGTCCTCGTCGATGTGCAGGCCGTAGATCAGGCCCAGGTTGACGACGTCGATGCCCAGTTCGGGGTCGACGACGTCCATCAGGGCCTCCATGAGGTCCTCGGTGGTGACGGTCCCGGCGGTGGTGAACGCACCGGGGCTGTCGGACACCGCGACCTCGGCCGTGGCGGCCTCGGGGGTCTCGTTCTCGCTCATGAATTCAGTGTCCTTACCGGAACGTCAGTCGGAAATCTCGGGGTGGCCGGCCAGCGCCTTGGCGGTGGCGTCCTTCCAGGCCATCCAGCCGAGCAGGGCGCACTTGACCCGGGCCGGGTACTTGGAGACCCCGGCGAACGCGACGGCGTCCTCCAGGATCTCCTCGTCGCCCTCGGACTGGCCCTTGCTCTGCATCAGCTCCAGGAACGCCTCCTGGACCTGCTGCGCCTCGCCGACCGTCTTGCCGACCACCAGGTCGTTGAGCACGGAGGCGGAGGCCTGGCTGATCGAGCAGCCCTGCGACTCGTAGGAGACGTCCGCGACGACCGTGCCGTCGAGCTTCACCCGCAGGGTGATCTCGTCGCCGCACGTCGGGTTGACGTGGTGGACCTCGGCGTCGCCGTCCCGCAGCCCCTTGCCGTGGGGGTTGCGGTAGTGGTCCAGGATGATCTCCTGGTACATCGAGTCGAGCTTCATGCGACCACCTCAGCCGAAGAAGTTGCGGACGTGGTGGAGGCCGTCGATCAGCGCGTCCACCTCACCGGGCGTGGAGTACAGGTAGAACGACGCCCTGGTGGTCGCCGGAATTCCGTACCGCAGGCAGACCGGCCGCGCACAGTGGTGGCCGACCCGGACCGCGATGCCCTGCTCGTCGAGCACCTGGCCGACGTCGTGCGGGTGGATGTCCCCGAGCGTGAAGGAGATCGCCGCGCCGCGGTCCACGGCCGTGCGCGGGCCGATGATCCGCAGGTCGGGGACGTCCAGCAGGCGCTCGATGGCGTACTCGGTGATCGCGTGCTCGTGCGCGGCCACGCGGTCCATGCCGATCGCCGACAGGTAGTCGATGGCGGCACCGAGGCCGACGGCCTGGGCGATCGGCGGGGTGCCGGCCTCGAACTTGTGCGGCGCGGGGGCGTAGGTGGACGAGCCCATGGTGACGGTCTCGATCATCTCGCCACCGCCGAGGAACGGCGGGAGGTCCTCGAGGAGCTCCTGGCGTCCCCACAGCACGCCGATGCCGGTCGGGGCCAGCATCTTGTGGCCGGTGAAGGCGACGAAGTCGGCCTCCAGCGCCTGCACGTCGAGGACGGCGTGCGGGGCGGCCTGCGAGGCGTCGATGGCGACCAGCGCGCCGACCGACTGCGCCTTGCGGACGATGGTCTCCACCGGGTTGATGGTGCCCAGCAGGTTGGACACCAGGGTGACGGAGACGATCTTCGTCTTCTCGGTGATCAGCTCGTCGATGTTGGACAGGTCGAGCCGGCCCTCGTCGGTCAGCCCGAACCACTTCAGCTTCGCGCCGGTGCGCTGCGCGAGCAGCTGCCACGGAACGATGTTGGAGTGGTGCTCCATCTCGGTGATCACGATCTCCGAGTCGGCGTCCACCCGGTACGGCTCGTCGGCCCAACCCAGCATGTTGGCAACGAGGTTGAGCGACTCCGAGGCGTTCTTGGTGAAGATCACCTCGTTCCGGCTGGGCGCGTTGATGAACGCCGCGACCTTGTCCCGGGCGCCCTCGTACAGCGCGGTCGCCTCCTCGGCGAGCACGTGCACGCCGC
This sequence comes from Kitasatospora sp. NPDC051984, assembly GCF_044593455.1. Classification (NCBI taxonomy): domain Bacteria; kingdom Bacillati; phylum Actinomycetota; class Actinomycetes; order Kitasatosporales; family Streptomycetaceae; genus Kitasatospora; species Kitasatospora sp. NPDC051984. The sequence goes on from NZ_JBIUCB010000009.1 coordinate 180,810, forward strand.
GGTGGACGTTGGAGTTGTGCTGCTCGTAGTAGGCGTTCAGCGCGTCCAGCACCTGGCGCGGCTTCTGCGAGGTCGCCGCGTTGTCCAGGTACACCAGCGGCTTGCCGTCGTGCAGCACCCGCGACAGGACGGGGAAGTCCTTGCGGATCGCGTCGGTGTCCAGGAGTCCGGTCAGATGGGAGTGGGTCACTCGGAAGCGCCGCCCTTCACGTAGCTCTCGTAGCCCTCTTCCTCCAGCTTGTCGGCGAGCTCGGCACCGCCGGACTCGACGATCCGGCCGCCCGCGAAGACGTGCACGTAGTCGGGCTTGATGTAGCGCAGGATGCGGGTGTAGTGGGTGACCAGCAGGGTGCCGACCTCACCGGTGGAGCGGACCCGGTTGATGCCCTCGGAGACGATCCGCAGCGCGTCGACGTCCAGGCCGGAGTCGGTCTCGTCGAGGATCGCGACCTTCGGCTTGAGCAGCTCGAGCTGGAGGATCTCGTGACGCTTCTTCTCACCGCCGGAGAAGCCCTCGTTGACGTTGCGCTCGGCGAACGCCGGGTCCATCTGCAGGGCGGCCATCGCCTCCTTGACCTCCTTGACCCACAGCCGCAGCTTGGGGGCCTCGCCGCGGACGGCGGTGGCGGCGGTGCGCAGGAAGTTGGAGACAGAGACGCCGGGGACCTCGACCGGGTACTGCATGGCCAGGAACAGGCCGGCCTTGGCGCGCTCGTCGACCGACATCGCCAGCACGTCCTCGCCGTCCAGCAGCACCTCGCCACCGGTGACGGTGTACTTGGGGTGGCCGGCCAGCGAGTAGGCCAGGGTGGACTTGCCGGAGCCGTTCGGACCCATGATCGCGTGGGTCTCGCCCTGCTTGACCGTCAGGTCGACGCCCTTGAGGATCTGGCGGGGGCCGCCCTCGGCGTTGACGGAGACGTGCAGGTCGCGGATTTCAAGCGTTGCCATGGGGTACTCAGTTCTCCTGGTTGACGGAGACGAGCACATCGTCCCCTTCGATCTTTACGGGGTAGACGGCGACCGGCCTGGTCGCAGGCAGCCCGGACGGCTTTCCGGTGCGCAGGTCGAAGCTGGAGCCGTGCAGCCAGCACTCGATCATGCAGTCCTCGACCTCGCCCTCGGAGAGCGAGACGTTGGCGTGCGAGCAGATGTCGTTGATCGCGAACACGCCCTCGTCGGTGCGGACGATCGCCACCGGGACGCCGTTCAGCTCGACCTTCTTGGGCACGTCCTCCTGCAGCACGCTCAGCGCGCAGGCGCGCAGGTAGCCGGCGCTCATGCGACCGTCTCTTCCAGCTCGGCCTCGATCTTCTCCATCAGGCGGTCCTGGATCTCGGCGACGCCGATCTGCTGGACCAGCTCGGCGAAGAAGCCGCGCACCACCAGGCGGCGGGCCTCGTCGGCCGGGATGCCGCGGGACTGCAGGTAGAACAGCTGCTCGTCGTCGAAGCGGCCGGTGGCGGAGGCGTGGCCGGCGCCGACGATCTCGCCGGTCTCGATCTCCAGGTTGGGGACCGAGTCGACCCGGGCGCCGTCGGTGAGCACCAGGTTGCGGTTGAGCTCGTAGGTGTCGGTGCCGACCGCGGCCGCGCGGATCAGCACGTCGCCGATCCACACCGCGTGCGCGTCCTCGCCCTGCAGCGCGCCCTTGTAGGCGACGTTGGAGCGGCAGTGCGGTGTGTCGTGGTCGATGATCAGGCGGTGCTCGAGGTGCTGCCCGGCGTCCGCGAAGTACAGGCCGAACAGCTCGGCCTCGCCACCGGGGCCCGCGTAGGAGACCCGCGGGTGCAGGCGCACCACGTCGCCGCCGAAGGTGACCACCACGGACTTGAAGGTGGCGTCCCGGCCGACCAGCGCGTTGTGCTGGGCGGCGTGCACCGCGTCCCGCTCCCAGTCCTGGACGGAGACGAAGGTCAGCTTGGCGCCGTCGCCGACCAGCAGGTCGACGTTGGCGGCGCGGGTGCCGGTGCCGGAGTGGTTCAGCACCACGACGGCCTCGGCGAACGGCTTGACCTCGATCACCACGTGGGCGAAGCGGACCCCGCCCTCGCCGTGCACGTCGATCCGGACCGGCTCGGTCAGCACCGTCTCCTTGGGGACGGTCACCACCAGGGCCTGCTCGAACGCGCTGAACGCCTGCGCGGCGATCCGGTCCACCGGGGTGCCGGCCTTGCCGACGCGGGCGTCGTCGCGGCCGACCAGCTCGGAGGTGACACCCTCCGGCAGGCCCAGCTCGATCTTGTCCTCACCCTTCACGGCATCGACCGCAGTGCCGTCGTGCAGGCCGGCGAGGCGGTGCATCGGCGTGAAGCGCCAGTCCTCCTCGCGGCCGGTCGGCACCGGGAAGTCGTTCACGTCGAAGGACGGCTTGACCGCGACGCGGGCGTCGATCGGCTGCCGGACGCTCTCGCGGCCGGTGCCCGGACCGGCGAGCTGCGCGCCTGCGCCGGCGGTGCCCACCTCGATCGAACCGGCGGTGGTGGAGCCGGGAGTGTTCTGCTCAGCCATGGCTGTTCGTGTTGCTCTCTTTCGGAAATGGTCGACGGACGGGCGGGGGCTGACGGCGCGTCAGCCGACCGCGCCCTCCATCTGCAGCTCGATCAGCCGGTTCAGCTCCAGCGCGTATTCCATCGGCAGCTCGCGCGCGATCGGCTCGACGAAGCCTCGGACGATCATCGCCATCGCCTCGGTCTCGGTCAGGCCGCGGCTCATCAGGTAGAAGAGCTGGTCCTCGGAGACCTTGGAGACCGTCGCCTCGTGGCCCATCGACACGTCGTCCTCGCGGACGTCCACGTACGGGTAGGTGTCCGAGCGGGAGATGGTGTCGACCAGCAGCGCGTCGCACAGCACGTTCGACTTGGCGCCGTGCGAGCCCTCGCCGATCTCGATCAGACCGCGGTAGGAGGTCCGGCCGCCGCCGCGCGCCACCGACTTGGAGACGATGTGCGACGAGGTGTTCGGCGCCATGTGGACCATCTTCGCGCCGGCGTCCTGGTGCTGGCCTTCGCCGGCGAACGCGATCGACAGCGTCTCGCCCTTGGCGTGCTCGCCCATCAGGTAGACGGCCGGGTACTTCATGGTGACCTTGGAGCCGATGTTGCCGTCGACCCACTCCATGGTCGCGCCCTCGTACGCCACGGCGCGCTTGGTGACCAGGTTGTAGACGTTGTTCGACCAGTTCTGGATGGTCGTGTAGCGGCAGCGGCCGCCCTTCTTGACGATGATCTCGACCACCGCGGAGTGCAGCGAGTCCGAGGAGTAGATCGGCGCGGTGCAGCCCTCGACGTAGTGGACGTAGGCGTCCTCGTCGACGATGATCAGCGTCCGCTCGAACTGGCCCATGTTCTCGGTGTTGATCCGGAAGTAGGCCTGCAGCGGGATGTCCACGTGCACGCCCTTCGGCACGTAGATGAACGATCCGCCGGACCACACCGCGGTGTTCAGCGAGGCGAACTTGTTGTCGCCCACCGGGATGACGGTGCCGAAGTACTCCTTGAACAGCTCCGGGTGCTCGCGCAGCGCGGTGTCGGTGTCCAGGAAGATGACGCCCTGCTCCTCCAGGTCCTCACGGATCTGGTGGTAGACGACCTCGGACTCGTACTGGGCGGCGACACCGGCGACCAGGCGCTGCTTCTCCGCCTCCGGGATGCCCAGCTTGTCGTACGTGGCCTTGATGTCGGCGGGCAGGTCCTCCCAGGACTCGGCCTGCTTCTCGGTCGAGCGCACGAAGTACTTGATGTTGTCGAAGTCGATGCCCGACAGGTCGGAGCCCCAGGTCGGCATCGGCTTCTTGCCGAACAGCTTCAGGCCCTTGAGGCGAAGGTTGAGCATCCACTCGGACTCGTTCTTCTTCGCCGAGATGTCGCGGACGACGTCCTCGCTCAGGCCACGCTTGGCGGCGGCACCGGCCGCGTCCGAGTCGGCCCAGCCGTACTCGTACGTGCCGAGACCTTCGAGCTCGGGGTGTGCGATGTCAGTCATGCGAGGTTCCTCCGCGCGGTGGAGCCGGTTTCGTCGGACGTTCGATGGAGGTACCGGCAGTCGGCACGGCACCGGGCGTCCCGGAGGACGACGGTGCGGCACCGGATGCCGGCACATACGTGGTGCAGACCCCGTCGCCGTGGGCGATGGTGGCCAGCCGTTGCACATGGGTGCCCAGGAGCTGCGAGAAGACCTCGGTCTCCGCCTCGCAGAGCTGCGGGAACTGCTCGGCGATGTGCGCGACCGGGCAGTGGTGCTGGCACAGCTGGGCGCCGGCCGGGGCGGCAGGCGCCGGGGCGGCGGACGGGACGGGCCGCACCGTGGCAGCGTACCCGTCGGCGCTCAAGGCCCGAGCGAGCGCCTGGGCCCGCTGCGGGGCGTCGGCCTGTTCGACCTCACCCTGGTACTTCCGGCCCTGCTTGGCGAGCCGGGCCCGGGCGAAGGCGGCGACCGCCTGCTCGCCCGCCTCGCCGCCACCGGCGGCCTCCGAGATCCAGCGCAGCGCGTCTGCGGCGAGCTGGTCGTAGGCCTGGTAGAAGGCGTCCCGCCCGCCGTCGGTCAGGGCGAACACCTTGGCCGGACGGCCCCGGCCGCGGCTGCCGTAGACCCGCTGCTCGCGGGACTCGACCAGCCCGGCGGCGGTCAGGCCGTCCAGGTGGCGGCGCACCGCGGCGGTGGTCAGGCCGAGGCGGCCGGCCAGGTCGGCGGCCGAGGACGGCCCGTGGTCGAGGATCGAACGGGCGACCCGGTCCCGGGTCGCCCGGTGGCCCTCGGCGGCGAGCGCCTCCGCCGGAGTCGCGGGCACGGCACAGTCGGGAGCCTCGGGCTCCCGCTGAGCGTCATGCTCGCGAATCTTTTTCACAACACGATTGTTGCTTAATTCCTCCGCGGGAAACAAGCCGTGACCCCGGTCTCACCGGTGGCCTCCATCACGGAAGGCATGCCTTACCTGATGAGGGCCGTGAACTGCTCCTACACTCGCCGGTATGCATGCAGACCCCGCCGTCGAGGTGACCGGACTGGTCAAGCGGTACGGCGACAAGACCGCCGTGGACGGCCTCGACCTGGCCATCGCGCGCGGAACCGTCACCGCGGTGCTCGGCCCCAACGGCGCGGGCAAGACCACCACCATCGAGACCTGCGAGGGCTACCGCCGCCCCGACGCCGGCACCGTCCGGGTCCTCGGCCTGGACCCGGTCGCACAGGCCGGGCAGCTCAAGCCGCGGATCGGCGTGATGCTCCAGTCGGGCGGCGTGTACGCCGGTGCGCGCGCCCTCGAAATGCTCCAGCACACCGCGAAGCTCTACGCGAACCCGCTGCCCGTCGGCCCGCTCGCCGAACGCCTCGGCCTGGACTCCTGCGGCCGCACCCCCTACCGCCGGCTCTCCGGCGGCCAGCAGCAGCGCCTGGCCCTCGCCATGGCCGTGGTCGGCCGCCCCGAACTGGTCTTCCTGGACGAGCCCACCGCCGGCCTCGACCCGCAGGCCCGCCGCGCCACCTGGGACTTGGTCACCGAACTGCGCACCGCCGGCGTCACCGTCGTCCTCACCACCCACCAGATGGACGAGGCCGAACAGCTCGCCGACGACGTCGCCGTCGTCGACCGCGGCAAGGTCATCGCCCAGGGTTCCCCCGACGAGCTGCGCGGCCCCGACGCCCAGCTGCGCTTCGACGGACCCCCCGGGCTGGACCTGGCCGGCCTGCGCAAGGTCCTCCCCGACACCGCCCTGGTCGCCGAGCCCTCCCGCGGCTCCTACCGCGTCGAGGCCGCCCTGGACGCCGCCCTGCTCGCCGCCGTCACCGGCTGGTGCGCCGAGGCCGGGGTGATGCCCGACAAGCTCGCGGTACAGCGCCGCAGCCTCGAAGACGTCTTCCTCGACCTGACCGGACGGGACCTGCGATGACCGCCACCGACCTCACCCCCCGCCCGGGCGCCGCGCCGGTCGGCCGGATGCTGCTCGCGCAGACCGCCCTGGAGACCAGGATGCTGCTGCGCAACGGCGAGCAGCTGCTGCTCACCGTGGTCATCCCCACCGTGCTGCTGGTGCTGTTCTCCGCCGTCGACGTGGTCGCCGTGGACGGCCCCGGCAAGCGCGTCGACTTCCTCGCCCCCGGCCTGCTGGCGCTCGCCGTGATGTCCACCGCCTTCACCGGCCAGGCCATCGCCACCGGCTTCGAGCGCCGCTACGGCGTCCTCAAGCGGCTCGGCGCGACACCGCTGCCCCGCTGGGCGCTGCTCACCGCGAAGACCGGCTGCGTGCTGGTCACCGAACTGCTCCAGGTGCTGCTGCTCTCCGGCATCGCGCTGGCCCTCGGCTGGTCGCCGCACGGCAACCCGCTGGCGGTCCTGCTCCTGCTGGTGCTCGGCACCGCCGCGTTCTCCGGCCTCGGCCTGCTGATGGCGGGCACGCTGCGCGCGGAGGCCACCCTGGCCGGCGCCAACCTGGTGTTCATCCTGCTGCTGCTGGCCGGCGGCGTGGTGGTGCCGCTCGCCAAGTTCCCGGACGCGGTGCGCCCGGTGCTGGAGCTGCTGCCGATCTCGGCGCTCTCCGACGGCATGCGCTCGGTGCTCCAGCTCGGCCACGGCATGCCCTGGTCCGACCTCGGCATCCTGGGCGTCTGGTCGGTGCTCGGCCTGGCCGCGGCCGCCCGCTTCTTCCGCTGGGAGTAGCCCCCGCTGCCCTCGGGGGCCACGTCCGGGCTCAGGAAGCGGCGCCGGCCTTCTTGCGCCGTGCCGCGTAGACGATCCCGCCACCCACGCCGAGCACCGCCGCGCCGCCCACGGTCAGCGCCAGCAGGCCCTCCGACCCGGTGAACGGACTCCACGGGTGGAGAAGGGCAAGGGGAGATGAGCCCAACCTGTGAAAGGTCTGGACCAAGTCGCACCCTTTCGGCCACTCGCCAGTAGGTCAAGACCAACGCACCGACACGCTCGATCCGCCCGTTTTGTCCGCGCGCCCCTCGCGAGGCCCGCTGCCGCACCCGCGACGCCGGACCACCGTGTAAGCCCGCCTACGATGGTCCGGTGACCAACCCGTTCTCCCTCCTCGCCGAGCGCTGGCACCCGAGCGCGCAGCACGTCCGCCGGGCGGCCATGGCCGCCCTGGTGATGAGCGTGGTGATCGTGGTCACCGGCGGCGCCGTCCGGCTGACCGCCTCCGGTCTCGGCTGCACCACCTGGCCGCGCTGCACCGCCGAGAGCCTGACGCCGACGCCCGAGATGGGCATCAACGGCGTCATCGAGTTCACCAACCGGATGCTCACCTACGTGCTGTGCGCGGCCGTCGGCTGGGCGATCCTGGCGGCCCGCTGCGCCAAGCCGTGGCGGCGCTCGCTGACCAAGCTCGGCTGGGCCCAGTTCTGGCTGGTGATGAGCAACGCGGTGATGGGCGGCATCACCGTCCTGACCGGCCTGAACCCGTACATCGTGGCGGCGCACATGGTCGCCGCGCTGGCCCTGGTCTGGGTCGCGGTGGTGCAGTGGGAGCGCACCCGGGAGGGCGACGGCGCGCCACGGGCCCTGGTCGCGGAGCCGATCCAGCGCCTCGCCCAGGTGCTGGTGCTGACGATCAGCCTGCTGGTGGTGGCCGGTACGGCGGTCACCGGCGCGGGCCACCACCCGGGAGCCTCGTCCAAGGACGGCAAGCCGGTGTACCGCATCCCGATCGACTACGACCGGCTCGTCCAGGCCCACGCCGACCTGGTGTTCCTCTCGGTCGGCCTGACGCTGGCGGCGCTGCTGGTGTTCGCCGCCGTGAAGGCCCCGCCGGCCGCCGGGGCCCGGGTCCGCGAGCTGTTCGGCCTGCTGATGATCCAGGGTGTGCTGGGCTTCGTCCAGTACTTCACCGACGCCCCGGAGATCATGGTCGGCGTGCACATGCTGGGCTCGGCCCTGATCCTGGGCGCCGCCGTCCGCATCCCGCTCGCCCTGCGCACCCGCGCCGAGATCCCGGCCCAGGCCACCGCCCCGTCGACCGAGCTGGTCGCCTGAGCGACACCCCGAACGCAGAAAAGGAGCGCGGACAGCTGTCCGCGCTCCTTTTCCGTCCGCCGGGGCGGACTAGTGCCGCGTCAGGCAACCTTTGCCCGTCAAGGAGCGGCGTCCGGTGCGTGCTCTCGGCGTGCCGGCCGGAAGCCCTCGTACTGGGTGTACTTGGGTTTTCGGCCGGTGCGGCGAGAGTGCGTGCAGGGCGTCGCGACGGGGCGAAGGTTGCCTGACGCGGCACTAGATCTGGATGCCCGCCATGCGCTTCCACTCGTACGAGCTGGTCTTCACCTTCAGGCCCAGCTCGCCCTCGAAGTCGTCGTGCAGGGTGAGCCCGGCGAGCTCGGCGGCCCGGCGGCCGATCGCGTAGGTCGGCGCGACCTGGTCGCCCCAGGTGCCGTCGGCGCCGACCACGACGATCCGGGTGGCGGTGCGGCCGACGTACTCGACGACACCGTCCGCGTGGCCGCCGTGCTGCTTGGCGAAGCTGCTCAGGTGCTTGGCAATGCGCTTGGCACGACGCTCGACGCGGGCGTCCGGCGCGGCGGTGGTGGCGGTCTCTGCGCTGGTCATGCCCGCATGCTACCGACCGGTAGCGCCGCTGGCGACGGCACCGCCCTGTGCCGACGGCCACATGGCGGGCAGCCGCAGCTCACCGGCCCCGGCGTAGGCCAGCGCGAAGGCGGCGCCCTCCGGCCCGGGGGCGGCGATCCGGCGGATCCGCTCCAGCCGCAGCCGCAGCGCGAACTCGCGCTGCCCGGGCGGCAGGCCGGCCGGCAGGTGCAGCAGGTCGAGCAGCTGCTCGGAGAACTCCTGGGTCTGCCAGGCGGCGTCCAGCCGTCGCCGCTCGTAGCCGTCCAGCCCGGTGCCGTCCAGCCCAGTGCCGTCCAGCCCGGTGCCGTCCAGCCCAGTGCCGTCCAGCCCAGTGCCGTCGCCGTCGCGCAGCTCGGCGATCAGCGCAGCCGCCAGGTCGGCGGCGTCGGCGACCGCCGAGTTGAGGCCCTTGGCACCGGACGGGGTGACGGTGTGCGCGGCGTCCCCGGCCAGCAGCAGCCGCCCGGCCCGCATCCGGCGGGCGACCTTGCCGCGCATCCGCAGCATGCCGGTCTCCAGCAGCGCGCCGAGCGCGGGGTCCTCGCCGTCGAGCTCCAGCCGCCGTTCGAGTTCGGCGCGGATCCGCCGTTCGCCCCAGCCGGCCGGGTCCTCGCCGGCGGGCACCTCCAGGTAGAACCGTCCGACGTCGGCGGTGCGCGGCATCATCCCGGCGAACCCGTCGGCGTGCACCGCGTAGCGGATCTGCTCGACCGGCCGGGAGATCCGGGCCAGCACCGTCAGCCAGTCGTACGGGTAGCGCCGCCCGGGCCCGTCGGCGCCGTCGGGGAAGGCGGCGGCGACCACGCTGTGCGCGCCGTCGCAGCCGATCACGTACTCGGCGGTGAGCGGGCCGTCGGCGGTGTTCAGCTCGGGGCGGCCGTCGGCGCCGACCGTGACGGACTCCACCGGCCGCTCGAACGCGAGGGTGCCGCCGTCCGCCAGGTACGCGGCGATCAGGTCGCGCAGCAGCAGCTGCTGCGGGTACACCCAGTGCCGGATGCCGCCGGACAGCGCGCCGTAGTCGACCAGCACGTTCTCGCCGAGGCAGGTGATCTCGCACCGTCCGTGCCGCTCGCCCTCGGCGGTCAGCCGGTCGGTGAGGCCCAGCGCGCGCAGGTACTCCACCACCCGGTGCTCCAGCACCCCGGCCCGGGCGGCGCTCTCGACGGCGGCCCGGGAGAGCCGCTCGTGGACGGTGACGGTGATCCCGGCCCGGTGCAGCACGTGGGCGAGCACCAGCCCGGCGGGCCCGGCGCCGACGATCGCGACGGTGGTGGTTCGGCGGGTCATCGACGGCCTCCGACGGCGAACAGGTCGGCCCCGGCCACGGCGGGCACCAGCGCGGGGTTGAACGTTTCGGTGACGGCGGCCAGCGGCTTCGGCCCGTGCCACATCAGGTAGGTCTTGTACGCGGCGTCCGCCCCGTCCCAGTCGCGCACACCGGCGTCCAGCACGGTGCGCCGGTAGCCGGTGCCGGTGGCCTGCAGGGCCGCGCCGATCGGCGCGGCGGTGTCGGTCAGGCACTGCTCGGCCGTGGCGGACAGTACCGGCCGGGCGACCACCACGTTGCGCGACAGCTCGCCGCCGTCACCGCCGGTGAGCACCGAGCGCCGGACGATCAGCTCCTCGTCGTCGCCGGCCAGCAGCAGCGCGGCCGCCCCGGCGGGCGCCTCGGCGGCCGCCACCCGCCGGTGGTCGGCGTGCCCGACCCGCACCGGCCCGCGGGTCCAGGCCGACAGCAGGGTGGTGGTGAGCCCGTCCGCGCCGAGCAGTATCCGGGTGGGCGGGTCGGCGAAGGCCCCGATCAGCCCGGCGAGCTCGGCCGGTTCGCGGGCCAGGAACAGGTGTCCGGACAGGACGATGGACTGGAGCGGCGGCATTCTTTCCCCCGAAAGGCGACGACAGGATCGCAAACGGTGGCCGACCCTACTGGAGAACTGTTTCCGCTGACGAAACGTCACCCCATGCGCGCGCAAAGCCGGCGGTCCGCGCCGCCGCGGCGTGAATACTGGCCCCGTGAACGATTTCCGTGGCTGGCCGGCCGAGGCCCTGGAGTTCTACGAGCACCTGGAGGCCGACAACTCCAGGACCTTCTGGACGGAGCACCGCGCTCAGTACGAGGAACAGGTGCGCGCCCCGATGGAGGCGCTGCTGGCCCGGCTGGAGCCCGAGTTCGGTCCGGGGAAGATCTTCCGGCCGAACCGGGACGTCCGGTTCTCGGCCGACAAGTCCCCGTACAAGACGCACATCGGCGCGGTGCTGGAGTCCGGCGGGTACGTGCAGCTGTCCGCCGAGGGCCTGGCCTGCGGGCTCGGCTACTACCACCTGGCCACCGACCAGCTGGCGGCCTACCGCACCGCGGTCGCCGAGGACCTGCCGGGCGCCGAGCTGGAGCGGGTGGTGGCGGCGGTGCGCGCGGCCGGGCCGGAGGTGGTCGGCCGGGACAGTCTGAAGACCGCGCCCCGCGGCTACCCGAAGGACCACCCGCGGATCGAGCTGCTGCGCCACAAGGGCCTGATCGCCTGGCAGCGGTGGGAGCCCGCGCCCTGGCTGGGCACCGCGAAGGCGTACGGCCGGGTCACCGGTTTCCTGCACGCGGCGGCCCCGCTGCACGAGTGGCTGGAGAACCACGTCGGCCCCAGCGGGCTTGCGCCGCGCTGAGGCCGAGGGGTTCGGAATACGGGGGGTGTCAGCCCACGAACGGGTCGATCGCGACTTCCAGGAACAGCAGCGTCAGGTACGTGATCGACCAGTGGAACAGCCGCATCTCCTTGAGCTTGGCGCCCACGATGCCGGCCTTGGCGCGCGACTGGAGCGCGTACGCCTCCTTCATCCACAGCACGCCGAGCACGCCGGCGGTGATCGGGTACAGCCAGCTGGTGTGCGCGACCGGCCACAGCAGCATCGAGGTCGCCACCATCACCCAGGAGTAGATGACGACCTGCTTGGCGACGCCGATGTTGCCGCGGATCACCGGCAGCATCGGCACGCCGGCCCGGGCGTAGTCGTCGCGGACCTTCATCGACAGCACCCAGGTGTGCGGCGGCGTCCAGAAGAAGACCACCAGGAACAGCAGCAGCGCCGACCAGGACAGCGAGTTGGTGACGGACGCCCAGCCGACGAACACCGGCATGCAGCCGGCGATGCCGCCCCAGACGATGTTCTGCGCGGTGCGGCGCTTGAGGCCCAGCGTGTAGACGAACACGTAGAACAGCAGCGCGCTGCCGGCCAGCGCCGAGGACAGCCAGTTGACCAGGAGGCCGAGCCAGACGGTGGAGATCACGGCCAGCGAGATGCCGAAGACCAGTGCCTCGCACGGCGAGACCATGCCGGTGACGATCGGGCGCCGCTCGGTGCGGGACATCACCGCGTCGATGTCGCGGTCGATGTACATGTTGAGCGCGTTGGCGCCGCCGGCGGACAGGTATCCACCGACCACCACCGCGAGCACCCGCCACAGGTTGGGCACACCGCCCTGGGCCAGGAACATCACCGGCACCGTGGAGATCAGCAGCAGCTCGATGATCCGGGGTTTGGTGAGGGCGACGAAAGCCCCGATGCGGGCCCCGAACGGCCGGCGCGCGGTGCTCGTCCCTACCACCCCGGCGGGGCGGGATTCGACGGCGGTCACGGACACCTCAACAGTCGATGAACTTCCACAGGCGCCCGGAGAACCCGCAGGGTGCCCACCGTCCGCGCTGCGCGTACCACGCAACGATAGACGCTCCATATCTCCCGATCCGCCCCGGGGTCCCCCGGCGAGCCGTGCGCATGCGCGTCTTACGCCTCGGACGGGCAAACCCTCCCCGGACGGGTGAATGTAGGACAGAGGAGTTGACGCCCCGACAGGGGAATGCGACGCCGCAGATCCTGGTTGCCCGGCACGCAGGGTGAGGTGCCCCGCAAACGGTAGGCTCGCACAGAGAAGCGGGATCAACCCTCCGTGATCGGCACCAGCCACAGCGGCGTGGCCGACCGGTCCCCTTCACGGGGTGACACTTCTACAAAAATCCGGAAGGAGCCCTGAGTCAGGGTGAGCACGACGCCGAACGTATTCGAGTGGAGCGAGCTGGACCAGCGGGCCGTTGACACGGCCCGGGTCCTGGCCATGGACGCCGTGCAGAAGGTGGGGAACGGGCACCCCGGCACCGCCATGTCGCTGGCCCCCGCGGCCTACCTCATCTTCCAGCGCTTCCTGCGCCACGACCCGACCGACCCGACCTGGGTCGGCCGCGACCGCTTCGTGCTCTCGCCGGGGCACACCTCCCTCACGCTGTACACCCAGCTGTTCCTGTCCGGTTACGGACTGTCGCTGGACGACCTGAAGGCCTTCCGGGTCGCGGGCAGCCGCACCCCGGGCCACCCCGAGCACGGCCACACGGCCGGCGTCGAGACCACCACCGGCCCGCTGGGCCAGGGCATCGGCAACGCGGTCGGCATGGCGATGGCCGCCCGCTACGAGCGCGGCCTGTTCGACCCGGACGCGCCGGCCGGCACCTCGCCGTTCGACCACACCATCTGGGCGATCGTCTCCGACGGCGACCTCCAGGAGGGCATCTCCGCCGAGGCGTCCTCGCTGGCCGGCCACCAGAAGCTGGGCAACCTGGTCGCGCTGTACGACGACAACCACATCTCCATCGAGGGCGACACCGCCACCGCGTTCTCCGAGGACGTGCTGGCCCGCTACGAGGCGTACGGCTGGCACGTCCAGCGGGTCGTCCCGAAGTCGGACGGCGACATCGACGTGGTCGCGCTGGCCGCCGCGCTGGAGGCCGCCAAGGCGGAGACCGGCAAGCCGTCGATCATCGCGATGCGCACCATCATCGCCTGGCCCGCGCCGAACGCCCAGGACACCGCCAAGGCGCACGGCTCGGCCCTCGGCGACGCCGAGATCGCCGCCACCAAGAAGGTGCTGGGCTTCGACCCGCAGAAGACCTTCGAGGTGACCGACCAGGTCGTCGCGCACGCCCGCGAGGTCGTGCAGCGCGGCCAGGCCGCCCGCACCGCCTGGGAGGAGCAGCTGCGCGAGTGGCGCGCCGCCAACCCGCAGCGCGCCGCCGAGTTCGACCGGATCCAGATCGGCGAGCTGCCCGACGGCTGGGAGAAGGCCCTGCCGGTCTTCCCGGCCGGCAAGGACGTCGCCACCCGCAAGGCCTCCGGCGACACCCTGAAGGCCGTCGGCAAGCTGATCCCCGAACTGTGGGGCGGCTCCGCGGACCTCGCCGAGTCGAACCTGACCACCATCGACGAGGAGTCCTCCTTCCTTCCGGAGGGCAACTCGCTCAAGAGCGCCTCGCCGTACGGCCGCACCGTCCACTACGGCATCCGCGAGCACGCCATGGGCTCCGTGATGAACGGCATCTCGCTGCACGGCCGCACCCGCATCTACGGCGGCACCTTCCTGGTGTTCTCCGACTACATGCGCCCCGCGGTCCGGCTCGCCGCGCTGATGAAGCTGCCGGTGGTCTACGTCTGGACGCACGACTCGATCGGCCTCGGCGAGGACGGCCCGACCCACCAGCCGGTCGAGCACCTGGCCGCACTGCGGGCCATCCCGGGCCTCGCGGTGGTCCGCCCGGCGGACGCCAACGAGACCGCCGTGGTGTGGCGCACCGTCCTGGAGCGGCAGACCAGCCACCCCGGCCCGGTCGGCCTGGTGCTGACCCGGCAGGGCGTGCCGACCTTCGACCGCGAGGTGTTCGGCTCCGCCGAGGGCGCGGCCAAGGGCGGCTACGTGCTGGCCGAGGCCGAGGGCGGCGAGCCCAAGGTGATCCTGCTCGGCACCGGCTCCGAGGTGCAGCTGGCGATGCAGGCCCGCGAGGCGCTGCAGGCCGAGGGCACCCCGACCCGCGTGGTGTCGATGCCGTCGGTGGAGTGGTTCAACGAGCAGGACCAGGCGTACCGCGACAGCGTGCTGCCGCCGAACGTCCGGGCCCGGGTCTCGGTCGAGGCGGGCATCGCCCAGGGCTGGCGCGAGCTGGTCGGCGACGCCGGCCGGATCATCAGCCTGGAGCACTTCGGCGCCTCCGCCGACTACAAGGTGCTCTACCAGGAGTTCGGCATCACCGCGGACGCCGTCGCCAACGCGGCCCGCGCCTCGCTGCGCACGGTCGAGGCCGTCTCCCGCTAGCGGTCACGCCCGGCCCGGGGGACCGCACTCCCCCGGGCCGGGCCCCGGACTCCACAGACGTACGAAGAACAGAAGAAGAGGGACTGAAGCACCATGACCGACGCATTGAACCGCCTCAGCGAAGAAGGCGTGGCGATCTGGCTGGACGACCTCAGCCGGGAGCGCCTGAACTCGGGCAACCTGGCCGAGCTGGTGCAGGAGAAGCACGTCGTCGGCGTCACCACCAACCCGACCATCTTCCAGAAGGCGATCGCCGGCAACGGCGCCTACAACCGCCAGCTGGAGGACCTCGCGGTGCGCAAGGTCACCACCGACGAGGCCGTCCGCATGATCACCACCTCGGACGTCCGGGACGCCGCCGACGTGCTGCGCCCGGTGTACGACGCCTCCAACGGCCGTGACGGCCGGGTCTCCATCGAGGTCGACCCGCGCCTGGCCCACGAGACCGCCGCGACCATCGCCGAGGCCAAGCAGCTGTGGTGGCTGGTCGACCGCCCGAACGTGCTGATCAAGATCCCCGCCACGCTGGCCGGCCTGCCCGCGATCAGCGCGGTGCTCGCCAAGGGCATCAGCGTCAACGTCACGCTGATCTTCTCGCTGGAGCGCTACAAGGCCGTCATCGACGCCCACCTGACCGGCCTGGAGCAGGCCAAGGCCGCCGGCCTGGACCTCTCGCAGGTCGAGTCGGTCGCCTCGTTCTTCGTCTCCCGGGTGGACACCGAGATCGACAAGCGCCTGGACGCGCTCGGCGGCGAGGCCAAGGACCTGCGTTCCAAGGCCGCGCTGGCCAACGCCCGCCTCGCCTACCAGGCGTACGAGGAGGTGTACGGCTCGGTCGACGGCAGCAAGCCCGCCTCGGCCCGCTGGGCGGCCCTGGAGGCGGCCGGCGCCAAGCCGCAGCGCCCGCTGTGGGCGTCCACCGGCGTGAAGGACCCGAGCCTGCCGGACACCCTGTACGTGACCGAGCTGGTCGCCCCGGGCACCGTCAACACCATGCCCGAGGCCACCCTGGACGCCACCGACGACCACGGCGTCATCACCGGCGACACCATCACCCCGAACTACGCGGACGCCAAGGCCGTGCTGGACGCGATCGCCGCGGCCGGCGTGGACTACGACGACGTCGTGCGGGTGCTGGAGGAGGAGGGCGTGCAGAAGTTCGAGGTCTCCTGGAACGAACTGCTCGACACCGTCACCGCCGCGCTCCAGTCGCACGGCGACAACTGACTCCCGCTCACGAAACCGAACGGAAAGCGGAGCACACCACAGTGAGCAACACCCAGCCGTACCCGGACGTGGAGGGCACGGAGCCGGTCGGGGGAGACACCCCCGACCAGCCCGTCAACCCGCTGCGGGACCCTGCCGACCGCCGGCTCCCGAGGATCGCCGGCCCGTCCGGCCTGGTGATCTTCGGCGTCACCGGTGACCTGTCGCGCAAGAAGCTGATGCCGGCCGTCTACGACCTCGCCAACCGCGGCCTGCTGCCGCCGGGCTTCTCGCTGATCGGCTTCGCCCGGCGCGAGTGGGCCGACGAGGACTTCGCGCAGGTGGTGCACGACGCCGTCAAGGAGCACGCGCGCACCCCCTTCCGCGAGGAGGTCTGGCAGCAGCTCGCCAAGGGCATGCGCTTCGTCCAGGGCGACTTCGGCGACGACGACGCCTTCGCCACCCTGCGCCGCACCATCGAGGAACTCGACCAGGCGCAGGGCACCAGCGGCAACTTCGCGTTCTACCTGTCGGTGCCGCCGAAGTTCTTCCCCACCGTGGTCCAGCAGCTGAAGAAGCACGGCCTGACCGACCCGGCGCCGGGTTCCTGGCGGCGCGCGGTCATCGAGAAGCCGTTCGGCCACAACCTGGAGAGCGCCCAGGAGCTGAACCGGATCGTCCACGAGGTCTTCCCGCGTGACGAGGTCTTCCGGATCGACCACTACCTGGGCAAGGAGACCGTCCAGAACATCCTGGCGCTGCGTTTCGCCAACCAGATGTTCGAGCCGATCTGGAACCGGTCGTACGTCGACCACGTGCAGATCACCATGGCCGAGGACATCGGCATCGGCGGCCGCGCCGGCTACTACGACGGCATCGGCTCGGCCCGTGACGTCATCCAGAACCACCTGCTCCAGCTGATGGCGCTGACCGCCATCGAGGAGCCGGCGTCCTTCCACCCGAAGGCGCTGGTCGCCGAGAAGCTGAAGGTGCTCAGCGCCGTCAAGCTCCCCGCCGACCTGGGCAAGCACACCGTGCGCGGCCAGTACACCTCCGGCTGGCAGGGCGGCGAGGAGGTGCGCGGCTACCTGGACGAGGACGGCATCAACCCCGAGTCCAAGACCGACACCTACGCGGCCATCAAGCTGGAGATCAACAACCGGCGCTGGGCGGGCGTGCCGTTCTACCTGCGCACCGGCAAGCGGCTGGGCCGCCGGGTCACCGAGATCGCGGTGGTCTTCCAGCGTGCCCCGTACCTGCCGTTCGACTCCTACGCCACCGAGGAGCTCGGCCAGAACGCCCTGGTGATCCGCGTCCAGCCGGACGAGGGTGTCACCGTGCGCTTCGGCTCGAAGGTCCCCGGCACCGCGCTGGAGGTCCGGGACGTCACCATGGACTTCGCGTACGGCGAATCGTTCACCGAGTCCAGCCCCGAGGCGTACGAGCGCCTCATCCTGGACGTCCTGCTGGGCGACGCCAACCTCTTCCCGCGGCACCAGGAGGTCGAGCTGTCCTGGCAGATCCTCGACCCGATCGAGCAGTACTGGGACGCCAACGGCAAGCCCGCGGAGTACCCGGCCGGCACCTGGGGCCCGGTCGAGGCGGACGAGATGCTCGCACGAGACGGCAGGAGCTGGCGCCGGCCATGAAGATCGACCTGACGAACACCACGTCGAGCAGGATCAACGCTGCCCTGATGGACGCCCGCCGGGCCAGCGGTTCGACCGCCGCCGGCATGGTGCTGACCCTGGTCATCGTGACCGACGAGGGCAGCGCCTACGACGCCCTGAAGGCCGCCAACGACGCCTCCCGCGAGCACCCCTCGCGGACCCTGGCCGTCATCAAGCGGGCCGGCCGCTCGCCCCGCGCCCGGGCCGAGACCCGGCTGGACGCGGAGATCCTGGTCGGCAGCGACGCCGGCAGCGGCGAGACCGTCATCCTGCGCATGCACGGCGAACTCGCCTCGCACGCCCAGTCCGTGGTGCTGCCGCTGCTGCTGCCCGACGCCCCCGTGGTGGTCTGGTGGCCGGACAACGCGCCGCTCAACCCCGCCCAGGACCCGCTGGGCGCGCTCGCCCAGCGCCGGATCACCGACGCGGTGACCGCCGAGTCGCCGGTCGGCCAGCTCGCCCAGCGGGCCGCCGGCTACACCCCCGGCGACACCGACCTGGCGTGGACCCGGATCACCGGCTGGCGCTCGATGCTGGCCGCCGCGCTCGACCAGCGCGACGTCACCATCACCGCCGCGGTGGTCGAGGGCGAGTCGTACAACCCCAGCGTCGAACTGCTCGGCCTGTGGCTGCACAACCGCCTGCGGGTGCCGGTCGAACGGGTCGTCACCGGCGGCCCTGGCATCACCTCCGTCACGCTGCGCACCAAGGACGGCAACATCGTCCTGGACCGCCCCGACGGCCTGCTCGGCACCCTGTCGATGCCCGGCGCGCCCGACCGCATGGTCGCGCTCAAGCGCCGCGACACCGCCGAACTGATCGCCGAGGAACTGCGCCGCCTCGACCCCGACGACATCTACGCCACCGCCGTCCGCACCCCCGTGGACCGGCTGCGCGAGCGGATCGCCGGAGTCGAGCACGCGGGCCCCGGCGGCACCGTCGAGGGACAGGTCGCCGAGCCCAGGGCCGACGAGCCCGAGGAGCCCGCCGCCAACGGCAAGAAGGCCGCCACCCGCAAGCGGAGCGCCCAGTGAGCACCGAGACGGTCCTGGTCCACCGCGATCCGGCGGTGCTGGCCGAGGCGGTCGCCGCCCGGCTGATCACCACCGTGGTCGACGCGCAGGCCGCCCACGGCTCCGCCCACGTGGTGCTCACCGGCGGCCGCAACGGCAACGCCCTGCTCGCCGCGCTCGCCGCCCACCCGGCGCGCGACGCGGTGAACTGGGCGCAGGTCGACCTGTGGTGGGGCGACGAGCGCTACCTGCCGGCCAGCGACCCGGAACGCAACGCCGTACAGGCCGCCGCGTTCCTGGACGCCGTCCGGCCGCTCGGCGCCCGGGTGCACGAGATGCCCGCCGACGACGGCTCCTCCCCCGAGGACGCCGCCGCCCGGTACTCCGCCGAACTCCGCGCGGCCGCCCCCAACGGCGCGGACCTGCCGGTCTTCGACGTCCTGCTGCTCGGCGTCGGCCCGGACGCGCACGTCGCCTCGCTGTTCCCCGGCCACCCCGGGGTCAAGCAGACCGAGGGCACCGTGATCGCCGTCCACGACTCCCCCAAGCCGCCCCCCACCCGCATCTCCCTCACCCTCCCCGCGCTCCGCACCGCCCACCAGGTCTGGCTCCTCGCCGCCGGCCCCGACAAGGCCGACGCCGTGGCCCTGGCCCGCACCACCCCCACCCCCGAAACCGCCCCCGCCGGCGCCGTCACCGGAACCGCCCGAACCCTCTGGTTCCTCGACACCACCGCCGCCGGCAAGCTCCACTGACGCCCCCTCACCCCCGCGCCCAGTCAGGGACTCGAGGAAACCGCGCTCAACCCCCGCGCCCCGTCAGGGACTCGAAGAAACCGCCTCAACTCCCGCGCCCCGTCAGGGGCGCGGGGAACTGCGCGAAGGGGAACGCGACCACGCCGATGCCGCCCACCCGGAAAACTTCCCAGGCGGGCGGCATTCGTTTCCACTGGCGCCCCTTCACTCGTGCCCCGCAAGGGGAAGCGCGCCCACGCAAAAAGCCGCCCACCCGGAGAACTCCCCAGGTGAGCGGCTTTCGCGTTGCCGTACGGCTCAGATCTCGCCACGCAGCTTGGCCAGCGCCTCAGCGAGAATCGCCTCGCCGTCCGCGTCCGTCCGACGCTCCCGCACGTACGCGAGGTGGGTCTTGTAGGGCTCGTTGCGGGCCGGGGCGGGCGGGTTGTGCTCGTCCTGGCCGGCCGGGAACCCGCAGCGGGGGCAGTCCCAGGTGTCCGGGATGGCCGCCTCCGCGGCGAAACTGGGGCGCGTCTCATGCTTGTTGGCGCACCAGAAGGAGATCCGGTTGCGGGGGGCGGACTCGCCGCGCTCCGCTTCTCCCATCGGGCCGGCACCGACTCTGCTGCCTCGGATCGCGTTGCCACTTGCCACGGTCTGACTCCCCTGCGTGCTGGTGCCGTCCGGCCGCGGCTGGGCGGACGGTGGCGAAGTCGTCCTAGTGTAAGCGGCGGTTAAGGCTGTGCCACCATCGCCGCCGACTTCACGTCAGTTGTCGGTGTCAGCTGCTCTTCAGCAGCAGGCCGAGCACGATGATGCAGGCGAACCAGGCCAGGCCGATCACGACGGTGATGCGGTCGAGGTTGCGCTCGGCCACCGCGGAGCCGCCACCGGTGGACATCGCGCCGCCGCCGAACATGTCGGACAGGCCGCCGCCCTTGCCCTTGTGCAGCAGGACCAGCATGATCATCAGCACACTGAGAATGATCAGAGCAATCTCGAACCCGAGAACCACGACGGGACCAACTCTCTCGAATCTTCGGCGAAGGGGCCGGGCCCGCTCCACGCGGTCCGGCCCCAAAGCCTACGTTGCTGCGGCGGCGTTAGCCTACTGCCTGGTCACGGTACCGCACGATCTTGACGAACTCCTCGGCGTCCAGCGAGGCGCCGCCGATCAGTCCGCCGTCGATGTCGGGCTTGGCCATCAGGCCGGCCGCCGACGAGGACTTCACCGAGCCGCCGTACAGGACGCGGACCTTGTCGGCCAGCTCGGTGCCGTACAGCTCGCCGAGCCGGGCCCGGATCGCGCCGCACACCTCCTGCGCGTCCTCGGGCGTGGCAACCTCGCCGGTGCCGATCGCCCAGACCGGCTCGTACGCGACCACGATGCTCTCCGCGTCGCCGGCCGGAACGCCGTCCAGCGCGCCGTCCAGCTGCGCGAGGGTGTACGCGACGTGGGTGCCGGCCTTGCGGATCTCCAGCGGCTCGCCGATGCACAGGATCGGGGTGACCCCGCTGCGGTAGGCGGCCTTCACCTTGGCGTTGACGATCTCTTCGTTCTCGCCGTGGTACTGGCGGCGCTCGGAGTGGCCGATCACCGCGTAGGTGCACTTCAGCTTCGCCAGCATCGGGCCGGACACCTCACCGGTGTAGGCGCCGCCGTCGTGCTGCGAGATGTCCTGCGAGCCGTACTTGAGCTTCAGCTTGTCGCCGTCGACCAGGGTCTGCACGGAGCGCAGGTCGGTGAACGGCACCAGGACGGCGACCTCGACGGCCTTGTAGTCCTTGTCGGCCAGCGAGAACGCCAGCTTCTGGGTGTGCTGGATGGCCTCGAGGTGGTCGAGGTTCATCTTCCAGTTGCCCGCCATCAGCGGGAGACGCTCAGTCATTGTTCTCTCAGTCCTCCAGGGCGGCGAGACCGGGGAGGGTCTTGCCCTCCAGGTACTCGAGGCTCGCGCCACCGCCGGTCGAGATGTGTCCGAACTTCGCCTCGTCGAACCCGAGGGTGCGCACCGCTGCCGCCGAGTCGCCGCCGCCGACCACCGTGAACGCCTCGGAGTCGATCAGCGCCTGGGCCACGGCCCGGGTGCCGTCCGCGAACGCCGGGTGCTCGAACACGCCCATCGGGCCGTTCCAGAACACGGTCTTCGCGTCGGCGATCTTCTCCGCGAACAGCTGCGCGGTCTTCGGGCCGATGTCCAGGCCCAGCGCGCCGTCCGGGATGGCGTCCACGTCGACCACCGCGAAGTCGTCCACCGGGGCACCGGTCTTGACGTCCGGGAACGAGCCGGACACCGCGGTGTCCAGCGGGATCACGAACTCCACGCCCTGCTCGGCGCCGCGCTTCAGGTAGTCCTGGACGACCGGGATCTGGTCCTCCTGGAGCAGCGAGTTGCCGACGCCGTGGCCCTGGGCGGCGATGAAGGTGTACATCATGCCGCCGCCGATCAGGATCCGGTCGGCCTTGCCGAGCAGGTTCTCGATCACGCCGACCTTGTCGGAGACCTTGGAGCCGCCGAGCACCACCACGTACGGGCGGGCCACGTCCTCGGTGAGGCGCTTGAGCACGCCCACCTCGGTGGCGATCAGGTCGCCGACGGCGTGCGGCAGGCGGGCCGGCAGGTCGTAGACGGAGGCGTGCTTGCGGTGCACCGCGCCGAAGCCGTCGCCGACGTACAGGTCCGCCAGGGCGGCCAGCTGGTCGGCGAACGCGCCGCGCTCGGCGTCGTCCTTGGAGGTCTCGCCGGCGTTGAAGCGCAGGTTCTCCAGCAGCGTGACCTCGCCGTCGCCGAGTGCGGCGACGGTGGCCTTCGCGCTGTCCCCGACCGTGTCGGTGGCGAAGCTCACCGGGCGGCCGAGGATCTCGCCGAGGCGGACCGCCACCGGCGCGAGAGAGAACTTCGGGTCCGGCTCGCCCTTCGGGCGGCCCAGGTGCGAGGCGACGACCACCCGGGCGCCGCGCTCGACGAGCTTGGCGATGGTCGGCGCGACGGCGCGGATCCGGCCGTCGTCGGTGATGGTGTCACCGGACAGCGGCACGTTGAGGTCGGCGCGGACGAACACCCGCTTGCCCGAGACCTCCAGGTCTTCGATCGTCTTCACGGTCTTGCTCCTCGATGGATGGATCGGCAGGCGGCGACACGGCGCAGTGCGTCACCGGGATGGGTAGGACGGACGAGGTGGGCGCAGCGGCAGGGCCCGGTCGGCGGTGACAGCCGTCCGGGCCCTGCCCCTTACGTCACGTCAGCTACCGCTGGGAGTCAGAGCTGCTCGCCGATGATGGCGACCAGGTCGACGAGGCGGTTCGAGTAGCCGAACTCGTTGTCGTACCAGCCGAGCACCTTGACCTGGTTCCCCTGAACCATCGTCAGCTGGGAGTCGAAGATGCAGGAGTGCGGGTCGTTCACGATGTCCGAGGACACGATCGGGTCTTCGGTGTACGCCAGGATGCCCTTCAGCGAGCCCTCCTGGGCGGCCTTCTGGAACGCGGCGTTGACCTCGTCCTTGGTGACCTCGCGCTCCAGGGTGACCACCAGGTCGGTGATGGAGCCGGTCGGGACCGGGACGCGCAGCGAGGTGCCGTCCAGCTTGCCCTTCAGCTGCGGCAGCACCAGGGCGGTGGCCTTGGCGGCGCCGGTCGAGGTCGGAATGATGTTCTGCGAGGCGGCGCGGGCGCGGCGCAGGTCCCGGTGCGGGAAGTCCAGGGTGACCTGGTCGTTGGTGAAGGCGTGCACGGTGGTCATCAGACCCTTGACGATGCCGAAGTTCTCGTCCAGCACCTTCGCCATCGGAGCCACGCAGTTGGTGGTGCAGGAGGCGTTCGAGATGATGTGGTGCGCGGCGGCGTCGTACTTGCCGTCGTTGACGCCCAGCACGATGGTGATGTCCTCGCCGGAGGCGGGCGCCGAGATGACGACCTTCTTCGCACCGGCCGCCAGGTGCTTCTTCGCACCCTCTGCCTTGGTGAAGATACCGGTGGACTCGACGACGATGTCGGCGCCCAGCGCGGCCCAGGGGAGGTTGGCCGGGTCACGCTCGGCGGTGACCTTGAAGGTGTGGCCGTCGACGGTGATGCTGTCCTCGGTGTGCGAGACCTCACCGGGGAAGGTACCGAGGGTGGTGTCGTACTTGAGCAGGTGAGCGAGCGTCTTGGTGTCCGTCAGGTCGTTGACACCGACGATCTCGATGTCCGCGCCCTGGGCCTTGACCGCACGGAAGAAGTTGCGGCCGATGCGGCCGAACCCGTTGATGCCTACCCGGATCGTCACGAACCGATCTCCTCTTAGGTACGCCGGGCCGGAGCCCGACGGGGGTGAAATTTTGGGTTTTCCCCGACCACTGCTGACCCTACCTCTCCCAAGTGTGGCAAGGCACATCGCCTCACCGGTAGGCCGCAAGGGCCCAGATGGCCGAAAGGGGCGTGCGGGCTTGTCCGCAGCAGATGCCGCGTCATGCTCCGCACGCCCCTCCGGGGTTGCGTTCCGGGAGGCTGATGCCCCGTCAGTTCAAGGCCATTTCCTCCGTCAGGTTGGCCTCGGTGTTGGGCAGGCCGAGTTCGGCGGCGCGCTTGTCGGCCATCGCCAGCAGGCGACGGATCCGGCCTGCGACCGCGTCCTTGGTCAGCGGCGGGTCGGCGAGCGCGCCGAGCTCCTCCAGCGAGGCCTGCTTGTGCTGCATGCGCAGCGCGCCGGCCGCCGCCAGGTGCTCGGGCACCTCCTCGCCGAGGATCTCCAGGGCGCGGGCCACCCGGGCGCCGGCCGCGACCGCGGCGCGGGCCGAGCGGCGGAGGTTGGCGTCGTCGAAGTTGGCCAGCCGGTTGGCGGTGGCGCGCACCTCGCGGCGCATCCGGCGCTCCTCCCAGGCCAGCACGGACTCGTGCGCGCCGAGGCGGGTGAGCAGCGCGCCGATCGCGTCGCCGTCGCGGATCACCACCCGGTCGACGCCGCGCACCTCGCGGGCCTTGGCCGGAATGCCGAGCCGGCGGGCCGCGCCGACCAGGGCGAGCGCCGCCTCCGAGCCGGGGCAGGTGATCTCCAGGGAGGAGGAGCGGCCGGGCTCGGTGAGCGAGCCGTGCGCCAGGAACGCGCCGCGCCAGGCGGCCTCCGCGTCGCAGGTCGCGCCGGAGACCACCGCCGGGGGCAGGCCCCGGATCGGTCGTCCGCGTCCGTCCACCAGCCCGGTCTGCCGGGCCAGCAGCTCGCCGTCCTTCACCACCCGCACCACGTACCGGCTGCCGCGACGCAGCCCGCCGGGGGCCATCACCACCAGATCCGAGGAGTGTCCGAAGATCTCCAGGAGGTCCTTGCGCAGCCGCCGTGCCGCAATGCCGGTGTCCAGCTCCGCCTCGATCACGATGCGGCCGCTCACAATGTGCAGTCCGCCCGCAAAACGCAGGATCGCCGAGACCTCCGCCTTGCGGCAGCAGGCACGGGTGACGGGAAGCCGGGAGATCTCGTCTTTCACCGCTGCCGTCATCGCCATGGGCCGATCCTTCCATGAGTCCGGAAAATCCGGTCGTACGCCGCGGCCAAGAGCTCCGGGTCGTGTCGCGGGGTGCCGTCGGCGCGGGCCACCTGGTCGAGCACCAGTGCGGCGCCCATCCGTTTCGCGGCCTGCTCCAGGCCCGTCAGGTCGGCGAGCCCGAAAGCTCCTCCGCTGACGGCCCGCTCATCCACCAGGATCGCATCCACCGCGAGGTCCGGAGCGTGGTCGGCGATCACCTCCAGGTGGCGCTGCGGGGTGAAGCCCTCGGTCTCGCCGGGCTGCGGCGCCAGGTTGAGGGTCAGCAGGCGGCGGGCCCGGGTCTCGACGAGGGCCTTCGCCAGGTCCGGCACCAGCAGGTGCGGCAGCACGCTGGTGAACCAGGAGCCGGGGCCGAGCACCACCCAGTCCGCCTCCCGTACGGCCTGCACGGCGTCGGGGACGGCGGGGGGCTCGTCCGGGAGCAGCCGGATCGACAGCACCGTGCCCGGCGTCACCGCCACCGCGGCCTGGCCGCGCACCGCCGAGACCTCGCCCGGCTTCAGCGGGTCGTGGCCGCGTACCTGCGCCTCGATGTCCAGCGGCACGGCGGACATCGGCAGTACCCGACCCTGCACGTTCAGCAGCCGGCCCACCCAGTTCAGCGCCTCCACCGGGTCGCCGAGCTTCTCCCAGAGCGCCACGATCAGCAGGTTGCCGACCGCGTGGCCGCCGAGCTCGCCGTTGCCGGTGAAGCGCTGCTGGATCACCTCGGACCAGGTGCGGCCCCAGTCGTCGTCCCCGCACAGCGCGGCCAACGCCTTGCGCAGGTCGCCGGGCGGCAGCACGCCGAGCTCGGCGCGCAGCCGCCCGCTGGAGCCGCCGTCGTCGGCGACGGTGACCACGGCGGTCAGCTCGGTGGTCAGCCGGCGCAGCGCGGACAGCGACGCGGACAGGCCCTGGCCGCCGCCCAGCGCGGCGATGCGCGGGGCCCCGGGGCGGGGCCCCGGGGCGGCCCGCTCGGCAGGTCTGGTCCGGATCTGCTGCCGTGCTGGCACGTATCCCGTCACGCCGACCCCATGTTCCTGTCTCGTGCTCGGCCGGGGCGGCGGTTACGGGGGGTTCCCGGCCGCTACTCCCGGCCCATGTCCCGGTGGACCAGCACCGTCTCGACCCCGTCCGCGATCAGACGCTTCGTCAGCTGCTCGGACATCGCGACGCTGCGGTGCTTGCCTCCGGTGCAGCCTACGGCAAGCGTCATGTAGCGCTTCCCCTCGCGGCGGTAACCCTCGGTGATGATCCGCAGCAGCTCGGTGTAGCCGTCCAGGAACGGCTGCGCGCCGGGCTGCTGGAACACGTACTCTGCCACGTCCGGATCGGTTCCGGTACGGGCCCGCAGCTCCGGGACCCAGTGCGGGTTCGGCAGGAAGCGGCAGTCCACCACCAGGTCGGCGTCGACCGGCAGGCCGTACTTGAAGCCGAACGACATCACGGTGGCGCGCAGCTCCGGCTCGTCCTGGCCGGCGAACTGGGCGTCCATCTTGGCGCGCAGCTGGTGCACGTTGAGGTTCGAGGTGTCGACCACCAGGTCGGCCTCCCCGCGCAGTTCGCGCAGCAGCTCGCGTTCGCGGGCGATGCCGTCGACGATCCGGCCGTCGGCCTGCAGCGGGTGCGGGCGGCGCACCGACTCGAAGCGGCGCACCAGGGCGTCGTCGGAGGAGTCCAGGAACACCACCCGCAGGCGGACGCCGCGCTTCTCCAGCTCCTCCAGCGAGGTCAGCAGGTCGTCGAAGAAGGTGCGGCCGCGCACGTCGACCACCACGCCGATCCGCGGTACCGCGCCCTGCGAGCGGGCCCCCAGGTCGACCATGGTGGGAATCAGCGCCGGCGGCAGGTTGTCGACCACGAACCAGCCGAGGTCCTCCAGGCACTTGGCGGCCGTGGAACGGCCCGCCCCGGACATGCCGGAGATGATCACCAGCTCGGGGGTGCTCTCTCCCCCGTTGGACACAGTCACGTCTCTTCCCCGCTTCTCGGTACTGCTGTGGCGGTGCTGTCTTCGATGATCTCGCCGGTCGCGGTGTTGACCGCGAATGCGGCAGGTGTACGGGAGGCCAAGGCTGTGGCAACAGTCTCGGCGGTCCGGCGCCCGATCCCGGGGACTTCGCACAGCTCGTCGATGGTGGCCGCGCGAAGCTTCTTCAGCGAACCGAAGTGCTTCAGCAGGGCCCGGCGGCGAGTCTCTCCGAGCCCGGGAACGGAGTCCAGTTCCCCCGCCGTGAGCCGCTTGGCCCGCTTCGAGCGCTGATAGGTGATGGCGAACCGGTGCGCCTCGTCGCGCACCCGCTGCAGCAGGTACAGGCCCTCGCTGGAGCGCGGCAGCACCACCGGGTCGTCCTGGCCGGGCAGCCACACCTCCTCCAGCCGCTTCGCCAGGCCGCACACCGCGACATCGTCTATGCCGAGCTCGTCCAACGCCCGCTTGGCGGCGGCGACCTGGGGCTGTCCGCCGTCGACCACCAGCAGCTGCGGGGGGTAGGCGAAGCGCTTGGGGCGGCCGCTCTCGTCGGTGAGCGACTCGTCACTACCGGCGGGTTCCTCCGGGACGGCCCACTCGCCGGTCTGCTCGCGCTCCTGGAGGTAGCGGCGGAACCGGCGGGTGATCACCTCGTGCATCGAGCGGACGTCGTCCTGGCCCTCGAAGCTCTTGATCTGGAACCGGCGGTACTCGCTCTTGCGCACCAGGCCGTCCTCGAACACCACCATGGACGCCACCACGTCCTCGCCCTGCAGGTGCGAGATGTCGAAGCACTCGATCCGCAGCGGCGCCGAGTCCAGCTCCAGCGCCTCGGCGATCTCCTGCAGCGCCCGGCTGCGGGTGGTCAGATCGGAGGCGCGCTTGGTCTTGTGCAGCGCCAGCGCCTGCTGGGCGTTGCGCTGCACCGTCTCCATCAGGTCCTTCTTGTCGCCGCGCTGCGGCACCCGCAGGTCGACCTGGGCGCCGCGCAGGCCGGACAGCCACTCGTGCACGGCCTCGTCCGGCACCGCCGGGACGAGCACCTCGCGCGGCACCTGCTCGGTGCCCGCGCCGTACAGCTGCTGCAGCGCGTGCTCGACCAGGCCGGCCGTGTCCACGTCCTCGACCTTGTCGGTCACCCAGCCGCGCTGGCCGCGCACCCGGCCGCCGCGGACGTGGAAGATCTGTACGGCGGCTTCGAGTTCGTCCTCGGCGACCGCCAGTAGGTCCGCGTCGGTGCCGTCGCCGAGCACCACCGCGTTCTTCTCCATCGCGCGGCGCAGCGCCCCCAGGTCGTCGCGCAGCCGGGCCGCCTTCTCGTACTCCATGTCGGCGGCGGCCTCCTGCATCTGCGCCTCCAGGCGGCGCAGGTAGTTGCCCGTCCGGCCGGCCATGAAGTCGCAGAACTCCTCGGCGAGTTCGCGGTGCTCATCCGCGCTCACCCGGCCCACGCAGGGCGCCGCGCACTTGCCGATGTAGCCCAACAGGCAGGGGCGGCCGACCTGTTGGGCGCGCTTGAACACGCCGTTGGAGCACGTCCGGACCGGGAACACCCGCAGCATCAGGTCGACCGTCTCGCGGATCGCCCACGCGTGCCCGTACGGGCCGAAGTAGCGCACGCCCTTCTTGTGCGCCCCGCGCATCACCTGGACCCGCGGGAACTCCTCGTTCAGGGTGACCGCCAGCTCCGGGTAGCTCTTGTCGTCCCGGTACTTGACGTTGAACCGCGGGTCGAACTCCTTGATCCAGGAGTACTCCAGCTGCAGCGCCTCGACCTCGGTGGACACCACCGTCCACTCCACCGACGCCGCGGTGGTGACCATCGTCGCGGTGCGCGGGTGCAGGTTCGCGACGTCCTGGAAGTACGAGGACAGCCGCTGGCGCAGGTTCTTCGCCTTGCCGACGTAGATGACCCGGCCGTGCGCGTCACGGAACTTGTACACCCCGGGCGAAAGCGGGATCGCCCCCGGAGCCGGACGGTAGGTGGACGGGTCAGCCATGCCCCTACCGTACCGACTGACGCCGACACCTCGGAGCGGGAAGTTACTTGGTGACCTGGAGTTGACCGTTCTGCACCGCGACCTTGTACTCCGGCAGCGGCTTCGGCGCCGGGCCGTCCAGCACCGCGCCGTCGGTGATCGCGAAACGGCTGCCGTGGCACAGGCACTGGATCTGCTCCTTGGCCACGCCGTTGACCAGGCACCCGGCGTGCGTGCACTTCGCGCTGAACGCCTTGTACTCGCCCGCGGCCGGCTGCGTCACGACGACGGCCTGCTCGCGGTACACCTTGCCGCCACCGACGGGGACGTCGGAGGCCGCGCCGAGGTCGACGGGGCCGGAGGAGGCTTCGGTCTTGTTGTCCTTGGACGAGGAACAGCCCGCGGCCGTGGTACCGGCCAGCGCAACGGCTGCGCAGCAGAGGACGGTTCGGCGGGAAGCGACGGGCTCGGACATGAGGAACTCCTCGGTGCGGGGAAGGGCGCCAGCAACGTAGCACGCACAACGCGGGCCGCCCGGGGAGCCTGGGGCTCTCCGCGGGCGGCCCGCGTTGACGTTCGCCTCGCGCTTCGCGCAGTTCCCCGCGCCCCTGGCGGGGCGCGGGGGTTGGGGAGGGAACTACTTCTTCTTGCGCTTCACGGGCATTGCATCGGAGACACCCGGCAGGATGTCCCGGAGGAACTTGCCGGTGTGGCTGATCGTCGAGGCGGCGACCTCTTCCGGGGTGCCTTCGATGACCACGCCGCCGCCGCCGGCGCCGCCCTCGGGGCCCATGTCGACCAGCCAGTCGGCGGTCTTGATGACGTCGAGGTTGTGCTCGATGACGATGACGGTGTTGCCCTTGTCGACCAGGCCCTCCAGGACCTTGATCAGCTTGCTGATGTCCTCGAAGTGCAGGCCGGTGGTGGGCTCGTCGAGGACGTAGACCGTCCGGCCGGTGGAGCGCTTCTGGAGTTCGGCGGAGAGCTTGACGCGCTGGGCCTCGCCGCCGGAGAGGGTGGTGGCGGGCTGGCCGAGGCGGACGTAGCCGAGGCCGACCTCCTTGAGGGTGCGCAGGTGGCGGGCGATCGCGGGGACGGCCTCGAAGAAGTCGAGGCCCTCCTCGATCGGCATGTCCAGCACCTCGGCGATGGACTTGCCCTTGTAGTGGACCTCCAGCGTCTCCCGGTTGTAGCGGGCGCCGTGGCAGACCTCGCAGGGGACGTAGACGTCCGGCAGGAAGTTCATCTCGATCTTGATGGTGCCGTCGCCGGAGCAGTTCTCGCAGCGGCCGCCCTTGACGTTGAACGAGAACCGGCCGGGCAGGTAGCCGCGGACCTTGGCCTCCTGGGTCTCCGCGAACAGCCGCCGGACGTGGTCGAAGACGCCGGTGTAGGTGGCCGGGTTGGAGCGCGGGGTGCGGCCGATCGGCGACTGGTCGACGTGCACCACCTTGTCGACCAGGTCGGTGCCGGTGATCCGGGTGTGCCGGCCCGGGACGCTGCGGGCGCCGTTCAGCTCGCGGGCCAGGTGCGAGTAGAGGATGTCGTTGACCAGCGTCGACTTGCCGGAGCCGGAGACGCCCGTGACCGCCGTGAAGGTGCCCAGCGGGAAGGCGACCGTGACGTCCTTCAGGTTGTGCTCGCGGGCGCCGTGCACCACGAGCTGGCGCTTCTTGTCGCGCGGGCGGCGGGCGGCCGGGATCGGGATGCTGCGCTTGCCCGCCAGGTACTGGCCGGTGAGCGACTCGGGGTTCTTCAGCAGGTCCTTGAGCGAGCCGGAGTGCACCACCTTGCCGCCGTGCTCGCCGGCGCCGGGGCCGATGTCGACGATCCAGTCGGCGGTCTTGATGGTGTCCTCGTCGTGCTCGACGACGATCAGGGTGTTGCCGATGTCCCGCAGCCGGACCAGGGTCTCGATCAGGCGGTGGTTGTCGCGCTGGTGCAGGCCGATGGACGGCTCGTCCAGCACGTACAGCACGCCGACCAGGCCGGAGCCGATCTGGGTGGCCAGCCGGATGCGCTGGGCCTCGCCGCCGGAGAGGGTGCCGGCGGCGCGGTTCAGGGACAGGTAGTCGAGGCCGACGTCGACCAGGAAGCGCAGCCGCTCCAGGACCTCCTTGAGGACCCGCTCGGCGATCTTCTTGTCGCGGGCGTCGAGGCGGAGGGCGCCGAGGAAGTCCGCGCAGTCGCTGATCGACATGGCGGAGACCTCGGCGATGGACCTGTCCATCACGGTGACCGCGAGGACCACCGGCTTGAGCCGGGTGCCCTTGCAGGTCGGGCAGGGCACCTCGCGCATGTAGCCCTCGAAGCGCTCGCGGCTGGAGTCGCTCTCCGACTCGGAGTGCCGCCGCGTCACGAACGGGACGGCGCCCTCGAACGCGGTGGTGTAGGAGCGCTCGCGGCCGTACCGGTTGCGGTAGCGCACCTCGACCTGAGTCTTGTGCCCGTACATCAGGGCCTTGCGGGCGCGGGCGGGCAGCCCGGCCCACGGGATGTCGGTGCGGAAGCCGAGCTCGCCGGCCAGCGCGTTGACCAGCCGCTGGAAGTACTCCTTGGTGGCGCCCTGCGACCACGGGTGGATGGCGCCCTCGTCGAGTGACTTCTCCGGGTCGGGGACCAGCAGCTCCGGGTCGACCTCCATCCGGTTGCCCAGGCCCGAGCAGTCCGGGCAGGCGCCGAACGGGGAGTTGAAGGAGAACGACCGCGGCTCCAACTCCTCGAAGGAGACGTCGTCGTAGGGGCAGTAGAGGTGCTCCGAGAACATCTTCTCGCGCTCGGGGTCGTCCTCCGGGAGGTCGACGAAGTCGAGCACCACCATGCCGCCGGCCAGCTTGAGGGCCGTCTCCACCGAGTCGGTGAGGCGGCGCTTGGCGCTGGACTTCACGGTGAGGCGGTCGACGACCACCTCGATGGTGTGCTTCTCCTGCTTCTTGAGCGTCGGCGGCTCGGTCAGCTGGACGGTCTGGCCGTCCACCCGGGCCCGGGCGTAGCCCTTGGACTGCAGGTCGGCGAAGAGGTCGACGAACTCGCCCTTGCGCTCCCGGACCACCGGGCTGAGCACCTGGAACCGGGTGCCCTCGGCCAGCGACAGCACCTTGTCGACGATGGCCTGCGGCGACTGCCGGGCGATCGGGCGGCCGCAGTGCGGGCAGTGCGGCTTGCCGATCCGGGCGAACAGCAGGCGCAGGTAGTCGTACACCTCGG
This sequence comes from Kitasatospora sp. NPDC051984, assembly GCF_044593455.1. Taxonomy (NCBI): domain Bacteria; kingdom Bacillati; phylum Actinomycetota; class Actinomycetes; order Kitasatosporales; family Streptomycetaceae; genus Kitasatospora; species Kitasatospora sp. NPDC051984. Next base: position 212,789 of record NZ_JBIUCB010000009.1, read on the forward strand.
TGATGGTGCCGACGGTGGAGCGCGGGTTCCGGCTGGTGGACTTCTGGTCGATCGAGACGGCCGGGGAGAGACCCTCGATGAAGTCGACGTCCGGCTTGTCCATCTGCCCGAGGAACTGCCGGGCGTACGAGGACAGCGACTCGACGTATCGCCGCTGGCCCTCGGCGAAGATCGTGTCGAAGGCGAGCGAGGACTTGCCGGACCCGGAGAGGCCCGTGAAGACGATGAGGGAATCCCGGGGCAGGTCGAGCGAGACGTTCTTGAGGTTGTGCTCGCGTGCACCGCGGACGACGAGGCGGTCTGCCACAGCTACTGGCGCCTTTCTCCGGGTCGAAATGTGTGAGGTCTGCTTCTTCCAGGATGCGCCCGCCAGCGTACTAGCTCATCTGTTCGAATCTCGAACCGTCCAGCGGGGTCCACCCGTACGAGTGAACGGCACCCGCGCCCGACGGTAGCGTCAACGACTGACAACCGCCCCCGGCAACGGCCCGGGGCGGTCGAGTACCGCCCGGAACCGCTCCACCCGACCGTCGAAAGGCACCGCCCGATGAGCGACGCGACCACCGCAGCCGAGCAGCTGCGGGCCACTGTCGAGAGCACCGCCGAACTGCTGCACACGCTGTCCGAGCTGAAGCCCGAGGAGGTGTTCGAACCGTCCTCGCTGCCCGGCTGGACCCGCGGCCACGTACTGGCCCACATCGCCCGCAACGCCGACTCGCTGGTCAACCTGCTGAACGGCGCCCGCACCGGCCAGGACATCCCCCAGTACGCCAGCTCGGCCGCCCGGGACGCCGGCATCGAGGCCGGCGCGGGCCGGCCGCTGGAGGTGCAGCTGGCCGACGTCCGCGACAGCCAGCAGCGCTTCGTGGACGCCGCCCGGCAGCTCGCACCCGAGCACTGGCAGGCCACGGTCCGCCACCGGGCCGGCTACACCTTCCCGGCCTGGCAGCTGCCCGGGAAGCGGCTGGCCGAACTGGAGTACCACCACGTCGACCTGAACGCGGGCTACACCCCGGCGCACTGGCCCGAGCAGTTCGCGATCGCCGAGTTCCGGCGCCTGGGCACCCACTTCGGCGCCCTGGACGGCCTCCCGGTGGTCCGGCTGATCGCCGAGGACGCCGCGACGGAGGCCCGGCTCGGCGGCGCGGGCGAGCCGGAGCTGACCGTCGAGGGCCCGGTGCGGGCGCTCACCGGCTGGCTGTCGGGCCGCTCCGACGGCGACGGCCTGCAGGTCCACCGCGCCGGCCACCTGGTCGACGCGCGCAGCTCGCTGCCCGAGCTCCCCCCGATGGGATGATGGTGCCGATTGACGGGGAACCCCAGCAGCAGCGAGGAGCGACGTGATGACGTACCACGGAACGGTCAAGGTCGGCGGCGCGCCCGACGTCCGGGAGCTGGCCCACCTGATGATCACCAAGGTGGCGGTCGGACCGTACGACAACAACGCCTACCTGCTGCGCTGCCGGGCCACCGACGAGCAGCTGCTGATCGACGCGGCCGCCGACGCGCCGGTGCTGCTGGAGACCGTCGGCAGCCGGCTGGCCATGGTGGTCACCACCCACCGGCACCACGACCACTGGGGCGCGCTGGCCGAGGTGGTCGCCGCCACCGGGGCACGCACCGCGGCCGGGCGGGTCGACGCGGAGGGCATCGAGGTGCCCACCGACGTCCTGCTGGAGGACGGCTCGGTGCTCCGGGTCGGGCAGGTCGAGCTGACGGTCCGCCACCTGGTGGGCCACACCCCCGGCGCGATCGTGCTGGTCTACGACGACCCGCAGGGCCACCCGCACCTGTTCACCGGCGACTGCCTGTTCCCGGGCGGGGTGGGCAACACCTGGGGCGACCCGGCCGCCTTCGACTCGCTGTTCCGGGACGTCAACGAGAAGATCTTCGACGTCCTCCCGGACGAGACCTGGGTCTACCCGGGCCACGGCAACGACACCACGCTGGGCGCCGAGCGCCCGCACCTGCCGGAGTGGCGCGACCGCGGCTGGTGAGCGGAGAGCACGAGGGCCCCCGCCGAGGCGGGGGCCCTCAGGTGTGTGCGGTCAGGCGTCGATCTTCTCCGGCTTGCTGGAATCGTCCTGCTTCCGCGAGGCGATCAGGCTGGTGACGGTGGTGACCGCCAGGGTCAGCAGGATGAAGCCCAGCGACACCGGGATGCTGATCTCCGGGACGTGCACGCCGGCCTCGTGCAGCGCGTGCAGCACCAGTTTCACGCCGATGAAGCCGAGGATCACCGACAGGCCGTAGGACAGGTGGACCAGCTTCTTCAGCAGCCCGCCGATCAGGAAGTACAGCTGCCGCAGACCCATCAGCGCGAAGGCGTTGGCGGTGAAGACGATGTACGGGTCCTGGGTGAGGCCGAAGATGGCGGGGATCGAGTCCAGCGCGAACAGCACGTCGGTGGTGCCGATCGCGATCATCACGATCAGCATCGGCGTCATCAGCCGGCGGCCGTTCTCCCGGACGAACAGCTTGGTGCCGTGGTACTTGTCGGTGGACGGGATGCGCTTCTGGACCGCCTTGAGCAGGCGGTTCTCCTCGAAGTCCTCCTCGCCCTCCTCCTCGGCCCGGGCCTCCTTCAGCAGCTTCCAGGCGGTCCAGATCAGGAACCCGCCGAAGATGAAGAACACCCAGGAGAAGCTGGAGACCAGCGCCGCGCCGCCGGCGATGAACACCGTCCGGAGAACCAGGGCGATGATCACACCGAACATCAGCACGCGCTGCTGGTAGATCTTCGGCACCGCGAACTTGCCCATGATCAGAATGAACACGAACAGGTTGTCGACGCTGAGCGACTTCTCGGTGATGTAGCCGGCGAAGAACTCCCCGGCCGGCTCTCCGCCGCCGTACCACCAGAGGAACCCGCCGAACAGCACGGCCAGCACGACCCAGACCGCGGTCCAGATCCCGGCCTCCTTGAGGGAGACCTCGTGCGGTTTGCGGCCGCCGATGAAGAAATCGGCGGTGATCAAAAGGGCCAGCACCACGATGGTGCCGGCCCACAGGCCTGCGGAAACGTCCATGACTGCTCCTCCGGCAGTTAGGCGAACATCGTCACTGCTGGAGGTCTCTTCCGCCGCGCGGCACACCCATTGGTCGGCGCCGCACGACCAGCGCCCCGGGATGCCGCGACGGGCATCCGTGATGACGGGGTCACTGAACGGGGAATACTCCCCTCCGCTCCCGTCGAGAGTAACAGGGGAACCAAGGGGAGGTAAAGAAGGTAAAGAGATGCGTGACCGGGTAAAGCCCGGGCCGCCCCTACGCGGAGCCGCTCACAGGGCGGAGCCGCTTACAGGAAGGGCTCGATGAACGGCAGCATGTCCCGGAAGGTGCGGCCCGTCGCGGGCGCGCCGATCGCGGTCATCTTCCAGCCCGCGCCGTCCCGCTCCACCTTGGCCATGATCTGACCGGTGTGGGTGCCGCCGCCGGCGAGCTCGTAGCGGGCCAGCTCCTTGTTGGTGGTCTCGTCGACCAGGCGGCAGTGCGCGTTCTGCACCTCCTGGAAGTTCTGGCCGCTGTACGAGCTGACGGTGAACACGATCTGGGTGACCTTGCGCGGCACCTTGGTCAGATCGACCAGGATGCTCTCGTCGTCCTCGCCGCCGACGCCGCCGACCAGGTTGTCGCCGGTGTGCTGCACCGATCCGTCGTTGCTGACCAGGTGCGAGAAGAACACCACGTCGCTCATCGTCTTGCCGTCGTACAGCAGGGCGGACGCGTCCAGGTCGATGTCCTTCGGGCGGCGGCTGAAGAAGCCGCGCTTGCCCGGCGCCGACTTCCAACCGAGGCCCATCCGGACCACGCTCAGGGTCTCGCCACTGGACTTCAACAGGCTGACGCTCTGACCCTTGGCCAGGTTCACCGACACGCCACCACCCCTTCCTCCGGGTCGCCCCGGCTTCTCGCCCGTGACCGGCCGCGACAGGAGCGTCCTGCCCCCATGCCGGTCCGCACCACCCTACGCCGCCGCCCCGCCGCCCCGGTCCGGGACGGCGAGACTGTGGCAGAACTACGACACAGCGGCTGTTTCGGACAGCCGGATCAGGCCATGCCGGCCTCGCGCATCTGGCGCAGCTCGCGCTTGAGCTCCTTGACCTCGTCGCGCAGCCGGGCCGCCACCTCGAACTGCAGCTCGGCGGCGGCGGTGTGCATCCGGTCCGTCATGTCCTGGATCAGCTCGGCGAGTTCGGCCGCCGGCAGGTTCTTCGCGGGCTTGCGGTCGATGCCCAGCGACGGCACCGCGGCCTTGCCCTTGCCCTGCTGGCGGTAGCCGGTGGCGAGCAGCTCCTCGGTGTCGACGTCCTCACCGGCCATGGTGGAGAGCAGGTCGCCGATCTTCTTCCGCAGCGGCTGCGGGTCGATCCCGTGCTTCTCGTTGTACGCCTGCTGGACGGCGCGCCGGCGGTTGGTCTCGGAGATCGCCAGGTCCATCGCCGGGGTGATCTTGTCGGCGTACATGTGCACCTGGCCGGAGACGTTACGCGCGGCACGGCCGATGGTCTGGATCAGCGAGGTGCCGGAACGCAGGAAGCCCTCCTTGTCTGCGTCCAGGATCGCCACCAGCGAGACCTCGGGCAGGTCCAGGCCCTCGCGCAGCAGGTTGATGCCGACCAGCACGTCGTACTCGCCGGCCCGCAGTTCGCGCAGCAGCTCGATCCGGCGCAGCGTGTCCACGTCGCTGTGCAGGTAGCGGACCCGGATGTCCAGGCCGAGGAAGTAGTCGGTGAGGTCCTCGGCCATCTTCTTGGTGAGCGTGGTGACCAGGACCCGCTCGTTCTTCTCCACCCGCTGCCGGATCTCGTGCACCAGGTCGTCGATCTGGCCCTCGGTCGGCTTGACGATCACCTCGGGGTCGATCAGGCCGGTCGGGCGGATGATCTGCTCCACCTGCCCGTCGCCGCGCGCCAGTTCGTACTTGCCGGGGGTGGCCGACAGGTAGACGGTCTGGCCGATCCGCTCCTGGAACTCCTCCCACTTCAGCGGCCGGTTGTCCATCGCCGAGGGCAGCCGGAACCCGTGCTCGACCAGCGTGCGCTTGCGCGAGGCGTCGCCCTCGTACATCGCGCCGATCTGCGGGACCGTCACGTGCGACTCGTCGATGACCAGCAGGAAGTCCTCGGGGAAGTAGTCGAGCAGGGTGTTCGGCGGCGAGCCGGGCTCGCGGCCGTCGAAGTGCATCGAGTAGTTCTCCACGCCCGAGCAGGTGCCGATCTGGCGGAGCATCTCGATGTCGTAGGTGGTGCGCATCCGCAGCCGCTGGGCCTCCAGCAGCTTGCCCTGCTTCTCCATCCGGGCGAGGGTCTGCTCCAGCTCCCGCTCGATGTCGTTGACCGCCCGCTCCATCCGCTCCGGGCCGGCCACGTAGTGCGAGGCGGGGAAGACGTACACCGAGTCGTCCTCGCTGATCACCTCACCGGTCAGCGGGTGCAGCGTGTACAGCGCCTCGATCTCGTCGCCGAACATCTCGATCCGGACGGCGAGTTCCTCGTACACCGGGAAGATCTCGATGGTGTCGCCGCGCACCCGGAAGGTGCCGCGGCTGAACGCCAGGTCGTTGCGGGTGTACTGGATGTCCACGAAGCGGCGCAGCAGTGCGTCCCGATCGACCTCCTCGCCGACCTTCAGCTGCACCATCCGGTCCACGTACTCCTGCGGCGTGCCGAGGCCGTAGATGCACGACACCGACGCCACCACCACGACGTCCCGCCGGGTGAGCAGGCTGTTGGTCGCGGAGTGCCGCAGCCGCTCGACCTCCTCGTTGATCGAGGAGTCCTTCTCGATGTAGGTGTCCGTCTGCGGGACGTACGCCTCGGGCTGGTAGTAGTCGTAGTACGAGACGAAGTACTCGACCGCGTTGTTCGGCAGCAGCTCGCGGAACTCGTTCGCCAGCTGCGCGGCCAGCGTCTTGTTCGGCGCCATCACCAGGGTGGGACGCTGCAGCTTCTCGATCATCCACGCGGTGGTGGCGGACTTGCCGGTACCGGTCGCGCCGAGCAGGACGACGTCCTTCTCCCCCGCGCGGATCCGGCGCTCCAGCTCGGCGATGGCCGCCGGCTGGTCACCATTGGGCTGGAAGGGGCTGACGACCTCGAAGGGCGCCACGGACCGCTCAATACTCGTGATGGGACGCACGACTCCACCGTACGACCGGCCACCGACAGTCTGAGTTACTTGGCGGAATCCCGGGCCAGCGCGACCAGGCGGGAGACGGCCCGCAGGTACTTCTTGCGGTAGCCGCCGTGCAGCATCTCCTCGGTGAACACCTGGTCGAACGGCACGCCGGACGCGGTGATCGGCAGCTCCCGGTCGTACATCCGGTCCGCCAGCACCACCAGGCGCAGCGCGGTGGACTGGTCGTCGACCTGGCGCACGCCACGCAGGAAGACCGCGCCGATGTCGTCCAGCAGCGCGCCGTAACGGCTGGGGTGCACCTCCTTCAGGTGCTCCAGCAGCGTGTCGAAGTCGTCCAGCGAGGCGTTCGGGGCGGCGGCCGCGCGGGCCGTCACCTCGGCGTCGGTGTACGGCGGCGGCGCGGCCGGGAGGCCGCGGTGGCGGTAGTCCTGGCCGTCGATCCGCACCGGGCGGAAGTGCGAGGACAGGCCCTGGATCTCCCGCATGAAGTCTGCGGCCGCGAACCGGCCCTCACCGAGCTTCTCCGGCAGCGTGTTCGACGTCGCGCAGAGCTTGACGCCGTTCTCCACCAGCCGGCTCAGCAGCGTGGACACCAGCACGGTGTCGCCCGGGTCGTCCAGCTCGAACTCGTCGATGCACAGCAGCCGGTGCGAGCTCAGCGTCCTCACCGCGCCCTGGAAGGTCAACGCGCCGACCAGGTTGGTCAGTTCGACGAAGGTGCCGAACGCCTTCGGCCCCGGCACCGCATGCCACAGTGACGCCAGCAGATGCGTCTTTCCTACGCCGTACCCGCCGTCCAGGTAGATCCCCGCCGGCCCGCTCGGCGCCGGCGCGGACCGCCGGAACCACCCACGCTTTACCGGCTCCGCACCGCCGTTCAGGCTCGCCGCGAAACCCTCCAGGATCTGCACGGCCTCGTACTGGCTCGGCTGCGACGAATCCGGCAGGTAACTGCCGAAACTCACGCCGGAAAAACGCGGCGGCGGCACCATCTCGGCCACCAGCCGCTCGGCCGGGACCACCGGCCGCCGGGAGGCGAGGGCTGTCGCGGTACGGATTTCGGACTCCGAGGCAGGTGCAGACACGGAGAACAAGCGTACAGGTGGGCGAGAGACCAGGGGCGCGAGAGCCGGCGGGCGCGAAAACAGGGGCGCTGGGGGTACCCCCAGGCGAAGCCGAGGGGGCGGAACTGCGCGACAAGCGCACGCCACGCCCGCAAGGTCGCGATCAAGTGCAGCTCATTGTCCCGCGTCGCGATCTTGCAGTGGGGTGCCTTCCGATGCGCGCAGTTCCCCGCGCCCCTGTCTTCGCATCCGCCTGCCAGACTCGGAGCCATGGAACAACTGATCGGCAACACCCCCGGCACCCCCGGCACCCTGGAGTGGCTGGCCCAGGCGTACGCGTACCCGTCCGAAGGCCCGTGGCTGCGGGCGAACATGGTGGCCTCGCTGGACGGCGCGGCCCGGCTGGACGGCCTCTCGGACGGGCTGTCGAGCGCAGCGGACAAGCGGATCTTCGGGGTGCTGCGCGCGCTGTGCGACGTGGTGCTGGTGGGTGCGGAGACGGTGCGGGCGGAGGGTTACCGGCCGGGGCGGGCCCGTAAGGAGTTCGCGGAGCAGCGGGCCGCCGCGGGTCAGTTGCCGGCGCCGGTGATCGCGGTGGTGACGCGGAGCCTGGACCTCGATCTCTCGGCGCCGCTGTTCACCGAGCCGCTGGTCCCGACGGTGGTGATCACCACTTCCGACGCGCCGGCCGACCGACTCGCCCGGACCGGCGAGGTCGCCGAAGTGATCATCGCGGGAACGGGCTCGGTCGACCTCCCCCGCGCGGTCGGGGCGCTCACGGAGCGTGGTTGGCGCCGCCAGCTCTCGGAGGGTGGCCCCCGCCTGCTGGGGCGGCTCGCGGCGGACGGTCTGCTGGACGAGCTGTGCCTCTCGGTGGCCCCTCTGGTGACGGGCGGTGATTCGCCGCGGATCGTCAACGGGCCGCAGGTTGCGGACGTCCGGCGGATGCGGTTGGCGTCCCTGATCGAGGAGGAAGGTTTCCTCTTCACCCGCTATCTGCGGCCGACCGATCCGGACCGGTCCCCGAGCGACCCCGCGCTCACCTGAGCCACTTCCTGACCGATGTGGACCACGTGTTCCATGTGGCGCGTGTGCAGCGTGAGGAATCCTTCCTCCGGGCACTATGAAGGAGGGGATGAAAGCCGGACCCGGGGGCCCGTACCAGCGAAGGGACTCACGTGTTCAAGACCGTACTGATGATCGAAAAGGCACTCTCCGACGCCGACGTGGAGCTGGTCACCACCCTCCACGGCGACGAACAGGTGTCTTTCGTCGTCCTGATGCAGCCGCGCGGTCGGCAGGACGAACTGCTGCGCGCCCTGGACGATGTGGCCCTCGGCCATCTTGACCAGGCGGTGCACGAGCACGACGAGCGCGACGGCGACGGGCCGACGCTGGCCGGCGAGTCCCTGGAGCACAGCCTGCGACACCTGCGGCGGGCCGGCGCGGAGGCGGTCGGCGAGGTGGTCGAGCAGCAGCCGCTGGTGCGCCTGCGCGAGGTGGTGGAGGAGAACCGGGCCGACGAGGTGCTGGTCCTGACCTCGCCGCACTTCGTAGAGGAGTTCTTCCACCGCGACTGGGCGTCCCGCGCCCGGCACGAGGTCGGCGTCCCCGTACTCAAGCTGTTCGCCAGCGACTCCTGACCGCCCTCCCGATTAGGGCAGAATCGTCCCGTGCGCTCCGGTAGCTACAGAGCGCACGGGACGACCCTTTTCCGACCCCGCCCGTACGGAGCCAGCCTTGAACGACGCCGCGCACGACCTGCACGCCCCGCACTTCATCGGCATCGGCGGCGCCGGAATGTCCGGTCTGGCGAAGATCCTCGCGGTGCGCGGCGCCACCGTCTCGGGCAGTGACGCCAAGGAGTCGGAGACCGTGCGTGCGCTGCGCGAGCTGGGCGCGACGGTGTTCGTAGGCCACGCGGCCGAGCACCTGCCGGCCGGGACCAGCAGCGTGGTGGTCTCCAGCGCGATCCGCGCCGACAACCCGGAGCTGGTGGCGGCGCAGGAGCGCGGCGTCCCGGTGGTGCACCGTTCGGACGCGCTGGCGGCGCTGATGGGCGGCCGTCGGGCGCTCGCGGTGGCGGGCACCCACGGCAAGACCACCACCACCTCGATGCTGGCGGTCAGCCTGGGCGAGCTGGGCCTGGAGCCGTCGTACGCGATCGGCGGCGACCTGGACCTGCCGGGGTCGAACGCGCACCACGGCGCGGGCGAGATCTTCGTCGCGGAGGCGGACGAGAGCGACCGCAGCTTCCACAAGTACGCGCCCGAGGTGGCGATCGTGCTGAACGTGGAGCTGGACCACCACGCCAACTACGCGTCGATGGAGGAGATCTACGAGTCCTTCGAGACCTTCGTCGGCCGCATCGTCCCCGGCGGCACCCTGGTGGTGTCGTCCGACCACGAGGGTGCCCGTGAGCTGACCCGACGGGTCACCGGGCGCGAGGGCCTGAACGTGGTGACGGTCGGCGCGGCCGAGGACGCGGACGTGCGGGTGCTGTCGGTGGTGGCGCGCGGCATGACCAGCGAGGTGACGGTCGAACTGGGCGGCGAGCAGCTGACGTTCACCGTCTCGGTGCCCGGCCGGCACTACGCGCACAACGCGGTGGCGGCGCTGGCCGCGGGCGTCGCGCTGGGCGTTCCGGCGGACGGGCTGGCGAAGGCGCTGGGCGCGTACACCGGGGTGCGGCGGCGGCTGCAGCTGAAGGGCGAGGCCCGCGGCGTGCAGGTGATCGACTCGTACGCGCACCACCCGACCGAGATGGCCGCCGACCTGGAGGCGATCCGCGAGGCGGCGGGCGACGGCCGGGTGCTGGTGGTGTTCCAGCCGCACCTGTTCTCCCGCACCCAGCAGCTGGCCGAGGAGATGGGCCAGGCGCTGGCGCTGGCCGACGGCTCGGTGGTGCTGGACATCTACCCGGCCCGCGAGGACCCGATCCCGGGCGTCACCGCCGAGCTGATCATCGACTCGGCCCGCCGGGCCGGTGCGGACGTCCGCGCCGAGCACGAGTTCGCCGCCGCACCCGCCGTGCTGGCCGCGCTGGCCCGCCCCGGCGACCTGGTGCTGACCATGGGCGCGGGCGACGTCACCAACCTGGGCCCGGAAATTCTGGCCGCCCTGGCGGACGTTGCACCTGCTGTCTGATCCGACGGCCGAGCCCTGGAGAGTGCGCCGTGAGCTACGAGGTCCAGAAGTCCGACGCCGAGTGGCGGTCCGAGCTGACGCCCGAGGAGTACCACGTGCTCCGCGAGGCCGGCACCGAGCGGCCGTTCGTCGGCGAGTACACGGACACCAAGACGGTCGGCGTGTACAGCTGTCGGGCGTGCGGCGCGGAGCTGTTCAGCAGCGAGACGAAGTTCGATTCGCACTGCGGCTGGCCGTCGTACTACGCCCCGCTGGCCGGGGACTCGGTGGAGTACCTGGAGGACAGCACCCTCGGGATGCGCCGGGTCGAGGTGCGCTGCAAGAAGTGCGGCAGCCACCTCGGGCACGTTTTCGAGGGTGAGGGCTACGGAACGCCGACCGACCAGCGGTACTGCATCAACTCGATCTCGCTGAAGCTGAAGCCGGTCGAGTAGGAGGCGCGGGCGCCCGCCCCCGTGGAAGACTGATCGCTCTTGGTCGGTCTGGACGTGGGTGGGGCGGGCGTGGCGCGGCGGCGGTCTTCCGGGGTGTGGTCGGTACTGGCGGAGGCGCAGCGCGCGCAGCACCAGCGCGCGGAGGCGCAGCGAAAGGCGGCGGCCGCGCAGCAGCGGGACAACGAGCGGGCGCAGCGCGAGGCGCAGCGAGCAGCCGCGCGGGGTGAGCGCGAGGCGCTGAAGGCGTACCAGCAGCAGCGGGATGCGGACGCGGCCCGGCGGACGGCCGAACTGGACGACCGGGTCGCCGAGTTGCGCGGGGTGCTGGCGGCGGGGCTGGCCGGTCCGGGGTTCTCGCTTGCGGAGCAGAGCCGGGGCGGGCAGGGCGCGGTCCCGCCGTTCGACCCGGGTCCGCTGGGCAATCCGGTGCCGATGCCCGATCAGAACTGGTACCTGGTCCCGCCGTTGACGGGCGCCCAGGCGTACAACCCGGCCGCCCGCCGCCAGTGGGAGGAGCAGGCCGCGCACGCCCGGGCCAGGTTCGAGTACGACTGGCATGCGGCAGGGGCGGCCGAGCAGCAGCGGCAGCGTCAACTCGCGGACTACCGCGCCCAGTACGACGCGTGGGCGGCCGAGCGGCACCGGCTGCTGGCCGGGCAGAGCACCCAGGCCGGGCAGCTCGCCTCGCGGCTGCGGGCGGGCGACGCGGCAGCCGTGGCCGAGTACTTCGAGGCGGTCATCGACTGGCGGGAGGACTGGCCGGACGGCTTCCCCACCGACGGCGAGGCCTCCTGGGACGCGGACACCCGCCGGCTGGTGGTGCGCTGGGAGCTGCCGGCGTTCGATGTGGTGCCGACGGTCGGCCGGTACCGCTACGTCCGGTCCGACGACCGCGAGGACGAGGTGGCCCGGCCCGCCACCCAGCGCAAGGAGATCTACCGCGAGGTGCTGGCGCAGTGCGCGCTGCGCGTGCTGGCCGAGGTGTTCCGGGCCGACACCGACCACCTGATCGCCTCGGTCGGCCTGAACGGCGTCGTGGTGGCCCCGGACCCGGCGACCGGCCAGGAGGGCGACCGCTGCCTGCTCGCGGTGGAGGTCGACCGGGAGACCTTCGCCGGGCTCGCCCTGGACCGGGTCGCCCCGCTGGACTGCCTGCTCGACGGGCTCGCCGGACGGCTGTCCAACCGGCCGGAGAAGGCCGACACGGTCGCCCCGATCCCGGCCGCCGCGACCTCCGCCGGGGACGGCGAGGAGCCCGACCTGTTCGCGATGGACCCGATCGAGTTCGAGAAGCTGATCGCCGAACTGTTCCGCCGCCGCGGCTTCCGCACCAGCACCACGGCCCGCAGCGGCGACGAGGGCGTGGACGTGCTCGCCGAGGACCCGGACCCGATCACCGGCGGAAAGATCGTCATCCAGGCCAAGCGCTACCGGCACACCGTCTCCCCCAGCGCCGTCCGCGACCTCGAATCCACCATGCGCCGGCAGGGCGCCAACCGCGGCATCCTGGTCACCACTTCGGGCTTCGGCCCCGGCTCGCGCAAGCACGCCGAAGGCCAGCCGCTCACCCTGGTGGACGGCCCGATGCTGCTCACCCTGCTCCGCGAACACGGCCTCCCCGGCCGCCTCGGGCCCGCCCCCGTCCCCGCCCAACGGGCCGACGAGACACCGGCGGTGGAACTGATGCCCGGCCAGAACACCGCCCTCCCGGACGGCGAGGTACGGGTCCGCTTCCGGGCCGGCGGCGCGGAAGCCGATCTGACGCTGCTGCTCCTCGGCCCCGACGGCAAAGTGCGCGCCGACGAGGACTTCGTCTTCTACCACCAGCCGACCGCGGCCGACGGCGCCGTCATCCTGGAACCCGGCGACGGCAGCGCGATCGTCCGCACCGGCCAACTGCCGGACGCCATCCGCCGCGTCGTGATGTCGGTCAACCTCGACACGGACGGCGACGCCACCTGCGCCGACCTGATCGACCCCGCCGTCGAACTCGCCTCCGGCGCCGGCCGCTGGGTCTTCCACCCGCCGACCGACCCCGCCATCTCCGCCATGCTGGTCGCCGAGCTCTACCGCCACCCGTCCGACGGCTGGAAACTCCGCGCCATCGGCCAGGGCTGGGCGGACGGCCTGGCCGGCCTGGCCCGCGACCACGGGGTGGACGTCGAGTAGGAGGGCGCGAAACCAGGGGGAGCACAACCGGGGGCGCGGGGAACTGCGCGAAGGGGAACGCACCCGACCGCAAGATCGCGACGCAGGACAATGACCTGCACGTGATCGCGACCTTGCGGACGGGCTTTGCGCTTGTCGCGCAGTTCCCCGCGCCCCTGATTTCGCGCCCAACCGCTCGCGCAGCTAGAGCGTCCGGCTGTGCTTCCACTCCTCCGCGCAGACCCCGTACCCGAACCACTCGTTGATCGCGAGCATCGCCGCGTTCTCGGCGTCGTTGTGCGTGTACGCGGCCGTCAGCCCCCGGGCCTGCGCGCGGTGCAGCGCGTGCGCCTTGGCGAGTTTGGCGAGGCCGCGGCCGCGGTGGGTGGAGCGGGTGGCGGTGAACGCCGACCAGTAGTGGCGGCCGTCGGTCTGGGCGGCGGAGAAGGCGACGGCCTCGCCGTGGTCGAGGGCGACGGTGGTGAGGGTGTGGTCCTGGTCGGGGCGCTGCCAGATCTCGGCGAGCCAGCCTTCGTACGACTGGTCGTCGAGGACGAGGTCGCCGGGTTCGGAGCGGGTGGCGTCGATGTCGACCAGGTAGATCGGGTGCGGGTCGTCCAGGAAGTCGGCGGCGGTGCGCAGTTCGATGCCGGGCGGGGTGGGCGGCAGTGGCGGCAGCGGGACGGTGAGGTCGAGGCCGGCGTACTGGGCGCGGCGGCCGCGCCGGTAGCCGCGGGCGGCGGCGAAGCCGAGTGCTTCGGGTGTGCCGTCGGCCCAGCCGTGGGCGTCGCGGACGCCGAGCGCGGCGAGTTCGCGTTCGGCGGCGGTGAGCAGCGCGGTGCCGATGCCGGCGCCGCGGTGTTCGGGCATCACGCTGACGTTCAGGAAGCCCTGGTCGGGGGTGGTGCTCTCGGTGACCGGGCCGAACCTCGCGGAGCCGACGACCTGTCCGCCGCGTTCGGCGACCAGCAGGTTGAAGTGCGGCAGTCCGACGAGCCAGTTGGTCACCTCGGGTGTGACGACCAGGTGCGGCCGGCCGGCCCGGTAGGCCTCGGTGGCCCCGGCGGCGTCTTCGGGTGCGAACGGGCGGATGTGGTACGGCATAGAAGTCATAGGCATGTCACGTTAGTCAATCGTTCGCCTGCGCGCTGCTGAATTTCCCCCACCTGCGGGCCGGTCGGTTCAGTGAGTGGGAAACCTCAAGTTCAGCTCTGAGTTTCCGGTGTCCTGCTTGGCACCGGCTCCGTCCGGATACACCCTCGGCATGGGGGAGGCGGGGCCGTCGAAAGGCCCGGCGGGAAGGGGTGTTTTGTGTCCTCGCACGGAATTCCGCAGCTGGGTACGGGGCTCGGCTGGCGCCCCGAGATCGACACCGCCGTGGAGCGGCTGCCCGGTCTGGACTGGGTGGAGGTGGTCGCCGAGAACGTCTGCGCCGACCATCTGCCGCCTTCGTTGACCGCGCTGCGCGAACGGGGCGTCACCGTCGTTCCGCACGGCGTCTCGTTGGGGCTCGGTGACGCCACCGAACCCGACCCGGCGCGGCTGGCCCGGCTGGCCTCGGTCGCCGAGGCGCTCGGTGCGCCGCTGGTCAGCGAGCACTTGGCGTTCGTCCGGGCGGGCGGGCTGGAGGCCGGGCACCTGCTGCCGGTGCCGCGCACCCGGGAGGCGCTGCGGGTGGTGGCCGCCAATGTGCGGATCGCCCAGCGCGAACTGCCGGTGCCGCTGGCGCTGGAGAACATCGCCGCCCATCTGGCCTGGCCGGGCGACGAGTTGACGGAGGCCCAGTTTCTCGCCGAACTCGTCGAACGCACCGGCGTGCACCTGCTGGTGGACGTCGCCAACCTGCACACCAACCGGGTCAACCTGGGCATCGACCCGGCCGCCGAACTCGACCGGCTGCCGCTGGACGCGCTCGCCTACGTGCACGTCGCCGGCGGGGTGGAACGCGACGGCGTCTGGCACGACACCCACACCCACCCCGTCACCGCCCCCGTGCTGGACGTGCTCGCCGCGCTGTGCGAACGCACCGACCCGCCCGGGGTGCTGCTGGAACGCGACGGCGCCTACCCGCCGCCCGCCGAACTGTCCGCCGAACTCGACGCCATCCGCCGGGTCCACCGCACGGCCCGCGACCACCGGGAGGAGCCCGACCGTGTCCGAACTGGACGAATATCTGATCCGTGACCGCGCCGACGCCGAACTCGCCCTGGCCCGACACCAATTGGCCGCCCGCCAGGAACAGTTGCTGGCCGCCCTGGTGGCCGGCGGACCCGCCCCGGCCGGATTCGACCCCGCGCAACTGCGAACCCAGGCCGAGGGCCTGATCGCCAAGCGCCGGGAGACCGTCGGCCACCTGATGCCCGAACTTCCCGAACTGCTCGGCACGGACTTCGCGCCGCTGTTCCGCCGCTACGCCGCCGACCACCCGCTCACCGGCGGCTACCGGGCAGACGCCCGCACCTTCGCCGGCTGGGCCCTGGATGCCGCACCCACCGCACCCTGGCACCCGGCGCTGCACCACCTGCTCCACCCGGCCACCCGCCGCTGGGCCCGCCTGCTGCCGCGCCGCGCCGCGAAGGCACACCGGTAACCACCGCAGCGCCACGCTGCCGCCGCACCGATCCATCGCACGAAAGGACACACGGGGGAATGTGGAACAGCCTGTTCTTCGTGGCCCTGGCCCTGGTCGCCGTGACCATGGTCGCCGCCACTGTCTTCAACCACCGCTGCCGCCGGGTCACCGAACCGCAGGGCCTGCCCGGGCGCGGCATGCCGCTGCTGCACGCCGCCTTCCTGGCCGGCGGCCCGGCCCGGGCGGTGGACACCGCGCTGGTCCGGATGGAACGTGAGGGCCGCGCGGTGATCTCCCGCGCCCACCGGGTGACGGTCACCGACGTCGCGCCGCGCGACGCCGTCGAGCAGGTGCTGATCACCGCCGTCGGCGGCCGCACCGGACGGGACCTGTCGGTGCTGCGCGCGTCCGTGCTGGGCAGCCCGGACGTGCAGCGGATCGGCGACGCGCTGGCCGCCCGCGGCCTGATGCGCCACCCGGCCAAGCTCAAGGCGGCCTGGCGCGCCCGCAGGATGGAGGTGTTCGCGCTGTGGACGGCCCTGGGGCTCGGGACGATCTCCACCTTCCACTGGCTGCACGCGCCGGAGCGGGACACCAGCACTCCCCCGTTCTTCGCGTTCGGGGCACTGGTCCTGGTCGCCGCCGTGCGCCTGATGGTCGGACGGCCACCGAAGGCGCGGATCACGCCCGCCGGGGAGCGCCAGCTGGAGCTGGTGCGGGGCAGCAGCCCGTGGCAGCCGCGCGAGGTCGACCGGCAGTACGCGGCCGTGGTCGGCGCGTTCGCGCTGGACGGGTCCACCGCACTGACCGACCCCGCCGACCAGCCGCTGCGCGAGGCGCTCGACGGCACCACGGCCGGACCGGTCCGGCCGGTCCGGCCGGTCCGGATGGCGAAGTCGAAGCGTTCGACACACGCGTTCAGCACCTCGGACACCACCGCGGCGGCCACCACCGGGGCGTGGTGCGGGAGCACCGCCGTCTCCTGCGGGTCGTCCGGCTCCTCGGGGCACTCCGGCCACTCTGGACACTCGGGCGGGCACTCCGGCGGATCCTCGCACTCCTGCGGGTCGTCGCACTCCGGCGGATCCTCGCACTCCGGCGGGTCCTCGCACTCCTGCGGGTCGTCCAGTTCGTGCGGTTCGTCCAGCTCCTGCGGGTCGTCCAGTTCGTGCGGCTCGAGCTGAGGCCGTGTCACAGTTCGGTATCGCGGCAGGTGGATCCATTCCACTTGCCGCACACCCAGGACTAGAACAAACATCATGTGGGTGTTGCTGCTGATCCCGACCTGTGCCGCCGCGGTGCTGTCCTGTCTGCACCTGGTCCGGGTCGCCGCGATCGCCGACGCCCTCGCCGAGCATCTGCCGGCCGCCGACCGGGCCGCCGGGATCGGCCTGTACGAGACCGCGTACCTGGCGGGCGGGCCTGGCCGGGTGGTGGAGCTGGCGCTGGTCCGGATGGCCGGGCTGGGCCGGCTGCACCTCGCGCACACGGGGTGGACGACGGTGGTCGATCCGCAGGGCCGGGGCCGGCTGGAGCGGGCGCTGATCAGCGCGATCGGGCCCGAGGGCCAGTGCCGCACCGCCCAGTTGAAGGCGGCGCTGGCCGCCGACCCCACCGTCCGGGACATCGGCGACCGGCTGGCGCTGGCCGGGCTGGCGACACCAGCGGTGATCCGGGACCGGGCCCGGCGGGCGGTCCGGCAGGTGCGCTGGGCGCTGCTCGCGGCGGTCGCGATGCTGCTGCTCACGATCGTCCTGACCGCCGACGGCCAGGCGGCCCGGACGGCCCTCGCCTGGTACGCCCTGCCGCTGGTCCTGACGGGCGGCACCCTGCTGATGGCCCGCGTCGACGTCCACGCCTACACCGCCTGGGCGGCCCCCGCCGGCCAGCGCCTGCTCCGCACCCTCCGCTGGCCCCACATCTGCCGCACCGGCACCACCGACGACCTGCTCACCGCCGTCGCCATCCGCGGCCCCGAAGCCGTCCAGGACCCGCGCCTGCGGGCGGCGTTGGGCCACCGCTAGCGAAAAACGCCGCCACCGCGCAGGAGCACGGCGGCGGCGTTCGGTCTGCGGGTCAGAACAGTCCGGCGACCAGGTCGCCGACCGACTTGCGGCGGCCGGTGAAGAACGGCACCTCCTCGCGCACGTGCAGGCGCGCGCGGGACGGGCGCAGGTCGCGCATCAGGTCGACGATGCGGTGCAGTTCGTCGGCCTCGAAGGCCAGCAGCCACTCGTAGTCGCCGAGCGCGAACGAGGCGACGGTGTTGGCACGGACGTCCGGGTAGCCGCGGGCCATCTGGCCGTGCTCGGACAGCATCGCCCGGCGCTCCTCGTCGGGGAGCAGGTACCACTCGTAGGAGCGGACGAACGGGTAGACGCACACGTACTCGCGGGGGCGCTCGTCGGCGAGGAACGCGGGGATGTGCGACTTGTTGAACTCGGCGGGGCGGTGCAGCGCCATGTTCGACCAGACCGGCTCCAGGTGGCGGCCCAGCTCGGTGCGGCGGAAGCGGTTGTACGCCTCCTGCAGGTCGTCCGAGTTCTCGGCGTGCCACCAGATCATCAGGTCGGCGTCGGCGCGCAGGCCGGACACGTCGTAGGTGCCGCGGATGGTGACGTCCTTGGCGGCGAGCTGCTCGAAGAGGGCGTCCACCTCGGCCACCAGGGCGGAGCGGTCCTCGGGGAGGCCGTCCTTGAGCTTGAACACCGACCACATGGTGTAGCGGATCACCTGGTTGAGGTCGCGGGCCTTCTTCTTCACGGGCTGCTCAGTGCTTTCGGTCATGAGCCCATTGTCCCTTCTGTGCGGGTGGTTCAGCTGACGGGGTGGACGGCGTCGGCGGCCTTGCGGGCGCTCGCGACGACGGCGGGGATGCCCACGCCGTCGTAGGCGGCGCCGCACACGGTGATCGCGCCGAGCGCGTCCAGCTGGGTGCGGATCCGGGCGACCCGGTCGAGGTGTCCGACCGGGTACTGCGGGAGGCCGTCGGTCCAGCGGGTGACGGCGTGGTCGTAGGGGGTGGCGGTCAGGCCGACGGCCTCGTGCAGGTCGGCCAGCGAGCGGGCGAGGATTTCGGCGTCGTCCAGCTGGAGCGCGGCGTCCTCGCGGTGCCGGCCGAGCGAGGTGCGCAGCAGGAAGGTGTCGGGCGCGGAGCGCTCCAGCCAGCCCCACTTGTTGCTGGAGAAGGTGGACGCCTTGATGTTGCGGCGGTCCACCGGCGGCACCAGGAAGCCGCTGCCGGTGAGCGGGCTGTCGGCCAGGTCCGCGCGCCGGAAGGCCAGCGTGACCAGGGCCATCGAGGCGTACTCGATCTCCCGCAGCTCGGCCGCGGCACCGGGCGCGTCGGCGGCGAGCAGTGCGGCGGCGTGCGGGGCGGGGACGGCCAGCACCACGGCGTCGGCGTGCAGTTGCTGTCCGCCGGTGGTGACCTGCCAGCCGTCGGGGGTGCGGCGCAGCGCCTCGACGGGGTGGCCGGTGAGCAGTTCGGCGCCGTGCGCGCGGTCGTGGGCGGCGATGGCGTCGGGGAAGATCCCGAGGCCGCCGCGCAGGCCCTGGAAGACCGGGCCGGTGGCGGTGGAGCGGCCGGTGAGCTCGCGGACGGCCTCGGTCAGCGAGCCTTCGCGCTGGGCGAGCGCCAGCAGTTGCGGGACGGCGGCGCGGATCGAGATCTCGTCGGCGTGCCCGGCGTACACGCCGCCGAGCAGCGGTTCGACCAGGCGGTCGACGACCTCGCGGCCGAGCCGGGCGGCGATGTAGCCGCCGATCGCGGCGTCGTCGCCGATCTCGGCGGGCTGCTCGTTCGCGGCCCGCTCCAGCCCCTCGGGGGTGAGCACGCCGGAGGCCTTGAGGGCGTCCAGGTCGCCGGGCACGCCCATCAACTGGCCGCCGGGCATCGGACGCAGGCCCTCGCGGGTCCAGATCGACGCCTTGGCGGTGGTGGGCGGCTCCAGCTGCTCGCCGAGACCGACCTGCCGGGCCAGTTCGACGGCTTCGGGGCGGCGAGCCAGCATCGACTCCGCGCCGAGGTCGACCCGGACGCCGCCGACCTCCCCGCCGAGCAGTTTGCCGCCGAAGCGGTCGGATGCCTCCAGCACGGTGACCCGCACCGGCCGGTCACTGAGGAAGGCGGCCGCGGCCAGGCCCGCGACGCCGCCACCGATCACCACGACGTGAGGTTTCGCCATGCCTCGAAGTCTTCCAGCCCTTATCCCGAATCCCGAACCGGCCCACTGGGCGCCGAGACCGGGGTGACGCCGAGGCGTGATCATTCCGGTACCGCCGGCCCGGGTCCGGTCCGCGGGCCCGCGCGTCACAGTGCTGACGGGGCGGGCGAGCGGCCCGCCCGCGACCCGGGGAGGGGACACGGGCATGGGAGTACGGGTGCACAGAGCGGGGGCCGTCGGCGTACTGGCGGCGGTGCTGCTGCTGGCCGGATGCAGCGCGAACGAGGGCAGTTCGGCGTCCAGGGCGGCGGACCAGGCGGCCGCACCGGCGGCAGCGCCCGGTGACGGCAAGGCGGCGGTCGCCGCTGCCGGGGCGGGCGGAACGGCGGCCCCGTCCGCCGGGGCGAGCGGTCAGCCGACGAACCGTCAGATCGCCTACCAGGCCAGGATGACCGTCCGGGTGGACGCCCTGGAACCGGCCCGGGACAAGGCCGTGGACCTGGTCGGGCAGGCCGGCGGCTACGTGGCGGCCGAGAGCCGGCGCGGCGCGGGCGACGGCGCCGAGGCCACCCTGACACTGAAGGTGCCGTCGGAGTCCTACCAGAAGACCGTCGACGCGCTCGGCGGGCTGGGCCGGCGACTCGCCATGACCAGCCAGTCCGACGACCTGACCGGGCAGATCGCCGACGTGGACAGCCGGATCAAGTCGATGCGGGCCAGCGTGGACCGGGTCCGGGCACTGATGGCGGAGGCCAAGACGCTCTCCGAAGTGGTGTCACTGGAAAGCGAGTTGACCCGCCGCGAGTCCGACCTGGAAGCGCTGGAACGCCAGCAGCAGCAGCTCACCTCCCGGACGTCGCTGTCCACCGTGACGCTCGACCTGCTGACGGACGCCCAGCGGCCCACCGGCGCCGTGCCCAAGCACAAGGACGGCTTCTGGGCCTCGGTCGGCAAGGCCCTCACCGGCGGCTGGCACGCCCTGCTCGCCGTCCTGCACGGCCTCCTGGTGCTCCTGGCCGCCGGCGCCCCGTTCCTCCTGGTCGTGGCCCCCGCCGCCTGGCTCCTCCGCCGCCACTACCGCACCCGCCCCCGCCCGACGGCCCCTTCTTGGAAGAACCCGCCCGCACCCCCGCAGCACCCGCCGACGACCGAACCGGAGGACTGACCCTCACCGCACCACCGCCGCCCTCGGGCCCGCACGGCCCGCAGCACGACGCCCGGACCCCCGCCGCAGCAGGGGCGAGCCGTAGCTCGATCCGGTCGACCTGCGCGCCGGCTGGACGCCCGCCGAGGAGACCCACCGCCAGATCCTGGCGGTGCGTCTCCTCGGCGGCGACAGGCCGTAGGGCCTCAGCGAGCGCTGGCCTCGTGGACGAAGGCGACCAGGCGGGTCAGCGCGTCCGGGTCCATGGTCGGCATGACGCCGTGGCCGAGGTTGAAGATGTGGTGGCTGCCGCCGAGCGCCTGGGCGGCGTGCAGCACCTCGCGGGCCTTGGTCTCCACCACGTGCGTGGGGGCGTACAGCACGGCCGGGTCGAGGTTGCCCTGCAGGCCCTTGCCGGGGCCGACCCGGTTGGCGGCCTCGTCCAGCGGGACCCGCCAGTCGACGCCGACGATGTCCGCGCCGGCCTGGCCCATCAGGCCGAGCAGCTCGCCGGTGTTGACGCCGAAGTGGATCCGCGGCACCCCGTACGGCGCGACCGCGTCGAACACCTTGGCGCTGGCGGGCATCACCGAACGGCGGTACTCGTCGGGCGCGAGTGCGCCCGCCCAGGAGTCGAACAGCTGGATCGCCGAGGCACCCGCCTCGATCTGGATCTTCAGGAACGCCGAGGTGATCTGCGAGAGCCGGTCGACGAGCTCCGCCCACAGCTCGGGCTCGCCGTACATCATCGCCTTGGTGTTCTCGTACGACTTCGACGGGCCACCCTCGATCAGGTAGCTGGCCAGCGTGAACGGCGCGCCGGCGAAGCCGATCAGGGGGGTGGCGCCGAGCTCGGCGACCAGCAGGCCGACCGCCTCGGTGATGTACGGCATGTCGTCCGGCTCCAGCGGACGCAGCCGCTGCAGGTCGGCCTTGGTGCGGATCGGGTCGGCGATCACCGGGCCGACGCCGCCCTTGATCTCCACGTCGATGCCGACCGCCTTGAGCGGGACGACGATGTCGGAGAAGAAGATCGCGGCGTCCACCTTGTGCCGGCGCACCGGCTGCATGGTGATTTCCTTGACCAGGTCGGGCCGCATGCAGGAGTCGAGCATCGAAATGCCCTCGCGGACCTTCAGGTACTCGGGCAGCGAGCGGCCGGCCTGCCGCATGAACCACACGGGGGTGTACGGCACCGGCTCGTTGCGGGCGGCGCGCAGGAAGACGGAGTCGTACGCGGCGCCGCGGGGCCGCTGACCGGACTGGGCTGCGGGGGTCTCACTCACGTCCCACATCCTCGCACGCGGGCGCTCCCGTCCCGGCCGCCACCAGGCAAAACGGACACCTCGGACACCCGTGGCGCGCACAGCGGTCCCGGCCTGGCCGATTTCCGGAATTTCGGCACGCCGGAGGTACGAAAGTGCTCGGATTGCGGGCCCGCGCCACCTAGGCTTCCGCACATGGCAGCGGTCGGCGGGCAATCCGCACAGGGTGGAGGAACGGGCAGGGAGTCGGTGCCGATCGAGTTCCGCGAGGCGGTCGAGGCGCTGACCGGGGCGCGGCTGCGTCCCGAGGTGCAGCTGTCCCCTCGGCCCGCCCCCCGCCGGCTGGCCCCGCACGCCTTCGCGCTGTCCGCCTCGGTCGAGGTGGACGGCGAGGAACTGGCCGACGGCACCCTGGTCCTGCTGCACGACCCGGCCTCTCCGGAGGCCTGGAACGGCGAGTTCCGGGTGGTCACCATGACCCGGGCCGAGCTGGAGCCGGAGATGGCCGGCGACCCGCTGCTGTCCGAGGTCGGCTGGAGCTGGCTGATGGACGCCCTCCAGGCGCACGGCGCCCGGTTCGCCGAGCCGGGCGGCACCGTGACCAGATGCCACTCGCAGTACTTCGGGGCGCTGGCCGAACGCGGCGCCTCCACCGAGATCGAGCTGCGCGCGTCCTGGACGCCCGCCGACCGCCGCTTCGACCGTCACCTGGCCGCCTGGGCCGAGCTGCTGTGCGTGTGCGCCGGGCTGCCGCCCGCCCCGTCCACCCCGCCGCCGGCCGCCGACTCCGGCGCCCTCGGCGGCGTGGTGCCGATGCCGGCCCGCCGCCGGCCGCGCAACCCGCACTGACCGCCGCCCGCCCGTTCCGGCCCGGCGCCACCGTCACCCCCGCGCTCGCACAGCCGTCCGCACCCCCCGTGCCGTAGACACCCCGGGGGGACCGTCAGCCGTCCCGGTGCGCGACCACCCGCAGGGCTGACGAAGTGTGACTTCGTGGACGCTCCCGGTCGGTTACCCGACCGTTCATGATCACCGGGCTGCCGAAATCGATCGGATCTGTGCGATTTCCGGGCAGGTCGTACCGGTCGCCTGCTCGATTTGTCCGTATTGTTACTCACCAGATCGTGATCACTTGCTAAAGCCGGTCACGGTTGATGCCGAAGGTGTCAGTGACCCTTTCCAGATGCGGAACACTCCGACCGCCCCCTCGGGGTTCCGTCCGCCACTCCCCGCAGGAGGCCCCAGGTGTCGGTCCTTCTTGAGCACCCAGCAAACGTGGTCGCCTACCGTCCGACGAAGCCCACCGCCATGGTGGTCATCGCTGATCCCCGGGTCCGGAACACGGTGACCCGGCATCTATGGGCGCTCGGCGTCCGTGACGTCATCGAGGTCTCCTCGATCGCCGAGGCCCGACCCCGGATCTCCAACCCGCGAGACATCTGCATCGCCGATGTCCACCTCCCCGACGGCTCCGGCCTGACCGTCCTGGCCGAGACCCGCGCCGCGGGCTGGCCGAACGGCCTGGCACTGTCCGCCGCCGACGACATCGGCGCGGTCCGCTCGGCCCTGGCCGGCGGCGTCAAGGGATACGTGGTCACCGGTACCCGCACCGGCATGCCGATGCCGGGCCGTCCCGGACTGCCGATCGGTGCCGGCCTGGCCGGCCGGATGCGGCGCCCCGGGATCCCCGGCCACCACCACCCCGGCATGCACGGCGCGCCGGGCCAGTCCGGCGCCGCCCCCGGCGCTCCCGGTGCGCCCGGCGCGCAGCCCTCCGCCTACCGGGAACTGTCCGGCCGCGAGGTCGAGGTGCTTCGGCTGGTGGCCGAAGGCCAGTCGAACAAGGCGATCGGCGTCGCGATGGGCCTGTCCGCGCTCACCGTGAAGAGCCACCTGGCCCGCATCGCCCGCAAGCTCGGAACCGGCGACCGGGCCGGGATGGTCGCCGTGGCGCTGCGCACCGGAATCATCCACTGATCCGCATCGTCCCTGGTGGCGGCCCGGAGGAACGTTTCCTCCGGGCCGTTCCCGCGCCCCCTCCCGACGGCCCGTCACCCCGCCCCCACCGCCCCGCTCCGACCTCCGGAACGACCCGCCCGCCCCGGACGGCCCGGGTCCGAACATGGTCCGACCAGTCGGACAACACTCCCGGCGGCGGCACACGACGTACCCTTGGGGGGTGACCGACGCCGTAGCCTCCATCCCAGAAGAGATCGCCCCGGTTCCGCTCCTCGAACCCAGGGACGGACTCCCACCGGTGGTGTCGGACCCAGCGGCACTCGCCGCCGTCATCGCGGCCTTCCGCGCCGGCACCGGCCCCGTCGCCGTCGACGCCGAACGCGCCTCCGGCTACCGCTACGGCCAGCGTGCCTACCTGATCCAATTGCGCCGCAAGGGCGCGGGCACCGCGCTGATCGACCCGATCGCCTGCCCCGACCTGTCCGTGCTGGACGAGGCCATCCACGACACCGAGTGGGTCGTGCACGCCGCCACCCAGGACCTCCCGTGCCTGTTCGACGTCGGCATGCACCCCGGCGTGCTGTTCGACACCGAACTCGCCGGCCGGCTCGCCGGCTTCCCCCGGGTCGGCCTCGGCCCGATGACCGAGAACATCCTCGGCCTCTCGCTCGCCAAGGAACACTCCGCGGTCGACTGGTCCACCCGCCCGCTGCCCGAGCCCTGGCTGCGCTACGCCGCGCTCGACGTCGAGGTGCTGGTCGACCTGCGCGACGCGCTGGAGACCGAACTCGACCGGCAGGGCAAGCTCGACTGGGCCCACCAGGAGTTCGCCGCCCTCGCCGCCGCCCCCCGCCCCGCACCCCGGGTCGACCCCTGGCGGCGCACCTCCCAGCTGCACAAGGTCCGCCGTCGCCGCCAGCTCGCCGTGGTCCGCGAGCTCTGGCTGACCCGCGACCGGATCGCCCGCGAGCGCGACGTCTCCCCCGGCCGGGTGCTGGCCGACACCGCGATCGTCAACGCGGCCCTCGCGATGCCGCTGAACGCGCCCGCGCTGATCGCCGTCCAGGGCTTCGGCCCCCGGGTGAACCGGCGCCAGCTCGAGCAGTGGCTGGGCGCGATCGAACGCGCCCGGGAGATCCCGGAGAACGCGCTGCCCTCCGCGACCGCCCCGCACGACGGGCCGCCGCCGCCGCGCGCCTGGGCCGAGAAGGACCCGGTCGCCGCGGCCCGCCTCACCGGCGCGAGGGCGGCTGTCGCCGCGCTCGCCGAGCAGCACCACCTGCCCGCGGAGAACCTGATCACCCCCGACCTGGTCCGCCGCGTGTCCTGGGAGCCGCCGGCCCGACCCGACGCGACGTCGATCGCCGACGCGCTGCACGCCCTGGGGGCCCGCGCCTGGCAGACGGAGCTGGTCTCGCCGGCGCTCGCGGAGGCGTTCAGGACGGCGGAGGGCTGAGCGCTCAGGGGCGCGGGAACTGCGCGACAAGCGCAGGCCACGTCCGTAGGGTCGCGAGCACGTGCAAGGCACTGCCCTGCGTCGCGATCTTGCGGTCGGGTGCCTTCCGCTTCGCGCAGTTCCCCGCGCCCCTGGTTGCGCATCCCACTTCTTCGGCTCCTTGCCCACCGTTGTTACTCGTGGGTAGATTGGTCGCGTAGCAGCGTCGCTGATTTGCGCGCTCGCCCCGCCATCCCCCTGGGAGGAGAGCCCCCGTGCCTCGTACCGCGAGGGACGTCGTCTTCGTCGACGGCGTCCGCACCCCGTTCGGCAAGGCCGGCCCGAAGGGCATGTACCACGAGACGCGGGCGGACGACCTGGTCGTCAAGTGCATCCGCGAGCTCGTGCGTCGCAACCCGAACCTGCCGGTCGAGCGGATCGACGAGGTCGCCGTCGCGGCGACCACCCAGATCGGTGACCAGGGTCTGACCATCGGCCGTACCGCCGCGCTGCTCTCGGGTCTGCCGAAGTCCGTTCCGGGCTACGCCATCGACCGGATGTGCGCGGGTGCGATGACGGCCGTCACCACCACCGCGGGCGGCATCGCGTTCGGCGCGTACGACGTGGTCGTGGCCGGCGGCGTGGAGCACATGGGCCGGCACCCGATGGGCGAGGGCGTGGACCCGAACCCGCGGTTCGTCTCGGAGAAGCTGGTCGACGAGTCCGCCCTGTTCATGGGTATGACGGCGGAGAACCTGCACGACCGCTTCCCGCACCTCACCAAGGAGCGCTGCGACGCGTTCGCGGTGCGCTCGCAGGAGAAGGCCGCGAAGGCGTACGCCAACGGCGACATCCAGCCGGACCTGGTGCCGATCGCGATCCGCAACACCAACCCCGAGATCGGCGAGACCGGTTGGGGCCTGGCGACCAC
Source organism: Kitasatospora sp. NPDC051984 (assembly GCF_044593455.1). Taxonomy (NCBI): domain Bacteria; kingdom Bacillati; phylum Actinomycetota; class Actinomycetes; order Kitasatosporales; family Streptomycetaceae; genus Kitasatospora; species Kitasatospora sp. NPDC051984. Next base: position 239,195 of record NZ_JBIUCB010000009.1, read on the forward strand.
GGACGAGCCGATGCGCCCGGGCACCACCATGGAGTCGCTGGCCGGCCTGAAGACCCCGTTCCGTCCGCACGGCAACATCACCGCGGGCAACGCGGCGGGCCTGAACGACGGTGCGACCGCCTCGCTGCTGGCCGCCGAGGACGTGGCCCGCGAGCTGGGCCTGCCGATCAAGATGCGCATGGTGAGCTTCGCGTTCGCGGGCGTCGAGCCCGAGGTGATGGGCATCGGTCCCGTCCCGGCGACCGAGAAGGCGCTGGCCAAGGCCGGTCTGACCATCGACGACATCGGCGCGTTCGAGGTCAACGAGGCGTTCGCCGTCCAGGTGCTGGCGTTCCTGGACCACTACGGCATCGCGGACGACGACGAGCGGGTCAACCCGTACGGCGGCGCGATCGCGTTCGGCCACCCGCTGGCCTCCTCCGGTGTGCGTCTGATGACCCAGCTGGCCCGCCGCTTCGAGCAGCGCCCGGACGTCCGCTACGGCCTGACCACCATGTGCATCGGCTTCGGCATGGGCGGAACCGTCATCTGGGAGAACCCGCACTTCGAGGGTGGTAAGTGACCATGAGCACCACTGAGATGCTGCAGCGCGCCGCCGAACTGTTCCCCGGCGAGGTCGTCACCACCGCGCACGTGCGCCACCTGGACCTGCCGCTGCAGGCCGGCAAGCTGGCGCTGATCACCCTGGACAACGGGTTCGACCACACCAAGCCGACCACCTTCGGCCCGGGCTCGCTGGCGAAGCTGTCCGAGGCGCTGGACCAGGTCGAGGCCGAGGCCGCCGAGGGCAAGGTGGTCGCCGTCGCGATCACCGGCAAGCCGTTCATCTTCGCGGTCGGCGCCGACCTCAAGGGCGTCGAGGTGCTCAAGGAGCACGCGGACGCGCTGGCCATCGGCAAGGGCGGCCACGACGTCTTCAAGCGGATCGCCGCGCTGCCCGTCCCGTCCTTCGCGTTCTACAACGGCGCGGCGATGGGCGGCGGCGTCGAGGTCGGCCTGCACTGCTCCTACCGCACCGTCAGCGCGGGCGTCCCGGCGTTCTCGCTGCCCGAGGTCTTCCTCGGCCTGGTGCCCGGCTGGGGCGGCTGCACCCTGCTGCCGAACCTGATCGGCCCGGCCAAGGCCGTCAAGGTCATCGTCGAGAACTCGATGGCCCAGAACAAGCAGCTCAAGGGCAAGGACGTGTTCGAGCTGGGGATCGCGGACGCGATCTTCGAGCCGGCCGACTTCCTGGAGCAGTCGCTGCTGTGGACCGCGAAGGTCCTCAAGGGCGACGTGGTCGTCGAGCGCGAGGAGTTCGACCGCGGCAAGGCGTGGGACGACGCCGTGCTGTGGGGCCGCTGGGTCGCCGACGCCAAGGTGCACGGGGCCGCTCCGGCCGCGTACAAGGCGCTCGACATCATCCAGCAGGTCAAGGACGGCGACCTGCAGGCCGGCTTCGACGCCGAGGACGCCGCGCTGGCCGACCTCATCATGAGCGGTGAGCTGCGCGCCGGCCTGTACGCCTTCAACCTGGTGCAGCGCCGCGCGAAGAAGCCGTTCGGCGCGCCGGACAAGTCGCTGGCCCGCCCGGTCACCAAGGTCGGCGTGGTCGGCGCCGGTCTGATGGCCTCCCAGCTGGCGCTGCTGTTCGCGCGCCGCCTGGAGGTGCCGGTGGTGCTCACCGACATCGACCAGGAGCGCATCGACAAGGGCGTGGGCTACGTCCACGGCGAGATCGACAAGCTGCTGGCGAAGGGCCGCATCGGCGGCGACAAGGCCAACAAGCTCAAGGGCCTGGTCTCCGGCCACCTCGACAAGGCCGTCGCGTTCGGCGACGCGGACTTCGTCATCGAGGCCGTGTTCGAGGAGATGGGCGTCAAGCAGAAGGTGTTCGCGGAGCTGGAGGCGGTGGTCTCGCCGACCACCATCCTGGCCACCAACACCTCCTCGCTGTCGGTCACCGAGATGGCCTCCAAGCTCCAGCACCCCGAGCGCGTGGTCGGCTTCCACTTCTTCAACCCGGTCGCGATCCTCCCGCTGCTGGAGATCGTCCGGGCCGAGAAGACCGACGACGCCTCGCTGGCCACCGCGTTCGGTGTCGCCAAGAAGCTGAAGAAGACCGCGGTGCTCACCAAGGACGCCCCGGCGTTCGTGGTCAACCGCATCCTGACCCGCTTCATGGGCGAGATCCAGAACATCATCGACGAGGGCACCTCGTTCGAGACCGTCGAGGCCGCGGTCAAGCCGCTCGGCCTGCCGATGTCGCCGATCGCCCTGCTCGAACTGGTCGGCCCGGCCATCGCCCTGCACGTCTCCGAGACGCTGCACGGCGCGTTCCCGGAACGGTTCACCGTCTCCGAGAACCTCGGCAAGGTCGTCAAGGCCGGCAAGCGCGGCTTCTACATCTGGCAGGACGGCGCCCAGGTCCTCGACCCCGAGGTCCTCGCCCTCCTCACCTTCGGCGACTCCGTCCTGACGGAGGACCAGGTCCGCGCCCGCGCCCTGGACGCCGTCGCCCAGGAGATCGGCCTGATGCTCGACGAGGGCGTCGTCGGCGAGGCGCAGGACATCGACCTGTGCATGATCACCGGCGCCGGCTGGCCCTTCCACCTCGGCGGCATCACCCCGTACCTCGACCGCGAGGGCGTCTCCGAGCGCGTCAACGGCAAGAAGTTCCTGGCCCCCGGCCTGGCTTCGATCCCCGCCTGACGCGAAGCGTTCCGTCCACGGGCGGGCAGCACTCCCCCACGGGGGACGGCTGCCCGCCCGTTGGCGTACCGGGGACTACGCTGGACCGGGCCGATCCAGGAAGGACCTCATGACCGCGCAGCCCGACCACTCGGCGCACCCCGACGACGAGCTGATCCCGCGTCCCCAGAAGACCCCCGACGCCCTCCGGGCGGCCCTGGCAACGGTCGCCCCGCACCGGCTCCCGGAGATGGCGGAGCAACAGGACGAGGCCTTCGCCCTCGCAGTCCGAGACGGCTCCATCGACCCCCTCCGGGTCTTCCTGAACACCTGGGCCGCCCACATCGAGGTCGCCCGCCACCTCGACACCGCCGCCCGCATGCGCGCAGCCGAACACGCCGTGCAGACCCTGGACCGCGACGATCCCCGATGGAGCGAAGCCATCCGCGTATGCCTGGAGATCTTCAACCGGGCCTACGCGGCGGTGAACGGATGACCTGGTCCTGGGAGTACCACCCGGACGAGCAGTAGTTTGCCGCCGAAGCACCACTGGCCTCCTGGCCAAGGTGGAGCAACGCGCCGACGAGCTGGTCCGCGCCGCTGAAGCCCGCTATCTCGACGGCACGGGCTACCAGGGCCCCGGAGAGGCCATGAAAACTGCTGCCGTCACCAACGGCTTCTTTGTCTATTTCGTCGCTCCCCGTCAGCAGCGGGTCTACGTCTGCCAGGTCACCGGTCTGTAGCCCAGTATGCTGCCGAGCTTCTGCGTGGAGGGGGTTGGCCGGTGCTGGTGCTGGTGCATGGCGGGTTGTGGGACGAGGAGATGGACGGGGAGCGGTTCTGGGGGCGGACCGGGGTGGTGGCCGGGCTGCGGGATGCGGGGCTGGGGGTGGTGGCGCCGGATCGGGTGATGCGGGTGGGGAGTTGGGGGGCGGAGGCGGAGCATCTGGTGGCGGGGTTGCCGGACGGGCCGGTGGTGGTGGTCGGTGGGTCCAACGGGTGCTCGGTGGCGGTGCGGATGGCGCTCGCGGTGCCGGAGCGGGTGCGGGGGCTGGTGCTGGCGTGGCCGGCGACGGCGGGGGATGTGCGGGTGGACGGGCGGTTGCCCGTCGAGGTGGCGCCGCTGCTGGGCGGTGGGGTGCTGCGCGGGGTCGCGGACGAGGAGTTGGCGGGGCTTCGGGTGCCGGTGGGTGTGCTGCCGTCGGTGCCGGAGGGTCTGGTGCACCAGCGGCGGACGGCGGACGGGCTGCTGGGGCTGATCCCGGGGGCGGTGAAGTTGCCGGGGTGTCCGGAGCCGCCGCATCCGGCGTTCCGGCCGGAGGGGCTGGTGGCGGCGCTGGCGGGGTTCGCAGCGGGGTGCTGACCGGAGGTCAGGCTTCGTCGAGCCAGTCCTCAAGGTGGCGGTGGCGGCCGAGGCCGACGGCGTCGAACTCGTCGCGGTGGCCGTCGGCGCGGGCTCCGAGGTGGCGCAGGACCTGGGAGATCGGGCCGCGGCGGCGAGCGGTGGTGGGGCCCACGGCGAGCGCGCCGTCGAGCCAGACGGCGGCGCGCTGCTCGCCGGTGCCGCCGAAGACGTCCGCCTCGACGTACGCGACCGGGCCGGTGGCGGACCAGGTGGCGAGGGTGTGGTGGAAGCCGCCGGGAAGCTTCCGGAAGCCGGGGTGGGCGGGGGTGCCGTCCATCACCGCGTCGTGCAGGTCGTCGGTCATCGGCAGCAGCGCGAGGCCCTGGGCGAGCGGGACGACGTGGGCGTCGGGAAGGTCGGCGGTGGCGGCGCGCAGCAGGGGTTCGGCCGCGATCACGGCCTCCAGGTGGTAACCCACGGCGGGTCTACTTCTTCTTCAGGCGGTAGATGACGGTGTCCCCGGTGACGCCGACGACCTCGTAGTGGGTGTTGAGCAGGGTGGCGATGCGGGGCACCATGTCGGGCTGGTAGGGGGAGGTGCCGGAGTCGTCGACGACGACCTCGGGGAAGCCGTTGGTGGAGATCTCGTTGTCGAAGGTCTGCCAGGCCTCGGCGACGGAGTACTGTTCGCCGACCTTGTCGGCGCCCTTGCCGCCGCTGAAGTTGGTGAGGAAGCCGGCGGTGAGGTAGCGGGTGGCGGGGCGTCGGTCGGCGAGCCAGTAGAGCTCGGGGTGCATGCCCCAGATCAGGACGGTGTCCTTGGGGGTGGTCTGGGCGGCGACGGCGGTGGCGACCTCGGTGGACTGGGTGAGGCGCTGGCCGGGCCAGAGGACGGCGAGGCCGCAGAAGAAGCTGCTGGCGAGGGCGGAGTAGATCAGGACCGGCCGCCACGAGATCGCGGAGGTGGCGACGGCGCCGACGCCGAGCAGGACCAGTGGGGGCATCAGCTGGAGGTAGTAGTGGCCGAAGAAGTGGAAGCCGACGGAGACGGCGATCACCGAGGAGACGAGCCACATCCACAGGTCGACGGTGGAGCCGTGTTCGGGTCCGCGGGCGGGGACGGGTCGTCGGCGGTGGCGCAGCCACAGGCGGTGCGCGAAGGGCAGCAGGAAGGCCAGTCCGGCGCCCATCAGGATGGCCGAGTTGCCGAGCGCGCGGCCGATCATCTGCGGCCAGTTGGAGCCGAGGCCGGCGTAGTCGCCGGAGCCGGTGACGACCCAGAACAGGAAGCCCTTGGGTTTGGTGAGGATGACGGCGACCAGCGCTATCGGCAGCGCGAACCCGAAGCCGATCTTGGCGAGTGCGGGGGGCCAGCGGACGCCGCGGCGGCGGGTGTCCTGGAGGAGCATCCACAGCACGGGGAGCATGACGGCGCCGCCGGTCTGCTTGGTGAGCGAGCAGAGCGCGACCGCGATGCCGGCGGCCAGCCAGCGGCGGCGTTCGGCGTAGCGGAAGGCGGCCACCATGGCGGGCAGCATGAAGACTTCGAAGGTCGCGGCCTGGGTGTCCTCGGGCGAGAGTCCGATGGAGACCAGCAGGTAGAGGATGCCGGCGCAGCGCCCGGCCTTGTCGCCCCAGCGGCCGCGGGCCAGCGAGGCGAGCAGGATGGCGGTGGTCAGGTGGGCGACGATCGCGAGGGTGCGCAGCGGCCAGAGCGAGGCGGAGCCGAAGAGCGCGAAGCAGGCTTCGTACAGCCAGGGCAGCAGCGGGGGTTTGCGGTCGACGACGGTGTCGTAGAGCACGCCGCCGTCGGCGAGCATCCGGGCCTGGGTGGCGAGGTAGCCCTCGTCGGGGCTCCACACGGGGCGCAGGAAGGACGGCAGGTGGGTCAGGGTGGCCAGCACGGCGAGCAGCGGGACCAGTCTGGTCCAGTACCCGGTGCGGAGGCGCTCTGGGAGGCGCTCGGCAAGGGCACGTGGGCTGCTCGTGAGGGTGAGGGACACGGGTGACAACCTACCGGGCGTGGACGGGCGTAGTCAGTGGCAGTCAGCGAATGGGTGTGACTGTCCGACAATAAGCGCACCGCCACGGGACTGAAATGCGGTCCCGTGACGGTGCGCTGGGGGGATTTCCGGTGGTCAGCTCCGGGCGAAGGAGCGGGTGGTGACCAGTGCTTCGATCTTCTTGGCGATGGCGGGCGCGGTGAGCCCGATCTCCTCGAGGATCTCGCCGCGCGAGGCGTGGTCGAGGAACTCCTGCGGGATGCCGAAGTCGCGCAGCGGCACGTCCACGTCCGCGTCGCGCAGCGCCTGGGCGATCGCGGAGCCGACGCCGCCGGCCCGGCCGTTGTCCTCGACGGTGACCACCAGGCGGTGCTGCGCGGCCAGGCCCGGCAGCGCGGCGTCCACCGGCTTGACCCAGCGCGGGTCGACCACGGTGCTGGTGATGCCCTGCTCGGCGAGCAGCTCGGCGGCCTCCAGGCAGGTCGGGGCCATTGCGCCGATCGAGACGATCAGCACGTCGGCGACCTCGTCCGCGGTGCCGTCCTCGGGGCGGCGCAGCACGTCCATGCCGCCGACGGTGCCGACGGCGGGGACGGCGGGGCCGACGTTGCCCTTGGAGTAGCGGACCACGGTGGGGGCGTCGGCGACCTCGACGGCCTCGCGCAGCTGGAGCCGGACCTGCTCGGCGTCGCGCGGGGCGGCGAGCCGCAGGCCGGGGACGACCTGCAGGATCGACATGTCCCACATGCCGTTGTGCGAGGCGCCGTCGGTGCCGGTGACGCCGGCCCGGTCGAGCACGAAGGTGACGCCGAGCTTGTGCAGGGCGACGTCCATCAGGACCTGGTCGAAGGCGCGGTTCAGGAACGTCGCGTAGACGGCGACCACCGGGTGCAGGCCGTTGGTGGCCAGGCCGGCGGCGCAGACGGCGGCGTGCTGCTCGGCGATACCGACGTCGAAGATCCGGTCCGGGTAGGCCTTGGCGAACGGGGCCAGGCCGACGGGGTGCAGCATCGCGGCGGTGATGGCGACCAGGTCGCGGCGCTCGCGGCCGAGCGCGACCATCTCCTCGCCGAACACCGACGTCCAGTCCTTGCCGGAGGTCTTGACCGGCAGGCCGGTGTCGGGGTGGATCACGCCGACCGCGTGGAAGCGGTCCTCGTCGTTGTTCTCGGCGGCGTGGTAGCCGCGGCCCTTCTCGGTGATGCAGTGCACGATGACCGGGCCGCCGAAGTTGCGGGCCTTGGTGAACGCGGACTCCAGCGCCTGCAGGTCGTGGCCGTCGATCGGGCCGAGGTACTTCAGGCCGAGGTCCTCGAACATGCCCTGCGGGGCGATGAAGTCCTTCAGGCCCTTCTTGGCGCCGTGCAGGGTGTCGAACATCGCCTGGCCGACCACGGGGGTGCGCTGCAGCGCGTCCTTGCCCCAGGACAGGAAGCGCTCGTAGCCCTGGGTGGTGCGCAGGGTGGCGAGGTGGTTGGCGAGGCCGCCGATGGTCGGCGAGTAGGAGCGCTCGTTGTCGTTGACGACGATGACGACCGGCAGGTCCTGGCTGTCGGCGATGTTGTTCAGCGCCTCCCAGGCCATGCCGCCGGTGAGCGCGCCGTCGCCGATCACGGCGACCACGGGGCGGTCCTTGTGGCCCTGGATCTTGTTGGCCTTGGCGAGACCGTCGGCGTAGCCGAGGACGGTGGAGGCGTGCGAGTTCTCGATCACGTCGTGCTCGGACTCGGCGCGCGAGGGGTAGCCGGACAGGCCGCCCTTCATCTTCAGCCGGGAGAAGTCCTGGCGGCCGGTCAGCAGCTTGTGGACGTAGCTCTGGTGGCCGGTGTCGAACAGGATCCGGTCGCGCGGCGAGTCGAAGACCCGGTGCATCGCGAGGGTCAGCTCGACCACGCCGAGGTTCGGTCCGAGGTGACCGCCGGTCTTGGAGACCTCCTCCACCAGGAAGGCGCGGATCTCCTCGGCGAGTGCCGACATCTGCGCGGGGGTGAGTCGATCGAGATCGCGCGGTCCCCGAATACGGGTCAGCAGGGCCACCCGTTCCTCCTCGTCCAAGTTCTCGCGCCCGCATGGGCCCGGAGGGCGTACGCCCCGCTTGAGTCTAATTGCCATTACCCGGGCGTAGTGCGGCGGGCAACCCCGATCCCCTGTTCGGATGGGCGGGGCCGAAAAGCACCGAACCGCGCGACCGGCCCCGGTATAACGGGGAGGTGTGCCGGTCGCGCGGTTGCGGGTGGTGCGGGTCAGCCGCGTCCGTTGGACTTCTGGGTGCGGCGGGAGACCGAGTCCAGGACCACCGCGGCGAGCAGCACCGCGCCGGTGATCATGTACTGGATGGCCTGCTGGGCGTGGACCATGTCCAGGCCGGTGGTGATCGACTGGATGACCAGGATGCCGAGCAGCGCCGACCAGGTCTTGCCGCGGCCGCCGAACAGGCTGGTGCCGCCGATGACGGCCGCCGCGATGCAGTTCATCAGCACGTTGGCGCCACCGAGGCCCTTGTCCGCCGAGCCCTGCTGGGAGGCGATGAACAGACCGCCGAAGCCGGCCAGGCCGGCCGAGATCATGTACACCGAGGTGCGCACCCAGGCGACGTTGATGCCGGCCCGGCGGGCCGCCTCGATGCCGCCGCCGACCGCGAAGATCTGCCGGCCGTAGGTGGTGCGGCGGAGCACGAAGTCGGCGATCGCGACGACGCCGACGAACAGCACCAGCGGCAGCGGGAGGCCGCGGTCCTGGTTGAACATGTAGGCGACCAGCAGCACGACCACGGCGAGCACGCCGGTGCGCAGCGCGATCTCGGCGATCGGGCGGGCCGGCAGGCCGGCGGCCGTGCGGCGGCGGGCGTCGAGCAGCTGGCCGGCCCCGAACAGCGCGATGGCGAGGATCGCCGCCAGCCAGGCCCAGATGATGTCGCCGTCGCCGAAGAAGTAGGTGTCCAGGTTGGCGATGACGCCGTCGTTGAGGTTGTTGACGGTGCCGAGCTTGCCGATGACCAGGTCCTGCAGGCCGCTCCAGGCGAGCATGCCGGCCAGCGTGACCAGCAGCGCGGGCACGCCGATCTTGGAGAAGAAGAAGCCGTGCAGGGCGCCCATGGCGACCGCGGCGGCGATGCCCAGCAGCACCGCCAGCCACTCGTTGACGCCCTGGCGGACGGCGAGCACCGAGGAGATCGCGGCGGTGGCGCCGGCCACCGAGCCGAGCGACAGGTCGATCTCGCCGAGCAGCAGCACGAAAACCACGCCGGTGGCGATCAGGCCGGGGCCGACGATCCACTTGGCGATGTTGGTGAGGTTGTCGGCGTTGAGGAAGGAGCCGGTCTTCCACTGGAAGATGGCGGCGATGATGATCAGGCCGACCACGACCGGCAGCGAGCCGAGCTCGCCGCCGCGGATCTTGCGGCCGAACTCGTCGAGGTAGCCGGCCAGGCCCTCCTTGCGGACCAGCAGGCGCGGGTCGACGGCGGGCGGGGTGGGCGTGGTGGGGGTTTCGGTGCTCACTTGGCGTCCTCCGCGATACGGGCCTGACGACGGGTCACCGCGTTGTCGGTGGCGCCGGTGATGGCGGAGATGATCTCCTCGTGCGAGGTGGTGGCCACCTCGAAGCTGCCGTTGTTGCGGCCCAGGCGGAGCACCGCGACGGTGTCCGCGACGGCCTTGACGTCGGCCATGTTGTGGCTGATCAGGATCACGCCGAGGCCGCGCTCGCGCAGCCGCTCGACCAGGTCGAGGACCTGGGCGGTCTGCTCGACGCCGAGGGCCGCGGTGGGCTCGTCCAGGATGACGATCTTCGGGTCGCCGACCAGGGCGCGGGCGATCGCAACCACCTGGCGCTGGCCGCCGGACAGGCCGGCGATCGGGATCCGGACGCTGGGGATGCGGATCGACAGGGTGTCGAGGAGTTCCCGGGCGCGCTTCTCCATGGCGACCTCGTCCAGGGTGCCGAAGCGCTTGAGCTCGCGGCCGAGGAACAGGTTGCCGACCACGTCGAGGTTGTCGCACAGGGCGAGGTCCTGGTAGACGGTCGCGATGCCGAGCGTCTGGGCGTCGTGCGGGCGGCCGATGGTGACCGGCTTGCCCTGCCACTCGATGACGCCCTCGTCGATCGGGTGGACGCCCGCGATGGTCTTGACCAGGGTGGACTTTCCTGCGCCGTTGTCGCCGACCAGGGCGACGACCTCGCCCGCGTGGACCTCCAGCTGCACGTCGGTGAGTGCCTGGACGGCACCGAAGCGCTTGGAGACCCCGCGCAACGCCAGTACGGGTGCGCCTGTCACGTGAACCATCTCCTTGAGTTCCGTGTCGGACCTGACGTTTCCGACACGGGCGACCCGCGCGCCGGTCCGGGCGCGCGGGGTGGGACTGCTCCAACAAAAAGGGCCGGCGGGAGCTTCCGGGTGGTCAGGAAGCCCCCGCCGGGCGGGAATTACTGCAGGCCGGCCGCGGTGCAGGCGGCGGCGAAGTCGGCGGTGCAGATGTCCGCGACCTTGTACAGGTTGTCGGCGATCACGGTGTCCTTGATGTTCGCCTTGGTGACGACCTTGGGCTCCAGCAGGGTGGCCGGGATGCCCTTGTCGGTGTCGCTGTCGACGGTCGCGGTGGCGACGCCCTTGATGTCCTTGCCCTGGAGCAGGTTGACCGCGAGCTCGGCGGCACCCTCGGCCAGCGGCTTGTAGGCCTTGTAGATGGTGTAGGCCTGGTCACCGGAGACGAGGCGCTGGACGGCGTCCAGGCCCGCGTCCTGGCCGCCGACCGGGACGTTGATGCCCTGGGCCTTCAGCTGGGTGATGATCGCGCCGGCCATGCCGTCGTTGGCCGAGTAGACGGCCTGGAAGCCGTCCTTGCCGAGCGAGGAGATGGCGGCGCCGATCTTCTGGCCCGCGACGGTGGGCTTCCACTCGCCGCTCTGCTCGTAGACGACCTTCTTGACCTTGCCGTCCAGCACCTTGTGCGCGCCGGACTTGAACTTGCCGGCGTTCGGGTCGGCGTCGTCACCGTTGATCATCACGATGTTGGCGTCGGCGGCCTTGGCACCGAGGGCGTCGACCAGGGCCTGGCCCTGCAGCTCGCCGACCTTCTCGTTGTCGAAGGAGACGTAGGCGGAGACCGGGCCGGTGGCCAGGCGGTCGTACGCGATGACCTTGACGCCCTTGTCGGCGGCCTCCTTCACCCAGGACTGGGTCGACTTGGCGTCGAACGCGTCCAGGATGATCACCTTGACGCCCTGGGCGATCAGGGTGTCGAACTGCTGCTTCTGCTTCGAGGCGGAACCCTCGGCGTTGCTGTACTCGACCTTGCAGTCGGAGCAGAGCGCGTGGACCTTCGCCTCGATGAACGGCTTGTCGAACGACTCGTAACGGGTCGAGGAGGCGTTCTCCGGCAGCAGCAGGCCGATCGACTTGTTGTTGCCCGAGGCCGCGCTGTCCTTCTTGTCACTGCCGGCCTTGCCACACGCGGCCATGGTGAGGGCCATCGAGACAGCGGCGGTGCCGACGACAACGCGACGCATCATTGCGTTCATGGTGGGGGGTGCCTCCCTGACAGAGCCGCAACGTTGCGGCGAGGTGGGCAGGAGTCAACCCCGTCACCAAGCTTGTCGTCAACAAGTAAAGCATCTGGCCAGGGGATTCAGACCTTTTCGTTATCTTCCTGAAGGCTCAGTCGAGATCGGACGGCCGCTCAGGAGCCGTCCGGAACCTCTCGCACCCCGTCAGAGCCCTCCCGTCTCACCCATCTCACTCATCACCAGGGCGAGCGCCCCGAGCACCTCGGCGCGGCCGCCGAGCGTCCCCGGGACCACCGACAGCTGGCGGGCGGCGCTGGGGATGGCGTACCGGGCCACCGAGTCCCGGATCGGGGAAAGCACCAGTTCACCGGCCTCTGCCAGGTCGCCGCCGAGGATCACCCGGCGGGGGTTGAGCAGGTTGCATAGGGTGGCCACGCCCATGCCGATCTGGCGGCCGGCGTCGGCGATCACCCGGCGGCAGCCCAGATCGCCCTGCTGGGCCAACTGCACCACCTTTCCGAGTGTCAGTTCGCCCGGGTGGTTGGCGTTCAAGAGGTTGAGCAGGTAACGGGAGCCCACGTAGGTCTCCAGGCAGCCGCGGTTGCCGCAGCGGCAGACCGGGCCCGCCTCGTCCAGCGTGATGTGCCCGATCTCACCCGCGGTGCCGCCCGGGCCGCGGTAGATCTGGCCGTTGATCACCAGGCCGGAGCCGACGCCGCTGGCCACCTTGATGTACGCCAGGTCGCCCAGGCCCCGCCCGGCGCCCCACACCAGCTCGCCCAGCGCGCCCAGGTTGGCGTCGTTGTCCACGTGCACCGGCATGCCCAGGCGGCGCGCCAGCTCCTGGCCGGGCGTCACCCCGGACCAGCCGGGCAGGATCGCGGTCGAACCGAGCGCCCCGGTCTCCTGGTCGATCGGGCCGGGCACGCCCAGGCCCACGCCGATCACCTTGTCGTGCTGGAAGCCGGCCTGCTCCAGCAGCCGGGCCACCATCCGCTCGGCCAGGTCGAGGCCCTGCTGCGCGGAGACGTCCACGTCCAGCGGCTCGCTCTCCTCGGCCAGCACCCGGTGCGCCAGGTTGCCGACCGCCACCCGCAGGTGGGTGTGGCCGAAGTCGACGCCCACCACGATCCCGGCGTCCCCGCTCAGCGAGACGCTGCGCGCCCGGCGCCCGCCCGAGGAGGTGTCGGCGACCACCACGGTGCCGGACTCCTTGAGCTCCCGGACGATGTTGGACACCGTCGCGGCCGACAGCCCCGTACCCCGGGCGATCTCGGCCTGGGTCAGCGATCCGGCCATCCGCACCGCCCGCAGCACCCGTTCGAGATTCGCCCGGTGCAGCGAGGACTGCGATCCCGGTGTGTCCGTCGACATGTTCCACCCTCCAGGGCGCACTTCGTTCGTCCAAAGTTCAGCTTCAACTTGTGAACTCTATGCTCCGGTACAGATCGGAGGGGCCGTCAAGTACGAACACGGATCGTTACGCACGTGGGAGGATGCCGGTAACCGAGCCCTGACGAAGGAGTCCTGCGAGTGCCTGGCACCAACTTGACCCGTGAGGAGGCCCGCACCCGGGCCGCACTCCTGCATGTGGAGTCGTACGACATCGAGCTCGACCTGAGCTCGGCGCGCGAGGGCGGCACCTTCCGGTCCACCACCGTGGTCCGGTTCACCGCCACCGAAACCGGCGCTTCCACCTTCATCGACCTGGTCGCCCCCGCCGTCTCGGAGATCGTCCTCAACGGCCGCGCGCTGCCGCTGGAGAACTTCGCCGACAGCCGGATCGCGCTGCCCGACCTGGCCGCCGCGAACGAGCTGCGGGTGGTCGCCGACTGCGCCTACACCAACACCGGCGAGGGCCTGCACCGGTTCGTCGACCCGGCGGACGGCGAGACCTACCTCTACACCCAGTTCGAGGTCCCGGACGCCCGCCGGGTGTTCGCCAACTTCGAGCAGCCCGACCTGAAGGCCGCCTTCGCCTTCACCGTCGCCGCCCCCACCGGCTGGGTGGTGGTCTCCAACTCGCCGACCCCCGAGCCCACCGGCGACGGCGACACCCGGGTGTGGACCTTCGAGCCCACCCCGCGCATCTCCACCTACATCACCGCGCTGGTGGCCGGCCCCTACGTCGGCGTGTTCGACGCCTACGAGAACGGCGCGCAGCGCGTGCCGCTCGGCGTCTACTGCCGCCCCTCGCTGCGCGAGTTCCTCGACGCCGACGCCATCTTCGCCGTCACCAAGCAGGGCTTCGACTACTTCCAGGACAAGTTCGACTTCGCCTACCCGTTCGCGAAGTACGACCAGCTGTTCGTCCCGGAGTTCAACGCCGGCGCGATGGAGAACGCGGGCGCCGTCACCCTCCGCGACCAGTACGTGTTCCGCTCCAAGGTCACCGACGCCTCCTACGAGATGCGCGCCGCGACCATCCTGCACGAGCTCGCCCACATGTGGTTCGGCGACCTCGTCACCATGGAGTGGTGGAACGACCTGTGGCTGAACGAGTCGTTCGCCACCTTCGCCGAGGTGGTCTGCCAGGCCGAGGCGCCCGGCTCCAAGTGGCCGCACTCCTGGACCACCTTCGCCAACCAGATGAAGACCTGGGCGTACCGGCAGGACCAGCTGCCGTCCACCCACCCGATCATGGCGGAGATCAACGACCTGGAGGACGTCCAGGTCAACTTCGACGGCATCACCTACGCCAAGGGCGCCTCGGTGCTCAAGCAGCTGGTGGCGTACGTCGGCCAGGACGCCTTCTTCCAGGGCGTGCGCGCCTACTTCAAGCGCCACGCCTGGGGCAACACCCGCCTCACCGACCTGCTCGGCGCCCTCGAGGAGGCCAGCGGCCGCGACCTGCGCGTCTGGTCCAAGGCCTGGCTGGAGACCGCCGGCATCAACGTGCTGCGCCCGGCCCTCGAGGTCGCCGCGGACGGCACCATCGAGTCCTTCGCCGTCCTGCAGGAGGCCCCCGCGCTGCCCGCCGGCGCCCGCGGCGAGGCCGTGCTGCGCCCGCACCGCATCGCCATCGGCCTGTACGAACTGGTCGACGGCAAGCTGGAGCGCGCCGAGCGGATCGAGCTCGACGTCGACGGCGAGCGCACCGAGGTCCCGCAGCTCACCGGCCGCCGGCGGCCCGCCGTGCTGCTGCTCAACGACGACGACCTGTCCTACGCGAAGGTCCGCCTCGACGCCGACTCGCTGGCCGTCGTCACCGAGCACCTCGGCGACTTCACCGACTCGCTCCCCCGCGCGCTGTGCTGGGCCTCCGCCTGGGACATGACCCGCGACGGCGAACTCGCCACCCGCGACTACCTGTCGCTGGCGCTGGCCGGCCTGCCCCGCGAGAGCGACATCGGCGTGGTCCAGTCCGTGCACCGCCAGGTCAAGCTCGCCCTCGAGCTGTACGCCGACCCGGCGTGGCGCGAGAGCGGCCTGCAGCGCTGGGCCGCCGCCGCCGAGACGGCGCTGCGAGAGGCCCCCGCCGGCAGCGACCACCAGCTCGCCTGGGCCCGCGCGCTCGCCGGCTCCGCCCGCACGGACGGTCAGCTCGCGCTGCTCGCCGGGCTGCTGGACGGCACCGAGACCGTCGAGGGCCTGGCCGTCGACACCGAGCTGCGCTGGACGCTGCTCGGCCGCCTGGTCGCCACCGGCCGCGCCGACGAGGCCGCGATCGACGCGGAACTCGCCCGCGACAACACCTCCTCCGGCCAGGAGCACGCCGCCACCTGCCGGGCGGCCCGCCCGACCGCCGAGGCCAAGGCCGAGGCGTGGGAGTCCGTGGTGGAGTCCGACACCCTGACCAACTACGTGCAGGAGGCCGTCATCGCCGGCTTCCAGCAGCCCGACCAGCGGGACCTGCTCACGCCGTACACCGAGAAGTACTTCGCCTCGGTCAAGCAGGTGTGGGAGACCCGCAGCCACGAGATCTCGCAGCAGATCATCGGCGGCCTGTACCCCTCGTACGCGGTCTCGCAGGCCACCCTGGACGCGACCGACGCGTGGCTGGCCTCGGCCGAGCCGGCGCCGGCGCTGCGGCGCCAGGTCGTCGAGGCGCGGGCCGGTGTGGAGCGGGCGCTGAAGGCTCAGGCCGCGGATCACTGACACGAGGTCTGTGCTTGATGAGGGGGCCCGGGGGGACGTGTTCTCCCGGGCCTCCGGCGTGTGCGGGTGCGGGGTGGGGAGCTGCGCGGCAAGCGCCGGCCGGTCCGGGAGGGCGCGATCACGTGCAGGTCATTGTCCTGGGTCGCGATCTTGCTGACGGGTGCGTTCCCCTTCGCGCAGTTCCCCGCGCCCCTGGCGGTGCTCTCCCTGGTCCTGCGCGGGCAGGGTGATGCGGAAGGTGGTTGCCCCGGGTTCGCTGTGCACGGTAGCTGCGCCGGCGTGGGCTTGGACGACGGCTTGGACGATGGCGAGGCCGAGGCCGGTGGAGCCGGTGCGGCGGGAGCGGGTGGGGTCGCCGCGGACGAAGCGGTCGAAGACGTGCGGGAGGAGTTCGGGCGGGATGCCGGGGCCGTTGTCGGTGACGGTGAGGGTCGCGTCGGCGGGGGTGGCCGAGAGGTGGAGGGTGACCTCGGTGCCGTCGGGGGTGTGGGTGCGGGCGTTGGCCAGCAGGTTCGCCACCACTTGGGTGAGGCGGTGGGGGTCGCCGGGGACGGTGACGGGTTCGGCGGGCAGTTCGAGCAGCCAGCGGTGCTGTGGGGCGGCGGCCCGGGCGTCGGCGGTGCAGTCCAGGGCGATCCGGGTGAGGTCGACGTCCTCGACGGCGAGCGGGCGGCCGGCGTCGAGGCGGGCGAGCAGCAGCAGGTCCTCGACGACGGTGCCCATGCGCTGCGACTCGGCGGTGATCCGTTCCAGTGAGTGCCGGACCGGCTCGGGCACCGGTCCTGGGTGCCGGAGCGCGAGTTCGGCGTGACCGCGGACGGCTGCCACCGGGTTGCGCAGTTCGTGGCTGGCGTCGGCGGCGAAGGCGCGCAGCCGTTCCTCGACCTGCTGGCGGCGGGTCAGTGCGTCCCCGATGTGGCCGAGCATCCGGTTGAGCGCGGTGCCGACCCGGCCGACCTCGGTTCCGGGGTCGTCGTCGGGGACGCGTTCGCCGAGGTCGACCGCGCCGCTGGCCAGCGGGAGGGCGGAGACGCGTTCGGCGGTGGCCACCACCCGTTCCAGCGGGCGCAGCGCGAGTCGGACGCCGATGGTGCCGGTGACCGCGGCAGCCGCGAGGGCGACGGCGAACACCACGAGTTCGATCATCAGCAGGCGCTGGACGGTCTCGTCGATGGGGTGCAGTGGCAGGCCAGTGATCAGTACGTCCCCGTCGGAGCCGGTGACGGCGGCGGCCCGGTAGTGGCCGAGGGCGGAGAGTGTGAGGTCGCGCGGGTGGCCGCCGGCCGGGAGTGCGCGCAGGGCACGGACGTCCTGGTCGGTGAGCGGGACGGGGGCGTCGCTGCCGCCGCTTCCGGCGATCGGGACGGGGTCGTCGTCGCCGGGCGGGATGCCGCCGACCACGGCGGCGTGGGTGACGGTGCCGTTCACCAGGCGGGCGCCGAAGGTGCCGGGCGACTGGGCGCGGGTGTCGTGGCCGTTCACGCCGGGGTGTTCGAGGCTGGCGGCGTAGCGTCCGCCGGACGCGTTCAGCTGCTGGTCGATCCGGTCGACCAGGAAGTGCCGCAGCGCCCCGGTGGTGGCGAAGCCGACGCCTACGCAGATCAGTGCGATCAGGACGAGCACGCCGGCCACCAGCCGCGCCCGTAGCGTACGGGGCCGTCCGGTCATCAGGTGGCCGCCTTGAGTACGTAGCCGGCGCCGCGCACGGTGTGGATCATCGGTGGCCGGCCGGCGTCGATCTTGCGGCGCAGGTAGCTGATGTACAGCTCCACCACGTGGGCCTGCCCGCCGAAGTCGTAGGACCAGACGGCGTCCAGGATCTGTGCCTTGCTGAGCACCTGCCGCGGGTGCTCCATCAGGTAGCGCAGCAGGGCGAATTCGGTGGGGCTGAGGTCGATGATCTCGCCGCCGCGGCTGGTCTCCCGGACTGCCGGGTCGAGGTGCAGGTCGCCGACGGTGAGGGTGCCGGGGGCGGCCGGTCCGGCGGGGGCGGCGCGGCGCAACAGGCCGCGCAGCCGGGCCACCACCTCTTCCAGGCTGAACGGTTTGGTGACGTAGTCGTCGCCGCCGGCCGAGATGCCGGCGATCCGGTCCTCGACGGCGTCCCGGGCGGTCAGGAACAGCACCCGTACCTCGGGGTCGGTGCGGTGCACCCGGCGGAGCACTTCGAGCCCGTCGAAGTCGGGCAGCATGACGTCCAGCACGATGGCGTGCGGGTGCCATTCGGCGGCGGCGGTGACGGCGTCGTGGCCGCCGGTGACGCCGCGGGCCTGCCAGCCTTCGTAGCGCAGGGCGCCGCAGATCACCTCGACCAGGTCGGGTTCGTCGTCCACCACCAGGACCCGCCATGGGGTTTCCGCGTGCTGCATGGGTCCATTCTGGCGTTCCGGCATGAGAAAGCGGTGAGATCATCCGACCGATTCGCGTAGAGTGCGGGCCCGGCGACCTGCGCGAACGCCCCGGGGAGGGCCTGGGGGCGGCGCCCTTTCATAGGGAACTGAGAGCTTCCGGTGCCACGGTGGCAGAGCACCACCGAAGGAGGGCCCGTTGACCGCACTGACCAGCCCGACCCGCGCCGCCCGCCGCGCCGCCCCGCGCCAGGGCCTCCCCCCCGACGCCGTCCGGCACGGCGCGCTCGCCCTGATCGCGCTCGGTGCCCTCGCCGTGCTCGCCCTGTGGTGGATCGACACCCCGCGAATAGCCGGCGCCGCGGACTGGCTCACCGGCACCGCCCGGATCACCGGCCTGCTGGCCGGCTACGCCGCGCCCGTCCTGCTGCTGCTGATGGCGCGCATTCCGCTGCTCGAACGCGAGGTCGGCGCCGACCGGATGGCCCGCTGGCACGCCTTCGGCGGCCGGTACCTGGTGTCGCTGATCACCGTGCACGTGCTGACCGTCATCTGGGGCTACGCGCTGACCAGCGGCCAGGGCCTGTGGAACCAGGGCGTGGAGATCGTCCTGCACTTCCCCGACATGCTGAAGGCCACCGCCGCCACCCTGCTGATCCTCGGCACCGGCGCGGTCTCCGCCCGGGCCGCCCGCCGCCGGCTCAGCTACGAGGCCTGGTACTACCTGCACCTGGCCACCTACCTGGCCGTCGCACTCGGCTTCGGCCACCAGCTCACCACCGGCGCCGACCTGGCCGACAACAAGGCCAAGGCCCTCTGGTACCTGCTGTACCTCGGCACCGCCGCCGTCCTCGGCTGGTACCGGCTGCTGCGGCCGTTCCTGCGCGACCGCCGGCACCGGCTGCGGGTCGCCGAGGTCCGGCCCGAGGGGCCGGGCGTGGTCTCGGTCTTCCTGACCGGCCGGCACCTGGACGAGCTGCGCGCCGAGCCCGGCCAGTTCTTCCGCCTCCAGTTCCTCACTCCCGAGCTGCGCTGGGCCGCCAACCCCTACTCGCTGTCCGCTCCCCCGCACCCGCACTTCCTGCGCTTCACCGTCAAGGGCCTGGGCAAGCACAGCGCCGCCGTCGCCGGCCTCGCCCCCGGCACCGCCGTCCGGGCGGAGGGCCCGTACGGGGCGTTCACCGCGCGGCGCCGCCACGGCGGGCCGGTGCTGCTGCTCGGCGCGGGCGTCGGCATCACCCCGCTGAGGGCGCTCTTCGAGACGCTGCCCGGGCGGCTGACCCTCGTCCAGCGGGCCCGGAACCCCCAGGACCTGCTGTTCCGCCACGAGCTGGCGGCCGTCGCCGCCGGGGGCCGGGGCAAGCGGGTGCACGAGCTGCTCGGTAGCCGCGAGCAGGTCGGCGACCTCGGTGCGGCGCTGCACCGGCTGGTGCCGGACCTCGGCCGCCACGAGGTCTACCTGTGCGGGCCGGAGGCGTTCACCGCCGAGGCGGTCCGCGCGCTGCGCGCCGCCGGGGTCCGGCCGTCCCGCATCCACCACGAGTCCTTCGTCTTCTAGGAGCCCCCACCGCCATGCGCCGAGCCGTCATCACCGCCTCCGCGACCGCCGCCGGGGTCGTCCTGCTGCTCTCCCTGAAGCCGCACGACCCGTCCGGCGCGGCCGCCATCTCCTCCTCCCCCGTGGCCGGGGGCACGGGGAGCACCAGCAGCCAGGCCTCGTCCCCGAAATCCCCGTCGTCCCCGTCGTCTCCGGCGTCCCCGTCGTCCTCGCCCGGTACCGGCGGTGCCACCCGGACCGTCACCGGCAGCGCCATCAACACCCGGTACGGGCCGGTGCAGGTCCGGGTCACCATGAACGGCAGCGCGATCGGCAAGATCGACGTGATCCAGTACCCCAACCGGGACCGCCGCGACCAGGAGATCAACAGCTTCGCCGTCCCGCAGCTCAACCAGGAGGCGATGGCCGCGCAGAACGCGCACATCGACGTGGTCTCCGGCGCCACCTACACCAGCGACGGCTACACCCGCTCCCTGCAGAGCGCCCTGGACCAGGCGGCGAAGAAGTGACCGCCACCCACGTCGAGCACGTGATGGGGACGGTCTTCTCCTTCACCGTCCGCGACCCCGGCGCCGGGACCGCCGACGCCCTCGCCCGGATCGTCGCCCGCCTGCACTGGATCGACGCGGTGTTCTCGCCGTACCGGCCGGAGAGCGAGATCAGCCGGCTCGGCCGCGGCGAACTCGCGCTCGCCGACTGCGACCCCGAGGTCGCCCGGGTGCTGGAGCGCTGCGCGGAGCTCGCCGCCGAGACCGACGGCTACTTCACCGCGACGCCCGGCGGACACCTCGACCCGAGCGGCTGGGTCAAGGGCTGGGCCGTCGAGGAGGCCTCCCGCACCCTGCGCGAGTCGGGCTCCGACCAGCACTGCGTCAGCGGCGGCGGCGACGTGCAGACCGCCGGCGGCCCCTGGCGCATCGGCATCGCCGACCCGCACCGCCCCGGCGCGGTGGCCCGCGTGGTCACCGGCCACGACCTGGCCGTCGCCACCTCCGGTACGGCCGAGCGCGGCCCGCACATCGTCGACCCGCACACCGGCCGTCCCGCGACGTCCTACGCCTCGCTCACCCTGGTCGGCGACCGCCTCGCGCACCTGGACGCCCTCGCCACCGCGGCCTTCGCGATGCCGCACGCCCTCGAGTGGCTCACCGCGAGGGGCGTGCCCGCGCTGCTGATCCACCCGGACGGACGGCAGGAGGAGACCCCCGGCCTGCCGTGACCGCCGGGGTGGACGGTGAGGGTGTGTCAGGGTGCGGCGGGCTCGACCGGTCCGGTCTGCACGCCGAGTCCGCCGAGCGCGACGAGCGCCTGCCGGTGCTCGGCCCGTGCGCGTCCGGCCCGGGTCCGGGTACGACGGAACGCCCGGTGCTCCGAGGAGCGCCGGGCGTCCGGTGTTCCGTCCCGGGGGCGCTGGGCCCCGCCGTTCCGCGCACCCGGCGGGGTGTGCGCAGCGGCCTGACGCGGGATTACTTCTTCTTGCCCGGGATCATGCAGAGGCCCGCGATCACCAGGAAGGAGACGATCGGGAGGGCGACAAACAGGCCCAGGGTCTGGCCGACGCTCAGGCCGGCGCCCGGGTCGTCGCCGTCGTCGCGTACGAGCGCCATGGCGGGCGACGACATCAGCATCATCAGCGTGGCCGCCGCGGTGACCGCACCGGCGCGCATTGCGTTCCTCTTGTCCACGTTTCACAACTTACCGGCCCCCTACACCGGGTCGCCCGGCGGGGTGCGCCTGTCGGCGTGTCCCGCCGCCGGAGCGACGGACGGAACGCCGGACGGAACGCCTGGTGGGGCGCCGGGCGGGGCGCCGAGCGGGGCGAGGGTGGCGGCGATGGCGGCGGTTCCGGGGGCGGTGGCGATCCGGTCGAGGGTACGGGGGGTTCCGGTGGCGTCGGCGACGGGGAGCCGCCAGTTGGGGTACTGGTCCCAGGTGCCGGGGAGGTTCTGCGGGCGGGGGTCGCCGACGGTGTCGGGCAGCCAGACGCCGACCAGCCGGGCGGGGGTGGCGCGCAGGTAGGCGTGGAGCGCCTCGGGGGTGACGGGTGCGCCGTGGGCGAGCAGGCCGAGGCGGACGAGTTCGCGCTGCCAGTCGGCGAGTTCGGTGGCGGCGGCGTGCTGCTCCTCGGCCAGCGGGCGGGCCAGCAGGCCGAGTTGGTGACGCAGTGCGACGTGGTCGCCGGTGAGCCGGGCGGCGGTGCTGGGCAGGTCGTGGGTGGTGAGGGTGGCGAGGCAGCCGGCCCGCCAGCGTTCCGGGGGCAGGACGGCGCCGCCCGCGTGCCAATCGCGTTCGAACCAGAGCACGGAGGTGCCGAGCACGCCGTGTTCGGCGAGCCGTTCGCGGACACCGGGTTCGACGGTGCCGAGATCCTCGCCGATGACGGCGGTGCCGGCCCGGTGGGCTTCCAGGGCGAGGACGGCGAGCATCGCCTCGGCGTCGTAGCGGACGTAGGTGCCTTCGGTGGGCCGGGCGCCGACGGGTACCCACCAGAGCCGGAACAGGCCCATCACGTGGTCGATCCGGATCGCGCCGGCGTGCCGGGCGGCGGCGCGCAGCAGTTCGGCGAACGGGCCGTAGCCGGTTTCGGCGAGGGTGTCGGGGCGCCAGGGCGGCAGGCCCCAGTCCTGGCCGTGGGCGTTGAAGGCGTCGGGCGGGGCGCCGGTGGAGATGCCGGTGGCGAGGACGTCCTGCAGGGCCCAGGCGTCGGCGCCGTCGGGGTGGACGCCGACGGCGAGGTCGTGGATCAGGCCGATCGGCATGCCGGCGTCGGTGGCGGCGCGCTGGGCGGCGCGCAGTTGTTCGTCGACCAGCCAGGCCTGCCAGCGGTGGAACTCGACGCGGTCGGCCAACGCGGCTTTCTCGGCGGCGACTTGGGGGTTGGACGGGTGGCGCAGCCCCTTCGGCCAGGAGTGCCAGGCCGCGCCGTGCACCTCTGCCAGCGCGTTCCACACCGCGTACCGTTCCAGCCACTCGCCCTCGCGGCGGACGAACGCCCGGTACGCGGCTTCCCGGCCGACGCCGCGCGGCACGGTGTGCAGCAGTTCCAGTGCCTGCTGCTTGAGGGCGCGGACCGAGTCGCGGTCGATGAGCGCGTCGTGTTCGAGCACTTCCTCGCGCAGCAGCCGGGCGCGGCGGGCCAGGTCGCGGACCTCGTCGTGGCGGGTGTACTCGGGGATCGCCTCGATCCGCAGGTGCACGGGGTCGGCGAAGCGGCGGGAGGACGGGCGGTACGGGGACGGGTCGGAGGGGACGCCGGGCATGCCCGCGTGCAGCGGGTTGATCTGCAGGAAGCCGGCGCCGAGTTCGGCGCCCGCCCACTGGGCGAGGTCGGCGAGGTCGGTGAGGTCGCCCATGCCCCAGGACTGGTCGCTGAGCACCGAGTACAGCTGCGCGAGGAAGCCCCAACTGCGCTGCCGCGGTGCGGGGATGCGCGCCGGGGCGACGATCAGCGCGGCGCGGCCCGCCCGTTCACCGGCTGTCACGTGCAAGACGTGCCGGCCGAGCGGGACGTCCTCCGGGAGCCACCAGGAGTGGTCGTGCGTCAACTCCCAGGAGCCGCCGCCCTCCAGCTCGACCCGCACCGCGGCGTCGGCCGGCAGGTCGAGCGCGGTGCGCCGGCCCTGCCAGGCGACCACGGTGGGCGGCAGCAGCCGCTGGGCCTGTTCGGCGCGGTGGCGTTCCAGTGCGGCGGCGGCCAGTTTGGGCGTTCCGGCGTCCACGCCGAGGGCGGCGAGCACCGCGGTGAGGGTGCGCGGCGCGACCTGGACCGGTCCGGCGCCGGCGTCGTAGCTGGTGTCCACCCCGTGCGCGTGGGCCAGTGCCAGCAGTTCCGGTGGTGCGGGCGGGTTGTCCTCCGCCGGCACCTGATCGGTTCCCAGCTGCTCTCGGTCAAGGTATGCGGCCACCCAGCGCACTCCGTCCTCGGGCTCCCGAACGCGACAGGCACAGTCCTACCCGCGCGCCCGTCCGCCGACCCCGACCGACACGGCGGCCCGTCGGCACCGGACGGGTGAACGTTCCGTCGGCGGGTTGCCGCGAGCGACGGCGATAGCACTGTAATACCGGGCGATAACGGACATAGCTGCCAGGGGCGTTGACAGGGACGCGGAGAGCTGATGGGCTGGTCGGGCCGGATGGCCATGGTGGGCCGGGGCGGGCTGTGGGGGCCGGTGAGCTGGATGTTTCGGGCGAGGAGGCTCCGGTGCAGGCGCGGGTGTCGGTGGCGGCCGGACGTCGGCTGCGGCAGCAGTTGGAGCAGGGAACGGCACTGCGTGAGGTGCTCTACCACCCCGCGGCGCTGACGGCGCGCCGGACGGCGGCCCGGACGGCCCGTCAACTGGCGCCGCGCGCCGCGGACCGGTTCATCGCCGACATCAAGGGAACGGACCCGCTGCTGGCCTCGGTGCGCGCCGAGCGGCGGGCGGGCCGGCGCGGCAGTTCGCTGCGGCTGGCGGCGACGCTGTCGGCGGCGGCCGTGGTCGGCGGGCTGCTGATCCCCGCGCAGAGTGTCGCGGCGCAGCCGGGCGGCCGGCAGACGGTTTCCGCCGAGGTGGACGTCCCGGGCGCGGCCGAGGCGCCGCTGCCGCTGGGTTCGCTGGCGGACCCCCAGGTGTTCCCGCGCCCGCAGCAGTTGCGGCCGGGCGGCAAGCCGGTGGCGGTGCCCAAGCGGGCGACGCTGGTGATGGCGGACGGCGCGGACGGTCCGGCGGTGGACGCGGTGCGCGCGCTGCTGACCAGGGCCGGCGCCGCCGAGGTGGAGACCGTCCCGGAGGCGCCGGCGACGCCGGCGGCGGGGTCGCTGGTGGTGTACGTGGGCGGCCCGCGCGAGGGCGCGGGCGGGCCGACCGACCGGGCGCTGCACTCCCTCGCGACGGCGGCGGGCCTGAAGGACACCGAGGTACCGACGCTGACCGGCCTGCCGTCCGGCGGCCACCTGCTGGCGGTGGGCCAGCTGCCCACCGCGGGCGGCGCGTACGGCGCGGTGGTGCTGGCGGGCATCGACGGCGAGGGCACGTTCTACGCGGCACAGAGCCTGGCGCAGCTGCTGGCGCCGATCGGCCCCGGTCAGGGCCAGGGCGCGGCGGGCGACAAGGGCTTCCCGGGCGTGCTGGTGCGGGACTGGCCGACGGGTGCGGCGGTGCGCGGCACCGCCGAGTCGTTCTACGGGGAGCCGTGGAACCCCGAGCAGCGGCTGGCGGCGGTGGACTTCCTGGGCCGCACCAAGCAGAACTTCTTCCTGTACGCGCCGGGCGGCGACCCGTACCGTTCGCGGCGCTGGCGCGAGCCCTACCCGGCCGACCAGGTGCGGGAGTTGACCGAGCTGGCGGGCCGGGCCCGGGACAACCACGTGACGCTGGCGTACTCGGTGAACCCGGGGCAGTCGTTCTGCTTCTCGTCCGGCAAGGACCTGGACGCGCTGATCGCGAAGCTCGACGGGCTGCGTCAACTGGGCGTCCGGGCGTTCCAGTTGGACTTCGCGAACGTCTCCTACGACGAGTGGCACTGCGGCACGGACCGCCGCAAGCTGGGCACCGGGCCGGCGGCGGCGGCGAAGGCGCAGGCCGCGGTGGTGGCGGCGGTGCAGAAGCGGCTGGTGGCGCCGCACCCGGAGCTGGCGCCGCTGTCGGTGGTGCCGACCGAGTTCCAGAAGCAGGGTTCGACGCCGTACCGGGCGGCGCTGGCGGCGGGGCTGCCCGCCGAGGTGCAGGTGGTGTGGAGCGGCGGCGCGGCGATCGCCAAGCAGGTCACGGGCGCTCAGCTCACCGAGACCGCCGAGCTGTTCCGCCGTCCGCTGATGACGCTGGACAACTATCCGGTGAACGACTCGGCGCCGGACCGGCTGTTCCTGGGCGGCTACGGCGGCCGCGATCCCGAGGTGGCGCAGCGCTCGGCGGTGCTGCTGACCTCGGCGATGAGCCAGCCGGTGGCGTCCCGGATCCCGCTGGCCACCGCCGCCGACTTCGGCTGGCAGCCGGGCGGCTACGTGCCGGAGCGTTCGCTGTCCTCGGCGCTGCGGCTGCTGACGGCCGGCCCGGCGCAGCGGGCCGCGGTGGCGGCGCTGGCGGGCAACAGCGCGTCCTCGCCGCTGGGCGACAAGGAGTCGGCGTACCTGGCGCCGCTGGTGGAGCGGTACTGGGCGACGGTGGAGCCGGCCTCGGGCGCGCCCGCCGACCAGGCGAAGGTCAAGGAGGCGGCGCAGCCGCTGCGCGAGGCGTTCGCGGTGATGGCGGACGCCCCGAAGACACTGGCGGGCGACCCGCTGGGTACGGACGCCGCGCCGTGGCTGGCCCGGCTGGCGGCGTACGGCGCGGCGGGCCGGGCCGCGCTGGACATGCTGACCGCGCAGCACGCCGGCGACGGCACCGCGGCCTGGCAGGCCCGGCTGGAGCTGGGCCGGCAGCGCGCGGTGCTGGAGCAGAACCCGGTGACGGTCGGCAAGGGCGTGCTGGACGCGTTCCTGGACCGGGCGACGAAGGCCGCCGACACCTGGGCGGGCATCACCACCGGCGCCTCCCCGACCACCACCCTGGGCACCGCGCACGACCACGGCCCGGCGCTGATGGCGGACGGTTCCGCGACGACGTTCTACTGGTCGTCGGCGCCGCCGCAGGTCGGCGACAGCTTCGGCCTGGACCTGGGCACTGCGAAGCCGCTGGGCACCGTGACGGTGCTGATGGGCGGCCACGGCGACGACCCGGACTCGGCCTCGGCGGCCGACGACTACCTGCACGACGGGGTGCTGGAGTACTTCAGCGGCTCGGGCGGCTGGCAGCCGCTGACGACGGTGCACGACCAGCGGGTGGTGATCGCGAACGCCCCGGCGGGCGCGGTCGCCAAGGCCGTGCGGCTGCGCGCCACCGGCGGGCAGAAGACCGCCGTCGCGGTGCGCGAGTTCACCGCCGGCGCGCCGAACGCGGTGGACGCCGAGGTCAGCGGCCCGCCCGCGGTTCCCGGCTCGTCCCCGGAGGCGGTGCTGTCGGGCGACCCGGACTCGGCGTTCCGGGCGGCGGCCCCGCCCAGCGCGGGCGACGCCCCGCTGACCGTCGAACTGGGCACCGCCCGCCCGCTGGACCGGCTCACCGTACTGACCGACCCGGCGGTGCGCGCCGAGGCGACCGTGCAGGTGCGGCACCCGGACGGCAGCTGGGCCGACCTCGGCCAGGTCCGCCCCGGCTACAACGAGCTGCGCGCCGACGGCAGCCAGGTGGACGCGTTCCGCATGGTGTGGCGGCCCGGCGGCGAGGCCCCGGTGGTCAACCAGGTGATCCCCTGGTACGCGGACGTCCCGGCGGCCCGGCTGACGCTGGCCGAGCCGACGCTGGACGTGGTGGCGGGCGCCGCCCCGGTGCAGACCAGGGCCACCGTGGAGTCGGGCCGCCCGGACGCGCTGACCGGCGAGCTGAAGGCCGAGGTCCCGGCCGTCGCCAAGGGCCTGACGGTGGCACCGGCCGGGTCCGTGACGGTGCCGCGCGGCGGCAAGGCGGGCGCCCCGGTGCAGGTGTCGGCGGCCGCCGACACCCCGTCGGGCACCTACCGGGTGCCGCTGGTGTTCGCCGCGGGAGGGGTCACCGTCCGCCAGGAGCTCCAGGTGCACGTGGTCCCGCCGACCGGCGGCCCCGACCTGGCCCGTTCCGCCAGCGCGTCGTCCTCGGGCGACGACAGCGGCAAGACCCCGGCGGCGGCGATCGCCGACGGCAACCCGAAGACGTCCTGGAAGGCCCCCGCGAAGGACGACGCCTGGGTGCAGCTGCGGCTGCCGCAGCCGACCCGGCTGGGTGCGGCGGTGCTGCACTGGGGCGACGCGTACGCCTCCCGCTACCGGGTGCAGACCTCGCCCGACGGGCTGGTGTGGACCACCGTGGCGGTGGTGGACAACGGGCAGGGCGGCACCGAGACGGTCCGCTTCGACGCCGCCGACGCGCAGTACCTGCGGGTGCAGGGCGTCAGCCGGGCCGGCCGCTACGGCTACACGCTGTCCGCGGTCGAGCTGTACGGCGTCACCGGCTAGGTCTGTCGGCCGGACAGGCCCTGGTCACCGGCTAGGTCTGTCGGCCGGACAGGCCCTGGTCACCGGCCGGCCGAATACACGGCGGGCCGCCGACGCTCCCGCTGCGGGGTGCGCCGGCGGCCCATGAGGCGTACCGAATGTCGTGTCGGGCAGGCCCTTGTCTGGTCAGGCGGAGAGCGGAGCGTGCTGCTCGCCGCGTCGGACGGGACGGGTGCGGACCGGGGACGGAACGGCCAGCTCCGGATGGTCGTGGTGCTCGAAGTCCCGGAACTGGTCGAGGCCGCCGTACGGCTCCAGGTAGGGCCGCCAGCGCGGATCCTTGATCCCGGTGCCGATGACCCGCCAGGCCAGGCCGCTGGGCGCGGCCGGGGGGCGCTTCATCCGCCAGCCGAGGTCGGCGAGGTGCCGGTCGGCCTTGGTGTGGTTGCAGCGGCGGCAGGCCGCCACCACGTTGTCCCACCGGTGCTGACCGCCCCGGCTGCGCGGGATCACGTGGTCGACACTGGTGGCGGCAGCCCCGCAGTACACGCACCGCCCGTGGTCGCGGGCGAACAGCGCGCGCCGGGTGAGCGGCACGGGGCCTCGGTAGGGAACCCGCACGAAACGGGTCAGCTTGACGACGGACGGCGCCGGAACGGCGCTGGTGGCGCTGTGCAGAGTGGTTCCCGCGTCCTCCAGGGCGATCGCCTTGTGGTTGAGGACCAGGATGAGTGCGCGTCGCATCGAGACGACACCGAGTGGCTCGTACGACGCGTTGAGGACAAGGACATGCGGCACGGGGCCTCCTTGGACGCCTGCGGCGCGTGGCTCGCGCCGAGTCGAGCGGGCGATCGTGCCCCCTGCGGGACGCGATCTCCCTCAGTGTCGCCTTACGCCCTCGTACGACGCCACCATTTCTCTGTGAACGGGCCGCACGCCCGGGTGGACCCCGCACTGCCGCCCATAGGCGGTATGCCCAGCTCGGGGCCCACCTGCACCCACCGTGGCCGGGGCGGCGCGGACGGTGGCCGGAACCGGTCTGACGGGCCGTCCGGGCGGGTGAACGGGGGCGTGGGGGCCCGCACGGCAGGCCCTAGAGTGGGGCGATGCTCGCCGACTCTTCCCCCGACCCCACGACGCCCACGTTCAACCTGCCCACCAGTGCCGCCGATGTGACCGACTCCACCCGGCAGGCCGCCAGCTGGCTCGACGACAACTGGCAGGGCTGGCTGATCGACGGGCTGCGGATCGTTTTCATCCTGCTGCTCGCGCTGATACTGCGGGCGGTGGTCCGCAAGGTCATCGACAAGCTGGTCGCCCGGATGGGCCGCCCCGCCGAGGCGGACAACGACCACGGCGTGATCGGCGGGCTGCTGGCCAACAGCGGCGTCGTCAACACCGAGCGCCGCCAGCAGCGTTCCGAGGCGATCGGCTCGGTGCTGCGCTCGGTGTCGTCCTTCAGCATCCTCGGCACCGCCTCGCTGATGGCCCTGTCGGTGCTCGGCGTGGACCTCGCGCCGCTGCTGGCCTCCGCCGGTGTGGCGGGTGTGGCGATCGGTTTCGGCGCGCGCAACCTGGTCACCGACTTCCTCTCCGGCGTCTTCATGATCATGGAGGACCAGTACGGCGTCGGCGACGAGATCGACACCGGCGTCGCCACCGGCACCGTGCTGGAGGTCGGCCTGCGGGTCACCAAGCTGCGCGGCTCCGCCGGCGAGATCTGGTACATCCGCAACGGCGAGGTCAAGCGGATCGCCAACATGAGCCAGGGCTGGGGCACCGCCTCGGTGGACGTCCAGGTCGGCTACAAGGAGGACCTGGAGCGGGTCGAACTGCTGGTCACCGAGGCCGCCGAGCAACTCTCCAAGGAATCCCCCTACGACGAGCTGATCTGGGGCCGGGTCAAGGTCCTCGGCATCGAATCGGTCGCCGTCGACTCGGTCGAGCTGCGGATCGAGGCCCGCTGCACGCCCGGCAAGTCCGCGCAGGTCTCCCGCGCGCTGCGGCTGCGCATCAAGGCCGCGTTCGACCTGGCCGGCGTCAAGCTCAAGGAGGAGGCGGCCGCCGCCGTCCCCGCCCAGGCCGCCGCCCCCGAGATCCTGCCGCCGTCCGCGCTGGCCGACCCCAGCTCGGCGCGGTCGCTGGCGGCCAAGCCGATACCGCCCCAGGCGTAGGCGCTTTTGCCGTACAACGACGGCCGGGGCCCGGGGAGTTCGCACTCTCCGGGCCCCGGCCGTCTGCTGTCCGCCTGGTCAGGCGCGGCGCCTGCGGACGGCGATCAAGAGACCGGTGCCCGCGAGAAGCAGGATCGCTCCGGCGGTCAGGGCGTACGTCAGGACCGTGTCGTTCGTGCCCGTGTAGGCCAGGCTGCCGCCCGACGGCTGCGAGCCGTTCTGCGACGGCTGTTCCGGCTTCGGGGTGGGGGCCGGGGTGGTGGGCGGCGGGGGGATCAGGTGGTTGACGGCGGTGGTGGTGATGCCGGCGTCGAGGTGGTCGTCGTCGAGGACGACCGGGCCGAGGACGGGCTGCTCAGGGGCCTGGTAGCCCTTGGGCGGGGTGACCTCCTGCCAGTAGTAGGTGCCCTTGTCGGCGTTGGTGGTGCAGGTGCCGTCCTCGCCGGTGGTGCACGGGTCACCGACCTTGGTGTCGGCGTCCTGCTGCAAGCCCTCGGTGTCGTTGGATTCGCGCCACAGCTGGAAGACGGCACCGGGCAGCGGCTTGCCGTCCTGGTCGTGCTTGACCAGGCGCAGCGGACCCTGCTGCTGCATGAAGCCGAAGTCGAAGCTGTGGTCGTTCTGGCCGGAGCCGCCGGTCTTCAGCGCCCGCTCGACGTAGGTACCGCCCTTCGGGACGGTGCCGTCGGAGTCGATCAGGCGGCTGTCGCCGACGTTCGCCTTGGTCGGCACCCAGTGGTGGAGCGGGCCGCCCTTCGCGTAGTCGGCGGGGTTGTCGAGGCGGATGGTGTAGGCCGTGTTGGGCTTGAGTCCGCCCGTGACGTTGGTGTTGTCGAAGTAGTACTCGCCGCGCGGGGTGGTCTTCGCCGTGCCGACCTTCTTGCCCTCGCCGTCGTACAGGTTGACGGTCGCGCCCGGAACCGGCTTCTGCTGCGGCAGTTGGAGACCCGAGCGCTCCGGGTCGTACCAGACCCGGTTGCCGATCTGGAGCGGCGCCCGGTCGCAGAGCACCTCCAGGTCCGCCATGGCCGCGCCCTTGCCGAAGCTGGAGCGGCCGTCGGAGAGTTCCTGGCCCATGCCCGGGTCCTTCTCGCCGGTGCGCAGGGTGAACATGGTGCCGGCGGTGACGATGTGTTCGAGCACGTCGTAGCCGGAGCTGGCGATGGAGTTCTCGACCTTGGAGAGCGCCATGCCCGCGTACGTGGCGTAGGTGTGCGAGTTGTTGAGCCGGCTTACGTCGTAGAAACCCTTGCCCCGGGTGGTCATCCCGCAGCCGAGGTTGACGTCCAGCACGTAGCTGTCACCGGACTTGCACGCCTTGTTCAGGTCACCCGACGCGAGCGCCCTCACGCCGCCCGGCGGGGCCGGATTGTCGGCACTCGGGTAGAAGTTGGCCTGGTCGGGATAGCGGTCGCGGAAGGACAGCAGCATGGAGCCGTCGGTCTCGAAGCCGATCTCGCCGAGCTCGGGCTGCCCGTAGAAGTTGCAGGTTCCGCTGGTCGGCCTGGCGTCCGTCCACGGGTACCAGTAGTAGCCGGAGCAGATCCTCGCCGGAGTACCCCGGTGGTCGAGCGGCTGGTTGAGGACAGCGGCGCCGAACTTCCCGGTGGCCGGGTCGAAGGGCAGCACGATCGCCCGCAGGTCGCCGAGCTTCTGGGTGGACTGGCCGGAGCAGACACCGCCGACGTACCCGACGCCGTCCTGCATGCCGAGGCCGTACGGCCGCCAGTCGTCCGCCGACGGGCAGCCGGCGGGGGTCGGGATGCTGTAGACCGCCTTGGGCTTCTCGGCCGTGGCCGTGGTCGCGTCGTAGCGGTACAGCTTGCGGTCGTTGAGGTTGACCACGTACAGGTCGCGGCCGTCCTCGGTGAGCTTCAGCCCGCCCAGGCTCTCCTTGCCGGGCGCCGCCATGAACGCCGGGTCGAGGTCGCCGCCGTGTGCGCTGCTGCCGGCGTCCGGGACGGTGGTGAACAGCTTGGTGGTCTTCGTCCCCGGGTCGGTGACGTAGATCGCGCCCGGGCCGCCGGGGCCGTAGCGGGTGTCGCGCTTGGCCTGGGCCGAGCTGAACAGGCGCCGGCCGTCCCGGTCCCAGGCGATACCGAACACGTTGCCGGTGTCGGTGGCGGTGCTGAGGTCGGTGACGTCCTGGTTGATGCCCCGGGACCGGTACGGGTAGCTCAGCAGGGTCCGCTTGCCCGCCGGGTCGATGATCGCGGGCTGGCAGGCCGTCGCCAGCGGGGCGTTCTGCTGGCAGTAGTCGGACGGGTTCCACAGGCCGGTCGTCAGCGTCGCCTGCTTGCCCGCCGACAGGTCGACGAACTCGGTGTTGCTGCTCAGCTTGTCCGGAGCGGTCAGTCCTTCACGCGCAGCGAACGCCGGGTACAGCACGCCCGGCTTCGGATTGACCACGTCCACGCGATACTTGCCGCTGGTGGTCGACTTGCTCGGCTTCAGCGTCACCGTGCCGTCGGCCGCCGTCACGGCTGTCCGCACCGCGCCGTCCTCGCCGGTCAACGTGACTGTCACCCCGGCCATGCCGGGCTCCAGCGCCGGGCTGTACGTCCCGCTCTCGTCAACGGCGCGGACCACCCGCACCGTCACCGAGCCATCCGCAGTCGCGGCGGGCGCGGAGACCGCCGGGCCCGTGGCTATCCCGGCCGCCAGCAGAGCGGCCAGCGCGGCAGGACGCCGATAACCGCTTCTCTTGATTTGCACCTTCTCCCCTCCTGTCGCGGCGCCCGCTCCCCCCGGAGCGGACGTCGATGTGTCGGAGGTTAGCGGTCCGGCGCGAACTTCGGAACCTGGCCCTCCACTTCCGCCGCCACCGAACAACAGGCGGGTGCGGCAGCCAGCTTGACGAGGACTCAGGCTGTTCCTCGCTCGGACCGGAAAGGGCCCCGGGAGAGTGTCCCGGGGCCCTCCTCACTGCTGCCGGGGCGTCAGTGGGTGCGGCGCTTCCGAACCGCGAACAGCAGACCCGCGCCGGCGACGAGCAGGATCGCTCCGCCGACCAGGGTGTACGTCAGGACGGTGTCGTTCATGCCGGTGAAGGCCAGGCCGCCCGAGGGCTGCGACGACGGTGCCGGGGTGGGCGTCGGGGTCGGGGTGGGGGCCGGGGTGGTGGGGGGCGGGGGGATCAGGTGGTTGACGGCGGTGGTGGTGATGCCGGCGTCGAGGTGGTCGTCGTCGAGGACGACCGGGCCGAGGACGGGCTGCTCAGGGGTCTGGTAGCCCTTGGGCGGGGTGACCTCCTGCCAGTAGTACGTGCCCTTGTCGGTGACGGTGTGGCAGGTGCCGTCCTCGCCGGTGGTGCACGGGTCGCCGGCCTTGGTGTCCGCCTTGTCGCCGTCGGCCTGGAGGCCTTCGGTGCCGTTGGTCTCGCGCCACAGCTGGAAGACGGCGCCGGGCAGCGGCTTGCCGTCCTGGTCGTTCTTGACCAGGCGCAACTCGCCCTGCTGCTGCATGAAGCCGAAGTCGAAACTGTGGTCGTTCTGACCGGGGCCGTTGGTGGTGAGCTTCCGCTCGACGTACGTGCCGCCCTTGGGGACGGTGCCGTCGGAGTCGATCAGGCGGTTGTCGCCGACGTTGTCCTTGGTCGGGACCCAGTGGTACAGCGGGCCGCCCTTGGCGTAGTCCGCCGGGTTGTCCAGGCGGATGGTGTAGGCCGTGTTGGGCTTGAGTCCGCCGGTGACGTTGGTGTTGTCGAAGTAGTACTCACCGTGCGGCGTGGTCTTGGCGGTGCCGACCTTCTTGCCGTCCGCGTCGTACAGGTTGACGGTGGCTCCCGGAACCGGCTTCTGCTGCGGCAGTTGGAGACCCGAGCGCTCCGGGTCGTACCAGACCCGGTTGCCGATCTGGAGCGGCGCCCGGTCGCAGAGCACCTCCAGGTCCGCCATCGCCGCGCCCTTGCCGAACTTCGAGCCGCTGGACAGTTCCTGGCCGAAGCCCGGGTCCTGCGCGCCGTTGCGGAGGGTGAACATGGTGCCGGCGCTGTACGCGTGGTTGTACACGTCGTAGCCGGAGGTGGCGATGGAGTTCTCGACCCTGGAGAGTGCCATGCCCGCGTAGGTGGCGTAGGTGTGGACGTCGCCGACGCGGCGGAGGTCGAAGAAGCCCTTGCCGCGGGTGGTGATCCCGCAGCCGAGGTTGACGTCCATCACGTACATGTCCCCGGCCTTGCAGGCCTTGTTGAGGTCACCGGAGGCGATCGCGAACACGTACTCGGCGGCCATGGTTCCGCTGGCCTGGTCGCCGTAGCGGTCGCGGAAGGAGAGCAGCATGGAGCCGTCGGTCTCGAAGCCGATCTCGCCGAGCTCGGGCTGCCCGAAGTAGTAGCAGGTGCCGTCGGTCGGCCTGGCGTCCTTCCACGGGTACCAGTAGTAGTTGGAACAGACGGCCGGGGACGGGCCCCGGTAGTCCATCGGCTGGTTGAGGACTGCGGCGCTGAACTTCCCGGTGGCCGGGTCGAAGGGCAGCACGATCGCCCGCACGTCGCCGAGCTTCTGGGTGGACTGGCCGGAGCAGACACCGCCGACGTACCCGACGCCGTCCTGCATGCCAAGGCCGAACGGCCGCCAGTCGTCCGCCGACGGGCAGTCGGCGGGGGTCGGGATGCTGTAGACCGCCTTGGGATTCTCGGCCGTGGCCGTGGTCGCGTCGTAGCGGTACAGCTTGCGGTTGTTGAGGTTGACCACGTACAGGTCGCGGTTGTCCTCGGTGAGCTTCAGCCCGCCGAGGCTCTCCTTGCCCGCCGCGGTGAGGAAGGCGACGTCACCGTCGTTGGTGTGGGCGGTGCTGCCCGCGTCCGGGACGGTGGCGAACAGCGAAGTCGCCTTCGTCGTCGGGTCGGTGACGTAGATCGCGCCCGGGCCGCCGGGGCCGTAGGGCGCGTCGCGCTTGGCCTGGGCGGAGCTGAACAGCCGCTTGTCGTCCCGGTTCCAGGCGATGCCGAAGACGTTGCCGGTGTCACCGGAGGTGCTGATATCGGTGACGTCCTGGTTCATGCCCCGCGACCGGTACGGGAAGCTGAGCAGGGTCCGCCTGGTCGCCGGGTCGGCGACCGAGGGCTGGCAGGCCGTCGCCAGCGGGGCGTTCTGCTGGCAGTAGTCGGACGGGTTCCACAGGCCGGTGGTGACGGTGGCCGTCTTGCCCGCCGACAGGTCGACGAACTCGGTGTTGCTGCTCAGCTTGTCCGGCCCGCCCGCGAGACCCTCGTGGGAGGCGAACGCCGGGTACAGCACGCCCGGCTTCGGATTGACCACGTCCACGCGGTACTTGCCGCTGGTGGTCGACTTGCTCGGCTTCAGCGTCACCGTGCCGTCGGCGGCGGTGACGGCGGCGCTGACCCTGCCGTCCTCGCCGGTCAGCGTCACCGTCACGCCGGCCATGCCGGGCTCCATGGCCGCGCCCGACCACGTCCCGCTCTCGTCCACCGCGCGGATCACCCGCACCGTCACCGAACCGTCCGCGGTGGCGGCGGGCGCGGAGACCGCGGGGCCGGTGGCGATTCCGGCGGCGAGTAATGCCGCCAGTGCGGCGGAGCGCCGGTAGCCGCTTCTCTTGAGTTGCACGTTCCTCCCCTCCTCTTGTCGGCGCCCGCTCCCCCGGAGCGGGCACACGATTCAACGGAGGTTAGCGTGTCCGGGTCGGGCTTCGGAACAGCGCCCTCCGCTTTCCCCACAAAGGGGTAACGAGCTTTGTTGACAAGGTGACTGACGGACCGTCAGTTCCCGGGTTCCGAGGTCGCCCCACCCACCCCTGCCGACACTCCGGTAACGAACGCGCATCCGACCGTTGACAACCGCGCCCCGGCGATTGGAAACTTTCCTAACAGTTGGCCGTGTCGGCGTCACCGGATGGAGGATGATCGGGCCCGTGACCACCCAGAAGAGTTCCCGTTCCCCGCTGGCCGGCACGCCCAGCCTGCTCCGGGCCATAAACGACCGCGCCGCGCTGGAACTGCTGCTCGCCAACGGCCCATTGTCCCGCACCCAGATCGGCAGCCTGACCGGCCTGTCGAAGCCGACCGCGTCCCAGCTGCTGGCCCGGCTGGAGGCCGCCGGCCTGGTGGTGCCGGTGGGGACGACCGCGGGCGGGCCGGGGCCCAACGCCCAGCTGTACCAGGTGAATCCGGCGGCGGGGTACGTCGCGGGGCTGGACGTGACCAGCACGACGGTGCGGGTCGCGGTGGCCGACATCACCGGGGTGACGCTGGCGGAGCATCAGGTGCCGTGCAAGGGCTGGCCGGCGGCGAAGACGGTGGAGCGGGTCGCGGAGGCGGTCGCCGAGACGGTGCGCCGCGCGCAGCTCCCGCCGGGTTCGCTGCGCGAGATGGTGATAGGGATCGGCGGCGCGCCGGACCCGGTGACCGGCAAGCTGCGGTACGCCTCGCACCTGCCGGGCTGGCACTCTCCGCGCCTGCTGGAGGAGTTGGCGACGGCGATCGGCGCGCCGGTGTCGATCGAGAACGACGTGAACCTGGCCGCGGTGGCCGAGCAGTCCGTGGGCGCGGCGGCCGGGTGCGAGGACTTCGTGCTGCTGTGGGCCGAGGAAGGCATCGGCGCGGCGATCGTGCTGGCGGGCCGGCTGCACCGCGGGTTCACCGGCGGCGCGGGCGAGGTCGGCTACATGCCGGTGCCCGGCGCGCCGGTGTCGTTGAACGCCCGCCGGAAGCACTCCGGCGGGTTCCAGGACCTGGCCGGCGAGCCCGCGGTGCTGGCGCTGGCCCGGGCCCACGGGCTGCGCGGCGCCGACGCGGCGCAGGCGGTGGCCGCGGCCCTGGACGCCCCGGAGGGCGAGGCGTTCCTGGCGGAGCTGGCCGAGCGGTTGGCGGTCGGGCTGGCGGTGATCGCCTCGGTGGTCGATCCGGAGCTGGTGGTGCTCTCCGGGGGGACGCCGACCGCCGGCGGTGAGCGCCTGCGCGAGCTGGTCCAGCAGGCGCTGGGCCGGATGTCGATCCCCCGGCCGGAGGTCCGGCTGTCCGCCCTCCCCGGGTCGCCCGTCCTGGCCGGTGCGCTGCAGCGCGCGCTGGCGACCACCCGGGACGCCCTGTTCAGCACCCGCTGAGACCACCGATCCGAGCAGCACGAACGTCCGCCCCGCACGTCCGCCCCGCACGTCCGATCCGCACGTTCCGCTCCCCTTCCCCCGCACGGGTGCCGGCCGCCCGGTCCGCCGCCCGTACCCCTCGTCAGGAGTGCAATCCCGTGGACACCACCCGCAGCTCCCCACGCGCCCGCCGCCCGCTGGCCGCGCTCGCCGCCGCGCTCTGCACGGCCGTTCTGGCCTCCGCCTGCACCGGCACCGACTCCGGTGGCGCGGAGGACGGTTCGGCGTCCGGGCAGGACGTGACGATCACCTTCTGGCACGGCTGGAACCAGGACAACGAGGTGAAGGCGATCAACGACAACGTCGCCGCCTTCGAGAAGCTGCACCCGAACATCCACGTCAAGGTGCGGGGTGACATCGCCGACGAGAAGAGCGAGCAGGCGCTGCGGGCCGGCGGCCCGGACGCGCCGGACGTGGTGTCCTCGTTCAGCACCGACAACGTCGGCAAGTTCTGTTCCTCGCACGTGTTCGCGGACCTCGGGCCGATGCTGGCGAAGGACGGCATCGACCCGGCGAAGACCTTCCCGTCGGCGATGCTCAAGTACAGCCAGTACCAGGGCAATCAGTGCACCCTGCCGCTGCTCGGCGACGCCTACGGCCTGTACTGGAACAAGACCGCGTTCGCGAAGGCCGGGATCAGCGGCCCGCCGAAGACGTTCAGCGAATTCGCCGAGGACGCCGCGAAGTTGACGATCCCCGGCGGTGACTCGTTCCAGCAGCTCGGCTTCATGCCGAACTACCACGGCTACGAGACGCCGATCGCGCACTACCTCGGCCAGTTCGGCTCCAGCTACTTCGGCCCGGACGGCAAGTCCAACGTCGCGACCGACCCGACGGTGGCGGCCGAGCTGACCTGGCAGAAGCAACTCGTCGACCGGCTCGGCGGGTTCGAGAAGCTGGAGAAGTACCGGACGAGCTTCGGCGACGAGTACAGCGCGAAGAATCCGTTCAGCACCGGGCAGGTCGCGATGAGCCTGGACGGCGAGTGGCGGGCCGCCGCGCTGGCCGACGACAAGCCGTCCTTCGAGTGGGCGACCGCGCCGTTCCCGGTGCCGGACGAGCTGGCCTCCACCTACGGGCGCGGCTACCAGACCGGCACCATCATCGGTGTCGCCAACGGTTCGAAGAAGCGCACCGCGGCCTGGGAGTTCGTCAAGTACCTGACCACCGACACCGACGCGGTGGTGTCCTTCGCCAACGCGATCCACAACGTGCCGAGCACCCTGGCCGCGCTGGACTCGCCGAAGCTGGAGGCCGACGCGAACGTCAGGACCTTCCTGGACATCGCGCGCAACCCGAACTCCTCGACCACCCCCGCCAGCGTCAACGGCGGCGCCTACCAGATCTCGCTGCAGAACCTCAGCTACGAGGTCGAGTCCGGCAAGATCACCGACCTGAGGGCCGGGCTCACGGCCACCGCCAAGGAGATCGACGACGCCGTCGACCAGGCGAAGAGGTGACGGTCGTGAGTACCCCCGTCCCGCCGGCGCTGCGGGCCAAGCGCCGGCGGGAGCGGGCCAGGACGCTGGCGTTCCTGTCCCCGTGGCTGATCGGGTTCGGCGTCTTCTTCCTGTACCCGCTGGTCTCGACGGTCTACTTCTCGTTCACGCACTACGACGGGTTCCTCGCGCCGACCTTCTCCGGCCTGCGGAACTGGGAGTACGTGTTCACCAAGTACCCGTCGTTCTGGAAGGGCCTGGGCAACACCCTGTGGCTGGTCACCGTGATGGTGAGCCTGCGGGTGGTGTTCGGCCTCGGCATCGGGATGCTGATCACCAAGGTGAAGTCCGGCGCCGGGTTCTTCCGCACCGCCTTCTACCTGCCCTACCTGGCGCCGCCGGTGGCCGCCACCATGGCGTTCGCGTTCCTGCTGAACCCGGGCACCGGCCCGGTCAACCACCTGCTGGGCGAGCTGGGCCTGCCGCAGCCGGGCTGGTTCAACGACCCGGCCTGGTCGAAGCCGGCGCTGACCCTGCTGGCCATGTGGGGCATCGGCGACCTGATGGTGATCTTCATGGCGGCGCTGCTGGACGTCCCCAGGGAGCAGTACGAGGCGGCCGAACTCGACGGCGCGAGCGCCTTCCAGCGGTTCCGGTACGTCACGCTGCCGAACATCTCGCCGATCGTGATGTTCGCGGTGGTCACCGGGGTGATCCAGACCATGCAGTACTACACGCAGGCGATCGTCGCGGGAAAGGTCGCCTCCGGTGTGATCGGCGGCTCCGGGCAGCAGTTCGAGCCCGGGTACCCGTCCGGTTCGACCTGGACGCTGCCGCAGATGGTCTACAACCTCGCCTTCCAGCGCTCCGACTACGGCTCGGCCTGCGTGGTCGCGGTGATCCTGTTCGCCCTGTCGATGGCGTTCACCTCGCTCCTGCTGCGCCGCAGGTCCGGATTCCTGGCGGAGGACTGATCCCCGATGACACTCGCCCCCGCCCTGCCGCGCGAGGCCGCCGCCCCGGTCTCCACCGCCGCCCGCACCGCCCGCCGCCGGGCCGCCCTCCACTGGGTGGCCGTGCACGCGCTGGCGATCGCCGCCGCGCTGTTCTTCCTGCTGCCGTTCGTGTTCGTCTTCCTCACCTCGGTGATGACGGACCACCAGGCGCTCACCTCCGACCTGTGGCCCACCCGCTGGCAGTGGTCGAACTTCGAGAAGGTCTGGAACACCCCCGGCTTCCTCACCTGGTGGCGCAACACCCTGCTGTACGCGGCGGCCGGCACCGCGCTGACCGTCGCCTCCAGCCTGCCGGTGGCGTACGCGCTCGCCAAGTTCCGCTTCCGGGGCCGCAATCTGGCGCTGATGGCGGTGGTGTCGATGATGATGCTGCCGCCGCAGGTCACGATCATCCCGATGTACCTGTTCTGGGCGAAGCAGCTGCACCTGACCGGCTCGCTGTGGCCGCTGATCGTCCCGATGGCGTTCGGTGACGCGTTCTCCATCTTCCTGCTGCGCCAGTTCCTGCTGACGATTCCCCGGGAGTACCTGGAGGCCGCCCGGATCGACGGCTGCGGCGAACTGCGCACCCTGCTGCGGGTGGTGCTGCCGATGGCGAAGCCCGCCGTCGCCGCCGTCGCGCTGTTCCAGTTCTTCTACTGCTGGAACGACTACTTCGGCCCGCAGATCTACGCCAGCGACAACCCCGGCGCCTGGACGCTGAGTTACGGCCTGGAGTCCTTCAAGGGCGCCCACCACACCAACTGGAACCTCACCATGGCGGCCACGCTGCTGGTGCTGGCGCCGGTGATCGTTCTGTTCTTCTTCGCGCAACGCGCCTTCATCGAAGGCGTCACACTGACAGGGGTCAAGGGCTGATGTCCGCACTGAAGTTGGCAATCGTCGGCGGCGGTTCCACCTACACGCCGGAGCTGATCGACGGGTTCGCGCGGCTGCGCGACACCCTGCCGATCGGCGAACTCGTGCTGATCGACCCGGCCGTGGACCGCCTGGAGCTGATCGCCGGGCTCGCCCGCCGGATATTCG
This sequence comes from Kitasatospora sp. NPDC051984, assembly GCF_044593455.1. NCBI lineage: Bacteria > Bacillati > Actinomycetota > Actinomycetes > Kitasatosporales > Streptomycetaceae > Kitasatospora > Kitasatospora sp. NPDC051984. Next base: position 279,471 of record NZ_JBIUCB010000009.1, read on the forward strand.
CCAAGCAGGGCCACGACGCCGTCGTCACCACCGCCACCGACATCACCGCCGGCGTGCAGGGCGCCGACGCGGTGCTGCTCCAGCTGCGGGTCGGCGGGCAGGCGGCACGCAACCAGGACGAGACCTGGCCGCTGGAGTGCGGTTGCGTCGGCCAGGAAACCACCGGCGCGGGCGGCCTCGCCAAGGCGCTGCGCACCGTCCCCGTGGTGCTGGACATCGCCGAGCAGGTCCGCCGCACCAACCCGGACGCCTGGATCGTCGACTTCACCAACCCGGTCGGCATCGTCACCCGCGCCCTGCAGACCGCCGGGCACAAGGCCGTCGGCCTGTGCAACGTCGCGATCGGCTTCCAGCGCAAGTTCGCCGCCCACCTCGGCGTCGACCCGGAGCTGATCCGCCTCGACCACGTCGGCCTCAACCACCTCACCTGGGAGCGCGGCGTCACCCTGCTCGACGCCCCGAACGCCGCCGGCGGCCGCGAGGTGCTGCCGCAGCTGCTCGCCGAGCACGGCGCGGCCATCGCCGCCGACCTGCACCTGCCGCAGCCGGTGATCGAACGGCTCGGCGTCGTCCCCTCCTACTACCTGCGGTACTTCTACCAGCACGACCAGGTGGTGGAGGAACTCAAGGTCAAGGGCTCGCGGGCCGCCGAGGTCGCCGCCATCGAGCGGCAGCTGCTGGAGATGTACGCCGACCCGACCCTCGACACCAAGCCCGAACTGCTCGGCAAGCGCGGCGGCGCGTTCTACTCGGAGGCCGCCGTCCAGCTGATCGCCTCGCTGCTCGGCACCGACGGCCGCACCACCGTGCAGGTGGTCAACACCCGCAACGACGGCGTGCTGCCGTTCCTGCCCGACGACGCGGTGATCGAGGTCCCCGCCGAGGTCGACGCCACCGGCGTCCGCCCGCTGCCGCAGCGCCCCGTCGAGCCGCTGTACGCCGGCCTGATCGCCAACGTCACCGCGTACGAGCACCTGGCGCTGGACGCCGCCCTGCACGGCGGCCGCGACCGGGTCTTCGACGCGCTGCTCGCCCACCCGCTGATCGGCCAGCTCGAACTCGCCGACCAGCTCACCGACCGGCTGCTCGCGCACAACCGCGACCACCTGAGCTGGGCGTGACCGGCGGCATGAGAACGATCAGGCACCACCACGAAGAGAGCGGCCGATGAGCCCCGTCGCACACCTGCCCGGCGTCCTCGCGATAGACGCCGGCAACAGCAAGACCGACCTCGCCCTGGTCGGCGCCGACGGACGGGTCCTCGGCACCGCCCGCGGCGGCGGCTTCCAGCCGCAGAACACCGGGTTCGAGGCCGCGGTCGCCGCCCTCGCCCCGCTGGTCGACGACGTCGCCCGGCAGGCCGGCATCCCGCTGCGGCCCGGCGGGCAGCCGCTGACCAGCCACGTCAGCGCCTGCCTGGCCAACGCCGACCTGCCGGTCGAGGAGCAGCGGCTGCACGAGGCGATCACCGCGCACGGCTGGGCGCCGTCCGTGCACGTCGCCAACGACACCTTCGGCCTGCTGCGGGCCGGCACCGACGGGCCGCTCGGGGTGGCCGTGGTGTGCGGCGCCGGCATCAACTGCGTCGGCCTGCGGCCGGACGGGCGCACCGCCCGCTGGCCCGCGCTCGGCAAGCTCACCGGCGACTGGGGCGGCGGCGGCGGACTCGCCGACGCCGCGATGTGGCACGCCGCCCGCGCCGAGGACGGCCGGGGCGGGCCCACCCTGCTCTCCCCCATGATCGGCGCGCATTTCGGCCTGGCCGGGGCCAACGCGGTCGCCGAGGCCATCCACCTCGGGCAGCTCGCGCTGCCCCGGCTGCACGAGGTCTCCCAGGTGCTGTTCGCGGCCGCCGAGGCCGGCGACGCGATCGCACTGTCGCTGGTCGACCGGCAGGCCGACGAGATCGTCCGGTTCGCGACCATCGCGCTCACCCGCCTCGACCTGCTCGACCGGCCGGTCCCGGTGGTCCTCGGCGGCGGCGTGCTCGCCTCCCGGCACCCGCTGCTGATCGACAACCTGACGGCCCGCCTGGCCGCCGCCGCCCCGCTCGCCGAACCGCGCATCGTGGTCGCCCCGCCGGTCCTCGGCGCCGCCCTGCTCGGCCTCGACCACCTCGACGCCGACCCCGCCGCCCACCGCCGCCTGCGCGACGCTTACCCCACCACCCACCCGGTCGCGGCCTGACGGCCCGCCACCGCACGGACGCCGCCGCCGGGAGCAGGTCGCCCGGCGGCGGCGTGCGTTCGGGCCTTGACCTTCACCTTCGGGGAAGGTCCAGCATCGGTGGAGCCGGACACCGGTCCGGTACGAGGAGGCGGGGATGGAGCTGCTGACCATCGGGGCGTTCGCCCGGGCGGCCCGGCTGTCGCCGAAGGCGCTGCGCCTGTACGACGAACTGGGTCTGCTGCGGCCCGCCGAGGTGGACCCGTTCACGGGCTACCGGCGGTACGCGCCGGGCCAGTTGGAGCAGGCCAGGCTGGTGCTGTGGCTGCGCAGGCTCGGCATGCCGCTGGCCCGGATCCGGCTGGTGCTGGCACTGGAGCCCGCCCGGGCGGCCGAGGAGGTCGCCCGGTACTGGGAGTCGGTGCGGGCCGAGACCGAGGCCCGCCGGGAGCTCGCCGCCCTCCTCGTCGACCACCTCTCGGGGAAGGCCACCACGATGGACACGACGACGAGTACCCTCCGGATCCGCTACGCCGCTCGGACGGACGCGGGCCTGGTGCGCGAACGCAACGACGACGCCGCGTACGCCGGCGCCGGACTGATCGCCGTCGCCGACGGCATGGGACCGCAGGGCGGCGGCGGGTCGGCCAGCGCCGCCGCGATCGAGGCGCTGAAGGAACTGGAGCTCCCCGCCGGGGAGTTGCTGAACGTCCTGGAGGACGCCGTCGCCCGGATCGACGGCCGGGTCGGGGCGGCGTCCGAACTCCCGGACACCGGAACCACCCTGACGGCGATGCTGTGGTCGGAGCCGCAGCTCGCCCTGGTGCACATCGGCGACTCCCGCGCCTACCTGCTGCGCGGCGGCGAGCTGTTCCAGATCACCCACGACCACACCCTGGTGCAGTCGATGGTCGACGACGGCCGCCTCACCCTGGCGGAGGCCGCCTCGCACCCCCAACGCACCCTGCTGGTACGGGCGTTGACCGGTTCGGGCGACAACCGCCCGGACGTGTCGCTGCACACCGCCCGCGCGGGCGACCGCTACCTGCTGTGCTCGGACGGACTGTCCAGCTGGGTCTCCGACGACGCCCTGCACACCGTGCTGAGCACCGTCGCGGTGCCCGAGCAGGTGGTGCAGCAGCTGGTCGCGCTGGCCAACCGGGCGGGCGGGCCGGACAACATCGCCTGCGCGGTCGCGGACGTCGTGGCCGACCCCGAGGAGGGAGCTCCGCGCAGGTGACGGTACGTCACCGGGGTGACAGGTTCCGCTACCGCATCTCGATTGGGGAAAATCTCGGCGAACTGCGTGGGATGCCCGGTTCTGTCCGTTGAACGGCACCTCGCGGGGCGGCTAGCGTCGCGCACTCACAGCGTGTCCGACGGGGGTGCGCGCGGAGACCGGGAGCCGATGCCAGATGGCGATCCGTAAGTCCACCATGCAGGAGCAGGTCGCCGCGGCGATCGCCGCGATCGAGCCGAACGACCGTCCGGTGGTGACTTTCCACACCATTTCGGGCCCGAGCCCGTGGCTGATGAGCCAGCTCGGCCTGATCGGCCAGCTGTTCATCAAGTACTACTTCGTGACCCTGACCCACCGGGTCGTCACGGTGCACCGCGCCTCCCGGATGAGCAACCGCCCGCAGGAGCTGGTGCACGTCATCCCGATCGACCAGGCCCGCGCGTCGATCAGCGACGTCAACCGCGCCACCCTGTGGAGCTCGCTGAAGTTCCAGTTCCCGGGCGAGCCGAAGGTGACCCGCCTGAACATCGGCCGCTACTGGCGCAACGAGCTGGACACCTTCGTCAACGCCCTGTTCAGCGGCGGCCCGGCCGTCCCGCCGCAGGGCCAGCCGTACCCCCCGCAGCAGGCCCAGCCGTACCCGCCGCAGGCCCCGGCCTACCCGCAGCCGGGCCAGCCGGGCGCCAACCCGTACCAGTCCTGACGAACCGTCGAGGCGCCCGTCCGAACCCGGACGGGCGCCTCGGCGTACATCAGTCGCGCATCAGGGGCCTCAGCGCAGGTGCGCGGCGGCCCAGTCGGCGAGCAGCCGGGCGCAGCCGTCCACGGACGCCTGCCAGCTGATCTCGGCGCCGTCGCCGGCCTCGTCGCTGACGTGCTTGACCAGGCGGACGGGCAGCCCGGCGCGGCTGGCGACGGTGGCGATCGCGTAGCCCTCCATGTCCACCAGGTCGGCGGCGCGGGCGAGTTCGTCGCGCTCGGTGTCGGAGGAGACGAACCGGTCGCCGGTGGCGAGCACCGGCCCGGCGGGGCCGAGATCGATCGGGCCGTCCATCGGGCGGCCGGTGAGCTGCTCCAGCAGCGGGGTGTCCAGGTCGTGCTGGAGCACCCGGCCGATCTCGTGGGTGCCGGCCAGGCCGGGCCGCAGCGCCCCGGCGGTGCCGAGATTGACCACGGCGGACGGCTTCGGGCCGCCCGCCAGCACGGTGGCCAGCGCGGCCGCCGCGTTGACCTTCCCCATGCCGGTCAGCAGCACCGGCAGCGCGGCGTCCAGGTACGCGGCCTCCTCGGGCAGCGCGAGGACGAGCAACGGGCGGTCGGGGGTGACGGTTCCGATCAGGCGCATGACCGAAAGCTTACGAGGACCCGGAACCGTCCGCCGTCGGCCACGCGTCGCAGCGGGCGCGGACCGCACCGCGGCCGAACGGGAACAAAGAGATCAACTCCCGCTCAAGTCAGGTGTGGTGGACGGCGCGGCCCGCCATACTGCGGGGTGACGGGGGACGTCGGACGGGGAGGTCGGACGGTGGCAGCACCGGCAGTGACGAAGCAGGCGGGCGCACCCGCGCCCGCGGCGGCCCGCGAACCGGGGCCGGTGGCCAGGCTGCGCAGCGCGGCGGCCACCCCGCCGGGGCGGCTGCGCGCCGCGGGCGCGGTGCTGGCCGCGCTGATACTGCTGTTCGGCACGGTGGCGGTGTGGCAGTCCGCGCACCGGTCCCGGGCGGCCGGGCAGGTGGTGTCGGCCAGCGGCCCGCTCAGCCAGGACGCCGCCGAGATCCACCGCCGGCTGGCGGACGCCGACGCGACCGCCGCCGCCGGGTTCCTGCTGGCCGGCAACGAGCCCGCCGAGGTCCGCGCCCGCTACCAGGACGACCTGGCGACCGCCGCCCGGCTGCTCGCCGAGGCCGCGGGCCGCAGCGGCGGCTCGGCCGAGTCGCAGCGCGCGCTGGCCGAACTCAACCAGCAACTGCCGCGCTACGCGGGCCTGGTGGAGACCGCCCGGGCCGTCGACCGGCAGGGCCTGCCGCTCGGCGGGGCCTACCTGCGGTACGCCTCCGACCTGATGCAGGGCACCGTGCTGCCGCAGGCCCAGCGCCTCGCCGACGCCGAATCGGCCCGCCTGGACACCGACTACCGCGAGGCCGGCGCCTTCCCGTGGACGGCGCTGGCGCTCGGTGTGCTGGCGCTGGCCGCGCTGGTCCGCTACCAGGTGCTGCTGTTCCGGCGCACCAACCGGGTGTTCAACCTCGGGCTGCTCGGCGGCTCGCTGGCGGTGCTGGCCGCGCTGGGGTGGCTGATGGCGGGCACCGCGACCGCGTCCGGCGACCTGTTCGACGGCCGCGTCCACGGCACCCAGCCGCTGCGCCGCCTGGACGGGGTGCGGATCGAGGCGCTCCAGGCGCACACCGCGGAGAACCTGGACCTGGTGGCGCGCGGCGCGACCGACAAGTACACCAAGCAGTGGGACGCCCTGGCCGCGAAGCTGAACGGTCCGGCCCGGGCGGACGGTTCGCTCGGCGAGCTGCCGATCGACGCCCCGGCCGCGGCGGCCGGCCCGCTGAACGACGCGAAGCAGCAGTACCAGCAGTGGCAGGACCGGCACAAGGACGCCGCCGCGAAGAACTCGGCCGGCGACTACGAGGCCGCGCTGCAACGGACGTTGACGGCGGGCGGCACCGACACCGCCGACGCCGCGTTCCGGGCCGCCGACCAGCAGTGGGCAGCCGCCGCGAAGGCCGAGCAGGACATTTTCGCCCGGGCCACGGGCGGCGTGGACGGCGTGCTGGCCGGCCAGGCGGTGGCCGCCGGCGTGCTGACCGTGCTGGGCGCGGCCGCCGCGCTGCGCGGCATCGGCCGCCGACTGGCCGAGTACCGGTAGAGGGGGGACGAGGGATGCGTACGGCAAGGTCACGTTTCGTGGTGGCGGCGGTGGTGCTCGCGGCCGGGGTGCTCGCCACCGGCAGCGCCGACGGCGCGGGCGGGCCCGCCCCGCAGACCGCGCCCCAGGCACCGGCAGCGGCCACCGACAGCTGCGATCCGACGGATTCGCTGCCGCCCCGTCAGGCGGCCGGCGCGAAGATCGCCAAGATCCGCGAGCGCGGCACCCTGGTGGTCGGCGTCGACCAGAACAGCTACCACTGGGGCTTCCGCAACCCGCAGACCGGCCGGATCGAGGGCTTCGACCTCGACCTGGCGCACGCCATCGCCAAGTCGCTGCTCGGCGACCCGGACAAGGTCACCCTGAAGACCGTGCCCACCGCCCGCCGGGTCGAGGCGGTGAAGAACGGCGAGGTCGACCTGATCACCCGCACCATGACCATCACCTGCGAGCGCAAGAAGGACATCGCCTTCTCCGCGCCGTACTTCCGGGTCGCCCAGCGGGTGGTGGTGCCGAAGTCCGCGCACGCCAAGTCGCTGGCCGAGGCGCTGAAGGGCAAGCGGGCGTGCGTCGCGCAGACCTCCTCCTCGGAGGCCGAGCTGAAGCGCGACCCGCACGGCACCGTCTCGGTGCTCGCCCTGGAGAGCCAGCTGGACTGCCTGGTGCGGATGCAACTCGGCGAGGTGGACGCCACCTTGACGGACAGCGAGCTGGCCGCCGCGCAGGTCGCCCAGGACCCGCTGGTGGAGATGGTCGGCGAGCCGATCCTGCCCGCCTGGATGGGCGTGGCGATGAACCAGAACGACACCGATCTGATCGCGTGGGTCAACCAGGTGCTGGTCGACCGGCGAGCCGACGGCAGCTGGCAGGCGTCCTACGACCACTGGCTGCGCGACACCATGGGGGCCCCGGACCCGTACCTGCCGTGACCGTCCGGCGGGGGACCGGCGTCCGCCCCGGGGCGGACGTCGGGGAGACTTGCCGCCGACGGAGCGACGCCCCGTCACCACGAGCGTGCCCGAGAGGAGGAACCGCGATGGCCGGAGGGAACCGCCCGGTGATGAACCGTGAGCAGGTGGACCGCGCGCTGGCCCGGCTGGGCGCCGAACGCGACGCGGTCGAGGCGGCGCTGCTGGCGCTCCAGGACCACCCCGGGCTGCGGCTGCTGACCGGCGCCGAACTGTCCGGGCGCACCCAGGAGCGCTGGGCGGTCGCCGAGGGCGGCATGGCGCTGCTGTGGGCGCTGTTCGACCGGTACGCGGAGGCGCTGGCCTCGGCCCGCGCCGTGCGCTCGCGCCGCACCCGGCCCACCGCCGCCGAACTCGCCGAGCTCGGCGAACTGCTCTCCGGCCGCGCCGTCACCGTCTCCGGCGGCCGCCTCCCCGAGGCGGCCGGTCAACTCGGCGCGCCCGCCCGGCTGGTGGAGCGGGTCACGCTCGCCGAGCTGCTGGAGCGGATGAACGCCTGGTACGCCGTGGTGGTCGAGGTGGTCAGCGCCGTCGACGCGGTGTGGTCGGCGCTGCCCGCCCGGATCGACCTGCTGCTCGCCGAACTCGGCCGGGTGCAGATGCTCGCGCTCTCCGTCGGAGTCCGCCCCGGCGGGCACCCGCTGGCCGACGACCTCGCGCAGCTGGCCGGGCAGTTGACGGCGCTGCGGGCCGAGGTGGTGGCCGACCCGCTGGCCCTGTGGCGGCCGTCCCGGGTGCCCGCGCAGCGCGGTCGCGCCGCCGAGGACGCCACCTGGGCCTCCCCCACCGGCGCCGTCGACACCTCCGGCTTCGACCGGATGGGCCGCGCCCTGGACGACGTCCGGGTCGAACTGGAGGCGCTGCTGCGGCTGCGCGACGAGTCCCACGAACGCCTCCAGCAGGTCGCCGACCTGCTCCAGCGCGCCGACCTGACGCTCGCCGAGGCGAGACGGGCCCGCGGCGAGGTGCTGGCGAAGATCGCCGCCACCGAGGTACCCGCCGTACCCGGCCCGGCGTCCGCGCTGCGCGAGGCGATCACCCAGGCCGTCGGCTACCAGCAGACCGGCCAGTGGCACCGGCTCGGCCCGCTGCTGGACGCCCTGGAGGACGCCGCCGACAAGGAACTCGGCCGGGCCCGGCAGGCCCTCACCGAGGTCGCCCAGCCGCTCGCCGTCCGGGCCGAACTGCGCGGCCGGCTGGAGGCGTACAAGGCGATGGCCGCCCGGCTCGGCCTGGCCGAGGACCCCGAAGTGGTCGAACGTTTCGAGAAGGCCCGCTGGCTGCTCTGGAGCGCCCCGTGCGACCTGCGGGCCGGCGCCGAGGCCGTCGCCCGCTTCCAGCACGCGCTGCGCGCCCCGGAGCGCCGGCCCGCACCACAGCTGGAACCCGCACCGCAGGCCGAGCCCGCGCCGCCGAGCGAGCCCACACCGCAGGCCGAGCCCGCACCGCAGATCAAGGACAGTTCCGAGGGGGAGGAGACCGATGGCTGAGGCGTGTGCCCGTCCGGACTGCGACGGCGAGATCGACGGCGACGGCTACTGCACCGAGTGCGGTCTCGCCCCCGCCGCCGCCAACTCCGCGTCCCCGGACCGGCCCTGCGGCCGCCCCGACTGCGACGGCCGGATCGACGACGACGGCTACTGCACCGAGTGCGGCCTGGCACCCCCAACCGCCTCCGTCCCGGCCCCGCGCACGGCGTCCGGGCCCGTCTCCGCACCGGCCTCCGCCCCCGTCTCCGCGCAGGCCCCGCGCAAGGCCCCCGCCCCCGGCGAGCCGTGCGGACGCCCCGACTGCGCGGGCACCATCGACCCCGACGGCTACTGCGACGACTGCGGCCTGGCCGCCGAACCCGCCACCGGCACCACCGGCACTGGCACCGGCACCGGCACCGGCACCGGCCGCGTCACCACCGAGTCCGGCGCCTCCACCTCCGCGTGGTCCGGCCCGGCCCCGACCTCCTCGGGCCGCTCGCGCCGCTCCGCCCGCACCGCCTCCGGCCGCTCGGTCTCGGTGCGCAGCTCCCGGGGCAGCAGCGGCAGCGGTCGGCGCGGCAACCTCGGCGCGGGCCTGGTCGCGGTGCCGCCGGTGCCGACCGCCGACCCGTCGAAGGCGGTGCTGACGGACCCGCAGGTGCCGGAGAAGAAGCGGTTCTGCTCGCGCTGCGACCACCCGGTGGGCCGGGAGAAGAACGGTGTCCCGGGCCGCCCGGAGGGTTTCTGCACCAAGTGCGGCACCCCGTACTCGTTCACCCCGAAGCTGGTGCGCGGCGATCTGGTCGGCGGCCAGTACGAGGTGATGGGCTGTCTGGCGCACGGCGGCCTGGGCTGGATCTACCTGGCGGTGGACCGCCGGGTCAACGACCGCTGGGTGGTGCTCAAGGGCCTGCTGGACACCGGCGACGAGGACGCGCTGGCGGTGGCGATCGCCGAACGCCGCTTCCTGGCCGAGGTCGATCATCCGAACATCGTCCGGATCATCAACTTCGTCGAGCACCCGGACGCCCGCACCGCCGCCGCCGACGGCTACATCGTGATGGAGTACGTCGGCGGCAAGTCGCTGAAGGACATCGCCGGCGAGCGCCGCACCCCGGACGGCCACCGCGAGCCGATGCCGGTCGAGCAGGCCGTCGCGTACGCGCTGGAGGCGCTGCCCGCGCTCGGCTACCTGCACGCCCGCGGGCTGGTGTACTGCGACTTCAAGCTCGACAACGTGATCCAGTCGGACGACACCCTCAAGCTGATCGACCTGGGCGCGGTCCGCCGGCACGACGACGACGGGCCGATCTACGGCACCGTCGGCTACCAGGCCCCGGAGATCGCCACCGACGGCCCCTCCCCCGCCTCCGACCTGTACACGGTGGGCCGCACGCTGGCCGTGCTGACCTTCGACTTCCAGGGCTGGACCGGCCGCCGGCGGCACGAGCTGCCGGGCCCGGACGAGGTCGAGGTGTTCGCCCGCTACGAGTCCTTCCACCGCTTCCTGCTGCGCGCCACCGACCCGGACCCGGCCCGCCGGTTCGCCTCCGCCGAGGAGATGGCCGGGCAGCTCACCGGCGTGCTGCGCGAGGTGCTCAGCCTCCAGGACGGCCGGCCCCGGCCCGCCGTCTCCACCCTGTTCGGCCCGGAACTGCGCGTGGTGGACCCCGACTTCGGCGAGCAGCCGCCGGACCCCCGGGCCGCCGCGCTGGCGCTGCCCGCGCCGCTGGTCGACCCGGCCGACCCGAACGCCGGCTTCCTGTCCGCCCTGCCCGCCACCGACCCCGCCGAGGCCCTCACCGCCCTGCGCACGGCCGGCGCCGACTCCGCGGAGCTGCGCCTGCGGGTGGTGCGCGCCCACCTGGAACTCGCCGACGACGACACCGCGGGCCAGGCGCTGGCCGCCCTGGAGGACGAACACCCCGGCGACTGGCGGGTGGTGTGGTACCGCGGGCTGGCCGCGCTCGCCGCGGGCCGGGCCGAGACCGCCGCCGAGTCCTTCGACGCCGTGTACGACGCGTTCCCGGGCGAGGCCGCGCCCAAGCTGGCGCTCGCGGTCTGCGCCGAACTGCTCGACGACACCGAGGAGGCCGCCGCCCACTACGGGCTGGTCGGCGGCACCGACCGGTCGTTCGTCGGCGCCGCGTTCGGCCTGGCCCGGGTCCGGCTGCGGGCCGGAGACCGGCCCGGCGCGGTCGCCGCGCTGGAGTCGGTGCCGGAGAGCTCCACGCACCACACCGCGGCCCGGATCGGCGCCGTCCGGGCCCGGCTGCGCGGCCGCGCCGCCACCGAGCCGCTGGCCGCCGAGCTCGCCGACAGCTCCACCCAGCTGACGGCCCTCGCGCTGGACGCCCGGCGGCGCGCCGAACTCGCCGCCGAAGTACTGGAGACCGCCCTGGAGTGGGTACTGGCCGGAGCCGAAGGGAAGCCCGCCACGCTGACCGTGCTGGGACATCCCGCCGCGGAACGGGAACTGCGGCTCGCCCTGGAACACTCCTACCGGGTGTTGGCACGGTTGACCGACCGTGCCGAGAAAAGGATCGAGTGGGTGGAACGGGCCAACCGGGCCCGCCCCCGGACGTGGGTGTGAACATGCCGCAGCAGACCGAGTGCCCGACCTGTGCCGAACCGCTGGGGCCCCAGGACGCCTTCTGCGGGGCCTGCGGCACTGCCCTGACCGGACCGCCGACCCTCCGCGACCTGCCGGTGGTACCCAGCTGCCCGAACTGCGGCTCCACCGAGCTCGCCGACGGCTGGTGCCAGCGCTGCGGGCACGCCCAGCCCCGCGAACGCGACCACCAGGAACACCAGGTGACGGGCGTCGCCGCGGTCTCCGACCGGGGCCTGCGCCACCACCGCAACGAGGACGCGTTCGGCGTCGCCACCACCGACGGCCCGGACGGCGCGCCCGCCGTGGTCGCCGTGGTCTGCGACGGCGTCTCCTCCTCGGCCCGCCCCGACGAGGCGTCCGCCACCGCCGTCACCGCAGCCACCGACTCGCTGCTCGCCGCACTGGCGGCCGGCCGCGACCCCGGCCGGGCCATGCACGAGGCAATCGGCGCCGCCAACCGGGCCGTCACCGCGCTCGCCCACGACGGCACCCCCGCCGAACCGGGCCGCCACAACAACGCGCCCGCCTGCACCTACGTCAGCGCGGTCAGCACCGGCGGCCTGGTCACCATCGGCTGGGTCGGCGACACCCGCGCCTACTGGATCCCCGACGACCGCGAGTCCGCCGAGCCGTACCGCCTCACCGAGGACGACTCCTGGGCGGCCCGGATGGTCGCCGCCAGGCTGATGGACGAGGCCGAGGCCTACGCCGACCCGCGCGCCCACGCCATCACCGGCTGGCTCGGCGCCGACGCCGAGGACCTCGACCCGCACACCGTCAGCTTCACCCCGCACGTCCCCGGCGTGCTGCTGATCTGCACCGACGGCCTGTGGAACTACGCCGAGGCCGCCACCGACCTGGCGTTCTTCGTCCGCGCCGACGCCCGCGCCGAACCGCTGGCCGCCGCCCGCGAGCTGGTGCGGTTCGCGGTCGAGCGCGGCGGGCACGACAACATCACCGTCGCCGTGCTGCCGATCGACCCGCACGTCGCCCCGTCCACCCACGACGCCACCCTGGTCGACGTCCCGCTGCCGCGCGCCGCCGCCGACCCGGACACCGTGCCGCTGCGCCAGGCCGCCGAACCCGCCGTGAACTGACCGTCCCGACTCTCCGACAGGAGCCCCACGCATGGCCTCGTTGTCCAAGCCCGTCGCGCCGAGATTCGACGTCGACGTGTTCCAGAACGAGTACCTCGCGCAGGGCTCCCGGGAGGTCAACGCGATCGTCACCGTCACCGCGACCGGCGGTGGCACCTCCGGGGGGCGGCCGCTCGGCGCGGCCCCCGCCCCCGGGCCGGGCGCCGCCGTGGTGCTGGTGATCGACTGCTCCGGCTCGATGGAGCACCCGAACACCAAGATGCGGCACGCCCGGGAGGCCACCGCCGCCGCCATCGACACCCTGCGCGACGGCGTCGCGTTCGCCGTGGTGGCCGGCACCCACGAGGCCGTCGACGTCTTCCCCGGCAACGGCCGGCTCGCCGTCGTCGACCGGTACACCCGCGGCCACGCCAAGGAGGCGCTGCGCCGCCTCAAGCCGTCCGGCGGCACCGCGATCGGTACCTGGATCACCAAGGCCCGGCAGCTGTTCGACTCGCACCCGCAGGCGTCGATCCGGCACGCCGTCCTGCTCACCGACGGCCGCAACGAGCACGAGAAGCCCGCCGACCTGCAACGCGCCCTGGACGCGGCGACCGGCGCCTTCACCGCCGACTGCCGGGGCGTCGGCACCGACTGGGAGGTCGCCGAACTGCGGAAGATCTCCTCCGCGCTGCTCGGCACCGTCGACATCGTCGCCGAACCCTCCGGCCTCGCCGACGACTTCCGCGCCATGATGGCCACCGCCATGGGCAAGCAGGTCGCCGACGTGGCCCTGCGGGTGTGGACGCCCGCCAACGCCCGGGTGAAGTTCGTCAAGCAGGTCGCGCCCGCCGTCGAGGACCTCACCGAACGCCGCACCGAGGCCGGCCCTCGGGCGGGCGACTACCCGACCGGCTCGTGGGGCGACGAGTCCCGCGACTACCACGTGTGCGTCGAAGTCCCGGCCGCCGCCGTCGGCAACGAGATGCTGGCCGCCCGGATCAGCCTGGTCCTGCCGCAGGCCGACGGCACCGCCGAGGTCCTCGGCCAGGGCCTGGTGCGCGCCGTCTGGACCGACGACCTGGCCTCCTCGACCCGGATCAACGCCCAGGTCGCGCACTACACCGGACAGGCCGAACTCGCCGACTCCATCCGCGACGGCCTGGAGGCCCACCGGGCCGGCGACCTGGACCGCGCCACCGCCAAACTCGGCGCCGCCGTCCGCCTCGCCCACGCCGGCGGCAACGAGGGCACCCTCAAGCTGCTGCGGAAGGTGGTGGACGTCGTGGACGCCGGGGAGGGTACCGTTCGGTTCCGTAAGAACGTGAGCGAGGCCGACTCGATGACACTCGAGACCCGATCGACCAAGACCGTACGCGTGAAGAAGTGAGCCGGACACCGCCGGACCCGAACCTGCTGGAGTGTGGGGGACCTGATGCCGATCTGCCCTAGGGGACACGAGTCTCAGGCCGAGGACTGGTGCGACTACTGCGGATTCCCGATGACCCCGCCGCCCGGGCTGGCGATCCCCGGATTCCCGGCCGCACCGGCCCAGCCCGGCGGCCCCGGCGCGCCCGGCGCCGCGCCTGCCCCGCCGCAGGCCCCGTACGGCGGTGGCTTCCCGCCCGCCGGGCCGGGCAGCACCCCGCCGCGCGGCACCCCGGCCGGGGGCGGTGGCGGCTACTTCGAGCCGCGCCGCCCCGCCACCCCGGCGGGCGGCACACCCACCGGGCCCGCCGCCGGCGCACCCGGCGCACCCGGTGCCCCCGGCCCGTACGGCGCCCCGCCGCCCGCGGCCGCCACCTCGGCGCTGGCCACCTGCCCGATCTGCCGCACCCCGCAGACCGGCCGGTACTGCGAGGACTGCGGGTACGACTACAACCTGGCCGTCACGCCCCGCCCGCCGGGCGGTCCCGCCCCGGCCGGGCACCAGCCTCCGCCGCCCGCGCCGCAGCCCGCCGGCGGCCCGCACGGCCACCCCGAGCCGGGCCGGGCGCCGCAGGGCGCGCCGTCCGCGCAGCACGGCTACGGCTTCCCGCCGCCCGCCGCGCCGCCGGCCGCGCCGCCGTCCGCGCCCGCCGGGTTCGAGCCGTCCGCGTTCGAACCGGCCGCGCCCGCGCCCGGCTTCGAGCGGCCGACGCCGTTCGAGCGCCCGCAGCAGCCGTTCGAGCCGCAGAACCCGTACGAGCGGCCCGACTACGAGCGGTCGGGCTACCAGCAGCCCGCGCCCGGCCCGGCCTCCGCGCCGCCGCCCGGCTACCCGGGCGCGCCCGCCGCACCGTCCGCGCCTGCCCACGGCGGGCCTGCTGCCGCGCCCGGCTTCGAGAAGCGCCCGCCGGCCGCCTTCCCCGACGGCGACTACGAGCGCCCGGGCCCGGTGTACGCCGAGCCCTCCGGCCCGCAGCCGGGGCAGCAGCAGCGTCCCCCGCAGAGCGGCGACGACTTCGGCACCTCGTTCCGGCTGACCCCGCCCGGGCAGCAGGGGCAGCCCGGTCAGCAGCAGGGCCAGCCGCCGGCCGCTCCGCAGCGCACCACCTGGTTCGCCGTGGTGGCCGCCGACCACGACTACTTCAGCGACATGATGACCCGCAGCGGCCCGGAGGCGGCCGGGCTGTTCTTCCCGCCGTACACCCAGGAGCGGCGGATCCCGCTGACCGGCCGGGGCCAGCTGCGGATCGGGCGGCGCAGCCAGCAGCGCGGCACCGTGCCGGAGATCGACCTGTCGGTGTCCCCGGAGGACCCGGGCGCCTCGCACCAGCACGCCCTCCTCGCCGAACAGCCGGACGGCAGCTGGGTGGTGGTCGACCAGGACTCCACCAACGGCACCACCCTCAACGGCGGCCCGGACACCCTGCCGCCGCACACCGCGATCCCGCTGAACGACGGCGACCGCATCCACATCGGCGCCTGGACCACCATCACGGTGCACCGGGCCTGACAGGCGGTCAGTTCGCTGACCGTGCATCACCACCGGCCCGGCGGCGGGGCGTTCAGAGCTTCCACCGCCGGGCCGGTGGCGTGTCCGGCCATCACCGAACGATCAAAATTCGTACAAGGGTGTTCGTGGGCACTGCCCGCACCCCCTACGCTCGCCCCATGACTGAAGCAATAACCGCGGACGGGATCCGGAAGCGGTACGGGGATGTCCAGGCTGTCGACGGAGTGTCTCTCTCCGTCAGCACTGGCGAGTTCTACGGTCTGCTCGGACCGAACGGGGCGGGCAAGACCACCACACTGGAGATCCTGGAGGGCATCCGGGAGGCCGACGAGGGCCGGGTGGAGCTGCTCGGCCTGTCTCCGTGGCCGCGCAACAGCAAGCTGCTGCCGCGCATCGGGGTGCAGTTCCAGGCGTCGGCGTTCTTCAACAAGCTGACGGCGCGCGAGACCATCCGCACCTTCGCCTCCTTCTACGGCATCGGCCCCAAGGCGGCCGACGCGATGCTGGAGCGGGTCGGCCTGACCGAGTCGGCGGGCGCGCTGACCGACAAGATGTCCGGCGGCCAGGCCCAGCGCCTGTCCATCGCGTGCGCGCTGGTGCACGACCCGGAGCTGGTGTTCCTCGACGAGCCGACCACCGGCCTCGACCCGCAGGCCCGCCGCAACCTGTGGGACCTGCTGCGCGACATCAACGCCGAGGGCCGCACCGTCGTCCTCACCACCCACTACCTGGACGAGGCGGAGATCCTCTGCGACCGCGTCTCGGTGATGGACCACGGAAAGGTGCTGCGCACCGGCGCCCCCGCGGCGCTGGTCCGCGAGATCGACGACACCGTCCGGATCCGGGTGGAATCCGGAATGCTGACCGCCGACCGCGCCCGTGAACTGCTCACCGCCGCCGGCTCGGTGTTCAGCAACCTGGAGGACGACGGCATCACCCTCGCCCTGTCCACCGACGCGCCCGGGCCGGTGCTCTCCATGCTGGCCGAGGAGAACGCGCTGCGCGGCCTCGAGGTCCGCGGCGCCACCCTGGAGGACGTCTTCCTCCAGCTGACCGGACGGGAGTACCGGGCATGACCGCCACCGACCAGGCCCCCACCTCCCCCGCCGCCGACGGCGGCCGGGAGAAGGCCAACGCCTTCGTCGGACTGTCCCGGGTCATGCTGCTCGGCTTCGTCCGCGACAAGGGCACCCTGTTCTTCACGCTGGCCCTGCCGCTGATGTTCCTGGTGCTGTTCGGCGTCCTCTACAAGGGCGGCGGCACCTCGCACGTCAAGGTCGGCGAAGTCGGCCAGGTCAAGCTGCTGGACGCGCTGAAGGACCAGAAGGACGGCCCACTGTCCGTCCTGGAGATCACCCCCTTCGCCGACGAGAACGAGGCCCTCGCCAAGGTCAAGAAGGGCGACCTCGACGGCCTGGTGACCGAGGGCCCCGACGGCAAGCTGGTGCTCCGCTTCAGCCAGGCCGACCAGGTCAAGTCCGGCACCGTGCAGGGCATCATGAACTCCCTGGTGCAGACCGCCAACCAGCAGGCCTCGCACGCCACCCCCGCCTTCACCCTGGACGCCACCAAGGTCGAGGACGACTCCACCAAGCCGATCCAGTACCTGACGCCCGGCCTGCTCGCCTACGCCATCTCCATGGGCGCGGTCTACGGCGCCTCGTTCACCCTGGTGACCTGGCGCAAGAAGCGGGTGCTGCGCCGCCTGCGGCTGGCGCCCATCTCGGCGGGCACCATCGTCGGCGCCCGGGTGCTGGTCAGCGTGATCGTGGCGCTCGCCCAGACCGCGCTGTTCCTCGCGGTCGCGCAGCTGGACTTCTTCGGCCTCAAGCTCACCGGCAACTGGTGGCTGGTGATCCCGCTGGTGATCTGCGGCACCCTGGCCTTCATGTCGCTCGGTCTGCTCACCGGCTCGCTGGCGAAGTCCGAGGAGTCGGCGAACGGCCTGAACCAGCTGATCATCCTGCCGATGTCCTTCCTCGGCGGCGCGTTCATCCCGCTGGACTTCGCGCCCACCTGGCTGCAGGACATCTCCAAGGCCCTGCCGCTGCGCTACCTGATCAACCCCGCCAAGTCGGTGCTCAGCCAGGGCGGCGGCATCGCCGAGGCCCTGCCCGGCATGGGCATCCTGCTGGGATTCACGGTGGTGCTGTCCGCCATCGCCTGGCGCTTCTTCAACTGGGACGACGCGTAGCCGTCCGCACCCGCCCCGCGACGGGGGCCGTACACCGAAAGTCCCGGTGTACGGCCCCCGTCGGCGTCTGCGACCATGGACGGGTGACTGACACCGGGCGCGACACCGTACACGAGGAGACCGTGCAGCCGACGACGGCGGAGGAGGAGCAGAGCTTCTACGACCGCGTCGGCGGCGAGCAGACCTTCCGCCGGCTGGTCCACCTCTTCTACCAGGGCGTCGCCCAGGACGAGTTGCTGCGCCCGATGTACCCGGAGGAGGACCTCGGCCCCGCCGAGGAACGCTTCGCGCTGTTCCTCATGCAGTACTGGGGCGGCCCGCGCACCTACAGCGAGAACCGCGGCCACCCGCGCCTGCGGATGCGGCACGTCCCGTTCCAGGTCGACCGCGCCGCGCACGACGCCTGGCTGCGGAACATGCGCACCGCCCTCGACCAGCTCGCGCTGCCCGCCGAGGACGAGCGCGAGCTGTGGAACTACATGACGTACGCCGCCTCCGCGATGATCAACACCGCGGGCTGACGCCGCTCCTGGCTACCGCAGCGGGCTGAGCCCCAGGCCCGCGCCCGGGGCGCCGCCGGAACGCAGGGCAACCGAGCCGGCCGGGGCGTCCAGACGCAGCCAGGGGCCGGCCCGGAACGCGTGCAGCGGGGCGCCGGGCCGCAGGAACCCGATCGCGTGGGCGGCGTGCGCGGCCCGCAGCGGCAGGCCCTCGGCGGCGCCCAGCGGCCGGGACCAGATCTCGTCCGCCATCGCGTCCACCGCCTGCCGGCTCCGGTGGTGCTCCGGCACCTCGGCGACGCGCTGCTTGAACTCGGCGACGGCGGTGCGCACTTCGTCCATCACCCGGTCCACCGGCGGCTGCCCGAGCGGCTGCCAGCCGGAGCGCGGCGGCAGCAGGCCCGCCCAGGACGGGCCGGTGACGGGGGCGGGCAGCGTCAGGTGGGCGCCCGCCTCGTCCACGGACTCCAGCAACTGCCCGGCGGAGACGGTCAGATCGGCCGCCGCCGGCTCACCGGCGAGCCGCACGGTACGCACCGCGAGCACCGCCGAGCCGCCCAGCGGCAGCCGCCCGAACACCGCCAGCACGCCGCCGCCGTCCGCCCCCGGCACCGCCTGCAACCGGACCGCGGCGGCCCGGTCGAAGCGGAGCAGCCGGCCCAGGAGGGCCACCAGGTCGGCGGCCTCGCCCTGGTCGGCGAGGTCGAGGCGGGGGTTCGCGGTCACGGGGGTTCAGCTCGATTCGTGAGTGCGGCGGTCTCGGTGCGACGTGGTCCGAGGCCGGTCAGACGGCGGCGGGCTGCTCGTCCATGAAGCGGCTGAGGAACTCCCGCTCCACGGGGCTGATCCGGCGCGGGCGGCCCTCGACGAGGTTGTAGGGGACGACCACGGTGGAGGCGGTGACGTAGACCGTCTCGGTGCCGTCCTCGGCGATGTCCTTGATCTCGTAGGAGACGGTCAGCGAGGCTCCGCCGATCTTCGTCACCCAGGTCTCGATGGTGACCGGCTCGGGGCGGTGCACCAGCGGCCGCTTGTAGTCGATCTCGTGGCGGGCCACCACGGACCCGCCCGCGAACTCCCCGGCGCCGGCCTCGGCGGCCTGGGTGAACATGAAGTCGATCCGGGCCTCCTCCAGGTAGCGCAGGAAGACCACGTTGTTGACGTGACCGAAGGCGTCCATGTCCGACCACCGCAGGGGGCAGGCGTAGATGTGGCGTGCCACGGTGTTCTCCTCACATCAGGTGGACCCGCAGGAAGCCTACGGGCCGCGGCCCGGCAGTCCGCCCCGAGGGGGTGGGCTGCCGGGCCGCCGGTGCGTCCGCGGGTCAGCCGCGGGTGAGCGTCCGCGGATCAGCCGCGGGTGAGCTTCTTGTAGGTCGCGCGGTGCGGGCGGGCCGCATCGGCGCCCAGGCGCTCGATCTTGTTCTTCTCGTAGGACTCGAAGTTGCCCTCGAACCAGAACCACTTGCTGTCGCCCTCGTAGGCGAGGATGTGGGTGGCCACTCGGTCCAGGAACCAGCGGTCGTGGGAGATGACCACGGCGCAGCCGGGGAACTCCAGCAGCGCGTTCTCCAGCGAGGACAGCGTCTCGACGTCGAGGTCGTTGGTCGGCTCGTCGAGGAGCAGCAGGTTGCCGCCCTGCTTGAGGGTGAGCGCCAGGTTGAGGCGGTTGCGCTCACCACCGGACAGCACGCCGGCCGGCTTCTGCTGGTCCGGGCCCTTGAAGCCGAACGCGGAGACGTAGGCGCGGGACGGCATCTCGACCTGGCCGACGTTGATCCAGTCGAGGCCGTCGGAGACGACCTCCCACAGGGTCTTCTTCGGGTCGATGTTGGAGCGGGTCTGGTCGACATAGCTGATCTTGACGGTCTCGCCGACCTTGACGGTGCCGCTGTCCGGGGTCTCCAGGTCCTGGAGCATCTTGAACAGGGTGGTCTTGCCGGCGCCGTTCGGGCCGATGATGCCGACGATGCCGTTGCGCGGCAGCGTGAAGCTCAGGTCGTCGATCAGCACCTTCTCGCCGAAGGCCTTGTTGAGGTGGTCGACCTCGATGACGACGCTGCCCAGACGCGGGCCCGGCGGGATCTGGATCTCCTCGAAGTCCAGCTTCCGCATCTTGTCGGCCTCGGCCGCCATCTCCTCGTAACGGGCGAGGCGGGCCTTGGACTTGGCCTGGCGGCCCTTGGCGTTGGAGCGGACCCACTCCAGCTCTTCCTTGAGCCGCTTGGCGCGCTTGGCGTCCTTCTGGCCCTCGACCTTGAGACGGGTCTGCTTGGTCTCCAGGTAGGTGGAGTAGTTGCCCTCGTACGGGTACGCGCGGCCGCGGTCGAGCTCGAGGATCCACTCGGCGACGTTGTCCAGGAAGTACCGGTCGTGGGTGACGGCGACGACGGTGCCGGGGTACTTCTCGAGGTGCTGCTCCAGCCAGTTCACCGACTCGGCGTCCAGGTGGTTGGTGGGCTCGTCGAGCAGCAGCAGGTCGGGCTGCTCCAGCAGCAGCTTGCACAGCGCCACGCGGCGCTTCTCGCCACCGGACAGCTTGGTGACCGGCCACTCGCCGGGCGGGCAGCCCAGCGCGTCCATGGCCTGCTCCAGCTGGGCGTCCAGGTCCCAGGCGTTGGCGTGGTCCAGGTCCTCCTGGAGCTTGCCCATCTCGTCGAGCAGCGCGTCCGAGTAGTCGGTCGCCATCAGCTCGGCGATCTCGTTGAACCGGTCGAGCTTGCCCTTGGTCTCCTTGACGCCGTCCTGGACGTTCTCCAGCACGGTCTTCGTCTCGTCCAGCGGCGGCTCCTGCTGGAGCATGCCGACGGTGAAGCCCGGCGAGAGGAAGGCGTCGCCGTTGGAGGGCTGGTCCAGGCCGGCCATCATCCGCAGCACGGTGGACTTGCCGGCGCCGTTGGGGCCGACGACGCCGATCTTCGCCCCGGGGAGGAAGCTGAGCGTCACGTCGTCAAGGATGACCTTGTCGCCGTGTGCCTTGCGCACCTTGCGCATGGTGTAGATGTATTCCGCCACGTGAGATCGCTCCGGCGTCGTCGTCGAGTTAATCGGCTTGCAGCGTTCCATTGTGCCGTAAGGCCGGTGCCGCCCCGAACGCGCTCGAGGGTGTGCGGCGACGGCGACCGGCCGGGCCGTGACCGCGGGCGGCCCGGGACGCGAACGGCCCCGCCCCCAGTGTTGCGGGGGCGGGGCCGCCCCTCCCCGGCGGGCGGCCGGGGAGGGTCAGCGTGCGGGTCAGGCGCGGCTGTGGCGGCCGCGGCGACGCAGGGCGTAGACCGCGGCGGCACCGGCGACGACCAGCGCACCGGCGATCGCGGCGGTGATGCCGGTGCCCATGCCGCCACCGGTGGTGGCCAGCTCAGGAGCGGACGAGCTGGGCTTCGGGGTGGCCGGCGGGGTGGTCGGCGGCAGGCTGACGCTGTCGGTCTTGCAGTTCAGCACGCCGCTGAAGGTCTGCGAGAAGCCGCCCGGGCCGGTGACGGTGAAGTTGTAGGCGGTGTCCTCGGCGACCGGCAGGACGACGTCCTGGGTGGCGCCGGGCTTCACGGTGACGTCCTTGCCGCCGACGGTGAACTTCCAGTCCTGGTCGCCCTTGTTGGAGACGGTGAGGACCAGCGCGCCCTGCGTGCAGTCGACCTTGGCGGTGGCGGCCGGGATCGGGCCGGTGGGCGCCCAGGCGAGGGTGGCGAGCGCGTTGACCTTGACCTTGTTGCTGCCGGCCAGGATCAGCGTCTGGCTGTGCTTGCCGTTGTCGTCGCCGACGAACGCCCGGCCGAGCTTGATGGTGGCGGAGGCGTCCGCGTTGATGGTGGCGGTGCCGGCGTCCGCACCGGCCGGGACCTTCGCGAACAGCTGGTCGCCGTTCTTGGCGGTCTTCACCGCGGCACCGTTCTTGTCGACCAGGGTGACCCCCGCGTCGGTGCCCTTCTTGTCGAGGGCGACGGCGACGTCGGCGGCGCCGCCGCCGGTGGTGACGGTGATCGGGCCGAGCGTCTCACCGCTCTTGCCGGCCACCGAGCCCGGGTTGAGGGCCAGCGAGGGCTTGGGCTCCTCGGCGCCGCCCTTGGCGTCGGCCTGGGCGATCAGCCAGGCGGTGAGCTGCTTGGCCTTCGGGAAGTCGCTGCTCTGCCTGACCGCGACGTTCGGGTCGGAGAAGTGCCAGATCGCCACCTGGGTGGCCGCACCGGCATCGTCCTTGGTCAGGCCGTCGATCCCCGAGGCCTTGGAGAGCGCGGCCTCGTCGATGTTCGGGAAGGAGTGCTCGAGTATCCACTGGATCTTCGGGCCGGCCTTGGCCTTGACCTTCTCCGGCTGGGAGAGCGAGGTGGAGGCCCAGTCGGTCTCGTGGTACGTGGCGTTCTTGAGCGTGTCGTTGAGCAGGTCGATGCAGTAGACGTCCAAGGTGCTCTCGGTGCCGACCACACCGAGCGTGAACTGCCCTGCGGGGATGGCCAGCCAGTGGCCCGGGCTCACTTCGTGTTCGATCTTCTCGCCGTAGCGGACGCCGCCCTGCAGCTTCCCGGTCACTCCCGAGTGGCCGTCGGCCGCGGCGGCGGTACCGGTGGCGAGCAGCCCCGACCCGACGACGAGACCGGACGCGAGCATGACAGCAACGATGCGGGAGACAGCCCGCCCCTGCTTGTGGAACATGTGCGATCCCTCCGGGCGGCGACGTGCCGTTGGCAACCCGCCCCCTGCAAAGCGGCAACCCCCTGTGGCGCCGCTGCACGTGTGTGGACCAGACGCATCCTATTGACGCCGCCCGAGCACTCGACGCCCGTAGCAAATCAGGACGATATCGTGGCTGTTTCGTTATCAAGGAGCGGACTGTCAGCGGGAGTTGATGAGTCGACATAAAGTCACGAGCCGCCGCCGCGGCAATCAGGATTGCACCGATCGGTGCCTCAGGTGCCCAGAATCCGTCAGTTCAGAACCTCCTCCGTCACATCCGAACCCCCCGGCCCCGCGGGCCCGGCGACGCCACCTGCCGCAACACCCGCCGGGCCGCCCGCGGCACCGCCGGCCGCGCCCGCCGCCGCATCGGCCTCCCGGCGGGCCGCCACCGCCCTGACGATCCACTCCGGCACCGCCTCCTCCACCAGCCGCACCGCCCGCGACCCGCCCCTCGCCGGGCCGCTCGGCCACTCGGCCGCCGAACTGCCCTGCGCCGCACCCGCCTTGACCTCCACCGCCCGGGCCTCCAGCCCCCGCTTGAAGACCGAGGTGCCGCGGGCGAGATCGTGCCCCACCGCCCGGGCGTCGATCTCCACCTCCGTGCGCCGACTGCCCTCCTCTCCCCATTCGCGCACCCGCAGCCGCCCGCTCACCACCAGTGGGTCTCCCTTGTTGACCGAACTGACCACGTTGACCGCGAGCCGCCGCCAGGCCACCACCGTCAGCCAGGTGGTCTCGCCGTCCGCCCAATCACCGCGCTCCCGGTCGTAGCGCCGCTCGGTGGCGGCCAATCGGAAGCTGGCGACGGCCACCCCGCCGGCCGTCTCCCGGTACGTCACATTCGAGGCCGCATTGCCGACCATCGTCACCAGCGCGCCGTCCATTCCCCTGCCTCCGCTCTCCGGCCGCCGGACCGGCCGAACCGCATTTCGCCGACGGTATTTCCGCCGCGGACAGATCCTCCTCCCACCGACGAATTCGGACCGGAAACTTCGCTCCCCCTGTGGAAAACTCGGCCCTGTGGAAAACCGGGATAACTCGCAAGAGTGAAATACCGGTGATTTCCTGTTCAGAATCGATCACTTGAAGTGACGCACCGGGGATCGTGTTCACGACAAGGCTCTCCGCACACCCGCAGGACACCTGCGCGCCACCGCCGAAACCCCGAACGGGCGGGCGTCAACTCGCCCCGTCCATGTCATCCACCTGAACGAACCCCTAAACATGCCCCCACCCGCGGGCCGGTTCGGGGGATTGCCACGCCGAATGCATAACGGGTGGGGCGACAGCCCCGTAACGACTGCACAACGTCCGGCTCCAGGACGCCGCAGAACGCTGCGCATCAGGGCACTACCTGCGATTATCGGACCGCCCCGTGGAGGCCGACACACCCCTGTCGGGTCTTCGAAGTCCAGGTGGCGGAACTGAACACCCGTATCCTGTCCCGGAACATCCCGTCCCGGCGCCCAGGCCCGGCAAGCGGGCCGACGTCACACCCGGCCCCCATAGCTCAGCGGATAGAGCACCCGCCTTCTAAGCGGTAGGTCGCAGGTTCGAATCCTGCTGGGGGCACACAAGGCTCCGGCGACCCGCCGAGCAGCCCCACCCCCGGCCAGCACCCGGCCGGTCGCCGGCGCACCCCCCGGCCAGTCGCCGACCCGCCCTCGGCCGGTCCCCGTTGAGCTCCCCGGTCGGCCCCGGGTCACGCCCCGTCCGGGCCCGCCCGCTCCCCCGTCGCCAGACCGGCCAGGAAGCCGTCCAGCAGCGCGCGTTGGCGCTCCGGCGGGAATTCGGCGGGCGCGAAGAGCGCCTGCACCACCAGTCCGAGCGCGAAGGACTGGGCCAGCGCGGCCAGGTCCGCGGCCGGCCGGTCGGCGGGGAGTTCGCCCAGTTCCTGCGCCTCGGCGCACAGCTCGGTCATCCGCCGCCGGCTGCGGCGGTAGCGCTCGGCGTGTTCGGCGGTCAGTTCGGGGTCGGTGAGCGCGGCGTCCCAGGAGCCGACCCAGATCCGGTTGCCGGCGGCGCCCGCGCCGTCCAGCGGCAGGATGTCGAGCAGCGCGGCGCGCAGCACGGCCAGGCCGCGGGCGGTGGCGGCCTCGGCGGTGGCGGGGCGGTGGCGTTCGGCGCTCTGCCGGTCGAGGACGTCCAGCGCGTGCGCGACCAGCGCCCGCTTGTTGGGGAAGTAGTGGGTGAGCAGCCCGGTGGAGGCGCCGAGTTCGGCGGCCACGGCGCGCAGGGTGAGTCCGCCGAAGCCGCGGGCGGCGAGTACTCGCCAGACCGCCTCGGAGACGTCCCGGCGGCGTGCTTCGTGGTCTCCGCGGGCGGGTGGTGTCATCGCGCTAGGGTACCTACCAAACGTTTGTTATGTATGTCGGAACGCCGGAGGGGCCGCCCATGTACACCGTCGCACTCGCCGAGAACGCCGAGCTCCGCCCGCTTGAGCCGTGGCAGGCCGAGGAGTTCCTGGCGCACGTGGACCGCGCCCGGGCCACCGTCGACCCGTTCATCCCGTGGGCCTCCATCAGCACCGACCTGGCCTCGGCCCGCGCGACCCTGCAGCGCTACGCCGACAAGCAGGCCGCCGACGCCGGCCGGATCTACGGGATCTGGCTCGACGGCACCCTGGTCGGCGGGACGATGTTCGTCCACTTCGACGCCAAGGGCGGGGTGTGCGAGATCGGTGTGTGGTCGGAGCCGGCCGGCCGCGGCCGCGGGCTGATCACCGAGGCGGTCCGGCACCTGCTGGACTACGCGCTGCTGGAGCGCGGCCTGTACCGCGCCGAGTGGTGGAACTCCACGGTGAACCCGCGCAGCCGGGCGACCGCCCAGCGCCTGGGCATGACCCTGGACGGGACGATGCGCAAGTACACCGAGCACCACGGCGAGCGCCTGGACCTGGAGATCTGGTCGATGCTGGCGTCGGAGTGGCGGGCGGCCCGCGAGGCGGCTTGATCCTGATCACATGGCCCGCGCCCGGCACGCTGTGGAAGGCTGACGAACCGTCCCTTTCCGCTATTCCGGAGGCCGTGATGTCCACGAGCACCGACCCGCTCGACCGCCCGGGCCCCGGGGACACCGAGCTGCCGACCGGCGTGGCGGGCCTGCGCTGCTGGGTGGGCGCGGACCGGGTGGCGACGGTGCTGCTGGACCGGCCGAAGCGCCGCAACGCGGTGACCGGCGCCATGTGGCGGGCGCTGCCGGGCCTGCTGGCCGAGCTGGGCGCCCGCGCCGACGTGCGGGCGCTGCTGCTGACCGGCGCCGAGGGCACCTTCTCGGCCGGTGCGGACATCGCCGAACTCGCCGGGGTGTACGCCGATCCGGCCGCCGCGGACGCCTATCACGCGTTGAACGTGGCGGCCGAGGAGGCGCTGGCAGCATTCCCGCGGCCGACGCTGGCGGTGATCCGGGGCGCCTGCGTGGGCGGCGGCTGCCAGCTGGCGGTCGCCTGCGACCTGCGCTTCGCCGCCGAGGACGCCCGGCTCGGCATCACCCCGGCCAAGCTGGGCGTGGTGTACCCGGCGGTGCCGACGCTGCGGCTGGCCGCGCTGGTCGGCCCGGCCCGGGCCAAGTACCTGCTGTTCTCCGGCGCGCTCGTCCCGGCCGCCCGCGCGGAGCGCTTCGGCCTGCTGGACGAGGTCGTCCCGGCCGAGGAACTCGACTCCCGCGCACGCGAGTTCGCCCGCCTGCTGACCCACCGCTCACCCCAGACCATCGGCGCGGTGAAGGCGGCCCTGGCCGTCCCCGCAGCGGATGCCGCAGACGCCCTGGAGCCGTGGGAGCGTGCCTCCCGCACGGCACCGGACGTCCGCGAGGGCCTGGCGGCGTTCCTGGAGCGGCGCGAACCCTCGTTCTGAACGGCCGGCCCCCGCTGAGGGGACGCCGAGGCGGCGTCAGCGGATGGGCGCGCCCGAGATGGCCCGGGCGATGACCAGCCGCTGGATCTCGCTGGTGCCCTCGAAGACGGTGTAGATCGCGCTGTCGCGGTGCATCCGCTCGACCGGGTACTCGCGGGTGAAGCCGTTGCCGCCGAGGATCTGCATGGCCTGCGCGGTGACGAACTTGGCCGTCTCGCCGGCGTACAGCTTGGACATCGAGCCTTCGGCGTTGGTGAACGGCCGGTTGTTGACGGCCATCCAGGAGGCCCGCCAGACCAGCAGCCGGGCCGCGTCGATCCGGGTCTTCATGTCGGCGAGCTGAAAGGCGACGCCCTGGTTCTCGATGATCGGCTTGCCGAACTGGACCCGGGTCTTGGCGTAGTCCAGGGCGACCTCGTACGCGGCCCGGGCGATGCCGATGGCCTGGGCGCCGACGGCGGGGCGGGAGGCCTCGAAGGTGGCCATCGCGGCGTTCTTGCCGCCGCCCCTGGTGCCCTCGCGGGCCCGGGCGAGGCGGGCGTCCAGCTTCTCCTTGCCGCCGAGCAGGCAGTGGCCGGGGATCCGGACGTCGTCGAGGACGACCTCGGCGGTGTGCGAGGCGCGGATGCCGTGCTTCTTGAACTTCTGGCCCTGGCTCAGGCCCTTGGTGCCGGGCGGGATCAGGAAGGACGCCTGGCCGCGCGAGCCGAGCTCGGGGTCGACGGTGGCGACCACGACGTGGATGTGGGCGATGCCGCCGTTGGTGGCCCAGGTCTTGGTGCCGTTGATCACCCACTCGTCCTTGGCCTGGTCGTAGACGGCGCGGGTGCGCAGCGCGGAGACGTCGGAGCCGGCGTCGGGCTCGGAGGAGCAGAACGCGGCGACCTTGACGTCGTCGGGGGTGCCGAACATCTGCGGTGCCCAGGTGCCGATCTGCTCGTCGGTGCCGTTGGCGAGCACGGCGACGGCGGCCAGGGTGGTGCCGGTGATGGCCAGGGCGATGCCGGCGTCGCCCCAGAAGAGTTCTTCCATGGCGATCGGGATGCCGACGCCGGACGGGTCGAAGAACTGCTGGGCGTAGAAGTCGAGCGAGTAGATGCCGAGCTTCGCGGCCTCCTGGATGATCGGCCAGGGGGTCTCCTCGCGTTCGTCCCACTCGGCGGCGGCCGGGCGGATGACGTCGGCGGCGAAGCCGTGCAGCCAGTCGCGGACGGCGATCTGGTCCGGCCCGGGGTCGAGCGAGAAGGTGGTCATGGGTCGGCCTCCATGGGACGGGGATGCGGGCCGGAGCGTCCGCGCCACTGCGCTGTTACCTCCGGTAACATGGTGGCGAGTCTGCTACCGATAGGTAACCGGTGTCAACGCCCGTCCCGGACCGCCCTGCACGCACGAGGAGCAGCGCATGACCACCGAACCCCGCCGTGAACAACTGCTCAACGCCGCCGACCGGGTCGTCCAGCGCGAAGGCCCGAGCGCCAGCATGAACGCGATCGCCGCCGAGGCGGGCATCACGAAGCCCATCCTGTACCGGCACTTCGGCGACCGGAACGGCCTGATCGGCGCGCTGACGGCGCGTCACACGGCCGGACTGCTGGCCGCCGTCCGGGCCGCCCTGAACGAGCCGCTGGAGCGCCGCGACCGGGTCGAGCACGTGCTGGACATCTACCTGGCCGCGATCGAGGCCCGCCCGCAGGTGTACCGGCTGCTCACCCACCCCGAGCCCGGCGATCCCACCGGCGCGGGCAACGCGCTGGCGCCCGCGCTGCGGCAGATCGCCGAGGAGATCACCCGCGCCATCCAGCGGCAGATCGACCTCGGGCAGGACGGGCCGCTGCTCTCCGAGACCTGGGGCCGCTCGATCACCGGCATGGTGCTGGCGGCCGGCGACTGGTGGCTGGAGACCCGCCCCTGCCCGCGCGCCCGGATGGTGCAGGCGCTCGCCGACCTGTTGTGGGGCCGGCTCTCGGCGGCTGCCGACCTGCCGCCGATGCTCGCCACGCCGGAGGCCTGACCAGCATCGGCTGCCGACCTGCCGCCGATGCTCGCCACGCCGGAGGCCTGACCACCCATCGAACATGAGCATGTCTCACCTCTTGTGCGGCGGGGACGGCTCCGGCAGGATCGGCGCACCCCACCCCTCCCCACCCCGCCGCGAGGTGCCCCGTGCGCGTCCGCCGCTCCGCCGCCGCCCTGCTGCTCACCGCCGCCGTCGTCCTCGGCACCGTCTCGGCCGGCCCGCCCGCCGACCACATCGACCGCTTCGACGCCCGCAAGGTCTCCGCCACCACCCTCCCCGACGGCCGCACCGCCTTCACCGACCGGCACGGACGCGTCCTCGACCTGCGCGGCTTCAACCTCGACAAGTACGACGAGACCACCGAGGCCGACCTTCGCGACCTCGCCTCGCACGGCTTCCAACTGATCCGCGTCGCCGTCTCCTGGGCCCGCCTCGAACCCGCCCCCGGCCGCTACGACAAGGCCCAACTCGCCCGCCTGCACCGCATCCTGGACTGGGCCGAGAAGTACCACCTGTACGCCGTCGTCGACTACCACCAGGACGTCTACGGGCAGTACTTCGGCGGCGGCGACGGCGGCGCACCCAGCTGGGCCACCCGCGACGACGGCCTGCCGTTCACCCCCGACCCGAACGACTGGTTCGCCGGCTACTTCCAGCCCTCCGTCCAGGCCGCCTTCCGTCACCTCTACGACGACCGCGACCTGCAACGCGCCCAGGCCGACCTCTACGCCACCGTCGCCCGCGAACTGCGCGGCCACCGCGCCCTGCTCGGCTACGACCTGTTCAACGAGCCGTTCGGCCCGGTGAACGGCGACCCCACCGACCCGGCCGTCCTCGCCGCCTCCGCCGCCGCCCTCGAACAGGGCCGGCTCCCCGCCATGTACCGCCGCCTGATCGCGGCGGTCCGTCAGGTCGACCGCGACGCCTGGCTGTTCGTCGAACCCACCGTCCTGGTCGGCCAGGGCGTCCCCACCCGGCTCCCCGCCTTCACCGACCCCCGGCCCGGCGCCGACCGGATCGGCTACGCCCCGCACTTCTACGACACCGCCGTCGAAGCCGGCCGGGACTGGGACCCGGCCGGCGGCTTCGTCGACGCCTACACCGACGCCATCACCACCTACCCCCGCACCCACCACCTCCCCGTCCTGGTCGGCGAATGGGGCCCGCCCAGCGCCGCCACCCCCGGCAACGCCGAACTGATCCGCCGCCAGGTCACCGCGATGAACGGCTTCGCCGCCGCCTGGACCATGTGGTACTGGTGCCGCGGCAACGGCGGCTACTGCGCCCTCACCCCCACCGGCGCACCGGCCCCCGGCTACGGCCCGGTGTTCGCCGGACGGTAGGCACGGGGCGCTCGGGTGCCCTCCGTCCTGCTCGTGCGTGGTTGCTCGCGCAGTTCCCCGCGCCCCTGTCGGGGCGCGGGTCCCGGCCCCTATTTCAGCCCGCGCCGCACCAGCAGCGGCTCGATCGAAGGCTCCCGCCCCAGCACCGCCCGCACGCACTCCATCGCGTCCCGGCTCCCGCCCCGCGAAAGCAGCTCCGCCCGGAACAGCTCGCCGCTCTCCCGCACTTCGCGCCCGCCGCCGCGGAACCACTCCACCGTCTCGGCGTCCAGCACCTCGGACCAGATGTACGCGTAGTACCCGGCGCTGTACCCGTTCGAGAACACGTGGTTGAAGTAGCCGGTCCGGTACCGCGGCGGCACCGTCGCCATCCCGACGCCCGCCTCGGCGAGTGCCCGGGCCTCGAAGGTTTCCGCGTCCTCGACGACCGTGCCGGCCGGCAGCGAGTGCCAGGCCCAGTCGAGCAGCGCCGCCGCCAGGTACTCGACGGTGCGGAAGCCCTGCCCGTAGTTCTCGGCGGCCAGCATCCGCTCCACCGTCTCGGCGGCCAGCGGCTCGCCGGTGACGTGGTGCCGGGCGTAGTTGGCCAGCACCTCGGGCCAGACCATCCACATCTCGTTGACCTGGGACGGGAACTCCACGAAGTCGCGGGGCACTTCGGTGCCCGCGAACAGCGGGTACCGCACGTCCGAGAACAGGCCGTGCAGCGCGTGCCCGAACTCGTGGAACAGCGTCCGCACCTCGTCCCAGCTGAGCAGCGCCGGCTCGCCGGCCGGCGGGTGCGCGATGTTGAGGTTGTTGACCACCACCGGCTTGCGGCCGAGCAGCCGGGACTGCGGGACCAGTTCGTTCATCCACGCGCCGCCGCGCTTGGACTCGCGGGCGAAGAAGTCGCCGATGAACAGGCCCAGCGAGGACCCGTCCGCGTCGGTCACCTCGAACACCCGGGCGTCCGCGTGGTAGGCCGTCAGTTCCGGACGCTCGGTGAAGCTCAGCCCGTACGCCAGGCCGGCCGCGAAGAACACGCCGTCCCGCAGCACCCGCTCGAGTTCGAAGTACGGGCGCAGCGCGGCGGTGTCCACGTCGTAGCGCTCGGCGCGCACCTTCTCGGCGTAGAACGCCCAGTCGTGGGCGGCGAGTTCGGTGACGCCGTCGGCGGCCGCGGCGGCCGCCAGCTCGGCGGCCTCGCGCTCCGCGTTGGCGACGGCGGGTCCGACGAGGCGGCCGAGCATCGCGCCGACCGCTTCGACGGTGCCGGCGGTCTCGTCGGCGACGACGTACGCGGCGTGGCTGTCGTAGCCGAGCAGCGCGGCGCGTTCGGCGCGCAGCGCGGCCATCCGGGCGGCCAGCGGGCCGTTGGTGTCCAGGCCGCGGCGCAGCGAGGCGGTGAGCAGGCGCTCGCGCAGGGCGCGGTCGGTGAGCTCGGCGAGTTCGGTCTGGTTGGAGAAGTTCTTCAGGCTGAGCACCCAGTGGCCGTCGTGGCCGAGCGCGCGGGCGTTCTCGGCGGCGGCGGCGATCGCGGTGTCGGGCAGCCCGTCGAGGGCGTCGGCGCTGTCCACCACGATGGCGCCGGCCAGCGAGGCCTCGTGGGTGTTCTTGCGGAACGCGGCGGCGTCGGCCGCGAGCCGGGTGTTGATCTCGCGCAGCCGCTGCTGGCCGGCCTCGTCGAGGCGGGCGCCGGCCCGGACGAAGGCGGTGTGGTGGCGCTCCAGCAGGCGCAGCGACTCGGCGTCCAGGCCGAGTTCGTGGCGGGTGCGGTGCAGGGTGTCGATGCGGGCGAACAGCGCCGCGTCGAGGTGGATCGCGTCGGAGTGGGCGGCCAGCCGGGGGCTGATCTCGGCGTCGAGGGCCTGGACTCCGGGGGTGGTGTCGGAGGAGTCCTGGTTTTCGAACACCACGCTCACCCGGCGCAGCACCGCGCCGGAACGTTCCAGCGCCACCACGGTGTTGTCGAAGGTCGGCGGCTCCGGGTCGGCGACGATCGCGGCGACCTCGGCGAGCTGGTCGGCCATGCCCCGCTCGAACGCCGGACGGTAGTGCTCTTCCCGGATCTCGGCGAAGGGCGGAAGCTCGAACACCAGGGTGCTGGGCGAGAAGAAGGGATTGTCGCTCATGTCCGCCGACCCTACGGGGCGCCGGGCCCGGGCGGAACACCGAATCCCCACAAGCACTGCTGACGTGGGCTGTCACCGGTACCGGCTACCGTCAACAGGTCCCCCGCCGCAGCACGAAGCCGCAGCACGAAACCTGCCCGCCCCCGGAAGGAGCCGCCCCGTGCGATACGCCCTGGTGCCCGACCCGCACGGCCCGGGCGGGCGGCTGCGCCCGCTGGCCGAGGACGGTTCCCCGCTCGGCCCGGCCGAGCGGGTGCCGCGGCTGGCCGAGGCGGTCGCGGCGGTGGAGGCCGAGCACGCGCCGCGCTGGGTGTGGCCGACCGCCGACACCGCGTACGGCCCGCTGCTGGCCGCGCTGCCGGAGCGGGTGGCGCGCTGCCACGACCTGCGGTTGACGGAGGCGCTGCTGCTCGGCCGGGAGGGCCGGTTCGGTTCGCCGCGTTCGCTGGGCGCGGCGTGGGCGCGGCTGCGCGGGCTGCCGGTGCCGGCCGACCTGCCGGAGGGCGCGCTGCCCGACGAGGACGGCCTGTTCGCCCCGGACCGGCTGCAACTGCCGCCCGGCACCGATCCGTTGGAGGCCACGGTGGCCGTCCACGCGGAGCAGTTGCGGCGGCTCGCGGCGATCGCCGATCCGGCGGCCCGGTCCCGGTTCCGGCTGCTGGTGGCGGCCGAGTCGGCGGGGGCGCTGCTGGCCTGCGAGATGGCGTACGACGGGCTGCCGTGGCGCGCGGACGTGCACGACGCGCTGCTGACCGAGCTGCTGGGCCCGCGTCCGACCATTCCGGGCACGCTGCCCTCGAAGCTGTCCGATCTCGCCCTGGAGGTGCAGCAGGCGCTCGGCGCGAGGCCGTTCAACCTGGACTCGCACACCCAGGTGATCAAGGCGTTCGCCGATCGCGGCATCCAGTTGTCGTCCACCCGCTCGTGGGAGCTGAAGGCGGTCGACCACCCGGCGGCGGCCCTGATGGTCCGCTACAAGGAGCTGTCGCGGCTGCACGCCGCGCACGGCTGGGCCTGGCAGGCGGCGTGGGCGCGCGGCGGCCGGTTCCGCCCCGAGTACGTGGTGGGCGGCGTGGTCACCGGCCGCTGGGCGTCCCGGGGCGGCGGCGCGCTGCAGATCCCGCGCACCCTGCGCCGCGCCGTGGTCGCCGACCCGGGCTGGCTGCTGGTGGTCGCGGACGCCGCGCAGCTGGAGCCGCGGGTGCTGGCCGCGCTGTCCGGCGACCGCGGCCTGGCCCGCACCGCCGCCGGCGGCGACCTGTACGCGGCGCTCGCCGCGAGTGCCTTCCAGGGCGACCGGGAGAAGGCCAAGCTGGGCCTGCTGGGCGCGATGTACGGCCAGACGGGCGGCGGTATCGGCCCGCTGCTGAACACGCTGCGCCGCCGCTATCCGGACGCGATGGGCTACGTGGAGGCCGCGGCCCGCACCGGCGAGGACGGCGGCGTGGTCTCCTCCCGGCTGGGCCGGGTCTGCCCGCCGCCGTCGGCGGACTGGCTGGACCTCACCGAGGCCCCGGAGTCCGGCGAGGCGGGCGGCCGTTCGGCCCGCGCCCGGGGCCGTTTCACCCGCAACTTCGTCATCCAGGGCTCCGGCGCCGACTGGGCGCTGGCCCTGCTGGCGGCGCTGCGCCGCCGGCTGGCCGCGCTGCGTTCCGGCCCGGACCGCCCGCACCTGGTGTTCTTCCAGCACGACGAGGTGGTGGTGCACACCCCGGCCGACCTGGCGGACGCGGTGGCCGCCGAGGTCGCGGCGGCGGCCGACGAGGCGTCGGCCCTGGTGTTCGGCGACACCCCGGTCCGGTTCCCGCTCAGCACCGCCGTGGTCGACTGCTACGGCGACGCCAAGTGATCGGCCTGCGCCTCGCCGGGCCGGGTGATCAGCAGCAGCAGCGCGTCGTCGCCGAGTTCGCCGCCGGTGTGTTCCAGCAGGTCGCCGTAGAGGTGGGCGACGGCGGTGTCCAGCTCGGTCAGTGACCGCCAGCCGTCCTTGACCAGCGGGCCGACCCGTTCGGCCAGCGGGTAGAACGTTCCGGAGCGGCGGCCCTTGGCCTCGATCACGCCGTCGGTGCACAGCACCAGGACGTCCTGCGGGCCGAACGGGACGGTGATGGGGCGGGGTGCGCCGGCGGCGAGGTCGCCGAGGCCGAGCGGCAGCCACGGGTCGGTGTCCTCCAGCACCTCGGCGCGGCCGTCGGCGCCGACCCGGATCGGCGGAACGTGGCCGAGGTGCACCAGGTCGACGTGGCCGGCGGCGCGGAACTCGGCGAACAGCGCGGTGGTGAACTCCCCGTCGGCGACGTGCCGGTGCATGCTGGCCTCGATCCGGGCGGCGACGTCCGGCAGCCGCTCCTCGTCGTAGGCGGCCTCGCGGAACGCGCCGAGCACCACGGCGGCGGTCTGCACCGCGCCGAGCCCCTTGCCGCGGACGTCGCCGACCAGCACCCGGGTGCCGTGCGGGGTTTCCAGCACGGAGTACAGGTCGCCGCCGATCCGGGCGGCGTCCGCGGCGGAGACGTAGTGCACGGCCAGCCGCAGCGGCCCGACGACCGGGTCGGGCTGGCGAAGCAGCGCCCGCTGGGCGGCCTCCGCGACCGAGCTGACGGCCGCGAAGGCCTGGGCTCGTCGCATCCGCAGTTCGGCGACCCAGGCGCTGAACGCGCTCAGCACGATGTAGCTGATCGCCGCGCCGAACAGGAACCGGCTGTCGGACGGGGCGGTGACCCGGTCGTAGTAGCGGTTGAGGGCCAGCATCACCAGCAGGCCGAGCAGGCACATCCCGAGCAGTTCGCGCGGTGTGAGGGTGAGCGCGGCGACGGACGGCACGACGACCATCAGCGGCGCCAGGTAGGTGCTCGACCCGGCCAGCACGTCGGCCATCGTCACCAGGCCGATGGCCATCAGCGCGGGTGCGGAGCGGAGCAGCAGGGGGACGTCCTGCAGGTCTGCGAGCAACGCGGCCCGACGCCAGGAGGACGACACATCGCCGCTCCCGGTGGCCGGCGTCCGTTCCCGGCGTCGAGGTTGCACATTTCCGAACATATCGGACCGCCGTCCACCCCGCCCTTCCCGACCGGGCGGGCCTCGGCGGGCGGTCGGGCCGTTCGGCGCCACGGGTGGCGGCGGGCCGCCCGGCGTTACGGACGGGCGGCGGCCGCGGACTAGGCTCGGGTTCGGGCCGCTGGTTGCTCCGGCCGAAGAAAACGCCGGTCACCCCTGGAAGGAATACCCCTGGGGGGTATGCTGTTCCTGTCGGTACAAGCGCGAGCGTCCCGGAGGTTTCCATGTCCAGCACCGTCACCTACAACGTCAGCGGCATGAGCTGCGGCCACTGCGAGAAGGCCATCAACGGCGAGGTCTCCGTCCTTGCGGGCGTCACCGCGGTCTCCTCCGACTCCAAGGCCGGCACCGTCACCGTGACCGCCGAGTCCCCGGTCAGCGACGAGCAGATCGCCGCCGCCGTGGACGAGGCCGGCTACGAGCTGGTCGGCCGGGCCGCCTGACCCGCCGCCGGGGGTGGGCCGCGTAGCCCGCCCCCGCGCCGCCGCCGAGAAAGAACGAGCCGATGAGCACCACCACCGATCCCGCCGCCCCCGCCGGGCCCCGGGAGCGCGTCGAACTGGCGATCGGCGGTATGACCTGCGCGTCCTGCGCCGCCCGGATCGAGAAGAAGCTGAACCGGATCGACGGCGTCGAGGCCAGCGTCAACTTCGCGACCGAGAAGGCCCGGGTGGACTTCGGCCCCGGCACCAGCGTCGCCGACCTGATCGCCACCGTGGAGAAGACCGGCTACACCGCCGAACTCCCGCCGGCCCCCGAGCCCGAGCCGGACGCCCCCGCGCCGGAGCCCGACCCCCTGCGCGAACGGCTGCTGATCAGCGCCGTGCTCAGCCTCCCGGTGGTGCTGCTCTCGATGGTCCCGGCCCTCCAGTTCGACAACTGGCAGTGGCTGTCCTTCGCCCTCACCGGCCCCGTCGTCGTCTACGGCGGATGGCCGTTCCACCGCGCCGCCTGGACCAACGCCAAGCACGGCGCCGCCACCATGGACACCCTGGTCTCGCTCGGCACCCTGGCCGCCTTCGGCTGGTCGGTGTGGGCGCTGTTCTGGGGGCACGCCGGGATGCCCGGCATGCGGCACTCCTTCGCCTTCACCGTCGACCGCACCGCCGCCTCCTCCACCCTGTACCTGGAGACCGCCGCCGCCGTCACCACCCTGATCCTGCTCGGCCGCTGGCTGGAGGCCCGCTCCAAGCGCCGCGCCGGCGCCGCCCTGCACGCCCTGCTCGACCTCGGCGCCAAGGACGTGACGGTGCTGCGCGGCGGCCGCGAGACCCGCGTCCCGATCGACCGGCTCGCGGTCGGCGACCGGTTCGTGGTCCGTCCCGGCGAGAAGATCGCCACCGACGGCACCGTGGTCGAGGGCAGCTCCGCCGTGGACGCCTCGATGCTGACCGGCGAGTCCGTGCCCGTCGAGGTCGCCGTCGGCGACCTCGTCACCGGCGCGACCGTCAACGCCGGCGGCCGGCTGGTGGTCGAAGCCACCCGGGTCGGCGCGGACACCCAGCTCGCCCGGATGGCCAAGCTCGTCGAGGACGCGCAGAACGGCAAGGCCGCAGCCCAGCGCCTCGCCGACCGGATCTCCGCCGTCTTCGTGCCCGCCGTCATCCTGATCGCCCTCGCCACCCTGATCGGGTGGCTGCTGGTCACCGACAGCCCCACCGAGGCGTTCACCGCCGCCGTCGCGGTCCTGATCATCGCCTGCCCCTGCGCCCTCGGCCTGGCCACCCCGACCGCCCTGATGGTCGGCACCGGCCGCGGCGCCCAGCTCGGCATCCTGATCAAGGGCCCCGAGGTCCTGGAGAACACCCGCAAGGTCGACACCGTCGTCCTCGACAAGACCGGCACCGTCACCACCGGCCGCATGACCCTCACCGCCGTCCACACCGCCGAGGGCACCACCGAGGACGAGGCGCTGCGGCTGGCCGGCGCCCTGGAGCACGCCTCCGAGCACCCCATCGCCCAGGCCGTCGCCGCCGCCGCGCAGGAGAAGTTCGGCGAGCTGAAGCCGGTCGAGAGCTTCGAGAACGTCCCCGGCCTGGGCGTGCGGGGCACCGTCGAGGGCCACCAGGTGCTGGCCGGACGCGCCGCGCTGCTCGCCGGCACCCCCCTGCCGCCCGCCCTCGCCGACACCAGGGCCGCCGCCGAACGGGCCGGCCGCACCGCCGTCACCGTCGCCTGGGACGGCGCGGCGCGCGCCGTGCTGGAGGTGGCGGACGCGGTGAAGCCGACCAGCGCGGAGGCGATCGCCGAACTGCGGGCGCTGGGCCTGCGTCCGGTGCTGCTGACCGGCGACAACAGGCTGGTGGCCGAATCGGTGGCGGCCGAGGTCGGCATCCCCACCGAGGACGTGATCGCCGAGGTGCTGCCCGCGGACAAGGTCGCCACCGTCCGCCGCCTTCAGGCCGAAGGACGCACCGTGGCCATGGTCGGCGACGGCGTCAACGACGCGGCCGCCCTCGCCCAGGCCGACCTGGGCCTGGCCATCGGCACCGGCACCGACGCCGCCATCGAGGCCGCCGACCTGACCCTGGTCCGCGGCGACCTCCGCTCCGCGGCGGACGCGATCCGGCTCTCCCGCCGGACCCTCGCCACCATCAAGGGCAACCTGTTCTGGGCCTTCGCCTACAACGTCGCCGCCCTGCCGCTGGCCGCCACCGGCCTGCTCAACCCGATGATCGCGGGCGCCGCGATGGCCTTCTCCTCGGTCTTCGTGGTCACCAACAGCCTGCGTCTGCGCCGCTTCCAGCCGGCCTGAGCACCGGCCTGAGCACCGGCCTGAGCACCGGCCGCCCGGTCAACGGCCGAGCAGTTCACCGCCGTTGCAGTGCAGGATCTCGCCGGTGATGAACCCGGCCTCCTCGGAGGCGAGGAAGCACACGGCGGCGGCGACCTCGCCGGACTCGCCGATCCGGCCGAGCAGAGTGCGCGCCGAGCGGCGGGCGACCTCCGCCTCGTCCAGGCGCGGCCCGAAGAACTCGGTGCCCGCCACCGTGCCGGGCGCCACGATGTTGGCGGTGATCCCGGACGGACCGAGCTGGGCGGCCAGAAAGTTGTTCCAGGCGTGCAGCGAGGCCTTCGCCGCCCCGTACGAGCCGGCGCCGCGCAGCGCGGCGATCGAGGAGACGGTGATGACCCGGCCGGAGCCGGGGGTGAGCCGGTCACGGACGGACTCGGTGAGCAGCACGGCGGTGAGCACGTTGCGTTCGAAGTCGCCGCGCCAGCGGGCCAGTACGGCGTGCGGGCCGGCGCCGAACACCGTCTCCCGGCTGCCGGCGTTGTTGACCAGCACGTCGATCCGGGCGGGCAGTTCGGCCAGGGCGGCCTCCACGGCGTCCGGGTCGGCGAGGTCGCACACCAACGGGGTGACGTTGGGGCCGAGTTCGGCGGCGGCGTGGTCGAGGACGCCGGGACGGCGGCCGACGATCACCACCTGCTCGCCGGCCTCGGCGAAGCGCCGGGCCACCTCGAGGCCGATGCCGGTTCCTCCACCGGTGACAACAACGTTCCTGGCCATAGCGGACTCCCTCCCTGACCGTTCACCGCTCAGCGGATGGCAGGCGGTCCGTACCGGATTGCCACGATTCCTATCACGCTGGGTTGCGGTGTCTGCGGGGTGGGTGACGTCGCGCGCTCACCGTGCGGTGTGATATGCGCTCCGCCGTCCGGGTGCGCGGATGCACACGGAGAGTGGAGAGAGGCAACTCACACCCCCCTGGCGTAACTCTGCGCCCCCTGTTACGTCTTACCTTTTGTAGAGCGGGGCTCCGGCGGGCCCCGGACGGTCGTCGATTCGTCGACGGCCCTCGCGCACGGCGCCGGGCCGGATCCGGGAGCCCGGGGATTGCTTTGAGCGGCCGTTCCCCACCCGGGGTCCGTCCCGGGCGCCGTGCGCCCCAACAACCAGCACCACGGCATCGAAAAAGGGGCCCGGCCCCCGCCTCCCTCATCGGGAGGCCGGGGGCCGGGCCCCTTCGTTCGGTCGCGGCTCGCTCAGCGGCCGTCGAGCGGCACGTAGTCGCGGATCTCGACGCCGGTGTAGATCTGCCGCGGGCGGCCGATCCGGCTGGTCGGGTCCTTGAT
Source organism: Kitasatospora sp. NPDC051984 (assembly GCF_044593455.1). NCBI lineage: Bacteria > Bacillati > Actinomycetota > Actinomycetes > Kitasatosporales > Streptomycetaceae > Kitasatospora > Kitasatospora sp. NPDC051984. Next base: position 318,656 of record NZ_JBIUCB010000009.1, read on the forward strand.
CATCTCGTGCCAGTGGGCGATCCAGCCGGGCAGCCGGCCGAGCGCGAACAGCACGGTGAACATGCTGGTCGGGAAGCCCATCGCGCGGTAGATCAGACCCGTGTAGAAGTCCACGTTCGGGTAGAGGCGACGCGAGACGAAGAAGTCGTCCTTGAGCGCGTGCTCCTCCAGCTTGAGGGCGATCTCCAGCAGCTCGTCGGACTTGCCGAGCTGGGCCAGCACCTCGTGGGCGAGCACCTTGACCTGCGCGGCGCGCGGGTCGAACGCCTTGTAGACGCGGTGGCCGAAGCCCATCAGCTTGACGCCGTCCTCGCGGTTCTTCACCTTGCGGATGAAGGCGTCGACGTCGCCGCCGTCGTTCTTGATCTGCTCCAGCATCTCCAGCACGGCCTGGTTGGCGCCGCCGTGCAGCGGGCCCCAGAGCGCCGAGATGCCCGCCGAGATCGAGGCGAACAGGTTGGCGTGCGAGGAGCCGACCAGGCGCACCGTCGAGGTGGAGCAGTTCTGCTCGTGGTCGGCGTGCAGGATGAGCAGCTTGTCCAGGGCGTTGACCACGACCGGGTTCAGCTCGTAGTCCTCGGCCGGAACGGCGAAGGTCATCCGCAGGAAGTTCTCGACGTAGCCGAGGTCGTTGCGCGGGTAGACGAAGGGCTGGCCCATCGCCTTCTTGTACGCGTACGCCGCGATCGTCGGCAGCTTCGCCAGCAGGCGCACCGTCGACAGGTGGCGCTGGTCCGCGTCGAACGGGTTGTGGCTCTCCGGGTAGAAGGTGGAGAGCGCGCCGACCACCGAGGACAGCATCGCCATCGGGTGGGCGTCCCGCGGGAAGCCCTGGAAGAAGCGCTTGACGTCCTCGTGCAGCAGGGTGTGCTGGGTGATCTCGTTGCTGAACGTCGCCAACTCGCCCGCGTTCGGCAGCTCGCCGTTGATCAGCAGGTAGGCGGTCTCGATGAAGTTGGCCTCTCCGGCCAGCTGCTCGATCGGATAGCCGCGGTAGCGCAGGATGCCGGCGTCACCGTCAATGAAGGTGATCGCGGACTTGTTGGCGGCGGTGTTGCCGAAACCGTTGTCCAGGGTGACCAGGCCGGTCTGCGGAAGCAGCTTCGAGATGTCGAAGCCGGCGTTGCCCGCAGTGCTCTCGACGACGGGGTACTCGTACTCGCCGTCCTGGTACCGCAGTACTACCGATTTGTCGCTCACGTCTTCCTCACCGACGAAATTGATCCTCATCCGACTGCCCTGACTGTCTCAACGATCCCCCATCCGAAGGACGGCCGCGCACCGGGGGTGACCCGGGAAAGGACCAGGGCCTACAAACTCTGCTGCCGCAGCCGGTGTGAACCGGACAAGATCGGCACCAGACCAGGTTCCGCCCTAAATCTCTTCACGTCAAGACAACCTCTGCCCGTACCGTACCCCCTGAACCACGCCCCGAGGCCAATCTGTGGTCCAGCGCGGAGTGCCGCCGCCCGGCGCTCACCGCCCGCACCGCCTGCCCGATCGCCTTCCGCGACCCCACCAGGACCACCAGCTTCTTCGCCCGCGTCACCGCGGTGTACAGCAGATTGCGCTGAAGCATCGGCCACGCCGACATCGTGACGGGAATCACCACCGCCGGGTACTCGCTGCCCTGAGAACGGTGGATCGTCACCGCGTACGCGTGCGCCAACTCGTCGAGTTCGTCGAAGTCGTACGGGATCTCCTCGTCCTCGTCGGTCATCACCGTCAGCCGCTGATCGTCCACACTGAGCGAGGTCACGACGCCCACTGTGCCGTTGAAGACGCCGCTGCGCCCCTTGTCGTAGTTGTTCCGGATCTGCGTCACCTTGTCGCCGACCCGGAACGTCCGCCCGCCGAAACGCCGTTCGGGCAGGCCCTCGCGGGCCGGCGTGACCGCCGACTGGAGCAGCGTGTTCAGCGCGCCCGCCCCCGCCGGGCCGCGGTGCATCGGTGCCAGCACCTGGACGTCGCGCCGCGGGTCCAGACCGAAGCGCTGCGGGATGCGGCGGGCCACCACGTCCACCGTCAGGCCCGCCGCGCGCTCCGTGTCGTCCTCCGCGAACAGGAAGAAGTCCGGCAGGCCGTCGGTCAGCGGCGGCAGGCCCTCGTTGATCCGGTGCGCGTTCACCACCACACCCGACTGCTGGGCCTGCCGGAAGATCCGGGTCAGCCGCACCGACGGGATAGGGCTGCCAGGCGACAGGAGGTCACGCAGCACCTCGCCCGCACCCACCGACGGCAGCTGGTCCACGTCCCCCACGAACAGCAGGTGCGCACCCGGCGCGACCGCCTTGACCAGCTTGTTCGCCAGGATCAGATCCAGCATCGACGCCTCGTCCACCACCACCAGGTCCGCGTCCAACGGCCGGTCCCGGTCGTACGCGGCGTCCCCGCCCGGCTTCAGCTCCAACAACCGGTGCACGGTGGACGCCTCCGCGCCGGTCAGCTCCGCCAGCCGCTTCGCCGCCCGCCCCGTCGGCGCCGCCAGCACCACCTTCGCCCGCTTCGCCAGCGCCAACTGCACGATCGACTTCACCGTGAACGACTTGCCGCAGCCCGGCCCGCCGGTCAGCACCGCGACCCGCTCGGTCAGCGCCAGCCGCACCGACTGCTCCTGCTCCGGGGCGAGCTCCGCACCCGTCCGCTTCGCCAGCCAGCCCAGCGCGGCCGGCCAGTCCACCCCCTGGAACCACGGCAGCCGGTCCTCCTCGGCCCGCAACAGCCGCAGCAACTGGCCCGCCAGCGAGATCTCCGCCCGGTGGAACGGCACCAGATACACCGCGGTGACCTCCAGACCGTCCCCGCCCGGCAGCCGCTCGCGCACCACACCCTCCGCCGCGACCAGCTCCGCCAGGCAGTCGATCACCAGCCCCACATCCACCTGCAGCAGCTTCACCCCGTCCGCGATCAGCCGCTCCTCCGGCAGATAACAGTGCCCCTGGTCGGTGGACTGCGACAGCGCGTACTGCAGGCCCGCCTTCACCCGCTCCGGCGAATCGTGCGGAATACCCACCGCCTGCGCGATCCGGTCCGCCGTCAGGAACCCGATGCCCCACACATCCGCCGCCAGCCGGTACGGCTGGTTCTTCACCACCCCGATCGACGCGTCCGCGTACTGCTTGTAGATCCGCACCGCCAACGATGTCGACACCCCGACGCTCTGCAGGAAGACCATCACCTCCTTGATGGACTTCTGCTCCTCCCACGCCTTGGCGATCATCTTCGTCCGCTTCGGCCCCAGCCCCGGCACCTCGATCAGCCGCTTCGGCTCGTTCTCGATCACCTCCAGGGTCTCCACCCCGAAGCGCTCCACGATCCGCTCCGCGAACCGCGGCCCGATCCCCTTGATCAACCCCGAACCCAAGTACCGCTGAATGCCCTGCACGGTGGCCGGCAGCACCGTCGTGTAGTTCTCCACCGTGAACTGCCGCCCGTACTGCGGATGCGACCCCCACCGCCCGAACAACCGCAGGCTCTCCCCCACCTGCGCCCCGAGCAGCGCCCCCACCACCGTCAACAGATCATTCGCCCCACGCCCGGTGTCCACCCGCGCCACCGTGTACCCCGTGTCCTCATTGGCGTACGTGACCCGCTCCAGGACCCCCTCCACCTGCGCCAACTGCAACGGACACCTCACCCACAATCAGGACACATCGCACCGATGAACCTACCGCGCCCCACTGACACCCCTAACTCTCGCGCCCCATCAGGGGCGCTGGGGTCCCCCCAGCGAAGCGAGGGGGCGAACTGCGCGGCCAAGCACGACGGGGCCGCACGCCGACGACGCACGACCCCGTTGCACTGTCCGTTCTTGAACCGGTTACTGCGCTCCTTCACCGAGCCGAAGCAGTTGCGGGACCCGCCGCCGCCCCGTCACCCCCTCCAGCGCCGCCGCACACGGCACCAGCACCAGCAGCGCCAGAGCGGCAGCAGCTATCGTCAGCCAGTCCGGAGCGAACGCCGGCGCCCCCGGCCCCGCCGTGAACGCCCGCAGTTCCAGCGCCGGCCCGAGCAGCCACGGCAGCCCCAGGCCGAGCACCGTGCCGCCGACCACCGCCGCCGCCATCACCGGGAGCAGCTGCACCAGTTGGACGCCCGCCGCAGAGCGCCCGTCCAGCCCCAGCGTCCGCAGGTACGCGAGCATCCGCCCGCGCTCCGCCGAGCCGAGCAGCAGCTCCAGGACCACCGCCGCCAGCCCGAGCAGCAGCCCGATCGCCGCCGCCGTCCGGAACGCCAACTCCAGCGCCGACACCAGCCCGTCGTCCGCGGACTCCCTCAACTGCCCTGCCAGGTCGCGGACTTCCACCGGCGCCCCACGCAGCACCGCACCGCCGGCCGCCCCTGCGCCACCCGCGCCCCCGGTCGCCGCCGAGGCCGCGACCACGGCCCGCAGCCGGGCCCCGTCGATCCGCTGCGCACCGGCCGGCGAGCCGGGCCGGCCGGGCTCGGCGAACAGCACCGCGGCGTTGCGCTGCCCGGTCTGCCGGGGCAGCCGGTCCGCGGCGGGCCCGCCGAACACCAGCAGCGGGCCGGTGGCGACGTCGCCGACCACCGGGCCGATCGCCCGGTCCCGGTCCGCCCCGGCGGGCAGCACGCCGACGATCCGGACCCGGAACCTGGTCGCCCCGGCGTCCGCGTCGAACGACCCCTCGGGGTAGCGCGCGGCGGTCTTCGCGTCGGCCAGCGCGGGCAGTTCCGCGCCCGCGGCGAGCGGTGCGGACAGGGCGGCGCCGGACAGCGCCGCCGCCACCGGGGAGCCCGGCTCCACCGCCTCCAGCGCCGTCCGGTCGACGCCGACCAGGCCGACGCCCTTGACCACCGAGCCGTCCTCGTCGGCGGTCAGCACGGCCACCCCGCCGCGTACCGGCAGCACCCCGCCGACACCCGGCACCTTCGCCAACTCCTCAAGTGGCAACGGGCGTTGCGACGGCCCGAGGACCACCGCGTCCCCGCCGGTGCGCCACTCGGCGGCCTCCACCCGGCCCTGCCGCACCGTCCCGGACACCAGTGCGCCGAACACCGCGCAGGCCAGCGCGGGCACCAGCACCAGCAGTGCCGTCGCCGCCGCCGCGGAACGCCGCCCGGCCTGCGACAGGCCGACCAGCGCGACCGTGCCGCGCCGCCGCCGCGCCCAGCCGGTCAGCACCCGCAGCGGCACCGGGTACACCCGCAGCACCACGACCACCGCCGCCAGGCCCAACACCACCGGCACCAGGGCCAGTTGAGGATCCGGGTCGGTCGCCGCCGCGGACACCGCGCCGCGCAGCCGCAGCTGCAGCACGCCCGCCGCCGCCAGCGCCAGCACCGTGCCCTCCACCACGACCCGCGCCGACAGGCCCAACGCCCGCTTCAGGCCCCGCCGCTGCACCGGCTCCCGGCCCGCCCGGCGGACCGCCCGACCCTGCCACCACACCGCCACCGCGGGCGCGCCCGCCACCAGCAGGGCCGCCAGCAGCGCCGGCCACCACGCACCGAGCGGCCGCTCCCCCGCCAGCGACCGGGACGCCAGCCGGCCGGCCAACACCCCTACCAGGACCGCAGGAACGGCCTCCAGGGCTCGCACCGCCGCCAGCGCGATCTCACCCGCCCCACGCGCCCGCTGGAGCGTCAGCGCCGCCTCCCGGCGCCGCGCGCCCAGCCTGGCCGCCGCCACCGCCGTGGACACCCCGATCGCCAACAGCCCGGCCAGCGCGAAGGATTGCAGCGACACCGTCCGGGCCCGCTGCTCCGCGAACCGGTCCATCAGCACCGACAGCCGCTCCTGCACCTGCGGCGGCGACACCGTCCGCACCCCCGCCGGGCACGGCAGCGAATCCGAGACGATCTCGCCGCACACCCGGTCCACCGCCGACCTGGTGAACCCCTTTGCCCCGACTGCCAGTTCACGCGTACCCGCGGCCGTGCCACCGGTCCCCCAGGGCTGCTGCGCCGCCTGGAACGCCCAGGTCGCCGACACCGACAGCGACCCGCGCGCCTCCAACGCCTCCAGCCCCGCCGGAGCCACCAGCGCCTGCCCGTACCGGACGTACCCGTTCGGCTCCGGCGCGTACAACGGCGAGTTCAGCAACGGGAGTTCACGCCAGAGGTCGTCCGCGCCGTCGAGCGGCTCGAACTCGCCGACCACCACCGCCTCGGTGGCCTCCGTCTGCCCCTCCAGCTTCACCCGCTGCCCGACCCTCAGCCCGAACTGCTCCAACCCCTGGCGGGACATCCCCAGTTCGACCGGAGCCTCCTTCGCCCCGTCCGGCTGCGCCGGCGCCCGGCCCGCCGTCCAGCGCACCCGGTCCGCCGCGTCCTGCGCGTACGCCAGCGACACCGACGTGCCACTGTCGTCCGGCTCGGGCACTCCCGCTCCCGACAGCTTCATGCCCTCGCTCTGCGCCCAGCCCGACACCCGCACCAGGGTGTGCGCCAACTCCCCCGACGCCCCCTGCCGCAGGGTCTCCCCGACCCGGGTCAGGTCACTGTCCAACGAGCCGAACTGCGGCGCCGTGGAACTGCCGTAGAAGTTCCGCGGCGCCTTCAGCGACGCCCGCGCCATCACCAGCGGCCCGTCCACCTGCGCCACCGTCAGCCGACGGCTCAGCTCCTTCGTCGCCAGGCCGTCGAACACCGGCGGCCACAGCAGCGACGCCACCGTCAGCACCACCGCCAGCGCCGTCAGCACCACCAGCACCGGCCACCCCGTCCGGGCCTCCCGCAGCGCCGGACGCCACCCACCGAACCCGCCGAGGCCCCTCATCCGCTCTCCCCCGCCCGCAGCTCACGCGCCAGATCCACCCGCGCCAACATCCGCGACAGCACCAGCACCACCGTGCCGACCCCCAGGCCGGTCGCCAACACCACCGCCGCCGTCCAGCCCCAGCCCACCGTCAACTCCATGGACGGGAACACCGCTCGGCCGCTCCCGTCGACCACGATCAACGGCAGCACCACCGCCGCCAGCGCGACACCCAGCGCCCCGCCCAGCAGCACCGAGAAACCCACCACGGCCAACTGCTCCAGCCGCAGCACGCCCGCCAACTGCCGGCGCCGCACCCCGATCGCCCGCAGCACCGCGAACTCCCGGCGCCTCGAGCGCGCCGAACCCACCGCGTGCACCGTGAACCCGGCCACCGCGAACACCGGCGACAGCGCCAACGACAGCACCAGCGCACTGCGCCGGCCCGAGCGGAACGGATCCGCCGCCAACGCCGCCGCCCGCGACCGGACGCTCTCCACCCGGCCCAGCCGCGGATCCGCCGCGATCACCCGCTCCGCCTGCTCCGCGCCGGCCCTCGACTGCGCCGCCAGCAGCCACGACCCGTCCGTCACCGGCGGCAGCCCCAGCCCCGACCGCGCCGCCGACAACGCCGGCAGATCCACCAGCACCTGCGCCTTGTCACGGTCCCCGCCGCCCGGCAGCTCGGGCAGCACCCCGACGATCCGCAGCCCGAACAGGTCCTCCGGGCCACCCATCAGCCGCACCTCGCCACCGATCCCGAACCGGATCTTCCGCGCGAACGCCTCGTTCACCAGCGCCGGCACCAGGTACCCCGTCACCGGCATCCCCTGCACCCGCTTCGGCGTCCCCGACGGCAGCAGTCCGAACGACACCCCGTCCAAGGCCTCCCCCTGCGTCGGATCCGCCCCGCGCACCACCGCCGCCAGCAGCCCGCCCTCGGGCTTCGACACCTCGCACACCCCCGCCTCGACCCGCCGGTCCCCCAGATCCGTCACGCCCGGGCACCCCATGCCCGCCACCCGAACGTCCCCGCGCGTGACGTTCACCCAGCTCGCGCCAGGCGGCACGCTCGCCCTCTCGACCGCCGACACCGCCAGCCGGAGCGTCGCCCGCGGGAAACCCCGCGCCGCACTCCGCACCCCCAACTGCGTGACCTGCAGCGGATAGTGCAACGTCCCCGACGCCAACGGCAGCGACACCGACCGGGCCACCCCGTCCGCCGTCAGCTCCGCCTGCACCTGCGTCACCAGGCCACTCGCGTCCTCCACCTGCGCGACCAGCCACACCTGGCCCACCCGGTCCGCCGCCGACACCGCCGCCCGCACCTTCAGCTCCGACGGGCGTCCCTCCAGCGGCATCCCGTGCACCGGCACCTCGTCGTCCCGCAGCAACGCCAACTGGGCGGCCAGCGCGCCCTGTTCGAGATCCGCCCGGACCGCCGGAACCGCATGCGTCCAGGCCCCCGGCGCCGTCCGCTCCGACGTCGCCACCGGCCCCACCGCCGCCGTGTCCACCGCCAGCACCGAAACCTGCGCCCCCTGGATCTGGCCCGACACCGAAGCCACCGGCGTCACCGCCGCCACCCCCGGCACCGCCGACAGCGCCGCCAGCCGCGCCCCCGCCGGAAGCTCACCACCCGTCACCCGCAGGTCCGCCCCCAGCTCGAACGCCGCCCGGTCCCGGTCGCTCGGCCCCTCACCCGCGATCGCCGTCGTCGTCAACGCCCCGACCGCCAACGCCAACGCCATCAACAGCACCGGCGCCGCCTGACCCGCCCGGCCCCGACTCACCTGCCAACCGCTGAGCGGAGCCACCAGACCCCGCCCACGCCGCGCCAACGCCTCCAACCCCCGACCCAGCGGCGGCAACAAGCGCAACAGCAGCAACGCCGCCGCCACCGTCATCACCACCGGCGCCGCCACCAGCACCGGATCGAACCCGACCGCACTCGACGCCGGGCTCAACAGCCCCTGGTACTGCCGCAGTTGCAGATACGCCAGGACCGCCACCGCCGCCAGCACCAGGTCCGCCCCGGCCCGCTGCGCCACCGCCCGCCGGGCACTGCGCGACGGCGTCTCCCGCTCGCCGCCGTCCGCCGTCCACAGCACCGGCAGCAGCGCCGCACACCCGTGCAGCACCAACGCCACCCCGGCCACCGCCCAGGCCGCCGCGCCCGTCGCCTCCGCGGCCGCCCCGTCCACCGGCAGCCCCAGCCGCTCCAGCAACCGCAGCAACGGCCCCGCGACCCACACCCCCAGCAGCGCCGCCGGCACCGTGCACAGCGCCCACTCCACCGCCGCGGCACCCAACAGCCGGACCCGACCCGCGCCGCGCGCCAGCTGCAACAGCAGCTCCGCCCTTCGGAAATCCGTCAATTGACGTGCCGTCAGCACCATCGTCACCGCCGACAGCACCGCCAGCATCGTCACCGGCACCAGCATCCCCGACCGCGCCACCATCATCGGCGACCGCAGATCGTTCAACACCGCCGACAGATCGCTCGACGCCCGCAACCCCTGCAGCGACGGGTTCGCGCCCCGGAACACCGCCCGGTTCACATCACCGCCCGTCAGCCGCTCCACCCGGTCCCGCAGCAGCCCCAGCCCCTCCGGCCGCACCTGCCCCGGCTCCGGCACCGCCGTCCACTGCACGTCCACCTGGTCGTGCAGCAGCGGATGCGTCCGCAGCAACTCCTGCGACGCCAGCACCAGGCGCTCCGGCGACTCCACCGCGGACGTCGCACCCCACGCCCGCCACAGCCGCGCCGCCCCCGGCAGCTCCCGGTACACCCCGCTCACCGTCAGCGACAAGGTCCCGCCGGCCGGCAGCGCCAACGGCAACCTCGCCCCCGTCGACACCCCCAGCAGACGCGCCGCCGTCTCCGACACCGCCACCTGCTCAAGCCCGATCGGCCAGGCCCCCTGCGCCAACTCCGCCACCCGCTGCGGCTCCGTCACCGCCAGCGGCGCCATCGCCAACCCCAGCGGCGACGAGTCCGCCCCCGCCACCTTCGGCAGCGGCGTCCGCAACGGCATCGCCCCGTGCAGCGCCTCTTCGATCTCCGCCGGCATCCCCGGCAACGCCCGGTGCAACGCCGCCCGCACCTGCGCATCCGCCGCCGTGTCCCCGCCCTCGGCATACCGCCCCGACAGCGACACCGAGAACCGCGAATCCGCCGCCAACCGGTGCCGCATCCCCTGCGTCACCGAACTCCCCGTCAGTGCCGTCAGCGCGGTCAACACCGCCACCGCCACCAGCACCGTCACCGCAGCAGCTCCCAGCACCACCCCGTGCTGCCCCGCCCGCCGAACCCCCGCGGGCGAACCCCACCCATCCGCTCCCATTCCCCCGAAGCCCTCCCGCCCGCCGATGGTCTGGACCAATCTCGATGACGGGCAGTCTGCCGCCAAGCCCCGGCCCAGACAACAGCCCACCGATCACAGACCGGACTCGTTCCACCCGCCCGCCCCCGAGAGGCGCCCGGAAATGCCCAGGAAACGCGAAAAAGCCCCCCGCCAAAAGGCGGGGGGCTTTCCCTGAATGATTGTTCGGCGGCGTCCTACTCTCCCACAGGGTCCCCCCTGCAGTACCATCGGCGCTGTGAGGCTTAGCTT
>NZ_JBIUCB010000010.1:0-92411 GCF_044593455.1 Kitasatospora sp. NPDC051984
CCGCACATGGTGCGTTCACCGTCGCCACCGGCGTCCCGGTCTACTTCTGCGACCCGGCCAGCCCCTGGCAACGCGGCTCGAACGAGAACACGAACAGCCTGCTGAGGCAGTACTTCCCCAAGGGCACCGACCTGTCCGTCCACAGTCCCGAGCACCTCGCCGCGGTCGCGGCCGAACTCAACGGCCGCCCACGCAAAACGCTCGGCTGGGAAACCCCAGCCGAGCGTCTCGCTAAACTCGTCGCGGCCTAGACAACCGACCACGTGTTGCAACGACCGCTAGAAACCGCCGACTGGTCCCGGGCCGTTCTCGTCCGTTACTGCGGCAGTCGGTAGGTGCCGGGCCCGACGGGTTCCACCAGGCCGTCGGCGACCAGGCCGTCCAGGGCCCGGGCGCGCTGGATCGCGTCCGGCCACACCACGTCCAGCTGGCCCTGGGTGACCAGGCCGTGGGCGTCCCGCAGCACCGCCAGCAGCTTGCCGCGCACCTGCCGGTCGGTGCCCTCGTAGGTCTGGCCGCGCCGGGCCGGGCCCTGGTACGGCGGGCGGCCGGCCCGCTGCCAGGCGCACTCGGCCAGCAGCGGGCAGGACCCGCACTCGGGGCCGCGCGCGGTGCACACCAGGGCCCCCAGCTCCATCACCGCGACCGCCCAGGTCGCGGCCCGCTCGTCGGTGGCCGGCAGCAGCTCGTGCGCGGTGCGGCGCTCGGCGGCGGTGGTGGCGTTCGCCGGGTACTCGACGCCGGTGACGGCGCGGGCGAACACCCGGCGCACGTTGGTGTCCAGCACCGCGTGGCGCTGCCGGAACGCGAACGAGGCGACCGCGGCCGCCGTGTACTCCCCCACCCCGGGCAGGGCCAGCAGCGCCGCGTGGTCGTCCGGCACCACGCCGCCGTGCTGCTCGGTGATCGCGGTGGCCGCCGCGTGCAGCCGCAGCGCGCGGCGCGGGTAGCCGAGCCGGCCCCACATCCGCACCGCCTCGCCGGGCGCGTCCGCGGCCAGATCGGCGGGGGCGGGCCAGCGCTCCAGCCAGGCCGCGTACGCGGGCAGCACCCGCTTCACGGGCGTCTGCTGAAGCATGAACTCGCTGACCATCACCGCCCAGGGCGAGGCGTCCGGAGTCCGCCAGGGCAGGTCGCGGGCGTGGGCCTCGTACCAGCCGATGACGGTGGAGTGCAGCGCCTGTACGGCGGCGGGGGCGAGAGTCGAAGCAGTGGCAACCATGGCCCCTCGATCCTGCCACGAGGTGCCGCGCGGGCTTAAAGCCCCAGGTCGTCGAGCTCCTTCAGCAGGTCCGCCCGGGAACCGGCCGTGGCGGTGGAAGGGCCGGCGGACGAAACCAGATCGGCAGCAGGGGCCGCCGTCGGCTTCGGGTCGCGGATGCGGAATATCCAGGCGCCGGCCAGGCCGCCGACCAGGCCGCCGAGGTGTCCCAGCCAGGACACCCCGGGGGTGCCCGGGATCGCCGTGGTCAGCAGGTACGCGAAGGACGCGCCCATCACCAGGCCGATCAGCGAGTCGATCAGGTTGCGGTCGAACAGGCCGCGCAGCACCACGTAACCGAAGTACCCGAAGATCACGCCGCTGGCGCCGACCGTCACCACGTCGCCGCGCTCGAACAGCCAGACCGCCATGCCGCTGGTCACCACCAGCAGCGCCGTCAGGGCGAGGAACTTGCGCACGCCGCGGTAGGCGGCGAGGAAGCCGAATACGAACAGCGGGCCCGAATTGCCTTCCAGGTGCTGCCAGTTCAGGTGCAGGAACGGCGCGGTCAGCAGGTTCGGCAGGCTGTCCAGCTGGTGCGCGCGGATGCCGTGCTGGAGAGCGATCTGCTCGTCCATGAGCCAGTTCGCCACCTGCACGACCCAGATCAGGCAGAGGAAGCCGAACATGGTGAAGAACGCCCTGCGCGCCTCGGCGATCAGCTGCGCGGGGTCGAGGGTCGCGGTGCCGGGAGCGGAGTCGTGCAGGGAGGCCATGAGGGCGACTATAGGGCGGCGCACCGTCGTGTCGAGTCCCTCTACCGGAGCAAATGGCGGATCATGTGAAAGAAGTGCCCCCGCTGAGGTGTTGATGCGTCAACGGACGCACAAGGTCTCGTAGAGTTTGCCCGTGCCTTCTCTGCGCCAGCCCGTCGGACCGCTGCCCGCCTCGATCTACTGGCGGCGCCGCGTCGCGGTCCTCGTTGCCCTCGCCGTCGTTCTGCTGCTGGTCGGCTGGCTCGCGTTCGGCACCGGCGGGGACGGCGGAAAGCAGCAGAAGGCCGCCGAGACCACCGGCCCGCAGCCCGCCCCCGCGCAGTCCATCACCCCCGGCGCCTCCCCCAGCGGCCCCGCCATCACCACCCGCCCCGGCGGCAACGGCGGCGGCTCGGGCGGCGGCGCGGCCGGCGAGCTGAACGTGACGGGCGGCGGCAGCGGCGGTTCGGGTAACGGCGGCAGTGGCGGTTCGGGCAACGGCAGCGGCGGCGGCAACGGCGGCGGCAGCGGTTCGAACGGCGGCAGCGGCGGGCACGCCGCCTCGCCCGGCCCCTCGCCGGCCGTCAACACGCCCGAGGTGATGGCCCTCCCGGTCTGCGCCACCTCGCAGCTGTCGCTGGAGCTGGCTCCCGCGCAGAACCCGTTCGCCGCCAAGGACAAGCCGCGTCTCGCGCTGACCATCCGCAACTCCTCGGGCTCCGGCTGCCGGGTCAACCTCTCGCACGAGAACTCGGCGCTCACCATCACCTCGAGCACCAACGAGCGGATCTGGTCGTCCGCCGACTGCATCCCGGAGAAGGTCGACGCCTGGGCGCAGATCGCCGGGAACAGCGGCGTCACCGAGACCTTCGGCTGGGACCGCAGCCGCTCCAAGCCGCAGTGCGCCAGCGCCGACCCGACGCCGGCCCAGCCCGGCAACTACCTGGTCCAGGCCGACCTGACCGGCCCGGCCGGCGGCCCGCTGTCGGCCCGCACCTCGGTCCGCCTGGAGGGCTGACCGCTCAGCCGGCCAGGCCCAGCGACCTGACCAGCTGGGCAAGTTCGAGGCGGAACAGCTTCTCGGGCGAGGCGGTCTGCGCGCCCAGGTGGCCGTAGACCTCCAGTGCGACCAGGCCGTGCAGGTGGCCCCAGATCCGCAGCGCCAGGGCGACGCCGGCCGGGGTCAGCGCGGGGAAGGCCGGGCGGACCTTGGCGAGCAGGCCGGGGTCGAAGTCGTCCCAGTCGAAGTCCGCACCCTCCTCGGCCGGTTCGGCGCCCGGACCGGCGGCGTCCGCGAGTGCCGCGATGCCGACGCAGACCCGCCGGGCGGCGTCCGGCGCGGCGCCGCCGTCGGGGGCCCGGTAGCCGGGGACGGGGTCGCCGTAGATCAGCCGGAAGCCTTCGGGGTTGGCGAGCGCCCAGGCCCGGAACGCGCATGCCCAGGCCCGGATCCGGGCCGCCGGGGTGTCCGCCGCGGAGTCGGCCCAGGCAGCGTCCACGGCATCGGCCAGCGCCGTGTAGACGTCGGCGATCAGGGCGGTGACCAGGTCGTCGCGGGTCGCGAAGTAGCCGTAGATGGCGTTCGCGGTCATGCCCATTTCGCGGGCGATCGCGCGCAGGGTGATCGCGTCGGGGCCGCCGGAGCGCATCAGCTCCAGGGCGGTCCGCTTGATCTCGGCGGTGGTCTCGGCGCGCAGTCGTTCGCGTCGTCCGGTGCTGGAGGTGGCTGCCACGGGTCGAATCTACAGCGTCACCGTCCTGATTGCCGTGCGAAAACTTCACGCCGTATAGTCACTGCACGGCGTGCAGCGAACGTGGCTGCCCGCCTCCGACCGCACGCATGACATCAGGGGAGAACCATGCACATCGGCGTCATCGGAGCCACCGGCACCATCGGCAGCCGGATCGTCACCGAGGCCCTCGGCCGGGGCCACCGGGTCACGGCGTTCAGCCGGGACGCGTCCGCGATCACCGACCGGCGGGAGAACCTCGACTGGGCGAGCATCGACGTACTGGACCCGGCGAGTGTCGCCGCCGCCCTGCCGCCCGGCCTGGACGTGCTGATCAGCGGCTTCCAGCCCGGGAACGCGTCGCTCGACTTCCACGACACCGTCCGGCGCTCGATCGCCGACCCTGGCGTCTACGCGCAGGCCGCCCGGTCGCTGCTCACCGCTCTGGACGGCCGCCCCCGGCTCCGGCTGATCGTGATCGGCGGGGCCGGCAGCCTGGAACTCGCACCGGGCGTGGTGCGCGCCGACCACGACGAGCTCCTGCACGCCGCCCTCGACGAGCTCGGCCTGCCGCGCGAGTACGCCGCCGCCGTCCGCGGCCACCGGGACGCGCTCGACGTGCTGCGCACCTCCAACCGGCTGTGGACGTACTTCAGCCCCGCCGAGCAGATCGGACCCGGCGAGCGCACCGGCCGCTTCCGCCTCGGTGGCGACCAGCCCGTGCTGGACGCGGAGGGCCGCAGCCGGATCTCCGCCGAGGACGCCGCGATCGCCCTGGTCGACGAGGCCGAACTGCCCCGTCACGTGCAGCGCCGCTTCACCGCCGGGTACTGAACGCCCAAGGGCCCCGGGCGTCGTGAACGCCCGGGGCCGGTGCCGGCTAGGCCTTCGGCCAGTTCGTGCCGCGCAGCGAGCGGCCGAGGGTGAGCGGGAGCAGGCCGGCGGCCAGCACGGCGGCGAGCAGGGGCAGGACGGTGGTGGCGGGGAGGTGGTCGAGCAGCAGGCCCGCCGTCATGGTGCCGACGGGCAGGCCGGCCATCAGCAGGGTCATGGTGGCGGCCACCGCGCGGCCGCGCATCGCCTCGGGGACCTGCTGGAAGACCAGGACGTCGAGCATGACGCGCAGGGCGGGCACGCCCAGCGACATCGCGGCGAGGGCGGTGAACACCACCGCCGGGCCGGCGGCGAAGGCGGGGACGAGGAACAGCAGCGCGGCGATCCAGGCGACGGCGAGCAGCAGCGTGCCGGGGGCGAGGGTGCGGTGCAGGCGGGTGACCAGCGGGGCGCCGAACAGGCCGCCGACGGCTTCGCCGGTGAGGGCGAGGCCGGTGCCGGCCTCGGAGGTGCCGTGGTCGCGCAGCAGCACCATGACGGCCAGCAGCATCGCGGACCCGGCCAGGTTGAGCGCGACGGTGACCAGCACGGTGGCGCGCAGCGTCGGGTCGCCGAACAGGTACCGCAGCCCGGCGAAGACCGCGCCCTTCTCCTTCGTGGCGCCCGCCGGGTCCTCGGCGGGTTCGGTGTCGAAACGGACGGCGAGGGAAGCGCCGAGCGCGGCCGCGGAGGCCAGCACGGTAGCGAGGAACGGGACGGCCCGGCCGAGGCCGAGCAGGAAGCCCGCCAGCGGCGGTCCGGCCAGCGCGGCGCCGTTGACCCGGAGTTCGTCCTGGGACAGCGCCTGGCGCAGCTGCTCGGGCGGAACGACGGCGCGCAGCGCGAGCATCCGGGCGGGGCCGCCGTAGGCCATGGTGGCGCCGATGGCGGCGGCGGCCAGCAGGGTGTGCGGGACGGTCAGCCGGTGGGCGAACAGGGCGACGGCCACGCTGAGCGCGGTGAGCAGGCGGACGGTGTCGGCGACGATCAGCACCCGCCGCTTGTCGTGCCGGTCGGCGACCGCGCCGCCGTGCAGGCCGAACACCACGGACGCGCCGAACTGGACGGCGCCGAACGCCCCGGCGAGGGTGGGCGATCCGGTCATGGCGAGCAGCAGCAGCGGGTACGCGGTGTCGGCGACGCAGGTGCCGAGCATCGCGGCCGCGGATCCGGCCCACAGCGTCTGGAACCGCCGGTTGCGACGCAGCGGCACCGCCTCGGACACGGTCTTCGTCGGGCTCTCGGCCACCGTCATCTCTCCACCCCGTTCACGCATCGTGCAACCATTCACGCTTGCGTGAATGATTGCACGGACGCGAATGATTGCACAAGGGATGAACGCTGTGGCTGAATGTGAACGTGGTTGATCAGATGAAGGAGCGCGAGGTCACGGACGTCGCGACGCTGAAGGCACTGGCCGATCCGCTCCGGCTGGCGGTGCTCGGCGCGCTGATGAAGCGGGATCCGGAGCCGATGTCGGTGAAGGAGATCGCGGCCGAGCTCGACGAGGCGCCGACCAAGCTGTACCGGCACGTCAAGCAGCTGGAGCAGACCGGGCTGGTGTTCGTCGCGGAGACCCGGCTGGTGTCCGGGATCGTGGAGAGCCGCTACCGCTCCGCCCAGCAGTCACTGCGGCTGTCGCCGCAGGTCTACGCGGAGGGCGGCCAGCCGCCGGCCGCGCTGGACGCGATGCTGGCAGCGATGGACCTGGTACGGACCGACTTCCGGCGCAACTTCCTGGCCGGCCGGATCGACCTGACCCCGGCGGCGCAGGGCAACCAGCTGCCGAGCAAGTTCGCGCACACCACGACCCGGCTCACCCCGGAGCGGCTGCGGAAGCTGCGCGGCCGGCTGGACGAGGTGCTGGACGAGCTGTTCTCGGAGCCGGAGTCCACCGGGCCGGACGCCGTCGAGGTGACCCTGTTCGCGCTGATGTACGCGGTGCAGCCGCCCGACGGGGGCTGACGGCCGCTCAGACGTAGCGTTCCAGGATGGAGGACTCGGCGAGCCGGGACAGCCCCTCGCGCACCGAGCGGGCCCGGGTCTCGCCGACGCCCTCCACGGTCTGCAGGTCGTCGATGGACGCGGCCAGCAGCTTCTGCAGGCCGCCGAAGTGGTCGACCAGCCGCTCGATGACGGTGTTCGGCAGCCGCGGAACCTTGGCGAGCAGCCGGTAGCCGCGCGGGGAGACCGCGGAGTCCAGCGACTCGGGGGTGCCGGTGTAGCCGAGCGCCTTGGCGACGGTCTGCAGGTCCAGCAGCTCGGCGTGGGTGAGCGCCTCCAGGTCGTCCAGCACCTCGGCGACGGTGCGGCCCTTCTTGGCGGCGCGGTCCGGGAAGTAGTCGCGGACCACGAGTTCGCGCTCCGGCTCGACGCCGGCGATCAGCTCGTCCAGCTGGAGCGACAGCAGGCGGCCGTCGGTGCCGAGCTCCAGCACGTAGCCGGCGATCTCACCGGCGATCAGCCGGACCATCTCCAGGCGCTGCACCACGGCGGAGACGTCCCGGACGGTGACCAGGTCCTCGATCTCCAGCGCGGACAGCGTGCCGGCCACCTCGTCGAGGCGCAGCTTGTAGCGCTCCAGGGTGGCCAGCGCCTGGTTGGCGCGGGACAGCACGGTGGTGGAGTCCTCCAGCACCCGGCGGGTGCCGTTCACGTACATCGCGATCAGCCGCATCGAGTGCGAGACCGCGACCACCGGGAAGCCGGTCTGCCGGTTGACCCGCTCGGCGGTGCGGTGGCGGGTGCCGGTCTCGTCGGTGGGGATGTTGGCGTCCGGCATCAGGTGCACGCCGGCCCGCAGGATCTTGGTGATGTCCTTGTCGAGGATCACCGCGCCGTCCAGCTTGCACAGTTCGCGCAGCCGGGTGGCGGTGAACTCGACGTCCAGCACGAAACCGCCGGTGCACAGCGCGTCGACGCTCTTGTCGAAGCCGAGGACGATCAGGCCTCCGGTGTTGGCCCGGAGCACCCGCTCCAACCCGTCCCGCAGCGCCGTGCCCGGCGCGACCGCACTCAGGGAAGCCCGCAGCAGGGCCTCCTCGCGGGGGGACTTGTCCGCCCGGTCGATGGCTGCCACGTGACTCCTTGGGCCGACCCGGACCGTGTGGCCACGATGCCCGACGGTCTGTCTGTTATTACTGCACTTGACGGCAATTAGCAGGTGCAGTCTAACTGCGTGCGGCAGCGGCGGGACGAGGGTCAGGCCAGTTCGTCCGAGTCGAGCGGCTCCCAGCCCGCCATCATCTCGTCCGCGTACGCCGGAACCGGTGCGGCGGCGCGCTCCCGGGCGGGGGCCCGGCCGGCCGGAACGCCCTGCGGCGCGGCATCCTGACGGGGCTTCGAACGGGAGCGGCGGCCGGGGATCGCGCGCAGTGCCTCGCCGATGTCGGAGACCTCCACCACCTTCATGCCCGGCGGCACCTTGCCCGGGTCCGGCGGTACCAGGGCGTGCGTGAACCCGAGCCGGTGCGCCTCGGCGAGCCGACGCTGAACGCCCGTCACCCGGCGCACCTCGCCGGCCAGGCCGACCTCGCCGATCGCCACCAGGTTGTTCGGCAGCGGCGTGTCGGTCGAGGAGGACGCCACCGCGAGGGCGATCGCCAGGTCCGCCGACGGCTCGGTGAGCTTCACGCCGCCGACGGTGGCGGTGTAGATGTCCTGCTTGCCGAGCTTCACACCGCCGTGCCGCTCCACCACCGCCAGGATCATCGCGATCCGCGGCGACTCCAGGCCCGAGGTGGTGCGCCGCGGCGACGGGATCTGCGAGTCGACCATCAGCGCCTGCACCTCCGCCACCAGCGGGCGCTTGCCCTCCAGGGTGACGGTCAGGCAAGTGCCGGCCACCGGCTTGTCACGGCGTGTCAGGAACAGGCCGGACGGGTCGGCGAGGCCGACGATGCCCTCGTCGTGCAGCTCGAAGCAGCCGACCTCGTCGGTCGCCCCGTAGCGGTTCTTCACACCGCGGATCAGCCGCAGCCGGGCGTGCCGGTCGCCCTCGAAGGACAGCACCACGTCCACCAGATGCTCCAGCAGGCGGGGGCCGGCGATCTGGCCGTCCTTGGTGACGTGGCCGACCAGCAGGGTCGCCATGCCGCGCTGCTTGGACTCCCGGATCAGCGCGCCCGCCACCTCGCGGACCTGGGCGGGGCCGCCTGGAGCGCCGTCGAGTTCGGCGGAGGCGATGGTCTGCACCGAGTCCAGGATCAGCAGGCCCGGGTTGACCGCCTCGATGTGGCCCAGCACCGCGCCGAGATCCTGCTCGGCGGCCAGGTACAGGTGCTCGGAGAGCGCGTTGATCCGGTCGGCGCGCAGCCGGACCTGCCCGGCGGACTCCTCGCCGGTGACGTACAGGGTGCGGTGCCGGTCGGTGGCGGCCTTCGCCGCGACGTCCAGCAGCAGGGTGGACTTGCCGACGCCCGGCTCGCCCGCGAGCAGCACCACCGCGCCCGGCACCAGGCCGCCGCCGAGCACCCGGTCCAGCTCCGGGACGCCGGTGGAGCGGGCGGTGGCCACCTGGCCGTCGACCTGCGCGATCGGCTTGGCGGGCGCGGAGACCGGCCCCGCCGCCGTGGTGCGGATCGGCACCGCGCCGTACTCCTCGACCGTCCCCCACGCGTTGCACTCGGGGCAGCGGCCGACCCACTTGGGCAGCTGGTGGCCGCACTCGGTGCAGCGGTACGCCGGGCGCGGCTTGGCGGAGGTCTTGGTACGGGCAGCCATGCGCGCCACGGTAGCGCCTCGCACCGACAGTGCCCGGCGGGCGGCGGCGGTCGGACGGCGGGTGGACGGCGTTCGGACGGCGGGCCGGGCGTCAACGCGGGGTGTCAACGTGGGGTGTCAACGGCTGGCGTCAACCAGGCGAACACGGGAGCGGTGGTGTTACCCGAAAGAAGGACAAGCGGTCCAAACCCACCGGGCGGAGGGTTTGGCCTGCCTACGGTCGATGACGTGACCACCGGCCAGCTCCACCCCGTCGACCCGTCCCCGGCCCTGCGGGCGTACGGCGCCTGCGTCGACGGGCTGTTCACCTACTGCCTGTCCGTACTCTGCGACCACGACGCCGCCACCGCGGCCGTGCTGGAGGTCCGCGACCTGGCCCGCCGCCACGGCGACCGGCTCACCGAACCGGCGCTGCTGCGCGCCTGGCTGTACGCGCTGGCCCGGAACCGCTGCCTGACCCGGCTGAACGGCACCGGCACCCCCGCCGCGGAGGCGGCGCCCGCACCCGACGTCCTCCGCGAGCGGCGCCGCGAACTCGCCTCGCTGGCCTGGCCGGAGGCGGCCGGCACCGACCCGGAGCAGCGCGAGGCACTGGAACTGGCGGTCCGGCACCGGCTGGACGCCGGGGAGGTCGCGGCGGTGCTCGGCCTCACCCCCGAGGCCGCGGCCGCTCTGCTGGACGCCGCGGGCGCCGAGATCGGCAGGACCAGGACGGCACTGCTGGTGCTCGGCGTGGGCTCCTGCCCGCAACTGGCGCAGCTCGGCGGGGTCGGCGGGGTCGGTGCGGAGTCCGGGCCGGGCCGGGTGCTCGGCGCGGCGCTGCGCCGGGAGCTGGTGCTGCACCTGGAGGAGTGCCCGACCTGCCGCGGCACCGCCGAGCGGGTGGCCGGGCAGCTCGGGCAGGGCCTGGCCGGGCTGCCCGGCCTGCCGCTGCTGACGGCGCCGGCCCGGCTGCGCCCCGCTCCGGCGACGGGCGGCACCGCGTTCCTGTCCGGCGCGGCGGCCGGTCGGCGGGCCGTGCGGGGGCTGGCCGGCGGCGAGCCGCAGTTCGACCGGCGCGGCTTCCCCCGCCACCGGGTGGTGGTGCCGTCGCGCGGCTCGGCGGTGCGCCAGCGGGTGGTGACCACGGGCGTGCTGGCGGCGGTGCTGGCCGCGCCGGTGGTGGCGCTGTGGAGCGCGCACCAGGGCGGCGACCGGGAGGGACGGGCGGCGGCGGTGTCCTCGGTGCGGGTGGACGCGCCGGTTCAGGAGGCGCAGCCGGCCGTGGTGCTGCCGCCCGCGATGAGTTCCCTGCAGTTGGCCGGCGCGGTGGCCGCAGAAACGTCCCTGCCTACGGCTCCAAGTCCGGCGGTGACGATGCCCGCGCACGGCGCGTCCCGGCTGTCCGGCCCGACGCCGACACCTGCGCCCACGCCGGACGCCACCCGGGAGCAGCTGACCGTCGAGGCCCGCGCGTACGGCAGCCGCACGGTGCTCACGCTGACCAACTCCGGCGACACCGCGCTGATCTGGCACGCGGTGCTGGACGTCGACTGGCTGCGGCTCAGCCGGGACGACGGCATCCTCGCGCCGGGACAGCGGATCACCGTCACCGTGACGGTGGACGAGACGCGCGCCCCGCAGACCCGGTGGACGGCGCGACTGGCGTTGCCGCCGTCCACTGCCGTGGTCACCCTGGAAGGCGGCGGCACCGAGCATCGTGGGGTGCCGACGCCGACGCCGACGCCTTCGCCCGACGCCACGCCGTCTCCCACGGAGAGCCCGAGTCCGTCGGCAACGCCCAGCGCGTCGCCGTCCTGACGTAGCGGGTGGGTGCGGAACTGCGCGACAACAAGCGCGAAGCCTGTCCGCAAAGTCGAGAGCACGTGCAAGTCACTGTCCTGCGTCGCGATCTTGCCGACGAGTGCGTTCCCCTTCGCGCAGTTCCGCCCCCTCGCTTCGCTGGGGGTACCCCCAGCGCCCCGGTTGTCAGCGTGGGTGGATCGGCGGGAGGCGGTAGGTGCCGTCGAGGATGGCGTCCTGTGGCTGGTACATCCGCACCATCGGGCGGAAGCCGGAGGACGGGGTGGGCAGCCAGTTGGCGAACTCGTCGGGGTCGGTGGGCTGGCGGTGCTGGAGGTGGAGGGTGAGTGAGCCGTCGGGGGCGCGGACCAGGCCGGGGGTGCGGTCGCCGATGGAGAAGCGGTCGATGTCGTTGGGGACCAGCAGGTACTCGGGGGTGTCGTACATGGTGACCGACCAGAACGCCCCCACCGGCGGCGGCTGTTCGAAGCGCAGGGTGTAGGAGCGGGCGCCGTCCAGTGGGTGGCCGTCGGAGTCGTGGTAGGTGGTGGCGTAGGCGGCTTCGTAGGCGTGGTTGCCCCACAGGGCGGTGCGGGCGGCGACGGCGCGGGTGAGGTAGGTGGCGCGGCGGTCGGCGACCTTCCACTGTGGTTCGTCGCGGGTGCCGGGGCCGAGGTGGTCGAGGTTGTAGTCGAACAGGTGGAGGTTGACGGTCCATTCGCCGGTGGGTTCGACGGTGCCGGTGCTCGCCGCCTCCACTCGTTCGCGGCCTGCGGCCAGGCCCTTGGCGAGCGCCTGCGCCCACTCGGCGGGGCCGTCGAGGTACGGGGAGCGGCCCCGGTCGAGAATTCCGATCGGGGCGAAGCGGTGCTGGAACTCGACGTCGGCGGGGGCGGGCGGGAACGCCGCCGCCCACACCCGCAGCCGTTCCAGGAACCCCAGTTCCTCGGGGATGCCGGCGGTCGGCTCGGGCAGCCCGGCGAGTTCCGCGCCCGTTTCGAGCGGGGTGAGCGTCAACTCCCGTTGCAGCGCCCGCACTCGGGGCAGATCCTCGGGTCCGGCGCAGGCGTGGCGCGCCGCGACGGCCGCGACGGTGGTCGGTGCGGTGATCACCGGTACGCCTTCGGGCGGGGTGCCGCGCCAGTGCGGCGGGGTGATCAGCCAGGTCTGCTCGGCGGTGCCGGACGAACGGCGGCCCAGGTAGGCGAAGTTGTTGGTCCAGGCGTCGATGAACTGGAGCACGTAGTAGGCCCCGGCGGAGTCCGGGACGTGCAGCAGCAGCGGGCCGCCGGACAGGTCGAGCGGGGCCACCGAGTACACCGTGTCGTTGTTGACCGACACGAAGTGTGAGTCGGGGGTGGCCAGTTCGGTGCCGTGCCCGAAGGTGTTCCAGGCGGTCGGGGGGATCGAACCCATGCCCCGCCGGTGGATGGTGTCCACCATGGTCAGGTCGGCGACCAGCGGGTAGCCGTACACGAAGGCCTCGGCGGCCAGCATCTCGGGCGTGGCGTCAACCATGGCGAACGTCCTTTTCTGCTCGGCGGGTTCAGCGGGGGGTGGGCGTCGGCAGCTGCCAACTGCCGTTCAGCAG
Organism: Kitasatospora sp. NPDC051984; assembly: GCF_044593455.1. Classification (NCBI taxonomy): domain Bacteria; kingdom Bacillati; phylum Actinomycetota; class Actinomycetes; order Kitasatosporales; family Streptomycetaceae; genus Kitasatospora; species Kitasatospora sp. NPDC051984. The sequence goes on from NZ_JBIUCB010000010.1 coordinate 12,655, forward strand.
CGCGGGTTCCGGCCCGTACGCGCGCACCACGACCTGGTACGGGCCGGCCGGGGCGGGCAGCCAGTTCGCCAACTCGGCGGGGTCGGTGGGGCGTTCGTGCTGGAGGTAGAGCGTCAGCGAGCCGTCGGGGCCGTACACCAGGCCGGGGGTGCGGTCGCCGATCGAGTACCGGTCGATCTCGTTGGGCGCCAGCTGCCGTTCCGGGAAGCGGTACATGGTCGCCGACCAGAAGTACCGGGCCGGCGGGAGCTGCCCGGGCCCGAAGCGCAGCACGGCCGGCAGCCGGCCGCCCGCCTCGGACTCCCAACCCCCGTACCAGGCCTCCTCGGCGGGTAGCCCGTACAGGCCGGTGAGGGCGCCGCACGCACGGTCCAGGTACCGGGTGCCGAGCTGCTCCCGGGTGCCGAACAGCGCGGCGCCGTCGGCCGCGCCCCGCGCCGCCCCGGCCAGTTGCCCGCGGCCGTCCGCCACTCCCTCCAGCATCGCCGCCCGGGCCTCGGCGGACAGCGCGGCGGGCTCGAAGTCCCCTGATCCCACGCCGAGTTCGACCAGCTGCTCGCGCAGTTCGGCGTCGGCGGGCAGCACCGGGACGAAGCTCAGCAGGAAGTCCAGGAAGGTGAAGAACTCCAGCGTTCCGAGCACCTCTTCGCCGCGCCACACCGGCCACACCGGCTCGGACGCCACCGGCCGCGGGGTGCCCAGGTGCTCGCTGAGCGGCATCAGCCGGTACCCGGCCTGCACCCGTCGCAGCTCCGGCTCGTCGGCCGGCCCGGCCAGGTACGTCCGGCCGACGATGCCCGCCAGGTTGGTGTCCGTCCGCACCACGCCGTCGAAGCCGGCCGGCGGATCGGCCCGGTGGCCGGGGCCGGCGATCAGGTAGCGGCCGCCGCCGTTGCCGGTGGTCCGGGTGCCGACGAAGCCCGCGTACGCGGTGTCCAGGTCGTGCACCGGCAGCACGTGGTACCGGTCGGTGGCGGGCACCTCCAGCACCCAGGGTTCGGCCCGCAGGTCCAGCCATGCCCACGAGTACGGCGTGTCGTTGTTCGGCGTCACCACGTCCGTGTCGGCGGGGGTGAACGGGCGCGAGAAGTGCCGGAACACCCCGAAACCCCCGATGTACCGGGGGTCCGCTTCGTCGATCGCCTGCGGGTGAAGCGTCCCGTAGTTCGCCAGCATCGGGTAGCCCCAGATCCACGCCTGCGCCGCCGTCCGCCGGACCGCCGCCGGATCCACCCTGGCCGGGCCGCCCATGCCGTCCACCCATCTCCCCGCGAAAGGGATCATTCAGACATACCGGTACACCGGGGATGCTATGCCGCCCACCGCCCGTCCGGCGCCCCGACCCTCCGACCGGCCGTCAGGGGACCTCCCCCGTCGGCGGACGTTCCGGCTCTGCCCGTAGCTAAGAGTGCGGATGACCGGCCGCCGGAGCGGACACCCTGAGGCCATGGACATCCTTCTGCTCGGCGGCTCCAAGTTCCTCGGGCGCGCCTACGCCGCCGAGGCACTCGCCCGCGGCCACCGCGTCACCACCTTCAACCGCGGTGTCAGCCGCACCGACCTGCCCGGCGTGGAGGCCGTCCACGGCGACCGCACCTCGCTCGACGACCTGCACCGGCTCGTCGACGGCCGGCAGTGGGACGCCGTGATCGACACCTCCGGACAGCAGCCGCACGACGTCGCCACCACCGCCCGGCTGCTCCGCGACCGGGCCGGCCACTACGGCTTCGTCTCCTCCGTCCACGCCTTCGCCGACTGGCCCGCCCTCCCGGTCGACGCCGACTCCCCCACCCTCGAATGCGCCGGCGACGTCGGGCCGGACCAGCCGTTCGCCAACGCCCTCAAGGCCGGCTGCGAACGCGCCCTGCTCGACAACTTCGGCCCCTCGACGATCCTCAACTGCGGCCTGCTGATCGGCCCCCACGAACCGATCGGCCGCCTCCCCTGGTGGCTCGACCGGATCGCCCGCGGCGGCCGCGTGCTCGCACCCGGCGCCCCCGAGAACCCGCTCAGTCTGATCGACGCCCGGGACTTCGCCGCGTTCGGCCTCGACCTCGCCGAACAGCGCGCGACCGGGCGGTTCGTCACCACCTCGCCGATCCGGTCGGCAACGATGGGCGAGCTCCTGGAGGCGTGTCGCTCCGCGACCGGGTCCGACGCGGAGTTCGTCTGGACCCCCGACGCGACGCTGCTCGCCGCCGAGGTCGCGCCCTGGGTCGAACTCCCGCTCTGGGCGCCGGTCGTGGAGGGGTGGCACGGGACCTGGCACGCGGACAGTGCGCCTGCGCTGGCGGCCGGGCTGCGGATCCGGCCGCTCGCGGAGACCGTCCGGGACACCTGGGAGTGGCTGGAGTCGGGTGGGCGTGAGGAGGTCAGCTACCGGCAGCTGGACACTCCGTTGGGGATCGAGCGGGAGAAGGAAGAGGCGCTGCTCGGGGGGTGACGGCAGGCGGGTGCGAAACCGGGGGCCCGGGGCAGTTCCCCGCGCCCCCGTTTGTGCTTCCCCGATCAGTAGCTGCGGCGCGTGACCAGCTCCGCCAGGGCGAGCAGTTCGTCGGTGCGGGTCGGGTCCGGGACTGCCACCGCGAGGTGGCTGATGGCGGTGGCCATGCGTTCGCAGCTCTCGCCCTGGGCCCAGGCGCGGCCGCCGGCGCGGTCGACTGCGGTGGCGGCGGCGGCGAGGTCTGCGGGGCTGAGGGGGCGGCCGGAGGCGTAGAGCGTGGCGAGTTCCGCGCCGGCGGGGGTGGTCGAGGAGAGCGCGTGGACGACCGGGAGGGACTTCTTGCGGGCGGCGAGGTCCGCGCCGACCGGCTTGCCGGTGACCGCGGGGTCGCCCCAGATGCCGATCAGGTCGTCGATCAGCTGGAAGGCGAGGCCGATCTCGCGGCCGAAGGCGTCCATCGCGTCGGCGGTGGCGGCGTCCGCGCCGGCGTACAGCGCGCCGAGGGCGCACGCGCAGCCGAGGAGGGCGCCGGTCTTGCTCTCCGCCATGGCGAGGCACTCGGCAAGGGTGACGTCGGAGCGCTGTTCGAAGGAGCAGTCGGCCTGCTGGCCGGCGCAGAGTTCGACCACGCAGTCGGCGAGGCGGCGGACGGCGGCCGCGGCGGCGGGGTGGGGGTCCTCGGCGAGTACCCGGAGGGCGAGGGAGTGCATGGCGTCGCCGGCCAGGATCGCGCCGGTGGTGCCGAACACCCGCCAGGCGGTGGGGCGGTGGCGGCGGGTGTGGTCGCGGTCGAGGACGTCGTCGTGCAGCAGGGTGAAGTTGTGGACGAGTTCGACGGCGGCGGCGGCCCGGACGGCGTCCTGCGGGCGGCCGCCGACGGCCTGGGTCGCGGCGAGCACCAGGGCGGGGCGGATCGCCTTGCCGGCGCCCGCCGCGCTCGGGGTGCCGTCGGACTCCAGCCAGCCGAAGTGGTAGCCGGCGATCTGCCGCATCGAGTCCGGGAGGGTGTCCACGGCGGCGCGCAGCGCCGGGTCGACCACGGTGCGGGCCCGGCCGAGCAGGGCCAGCGCCTCGGCGGTGTCGCGGGCGCCCTCGACGGGGGTGGTGTTCTCGCTGTGCTGTCCGCGTTCGGACACGGTGATGGCCATGGTGAGTCCTCCCCCTGGGCCCGCCCCGGGTGCGGGGCGCGGCGGATCTCCGCGTCGGCCGAGTGCCGGCGCGGTCGGCGGGCGGGCCCGGGACGGCGGGCCCGCCGCGGTCGGTCGTGCCGGTCAGTCGTGCCAGTTGGCGACGTCCACGTTCTCCAGCACGCCGATGGCGTCCGGGACGAGGATCGCGGCGGAGTAGTAGGCGCTGACCAGGTAGGAGATGACCGCCTTCTCGTCGATCCCCATGAAGCGGACGTTCAGCCCGGGCTCGACCTCGTCGGGCAGCTTGCCGGGGTGCAGGCCGACCACGCCCTGATTGTCGGCGCCGACGCGCATCGCCAGGATCGAGGTGGAGCCGTTCACCACCGGGATCTTGTTGCAGGTGTAGATCGGGACGCCGCGCCAGGTGGGGACCGTCTTGCCGTCCACCTGCACGGTCTCCGGGTACAGGCCGCGGCGGTTGCACTCCCGGCCGAAGGCGGCGATGGCCTTCGGGTGGGCGAGGTAGAACTTGGTGCTGCGGCGGCGACAGAGCAGTTCGTCCATGTCGTCGGGGGTGGGCGGGCCGGAGTGGGTCTGGATCCGCTGGCTGTACTCGGCATTGGCCAGCAGGCCGAACTCCGGGTTGTTGACCAGCTCGTGCTCCTGGCGTTCGCGCAGCGCCTCGATGGTCAGCCGCAGCTGGTGCTCGGTCTGGTCCATCGGCTTGTTGTAGAGGTCGGCGACCCGGCTGTGCACCCGCAGGACCGTCTGGGCGACGCTCAACTCGTACTCGCGGGGCGTGAGTTCATAGTCGACGAAGGCGGTGGGCAGGCCGTACTCGCCCTCGTGGCCGGCCGACATGCCGATCTCCGCCTCGCCCTTGCGGTTCTGCGGCAGCTGGGAGTCCGCGACGAAGGCGAGGATCTGGTCGCGCAGCGCCTCGGAGCGGTCCGCGAGCTCCTGGAAGGCCGGCCAGGACAGCACCATCACCGTTCCGGCGGTGCTCGCCTTGACGCTGTAGGGCCAGCGGCGGTCGGCGACGGTGAGTGCCTCGTCGCCGATGTGGTCGCCGTCGGCGAAGGTGCCGAGCACGGTGGCGTCGCCGTACCGGCCGGTGCCGATCTTGTCGACCTTGCCGTGCGCGACCAGGTAGACCTCGTCGATCTCGCGGCCCTGCTCGATCAGCAACTCGCCTGCCGCGAAGTCCCGTTGGACGAACCGGCCGGCCAGCTCGACGAGCAGCTCGTCGTCCTCGAAGCCGCGCAGCACCGGCACCTCGCGGAGCGTGGGCGGCACGACGGAGACCTGTCGGCCGGTCTGCGCGAAGCCGACCCGGCCCCGGCCCACCGCGTACGACAGCCGCCGGTTCACCCGGTAGGTGCCGCCGGAGACCTCCACCCAGGGCAGCGCGCGCAGCAGCCAGCGGTTGCTGATCTCCTGCATCTGCGGGGCCGACTTGGTGGTCGACGCGAGGTTCTTGGCCGCCGCCACCGAGAGGCTGCTCTGCGGCCTCGACTGGGCGGTTCCGGCGGTGGTTTCGGTCGTCATGTCCGAGGGCCTCGTGATCGCGTCGACGGCGGTTTTCGGCAACCATGCTGACGCCCGGTCAGGTAGCGCGGCAATCACTCGTGCGAGTGAATCAGGTGTGCGAGGCGAATGGTGCGACCAGCGCACTGGATCGATCATCGTTCGATCCGCGCGAGCCCCCCGACGCCTTCCCGCACGCCCCGAAAGGCCCTGCCGGACAGCGGATTTCGAAGCATCCGCACAGCTCACCGGCCCGTTGTTCGAATCGCTCCGGAACAGCGCTAAGGTGGCCCCCACACCGCATGGTGACCGCCGCCACAGCGCAGGCGAACCGGTCGGTGATGACCTCCCATTGGCACGCCCTCCTCCGGGGAGACTTCCGTGACCGCGCCCGTCCGCGTCTGGCTGAACCGCACCTACGCCGAGAACGTCTTCTTCATCGAGCTGCTGCGGTCCGCGCCGCGCCCGGTGCACGTCCTGGCCACCCACGTCGACCCGGACTCGCCGGTGCTCGCCGCCGCCGACCTCGGGTTTCTGGAACCGGACCGGCTCTCCGCCGAGAGTTACGTGGAATTCGGGCTGGAATTCTGCGCCCGCCACCGGATCGACGTATTCCTGCCCCGCCTGCACCAGTTGGCGATATCGCTGCGCCGCCGCGAATTCGAGGTACTCGGCACCGCGCTGATCTGCCCGCCCGCGCCCGCGATCGCGCTGTTCACCAGTAAGGCGGAGGGCTACCGCGCCCTCGACGCCGCCGGCCTGCCCACCCCGCTGTGGCGGCACGCCGACACCGCGGCCCAACTGCTGGTCGCCGTCGAGGAGATCGAGGCCACCGGCGCCCCCGCCTGCCTGAAGCCCGCGAGCGGCGCCGGCGGCGAGGGCTTCCGGATCCTCACCCGCGAACCGTTCAGCCTCCGCCGGCTCGCCGGGTACGTCGACGCGCGGGTCCAACTCGACCAGGTGATGGGCGCGTTGAGGTCCTCCACCACGCCCGCCGACCTGCTGGTGATGCCCTACCTGAACGGCCCCGAGGTGTCGGTGGACTGCCTCGCCGACCAGGACGGGCGACTGCTCGCCGCCGTCGGCCGCACCAAGCAGGGCCGCCGCCGCAGCTTCACCGTCGACCCCCGCTACCTGGAGCCGGCCCGCCGGCTGGTCGAGCAGTTCGGCGTCGGGCACCTCTCCAACGTCCAGTTCCGGCACGAGGCGGACGGCCGTCCCGTCGTGCTCGACATCAACACCCGGCCGTCCGGCGGACTGCACCAACTCCGGCTCTGCGGGCTCAACTTGCCTGTCGCGGCTCTTGAACTGGCGCTCGGCGCACGGCCGTTGCTGCCCGAGGTGGACGAACTCGCGCTCGGCGAGTACACCTTGGTGTCCGGCGTCCAGGCAGTCCTGCCGCGCCAGGCCGCGGCCCCCGCGCTGGAGCGGCTGGACGGGGCGCTGCTGTAGCTCCCCCTTGCGGTCAGTCCGTGGGCCCGGACCAGTCCAGGGTCGGCGGCAGTACGCCTTCCAGGGTGAGCAGCCAGCGCTTGACCTCCACCCCGTGCCATGCGCCACCGAACCCGCCCAGCCCGTCGGCCGCCACCACCCGATGGCACGGCACCAGCAACGGCAGCGGATTGGCCCCCATCATCTGCCCGACCGTCCGGGCCGGCAGCCCCGGCTCGGGCAGGTCGTCGAACACTCCGCTGCGGGTGGCGAGTTCGCCGTAGGTGGTGGTGCGGCCGTACGGCACCTCGGTCAACAGGCAGCGCAGCACCGCCAGTTGGGGTCCGGTCGTGAAGCGCCAGTCGATCGGCAGCTCCAACTCCGTTCGCCGCCCGGCGAAGTACTCGCCGACCCGGGCCTCCACCAGCGACCGCTTGCGCGCGTCCCCGCACTCCGGCACGCCCACCGGCCGTCCCGCGAACGTCTCCCCCGCGTACGTCGCCGCCGCCACCCCGTCCGCCGTCACGCCGAACTTCATCGGGCCACTGGGCAGCGGCGTGGCCACGGTCACCCACGACAGCTCCATGCCTTCAACCTAGCGGCTTCGGGGGAGGGCGGGTGCGGGGAACTGCGCGACAAGCGCACACCGGTCCGTGAGGTCGCGAGCACGTGCAAGTCATTGTCCTGCGTCGCGATCTTTCCGGCGAGTGCCTTCCGCTTCGCGCAGTTCCGCCCCCTCGCTTCGCTCGGGGGTACCCCCAGCGCCCCCGGTTTCGCGCCCGCCTGCTGTCGCTCAGAGGTGGTCGCGGAGGTAGTCCGCCAGGTGGTGGCACCAGGTGGCGAGTTCGGCGCGGTCCGGGGGGTCGCCGCCGGAGAGGGCGGCGGTCGCGGCGGCGGGGAGCTGGCCGGTCGCGGCGAGGCGGGAGAGGCCGGAGAGGACGCCGGCGAGCCGTTCGGCGTCGGTGTGGCTGAGCATCACGAGTGCGTCGGTGTGGCCGATGGTCATGGAGCCGGGCATCGGGTTCTCCTCGGGTCGGTCCCCCCGGGTGGCTGGGCCCCCTTTTGTCCACGGTACGACCGGTGCGGTGGGCCCGCGCGAGCGCCGCTCGCCCGTTCGGCGCGCCCGGATGGCCGGGGGTGGCGGGCGGCAGGACGGTCGGAGGAGGTGTGTGCGGGTGAGGCAGGGGAGCGCAGATGGCAGAGCGGGCGACACCCGGGATTCGTGAGCTGCTCCGCAGTCCCGGTTACCTGCGGTTGCTGCTGGTGTCCGCGCTGGTGGGTGTGCCGGTCTCGCTGGCGGCCTTCGGGTTCGTGAGCCTGGAGCACGAGTTGCAGCACTGGGTGTGGGAGTCGGCGCCGGAGGCCTTGGGGTACGGGCGGGCGCCGTGGTGGTGGCCGTTGCCGGCGTTGGCGTTGGCGGGTCTGTTGCTGGCACCGATCGTGACCCGGATGCCGGGGCGGGGCGGGCACGTGCCGGTGCACGGGCTGGGCGGGCCGCCGACGCTGCCGGTGGAGGTGCCCTCGGTGGTGCTGGCGGCGCTGGCGGCGCTGCCGCTGGGCGCGGTGCTGGGTCCGGAGGCGCCGTTGATGGCGCTGGGCAGTGGCCTGGCGCTGCTGGCGGTGGGCCGGGCGCGGCCGGAGGCCAGTCCGTTGCTGGTGCCGATGCTGGGTGCGGCCGGATCGACCGCGGCGATCTCGACGATCTTCGGAAGTCCGCTGGTGGCGGCGGTGCTGATGATCGAGGCGGCGGGTCTGGGCGGGCCGCAGCTGACCTTGCTGCTGTTGCCGTGTCTGCTGTCGTCGGGGGTGGGCGCGCTGGTGTTCACCGGATTCGGGCACTGGACGGGGCTGACGATCGGGGCGTTGCGGCTGCCGGAGGTACCGAAGGCGGCGCTGCCGGATGCGGCGGACTTCCTGTGGGGGGTGCCGCTGGCGATGGTGATCGCGGTGCTGATGGTCGCGGGGCAGACGCTGGGCCAGCGGTTCGCGGCGTTCACGGCGCAGCGCACGGCGGTGCGGACGGTGATCTGTGCGGTGCTGGTGGGTCTGTGTGTGACGGGGTACGCGGTGACGACGGGCCGGTCGCCGGAGGAGGCGGCGCTGTCGGGGCAGGCGACGCTGGGGCAGTTGGCGGCGGATCCGCAGGCGTGGTCGGTGGGGGCGTTGCTGGCGCTGGTGGTGTTCAAGGGGTTGGGCTGGGGGGTGGCGCTGGGGTCATTGCGGGGTGGGCCGATCTTTCCGGCGGTGCTGCTGGGTGCGGCGCTCGGGGTGGCGGTGGGCGGGTTGCCGGGGCTGGGGGTGGCGGCGGGCCTGGCGGCGGGGTTGGCGGCGAGCACTGCGGCGGTGACCCGGTTGCCGGTGACGAGCACGGTGCTGGCGGCGGCGCTGCTGGGTGATCAGGCGGCGGATTCGCTGCCGTTGGTGATCGTCTGCGTGGTGGTGTCGTTCCTCACCGCGACGTTCGTGCACCGGGTGGCGGCGGACGCGTCGGAGGGCCGGTCGGACTCGGCATCCACGGCCGGTTGACCGAATACCACCCCCGGGCGGCAAAGTTTGAGTCAAAACGGTGAAGGTTCGTCGAACCGGTCATGGACTCCTGTCGCACCGGCCACACCGCTCCCCCTCCCACCACCCGGGAGCAGGAGTGTTCATCGTTTTCACTACTGAAACCCCTCTACCCGCACACACCTCGGAAATGGACAGCGTGCGTGCCCGCCCGGTCAGGCCCGACCGACCGGCCGGTCAGCGACGAACCGCAGGTGGCGGGGGTCGCGGCGGCGTTCGGCGGGCGCCCGGCGATCGTCTGCCGGCAGGTTGGCCAGTCCGGCACTCACCACATGGTGGGAAGCCGGGAAAAGGTTGGCCTCGGCGCCGAAAGCGAACCCCCGTTCGCAGCAGGCACTCCGGCCGGGACACCGTTGCGGCCGAACCGACGAGCCCTCTGGAGGGGAACATGCGTACCGAGATCCTCGTGCAGCAGGACAGCGACCTCGACCTCGACCTTCGCATCGCGGAGGTCTCGGACGAGACCCAGGCGTTCGGCCAGGGCACCTTCACCTCTCCGAGCAGCTACGCGATCGGCACCCGCTGCCCGAAGTGCTGCTGACGTCACGTCGGTAGACCACGTGCGCGGGGCGGGCTGCGGCCCGCCCCGCGTTCTTCGTTCTCCGCAGTCTCCCGCAGCCGCAGTTGCCCGCCGTTTCCGACCGTGAGGGACACCACGAACGTGCGACCTGAGCAGGACCTGTTCGAGATCCGCGAGCCGGTGCTGGTGCGGATGGCCAGCACGCCCCGGACCGGTGCCGAGGCCCGGATCGACCCGGACGACCCTGTCCCGGGGGTGCGCCGGCTGGCCGCGAACCCGCTGCTGCGGCAGGCCGTCGAGGTCGCCAGCGGCAGCCTCGCGCTCAGCCTGCAGCGTCTCGGCGAGCCCGACGGCGCGGCCGCGCTCGGCCGGAAACGGACTGTCAGCGCCGCCCGCACACTGACCCGCTACGCCCGCCGTTCGGGCGGCCGGCCCACGCCGTTCGGCCTGTTCGCGGGTGTCGGCCGGGCGAGCTTCGGGGCCGCCGCGAAGTCCTCGCCCGCCGGGGCCGGCCAGGTCCGGGTGCGCCTGGACGGCGGCTGGCTGCACCGCCGGGTGCTGGCCTGGCTGGCCGTGCCGGAGGTCCGCCGCCGGGTCGAGGTGGTGCTGGACGACCTCTCCGTGCTGCGCGACGGCCGCCTGCTGCGGCACACCGGCGAGCGCGAGCTCTCGGTGCGCGACAACGCGCTGGTGGCCCGGGTGCGCGAGCTGGCGGCCCGGCCGGTCGGGTACGCGGCGCTGCTGGACGACCTGGCCGGGCGCTTCCCGCAGCTGCCCGCCGAGCGGATCGACGCGCTGCTGGCCGGCCTCGTCCAGCACGGTTTCCTGCTCACCTCGCTGACCCCGCACCGGATCGACGACGCGCTGCTGACCAGGATCGAGTCCGCCGTCGACGGCGTGGTGCCGGGCGCGGCCGAGGGGCTGCGCGCCGTCCGCGCCGCCGCGGCCGCCCACGAACGCGACCGGCCCGGCGAGGGGCTGGAGTCCTGGCGGGCCCTGCTGGACGAGGTCCGGGCGCTCGACCCGGCCGACCGGGCCGGGGAGCGGCCGCCCGTCCAGGTCGACCTGCGGATGCCCGCCGACCTGGTGCTGCCCGAGGCGATCGGCGAGGAGGTGCGCCGGTACGCCGCCGCGATCTGGGCGATCACGCCCGAATGGACCACGCTGGAGCACATGCGCGACTACCGGGAGCGGTTCGTCGAGCGCTACGGCACCGCGAGCGCCGTCCCGCTGGGCGACCTCGCCGACCCGCACCGCGGCCTCGGCCTGCCCGCCGAGTACGGCGGCGCGCTGCCCACGCACGCGCGCTCCGGGCCCGGCGACGACGCCGACCGCTCCCGTCGCAACGCCGTCGCCGAGCTCGTCCAGCAGGCCGTCATGTCCGGCCGCGACCTGGAACTGGACGACGCCGACATCGCCCGGCTCGCCGACGCCGCCGGCCACACCCCGGGCAGCAGCCGGCCGCCGCGCACCCTGGAACTCTGCTTCCAGCTGCTCGCCGACTCCACCGCCGCCCTCGACCGCGGCGAGTTCCTGCTGCTCGGCAGCCCGCACATCGGCTCCTGGACGGCCGGCGCCACCGCCGGCCGGTTCGCCGACCTGGCCGGCCTGACCGACGGCCTCGCCGCGCTCGCCGCCGGGCCCGACGAGTCCGCCGGGTCCCCCGGGAACGCAGTACTGCCCGTCCAGGTCGAGCTGGCCCCGCGCGACCCGCGCTCGCTGAACATCGTCCAGGTGCCGCAGCTGCTGCCGCACCGCCTGCCGATCGGGGTGCCCGCCGACCGCGGCGACCCGCACTGCCTGGACTGGCGCACCCTGCTGGTCGCCGCCGGCGAGGACGGGCTGCGCCTGCTGCACCCGGAGACCGGCCGCCAGATCGTCCCCGTCTTCCCGCACATGCTCGCCCTGGACGCACAGGCCCCGCCGGTCGCCCGCTTCCTGTCCGAGCTGGCCGCCGCCCGCCCCCGGGTGTGGTCCGGCTGGGACTGGGCGGGCCTGGACACGCTGCCCTACCTGCCCGCCGTCCGCTACGGCCGGGTCCTCACCACCCCGCGCCGCTGGCTGCCCGGCCGCCGCCTGCGCGACGCCGCCCGCACCGCCGGGCCGGCCGCCTGGGCGGAGGGCCTGCGCGAGTGGCGCGAACGCTTCCGGGTGCCCGACCGGCTGCAGATCGCCAGCAACGACCGGATGTTCCCGATCGACCTGCGCGAAACCTGGGACACCGACCTGCTGCGCGCCGAACTCACCGCCCCCGAACCGCGGTTCCAGCTCTACCAGGACCTCACCGCGGACGGCGCCGGCCTCGGCTGGAACCACGGCCACAGCACCGAGATCGTCGTCCCGCTGTTCCGCGCCCCCGCGCCGGAGCCCGCCGCCGACGACCGCCCGCCGCTCGCCAGGTCGGCGCTGCGCATCGCCCCGACCGCCGTCCATCTGCCCGGCGAGGACTGGCTGTTCGTCAAGCTGTACGCCGACCCGTCCGCGCACGAGACGCTGCTCGCCGACCACCTGCCCGCGCTGCTCACCGACCTCGGCGACAACATCGACCGCTGGTTCTTCCTCCGCTACCGCGACCCCGAACCGCACCTGCGGCTGCGCCTGCACGGCGACCCCGCCGTCCTGAACGCCCGGGTGCTGCCCGCGCTCGGCGCGCGCGTCCGGCAGCTGATCGGCACCGGCGCGCTGCGCACCATGGCGCTCGACGTGTACCGGCCGGAGACCGACCGCTACCTCGGTCCGGACGCCCAGCAGGCCGCCGAGGAACTGTTCCTGACGGACAGCCAGTCCGCGGTCCTCCAGTTGCAGGCCCGCCGCGCCGGGGCGGCCGCCGTGCCGGACGAGGTGCTGGCCGCCGTCGGCCACGCCGTGCTGCTGGACTCGCTCGGCGACTGGGACTGGTGCGGCTGGGCCGACCACCTGTTCAGCAAGGGCCCCGACCACCAGGTCTACCAGCGCCACCGCGCCCTCACCGACCGGCTGATCCGCCCCGGCGACGCCGCCCGGCACGCCGCCGAACTGCTCGGCGTCCCCGCCCTGGCCACCCTCTGGACGGACTCCCCCGCGCCGCGCGCCTTCGGCCGGCTGCTGCTGGCCGCGCCCGAGGCCGACCGCGACGAGGCGCTGATGTCGCTGCTGCACATGCGTCACAACCGGCTGTTCGGCAGCGACCCGGCCGCCGAGGCCCGCGGCTACGCCGTCCTGCGCGGCGCGGCGCGCTCCCTGCTCGGCCGCCGGGCCCACGCGGGCGGCACGCAGTGACATGGCGTCAGCCACCGGGATTCGGCGGCGTTGTACCCGGAGCCGGAGGAGTTGCGCGGGGCCAGAAGCGTCGCCGGCCCGTTGCGCCGCCCGGCGACGCGCCTTCGGCCTTCCTCGCCCGGACGTCCCCGGAGCCGCTCATGACGGCACGCCGCCTCCGCTCTGCCACCGTTCTCTTCACCACCCGGAGCTCCTCATGACCGTCACCGAACCCACCGCCGCGCCCTCACACCGGGCCGAACTGCGCGAAGCGGCCGGGGTGATGTCCGACCGGATCCTCGACAGGCTCGCCGACCCCGCCGCCACCATGGCCGCCACCCGGATCCCCGCCGAGGCCGCCGACGACGGGGTCGCGGAGGGCGTGTGGGCGGAACTGACGCTCGGCAGCGGCAGCCCGGGCCTGTCGCTGGCGTTCAGCGGCGGCGCCCGGCCCGGCACCGACCGGACGGCGCGGGCGCACGGCTGGCTCGCCGTCGCCACCCGGGCCGCCGCCGACGGGAAGACCACCCCCAGCGGGATCTTCAAGGGCCCCGGGGCGCTGGCGTTCGCCGTACTGATCGCCAACCGGGCCACCGGCGGCTACACCACCGCCCTGCACCGACTCGACGCCTACCAGCGGCAGTTGGTGCACACCGCGATGCCCGCCGTACCGGACGGGCCGCTCGCCACCATCGGCCACTACGAGGTGGTGCGCGGCATGACCGGCGTCGGCCGGTACCTGCTGGCCCGCGCCGAGACCTGCGGCGAGGAACTGGAGACCGTCCTCGGCTACCTGATCGAACTGGCCCGCGGCGAGACCGAGCACCGCGGCGTACGCGTCCCGCGCTGGTGGGCGCTGGACGCGCCGCGGATCGGCTCCGAACACCTACTGCCCGACGGCCACCTCAACCTCGGCCTGTCGCACGGCGTCCCGGGCCCGCTGATGCTGCTCGCGCTGGCCTGGCGGGACGGCATCCGGCTGCCCGGCCACCAGGAGGCGCTGGAGAGCGCCGCCGAGCTGATGGTCCGCTGGGCGGTGCGCGACGAACACGGCCCGTACTGGCCGGGCTTCCTGGACCTCACCGAGTACCTGGCCGGCCCCGACGCCTACCGGAAGCCCCCCAGCTGGCCGTCCTGGTGCTACGGGGCGCCCGGCGTCTCCCGCGCCCTGCAGGTCGCCGGCGCGGTCCTCGACCGCCCCGACTGGACCGCGACCGCCCGCGACTCGGTCGAGCGGCTGCTCACCCGGCCGCTCGACGACTGGGGCATGACCGACCACGCGCTCTGCCACGGCTGGGCCGGCGCCCTGCACCAACTGGGCCGCCTGAACGAACACTTCGCCGATCCGCGGATCGAGCAGCGGCGCGACCTGATCGCCGCCCGGCTGATCGACTCGTTCGACCCGGACGCCCCGTTCGGCCTGCGCTTCAGCATGACCGCCAAGCCGTTCGCGTCCGACGTCTCCGGCTACCTGGACGGCGCCGCCGGCGTCGCGCTCGCCCTGGACTCCTACGCGTCCGGCGGCACCCCGCACGACTGGGACATGCCGCTGCTGCTCTCCTGAACGCCGACAAGGCTGAGCGCCGGCCAACACTGAACGCCGGCAAGGCTGAGCACCGGCCAACACTGAACGCCGGCAAGGCCGAGCGTCGGCCAACGCGCTTCGGAGTGGTACCCGCCCCCCGCGGGTACCACTCCAGCGCCCCCCAGCACGGCGATCCCCCCGTCGCCGCCGTGCGCTACCCCCCTCCGTCGACCCCCTGCGGTACCGGAGCAGCTCGGTACAGCCGGGGAAACGGCGGGCCCGTGGGCCGGCCGCCGGCGGGTGGACGGTCCACGACTCGGTCGTCGGTCCGAGTACCTCGACCCGGTCGCGTTCCGATGAGCACAGCCTGCGGTGGGCCGATAACCGGCAGCTAACATCTCCCTCACGTGCACCGGTGGGAGCCGGCGGAGACCTGCACGCGGCACGGGGAGCACACGGGTGCGGTTCGGATTGCTCGGCAGTCTGCTGGCGCAGGACGGCGGGCAGGACTGCCCGGTCCGCGGCCCGAAGGCCCGCGTCCTGCTCGCCGTCCTGCTGCTGCACGCCAACCGGCCGGTCTCGCTCGACCGCCTGATCGACACCCTGTGGGGCGCCCACGCCCCCGCCACCGCCGAAGCCTCACTGCGCAACCTGGTCGCCCGGCTGCGCCGCGCACTCCGCGACGAACCCGGCCAGCGCCTGCGGGCCGTCCCCGGCGGCTACCGGCTGGACGTCACCGACGACGAGCTGGACACCCTCCGCTTCGAACAGGCCGTGCACCGGGCCCACGCCGCCCACCAGGCCGGGGACCTCCCGCAGGTACTGGCCGAAACCGCCGCCGCTCTCGAACTCTGGCGCGGCGAACCGCTCGCCGACGTCCCCGAACCGGCCGCCGACCACGCCGCCCAACTCGAACAGTGGCGCGAGAAGCGGCTGCAGGCCCTGGAATGGCGCTTCGACGCCGAACTGCGCCAGGGCCGCCCGCACGGCCTGATCGCCGAACTCACCGGCCTGGTCGGCGAACTCCCCCTGCGCGAGGCCTTCCACGGCCAGCTCATGCAGGCCCTCGACCTGACCGGGCGCCGCGCCCAGGCCCTCGCCGTGTACCAGCGACTGCGCCGCACCCTGGTCGACGAACTCGGCATCGAACCCGGCCCCGCCGTCCAGGAAGTGCACCGGCGCATCCTCGCCGACCCGCAGACCCCCGCCGCCGAAACCTCCAACACCCGCCCCAGACCGGCCCAACTCCCCTCCCCGCCCGCCCACTTCCTCGGCCGCGAGGACCAGCTCGACACCCTGCGCACCGCCCTGCTGAGCCGTACCGACCGGCCCGCCACGGCCGTACTGAGCGGCATGGCCGGCGTCGGCAAATCCGCCCTCGCCCTGACCTGCGCCAACGCGCTGCGCGAAGAGTTCCCCGACGGACAACTGTTCCTGAACCTGCGCGGCGCCACCCCCGGCCTCACCCCACTCGGCACCCTGCCCGCACTCACCGCCCTGCTCCGCGGCCTCGGCATCGAATCGTCCGCACTGCCCGACGACCCCGACACCGCCGCCGCCCTGCTGCGCACCACCCTCTCCGGCACCCGCACCCTGCTACTCCTCGACGACGCCGCCGACCTCGCCCAGGTCCGCCCCCTGCTGCCCGCCGGACCGGGCTGCGCCGTACTGATCACCGGCCGCACCCCGATGCTCGCCCTCGACGGCGCACTCCACCTGCGCCTCGACACCCTCTCCGAACGCGAAAGCATCGCCCTGGTCGAACGCACCGCGGGCCGCGCCACCGCCGACCGCACCGTCGTCGCCATCGAACAGGCCGACCTCACCCGGCTCGTCCACCTCTGCGGCCGCCTCCCGCTCGCCCTGCGCATCGTCGGCGCCCGCCTGGCCGCCCGCCACACCCTGCCGGTCCGCGGCCTGGTCGGCCGGCTGGAAGAAGGCACCGACCGCCTCGACGAACTCGAACTCGACGACCTGAGCATCCGCCAGTCGCTCGCCCTCACCTACGACTCACTCCGCGACTCCACCCGCCGCCCCGACCGACGCGCCGCCGACTCCCTCCTCGCCGTCGGCGCCCTCGACCTCCCCGAATACACCGCCCCCCTGCTGGCCGGCGTCCTCGACCTCACCCCCACCCAGGCCGCCGCCGCCCTCGACCGCCTCACCGAGGTCGCTCTCCTCGAGGAACCGCGACTCGACCGCTACGTCCCGCACGACCTGGTCCGCGACTACGCCCGCGAACTCACCGCCGACGCGGAGCAGCGCGTCCGGCTCACCCGCGCGGCGCTCGAGTGGTACCTGGGCGCCGTGTCCGCCGTGGCACTGGCCCTGGACGCGGCCAAGCACCCGGACCGGCACTTGCCCGCCATCGCCCCCGGCCGCGAACTCGACCGGGACGCCGCGCTGGCCTTCGGAGACGCCGAGTACGGCAACCTGCTGGTCCTGGTGGACCGGCTCGCCGCCGAACCGTGGGCCGCCGAGTACCTGCTCCCGGTGGTGCGGGGGCTCTTCCCCTATCTCCGCGCCCGCGGCCGCCACCCGGAGCTCGCCCAGTTCAACCGCACCGCCGTGCGGGTGGCCCGGAAGGCGGGCGCCGACACCGCCGAGGCGCACGCACTCGGCGACCTGGCCTGCGCGCACTTCGACATGGGCCGCTACCTGTCCGCGCTCGACCTCGTCGAGCAGAGCGAGGCGCTGTGGCGACAACTCGGCGACCGATGCCGGGAACGCAACGCCACCTCCAACCGCGGCACGCTGCTGTTCGCCCTGGGCCGCGCCGAGGAAGCCCGGTCCGTCCTGGAACGCGCCGCCGAACTCGCCCAGGAGTACGGTGACGCCCACGGCGCGGCCACCACCCTCGGCAGCCTCGGCACCGTACTCGAAGCCACCGACCCGCACCTCGCCATCACCTACCACCGTCGCGCCATCGAGGCCGGCCGCAGTGTCGGCCTGACCGCCGCCGAGGTCGCAGGCCTGAACAACATCGGCTTCGCCTACCTCCAGATCGGCGCCCACGACGACGCCCTCCGCCACTTCGACGCCGCCCTCGCCTTCCCGCCCGGCTCCGCCCCCTGGGGCATCCGCATCGAAAGCGCGAAGGGCCGGATCGACACCCTCCGCCAGCAGGGCCGCCTCACCGAAGCCCTGACGGCCTGCCACGAACTCCTCGACTGGACCACCTCCATCTCCGAGGGCTACGGCACCGGCCTCACCGAACACCTGCGCGGCCTCATCCTCCGCGACCTCGGCCGCCCCCGCGAGGCCGTCGCCGCCTGGCACACCGCCCTGACCAGCCTCGCCAACTCGGACGTCAAACAGATCGCCGAAATCCACGCCCTCATCGCCGCCACCGAAAGCGCCTGACCCCACCAACGCCGAAGGACCGGCCCCGGGATCCCTCCCGGCGACCGGCCCTCCGTCAACCTCTGCATCCGGAGCCCCCTGTCGGGTTCGAACCGACGACCCCCGCTTTACAAGACGAACCCGGATCATGACGGGGCGTGACGCCTAATGCCGCGTGGCGCTGAACCTGCAGGTCAGCGCCACGCGGGAGGCTAGGCGATCCACCTCGGTTTGGCTCCTGCTATCCCATCCGCTCACGCATCACTCACGCCGCTATCAGCAGCGTCAGCTCCTATCACCAACAACTCCGCGGCTATGCGGCCAGACAGGGGCGTAATGGCTCAGGCTCGTATGCTGTCCAAGACCTCTTGCTCAACAAGCGCTACGCCGCCCTCTGAGATCCTGCCGCGCTCCGCCTTGAGCTTATTCATTGTGTCCCTGATCTTTCGCCGGAGCACACGTTGGGGAAGTGCAGCATTTTCCTGGCGAATGGCATCCACGATACCCATCATTTGCGGGGACACGCCCTCAAGGAACGAAATATCCAGCAGCACCGGAAGTTTTGCCCTGGAGCTATTAGACACCTCCGCCCGCAGCGGGCCAATCTCAAGATATCTCAAAAGGAAGTCAGGGCTCATTACTGGAGGGGATGGAACCTCTCCCGAGATCCGATCCCGAAGCATGGAGTGAACTTTGAACGCCGTGGAATCTAGAGTGAGCCACCAGGAATTAAACCCAAGAGGGCTCCTATTCTCACTTCTCCGCCGAACGACGACACCGAGATAACACTCAACATCGTGATTAACTAGAGTTTGCACCGTTTCTTGCGAAAATCTTTTGGCTCTACGCGATTTCGACTCATACCAGATCTCCTGCACGGCACCCCGAAGAGCAATATCGGCGCGCTCAGCCTCTTCTTTCAAGTCCTGGAGTCGAATTCCATGCTCATCTTCGAGGTACTCTGCGACATCCTCCATTGGCTGGTCAGCGCCGCGAAAGTTCTCCAGCCACCCCCCAAGCGAGGCGAGAGGACGGCCTGCAGCCAAATGCGCAGCTGCCAGGAATGGAACATCTCCGTCCCAGACACCGCCTTGCTGTGCCACTCGCGCGTAGGCCAGCGAGCGGCGCATGTGCATGGAAAGCTCTTCCGTGACTCCCGATGTCACTCGAAGTGAAATTCCACAGTCTCGGGCCACATGAAGAAGATTCGTGAAGCTACGAGACTCCTCCTCTGCCAGCTCCTCCGCTAGCACCGGGAGAAGCAGATTTGAATCAAGCCAAATAAGCCCACCACTGAATAGCTTCACCACCGTCTTTTGAACGTCGGGCGTGGCTTGAAGAAGGGCAAAGAGGGTGTGTGACTCCATCTTTCCATGCAGATATTCCGACACGCCATTTGATGGCGCAGTAAAGATCAGCCCGACGGCATAAGCAGCTGCTTCGCGGACCTTCCGGGCGGGATTCCTCCCCAGGCTGGTGATGGCGGTCTCGATGAGCGGAGAAATACTTTCAGACTGATAGTCAGATACGCGGTCCACTGCGACCGCCTCTGCAAAAGCTCTACCTCGATCCAGGAGCATCTTATCGAGAGCATGTTCGGCAATCTCAACCGCTAGATTTTGATCAGCCGCCGAGAATTTCTGACCAAGAAACTCTTCGGCCGCCGTAACGAACTGAAGCAGCTCGAATCTGAACTCTTCCTGCAGCAGCAGCAAGTGCGCAGCACGATCCTTGACCTTTTCAGCCTCATCGTGAGACAGGCAGAACTCGTCAGTCGGCCGCCAGTGGCGTATCGCGGACTTATTGAGGCGAGCAAGCGACGAGTTCACGAGGGGTGCGTAGTCGCGTCCACCAGGCAGCATCCGAGAGACCTTCGATATAACTTCGGATCTCGGAATTCTATTCTGCGAGTCAGTGCCACGTAGCGCAGCTCGAACCAGCGAGTCGAAGCTTGCCTTAGTCAGACCCTTCTTTCTATCCTCGTTGCCATAGTTGACCTCAAGGAAAAAAGCAGCCTCTGCCTCTTCTTCGCGCGTAAGACCAGGCAGGACACCAGGTGCTCCACTCTCGATCCGGGAAATCAGCGGATCGACCTTTATCCTAGCCAGCGATTCAGCGGCTTGCTGGGACTGCGCATGGAGGTTGACTCTATCCAGGAACCATGAGCGATCCCGGATATCAACCGAGAGTCGATATTCTTTCCGGACCCTCTTCTTGACTTCATCACCCTTTGGTCCAACTACCTGGCTGGTGAGATAGATGATCTCACGTGCTTCTGGAACGGTCTTCTGGAGCCGTTTTGCAGTTCGCAGGATCTTGCCAGAGAAGTCAACGGTGACCGAGTATTGGAATACTACGCCATCATCGTCATCAGGCGTATAGAGGATCGCATCCCTACCGCCGTCCCCACCGAAAGACGCCATCGTCCGGAGGTTCCCATACTCCAGCGCAGCAAATGCTGACGCCAGCTGCTCAAATAGCACACCGTCCTCAGGTCCGAGCCTAGTAAGCGCCAGCTCGAATCTATCTCTGTTCACAGTTCCGCACCTCTGCTCGGGAGATCGAAGTCATCTGCATGACGACGGAAATGACAGTTGGGAACATCAATATAGCGCCAGGCCACAGCTACAGACCAAGAGGAAAAGTTTCACCCCTATGCGTCCACTCTACGGCTGACCAATGAGGATTCCCCCTCGGCAGGTGATCTTGAACGACCCTTCGGCCTTGATCGAGGCCGCCGCGATCTCGGCAGCCCTGCTGACGGTCTCATGAAACGGGACGCCGCAGTGGTCGGCCCACGCCTCGTAGGAGGCCAGGTGGGCAATGATCGGCGCAGTGTCGGTGATCTCGATCGTGCCAGGCAGGTCCCGTACTTGAATCTCCGTGAACGCTGCCCGAAGGTAGCGCGGGGCATTCTCCAAGGAGAAGCGGGAGCTGAGGGAGACCCTCGCTGGCCCCTCGGGGATCCCGAGGACGTCTCCCGCAGCCCTGGCCCACAGCTGGTCCAGCTCCTGCTTGTCGGTGTCACTGTTAGTCGAGGCGATTAGGACGCCACCGGGCCGGAGGACGCGGGCCAGTTCCCTGATCGTGGCCTCGATATCGCTGACGTGGTACAGCATGTGCAGCGCCAACACAGCGTCGGCGCTGTTGTCGGAGAACGGCAGGACTTGGGCATCGGCCACCAAGACCGGCTTCTCGACGTCAGCGAGAATGCCCGCCGAGATGTCCATCCCGACGACCTGCAGGTCCGGCCGGTCCTTGTGCAGACGGCCGACGAACTTGCCGTTGCCGCAGCCGACGTCGAGGACGATCCCGCTTGTGCCGACCAGCTCCTCGACGACGATCCCGGGCAGGTCGTACTGCGGCTGCTGCCACCGGTAGATCGACTGGCGGGCGGCCAGGTGGCGTCCGTCGGCATAGGCGCTGTTCGCGAGGATCGTCTTGTCGGCGACTGCGGCGTCCTGCTGTGCGGTGTTGCTCGTCACTGGGGCAGCTCCGGAGGGTTCGTGAGTGCGGGTCGAGAGCAGGCTTCTCTGACATTCTCACGGAGACTCAGGACAATCGGGGAGCCCGCATAGGCAGGCTCGGCGAGACGAGTGCTCAGCGCCCGAAGGCGGCTGGAGATGCTCGCTGTTCGCCGGTCCGGTGCGGCGCCCAGCACCACTGAGAGCTTCTCTTGCAGACCGTCGAGGTCACCGTGGGCGAGGTGGGCGTTGGCGAGGTCGAGGCGGGCAGCCAGCAGGTCGCCGGAGGACTGTTCCTGCTGCGGTGCGGACTCGTACAAGGCGATGGCCCGGGAGGACGCCTCGATAGCGCGGTTCACGTGGCGCTGGCTGCCCAGGGCGAGGAGGGCGGTGCCGGCGTAGGTCCACTGCTTGGCCTCGGGAAACGTGAATACGCCGGGAAGATCCACAGCGGCTACTGTGCTCCGCGCCGCCTCGGCAGCTTCCACGGCTCGTAGCGCGCTCGCGCTGTCGCCGAGCGCGGCGGTGGCCCGTGCTTCAAGGCTGAGCAGGCGTCCTGCGATCGTCCCGCTGTCCGCGTACGGCAGTCCGGCTCTGGCCAGCTCGGCGGCCTGGTGGTAGTCCTGCTGCCAGTAGGCGATCAGGGACTGGACGGATCGGATCCAGGCCCGGAGACCGTTGTGGCCGGCTGACTCCGCGCAGCGCCAGGCCGTTCGCGAATGCGTAGCCGCAGCTGCGTACTGGCCGAGGTCGAGGGCGACATGGGTAGCCAGGCCACAGAGGCGTCCGGCCTGCAGGTAGAGATGGCTTGTCTGGTAGGGGTGTTGGCGGCCTCGGAGTAAGTCGAACACTCCTCGCCGGAGGGCTCCGATGTCGTTGAAGAGCTCGGATACCGGCTTGCTCACGTAGTCCCCTGCGAGCCTCGCGATGTCCGCGTCGATCTGTTCAAGCAGCGTGTCGTCCACGTTGGACGCGCTCGCGAAGCGAAGGAAGAGTGCGGACTCTGCCGAGTCGGCTGCCATGGCCACTACGAGATCGTTGTCGTGGTCCGTGCGCTGGGCAGGCACAGGAGGCGAAGCCTCGCCGCCGCTGCTGGGCGGTGGAACTGCTTCGGCGGCTGCCGGGGGTGCTGTCAGCAGGTCGGCCAACTGGTCGACCGAGAGTTTCAGGACGCGGGCGAGCTTCGGCCGCATCCAGGGCTGTGGGGCGCCCCTGCCGCTCTCCCATCGCCCCACGGTCGTACGGTCCACATCGAGGGCTTCAGCCAGGGATTCCTGGGTATGGCCAACCGCCTCCCTGCGCTGGATCAGCCGGGACCTCCTGGATGCCATCCCGCGTCCTCCAGAGGTACGTCAGTTCGTCTGCAGCCGTAACAGGCCAGGTCATGCCCGGGTTTGCAGCACGGATGCCTCGTTGCCGCCTCAATTCTGCTCTGGTTCACCGGTGTTGGAGGCGGTTCTGTAGATACCTGCCGGGTGAATCCCGGCGCGAATCGGCCCGCTGCCGACCTCGTCCCGGTGAAAGGTCCGCGCTCATGTCCGTCGCCACCCGGCAGGCCACTGCCCCCGCCCCGTTCGGCTTTCGCGTGCTGCCCAGTGCCGAGGCCGTGCCGAACGCCCGGCGGCGGGTAATACGGGCCGTACGCGGTTGGGGCCTGCCGCTCGCGGAGGACGCGCTCCGCGATGTCGAGTTGCTGTCCAGCGAGCTGATCACCAACGCCGTGTCCCACACCCACGCCCCGTGCGTCGTGTGCGTGTCCTGGGACGGTGAACGGCTGCGCGTTGAGGTGACGGACATCGGCCACGACCTTCCGGCTGCCGGCGGGATCGATCTCGACGCCACCGACGGGCGAGGGCTGTTCCTGGTGGCAGCGCTCGCGACGAACTGGGGCGCCGAGCCGGACCCCGCTGGCAAACGGATCTGGTTCGAGGTCGGCACCACCGCCGCCGTCTCGGGCGACGAGCGACTCACCGCGCTGGTGAGGGCCGCGGCCCCGAAGGCACGGGACGTCGTCCCGACCAGTGCCTGACAAGACTTCCTCCCGCCCCGACGCGGGCTTGGGGGGATGCAGGTGGCCGCGCTGGTCAACAACCACGCGGCAAAAGCACCTGAGGTTCCTTGCCAACGGCTTGCCCTGGCAACGGATCCATCGCTGCACCCACGACGGGGCCGCGCAGTCGGCCCGCCCCATGAAACCGAAGGAGTGCTTCATGCCCGAGAACCTGACGACCAGCACCGAGCTGGAGGGCGACGGCCTGCTGGTCGCCCGTACGAAGGTCGCCGCGGCCCGCTCGCGTGGCGAGCAGCCGTCGGACGGCGGCTCCACCGGCCGCACCGACACCAACGACTGACGGCTGCATCACGATGACCGCCGAGCACTTCTCGGTGGTTGAGCGTCTGGGCGGGGATGACTTCCTCGCCCGGACGCTCGGCCGCAGCTTCAAGGTCGCACGCGGTGAAGCCGCGTCGCTCGCTGAACTGATGAGCTGGGATGACATCAACGCCATCCTGACCCACCACCGGTTCGAACCGCCTCGCTTCCGCCTCGCCGCCAACGGGGAGCAGGTGCCTGCGCACACCTACTCCCGGCCGATCACCACCCGGCGGAGCACCGTCTGGTACCAGCTCCAGCCCTCCGAGCTGCACAAGCGCCTCGCCGAGGGTGCCACGCTGGTCCTGGACGCCCGTCGACGAACTCCACCCCGGCATCGGGTCCCTGGCCGGCCAGCTGGAGCGCTGGCTGCGAACCGGCGTGCAGGTCAACCTGTACGCCTCGTGGACCAGCACCGAGGGCTTCGGCGTCCACTGGGATGACCATGACGTGGTGGTCGTCCAGCTCGACGGCGCGAAGCGCTGGCGCATCTACGGACCGACCCGCTCGGTCCCCATGCACTGTGACGTCGAAATGCCCGAGCCACCGCCGGACGAACCCATCGCCGACCTGGTGCTCAACGCTGGTGACATGCTCTACCTGCCCCGGGGCTGGTGGCACGCTGTCGCCGCTTCCGAGGGCCAGCACTCGCTGCACGTCACGTGCGGGCTGCAGAGCACGACGGGCGCTGACCTGGTCACCTGGCTATCGGAGGTCCTGCGCGCCCACGAGGCCATCCGGGCGGACATTCCGCGCTTCGGAACTGCCGAGGAGCAGCGCGTCTTCCTCGAAACGATCGGCAAGCTCGTCGCGGCCGAGCTGGAGAGTGCCGATCTGATCACTCGATTCTCCGCCGCTCGCGATGCCACCGAGCGGGCTAGGTTGGTCCCGTCGCTGCCGTACATCACGACGGCTCCGCCGGACGCGGATCTGCGGGTGCGTCTCGTCACCACGCGGCCCGCGCTCACCGCCGGGCCGGAGGACACGGTGCGGCTGACCACAGGCGGCGAGGAGTGGACGTTCGCGGCCAAGGCCCAGCCGATGCTCACACTCCTCGCCGACGGGGAGAGTCACCGACTGGCCGATATCGCACAGGCCGCCGGCATCACGCTCGCGCAGGCGGCCGGTGTCGTGACGGAGTTGGTCGACGGCCAGGTCGCCGCCATCGGGGGCGAGCGATGACCGCACGGCTGGGCCTGGGCACCTACCGCTGTCTCGATGTGGCCGAGGCCGCCTTGATGGCCGCCTCCCGTGGTGCCGACTGGGTGGACACAGCGCCCAACTACGAGAACGGCCAGGCGGAGACATCGCTGGCCCTGGCCCTGGCTGCTTACCCTGACCTGCGGGTCTCCACGAAGGCGGGCTTCCTCTCGCCGAGCGCCAGGCGCCTCGGCGTGCGTGCGGGCGCGCTGTCCGTCGAGGACGCCGAGCCCGGACACTGCCTCGCGCCCGACTACATCGCCTGGCAGGTCGCTCGCAGCAAACGCATGCTCGGCCGAGTCCCCGACCTGGTGTTCCTGCACAACCCCGAACACGGCCGCCAGGAAGGCGAGATCGCCGACCGGCTGTACGCCGCCTTCCTCGCCCTGGAGGAGGCGTGCAGCCAACACGCGATCGGCGCCTACGGGGTCGCAACCTGGTGTGGCTTCAGCAGCGGACTCTTCGACGTGCCCACCCTGCTCGAACTCGCGACCAAGGCCGGCGGCCCGAACCACCACCTACGAGCCATCCAACTCCCGGTCTCCCTCGTTCATCTCGCACCCGTCGCCCAGGCCCTCGACGGGCAAGGCCCGTTGGCCGAGGCCCTGGATACAGGTCTGGAAGTCTTCGCCTCCGCGCCGCTCCACGGCGGCGAGATCCCCAACATCGTGACCCGCGAGCTGGCCGAGCTGATCAGCCTCGATAGCACGCCTGCAGAGGCCGCCCTCGCCGTCGTTGCCTCAGCCCCCGGAGTGAACCGCGTACTCCTGTCGACAGGGAACCCGGAACACTGGAGGCAGGCCGCCGGCGTTGTTGGCCGGCCCCCGTTGTCCCAGGACCTGCTACGAAGGGTCGTTGATGTACTCGGAACCTGAGCCGGATATCGCCAAGCGGATGCACGAGATGCACGCCGCGGCAGCAGTGGCGCTCCAGGTGCTGCCGATCGGATCGCGCGAGGCGTGGGGCTGGCGCGGTCGCACCCTCAGCCGCCCGGTGGCCACGGCGTCCGGCGAGGGCTGGCTCCGCTTGGTGTCTGCCCCGGCCAACACGGCCGGCGGGAAGCTCTGGGAGGGACCGCAGGAGGCGGAACGCCTCATGCCGCCTGCGGTCCCCCGGCCCCGACTACGCGAACGACGCACCTGGACCGAGGCCGAACACGGCTACCTGGCAGAGCTGTACGACAGAGTCACGACCCCCACCATCACCACCCACGAGCCTGTTCTGCGGGCAGCACCGGACCTGGACGAAACCTGGTGGGAAAATCTCAGTGGCACGCTCGATGCCATTGCCGCCGTACCCAGCGGCCGGGTGGCCGTCCGCCAGGAGTATCTGGACCGGGCCATGCCGGAATACCTGGGCATCCCTGTCGACACCATCGTTCCCGCCTGGACGACGGCCCACGGCGACATGCACTGGGCCAACCTCACCAGCCCGACGCTCATAGTGCTCGACTGGGAAGGCTGGGGCATCGCACCCGCAGGCTACGACGCAGCGCTCCTACACGCGTACAGCCTCCTCGTCCCTGAAACAGCCGCCCAGATCCGCCGACGGCTGGACCATATCCTCAACACCCCGGCCGGACGATTCGCCGAACTCGTCGTCATCACCGAACTACTGCAGACCACCACCCGAGGCGACAACCTCGACCTGGAAGGCGCCCTACGGGCCCGCCTCTCAAAGGTTGCCGGGACATACCCATCACCTGGGCTTGGCCGGTAGGCGATCCAGAAACCCGCCGCCTGGTACGCGTAGACGCAGGCTGGCCTTTGGATCAGTACCAAATGGCCACTGGACGTCCTCCGATGTCCTGTTCGGGCACCTCAGGAAGGCATGCGGCGGTGCCAGTGGCGATCCTCTGAGCGGACCATGCGGCAGCGGCGGCATCGAGTACGTCGTCCGTCAGAACAGGGTCCGCCTCGCCCAGTTCGTCCGGAAGCGAGATGCCCACCGCAGACAGTAGGGACCGACGCAGCGCTCCTGTCCTCGCCAGCTCCACCTTCCGGAGGCTGCGACGCGGCGAGGCGTGCGGTCAACGCTGGGCTGAAGTTCCCCCCTGATCTTGGACAGCGGGTTTCTACGCTGCGGGGGTGAAGTCGTGCCGCAGTCTTGCCCGGGTTTCAAATGGGGTGAGGTACCCGAGCTGGGGGTGCCTGCGGAGCCGGGTGCGGTTGTACTCGACCTCGATGAAGCGGAAGATGTCGGCCCGGGCCTGGGCTCGGGTGGCCCACACTGTGGTGCCGATTTCGGCCTTGAACAGGGCGAACCAGCTCTCCGCTGCGGCGTTATCGTAACAGGAGCCGACCCTTCCCATCGACTGTCTCATTCCCAACTCGCTTATCACAGACCGGAATTCACTGCTGGTGTACTCGCTGCCGCGGTCGGTGTGCATGATGCAGCCCGCCTCCAGCTGTCCGCGTCCGGCCGCCATCCTCAGCGCGGCGACCGGCAGCTCGGCGCGGTGGTGGTCCGCCAAGGCCCAGCCGGCCACCTCTCGGGTGGCCAGGTCGATGCAGGTCGCCAGATACAACTTCCCTTCCCCGGTGACCAGTTCGGTCATGTCGCCGACCAGTCGCATGCCGGCTCTGGGGGCGGTGAAGTCCCGGCCGATCAGGTCGGTGGCGAACACGGCCCGCTTGGCCTGCCGGGTCAGCCCCCGACGCCTGCGGCGGGTGATGCCGGTGATGTCGTGCTCGCGCATCAGCCGCTCGATGCGTTTGCGGTTGACCACCCGGCCGGCCCGCGCCAGGGCGGCGTGGATCCGGGGAACGCCGTAGGCGCCGCGCGAGCCGGCGTGCAGCACCCGGATCTCACCCACCAGCCTCTCCTCGGCCCGCTGCCGAACCCGCCGGGCCGGGGCGGTGGCGGCATGTGCGTAGTAGGTGGAGCGCGGCAGACCCAGGACGCGGCACAGAAGTGCCACGCTGAAGCCGCCGGGGTTCGTCTCGGTGGCCTTCTCCGCGTCGACGAAGGCGCACAGGGCGCCTACTTCAGCGTCTCCTGCGCGAAGAAGGCCGCGGCTTTTTTCAGGAGCTCGATGGTCTGCTGCTGTTCCCGGTTCTGCCGCCGCAGCCGGGCCAGCTCCTCGCGTTCCGCGCTGGTCAGGGCGCCGGTCGGGCCCTCGCCCCGGTCCACCTTCGCCTGGTTGACCCAGTTCCGCAGCCCCTCGGAGCTGACCCCGAGATCCCGGGCCACCTCGGTGACAGTCCTGTCCGAGGACAGCGCGAGCTCGACCGCGTCGCGCTTGAACTCGGCTGTGTACCGCTTGCTCCTGTTGCTCTGCTTGCTCACTACCTGGGCTGCTTCCTCCGGGACCATCCGTCCCAGTATCAAGCTGTCCAGGTCAGCGGGGGAACCTCAGGGCTGACACCAACCTGAAGTCGGGACTGCTCACGGTGGCCAAGCAGCTCGTCGTGGACGGCTGGGCGGTCTCCGAGGAAGACCCGAAGACGGACGCGGGCGCCCGCACGATCGCCCTCGTCCGAGACGGTGTCCGTCCTGGAGGCACACCGTGAGCGGCAGCGTGCCGACCGCGGTGTGGGGCACGGCCTGGGTCGAGACTGGCCGGGTCTTCACCAAGGAGAACGGCGAGTGGCTGCACCCCACCGCCGTCACCGACCGGTTCCGCGAGCTGGCCGAGGAGGCCGGCCTGCCGCCGATCCGGCTGCACGACCTCCGGCACGGCGCGGCCACGCTCGCTCACGCGGCGGGCGCGGACCTGCACTCGATCAAGGAGATGCTCGGCCATTCCTCGATCGGCATCACCTCGGACACGTACACAACCCTGCTCCCGCAAGTCGACCGGGCGATTGCCGAGGCGGCCGCGCGGCTCGTGCCGAGGGCGAACAGGACGCGCAAGGATGCCCAGTCCACGGCGGCCAACAAGACATCCAGGCCATCCGCTCACGCATCGCTCACGCAAACGGCCTCGGACGACTCGTCCGAGCCGGCGGCGAAGCCCCCAGAAGACCAAAGCTGCAGCTCATCCAGGGTGGAAACGAGAGCCCCCTGTCGGGTTCGAACCGACGACCCCCGCTTTACAAGAGCGGTGCTCTGGCCAGCTGAGCTAAGGAGGCGCGGTAGCCGTCCGCGGGATCCGCGTCGGCACCAGTGGGCAGTGTACCGGGCGGGGGCGGGGCGATGCGGGCGGTTGAGGGGACGGGCGGGGGGTGGGCCGTGATCGGATCGATGCGGAAGTCGGGGGCGGGCGAGGGCTGACAAAAGAACGGGTCGGCGGGTACCGTCACGAGAAGCCGCGCCGGGGTCGATGGTCCAGACCACTCGGGGCGGTGGAGACCACCCAACCTTTACTCGGATCGTCCGGCACGTTCCTGCCGGTGAAGGAGCGAAGCAGCATGGCTTCTGTGACGTACGACAAGGCCACCCGCGTCTACCCGGGTGCCGACAAGCCGTCGGTCGACGCGCTCGACCTGGAGATCGGCGACGGCGAGTTCCTCGTCCTGGTCGGCCCCTCCGGCTGTGGCAAGTCCACCTCCCTGCGCATGCTGGCCGGCCTGGAGGACGTGAACGGCGGCGCCATCCGCATCGGCGACCGCGACGTGACCCACCTGCCGCCGAAGGACCGGGACATCGCGATGGTGTTCCAGAACTACGCGCTGTACCCGCACATGACCGTCGCCGAGAACATGGGCTTCGCCCTGAAGATCGCCGGCGTCAACAAGGCGGACATCCGCACCAAGGTCGAAGAGGCCGCCAAGATCCTCGACCTGACCGAGTACCTGGACCGCAAGCCGAAGGCGCTCTCCGGTGGTCAGCGTCAGCGTGTCGCGATGGGCCGCGCGATCGTCCGCCAGCCGCAGGTCTTCCTGATGGACGAGCCGCTGTCGAACCTGGACGCCAAGCTCCGCGTCTCCACCCGTACCCAGATCGCCGGCCTGCAGCGCCGCCTGGGCATCACCACGGTCTACGTCACCCACGACCAGACCGAGGCCATGACCATGGGCGACCGCGTCGCGGTGCTCGACAAGGGCGTGCTCCAGCAGGTCGACGCCCCGCGCGCCATGTACGACAAGCCCGCCAACCTGTTCGTGGCCGGCTTCATCGGCTCCCCGGCGATGAACCTGGTCGAGGTTCCGCTGGTGGACGGCGGCGTGAAGTTCGGCGGCTCGGTGATCAACATCGACCGTGAGGACCTGTCGAAGGCCGGCTCCGCGAAGAACGTCGTGGTGGGCATCCGCCCCGAGCACTTCCAGATCGTCCCGGCCGGCGGTGTCGAGGGCGTCGCGGTCACTGTCAACGTGGTCGAGGAGCTCGGCGCGGACGGCTTCGTGTACGGCACCACCCAGGTGTCGGGCCAGGACAAGGACATCGTGGTCCGCGTGCACAGCCGGGAGATCCCGCAGCGCGGCGAGACCATCCACGTCGTCCCGGTCGGCAACGAGACCCACGTCTTCGCCACCACCGGCGAGCGCCTCAGCCGCTGACCGCCGGCCGCCGGCCGCCGGCCGCCGGCCGCTGACGCGGCGCGCTGACCAACGCACCGGAACCCCCTGCCGACGGCCGTCGGCAGGGGGTTCCGCCGTTTCAGCCCCTCGCGTCAACCTGATGGCGGAACAAAACAGGACAGCGATCACTCGTTGGGGTAACGCGGCGCGCCCATTCCGCCACGCACCGCTACTCTCCTGTGCGTGAAACAGCTCGTTCGCCGAATCGGCCAGACCGTTGCCCTCACCCTGCCGGTGATCCTGGTGACCACCGGCACCCTCGCCGTCACCCGCGTCCCATGGGCCCCGCCAACGGCCCTGGACCAGCAGGTGGTCGCGGCCTCCAGCGGGGACGGCACCATCGGCCGGACCTCCACCTCTCCCAACACCCAGGGCCTGGCCGCGCAGGACGCGCTCCGGGTCGACCTGATGGAGGAGCTGAAGAACCACAACCCGGGCACCGCGCTCGACCTGCTGGAGCGCACCATGCGCGAGAAGCCCTCCCTCACCCCCTACTGCAGCGCCCTGGCCGGCGACCTCGGCCGCGCCGCGGTGAAGAAGTACCAGGGCGACGTCCAGCGCGCCCGCTCCTTCGCCCGCCCGGTCTGCGACGGCTCCTTCGCCGCCGGAGTGGTCGGCTAGACAGCAGCCACCACCGGGAACCGCGCGAGAAACCAGGCACCCGTCAGCAAGATCGCGACGCAGGGCAATGACCTGCACGTGCTCGCGATCTTGCTGACGGGTGCCTTCCGTTTCGCGCGGTTCCCCGCGCCCCCGGTTTCTCGCCCGCCTGCCCGACCGAACCGAAGGGCCCCTTCCAGGAGGAGATCTCCCGGAAGGGGCCCTGCCGTACGTCGACCGGCCGTCAGGCCGTCTCGCTCACGGCCGCCGGCCGCATGCCGAGCTCCAGCAGCGGCGGCCCGCTGCCCAGCAGCCCGCCGATCACCCCGTGCGAGGGCTGGGAGCGCGGGCTGCTGGGTGCGCCGCCCGTCCCGGCACCGCCGGTGCCCGTGCCGCCTGCGGAGCCGCCCGTACCGGCGCTGCTGCCACCCCCGGCGTGCGGCGCGGGGCTGGTGCCGCCGGACGGGCCGGTGCTGGGCTTGGGCTTGCCGCTGCCACTGCGGCTGGGCGAGGGAGAGGGCGCGACCTTGGTGGGGCCCTGGGACGGCGGGGTGGTCGGTGCGGACGGGGAGGGCGACGGGCCGCTGCTCGGCCAGACCGGGGTGCCGTACTCCGCCGGCGGGTGCACCGGTGTCTGTGTGCGGCCGGTGCGGACGGCGGCGCCGAGCAGCGAGCCGGTGAGCAGGGTCAGACCGACGACCACGGCGGTGACGACCGAGCGGCGGCGCAGCATCCGTCGCCGGACCGCGCCGGGTTCGGCGGGCCCGTAGCGGCGGAACGCCTCGAGGGCGATCCGGCCGTCCAGCGAGGCGAACGGGGCGCCGGCCATCAGCAGCGGGCTCCAGGCCGCGAGGAAGATCAGGTCGGGGGTGTCGTAGGCCGGCACCGCCTTCCAGCTGACGGTGAACAGCAGCGCGGCGGACAGCGCCATCGCGCCGCCGGCGGCGAGCCGCTGCCACAGGCCCAGGATGGACAGCACGCCGATCACGATCTCCGCGAAGGAGACCGCGAGGCCCGCGCCGACCGGGTGGGCCATCGCGAAGTCCAGCAGCGGCTGGGCGACCCTCCAGGGGTGCAGCGAGGACAGCCAGCGCATCATCGAGCCGCGCTCGCCACCGTCGAAGTACACCGGGTCGCAGAGTTTGCTGAATCCGGCGTAGACGGACAGCGAGCCGAGCAGCACCCGCAGCGGCAGCAGCACCAGGCCGAGGTCGACCCGGCGGCCGGGGTACCAGGCGTGCCTGGAGCCCTCGCCGAGCGACGGCGTCTCGGGCAGCTCGCCCTCGGGGTGCCAGCTGTGCCCGCCGACCCGCACCGACTCGTCCAGCAGTTCGGCGACGCCGACCCGCGACGATTCGTCCGAACCCGAAGCCGAGCCCGGGCCCGCGCCCGCGCCCGCGCCGGAGCCCGTCCCGTACTGCCGGGGAACGGCCTGCAGTTGCTGGGTGTCCTGCTCGGAGAAGGCCTTCGCCGGGGCGGGCACGGTGTTCAGCCGGACGGCTTCGAGCAGTTGGGTGGCGGCGGTGTCGCCGGGCGCGGCCTGGCCGCTCCAGGTGACCACCCGGGGCTTGCGGCGGGGCGTGGTGCCGGTGACGGAGGCGGCGGTGATCCCGGCGAGCGTGGGCACCGTCGCTGCGGGCACCACGACCTGCGGGGTGACCAGCGGGCGGGTGCCGTGCTGCAGGTTGTAGGGGTCGCCGAAGGCGGCACCGGTGGGGCGGTCGATCAATGCGGTCACCGGGCCGGAGAGCCTGACCCGGAAACTGGCCTGGGTGCTGCTGAGCTTCGCCGGGTCGGACGGAACCCGGACCGTGTTGAGGCCCGGGCCGTCGTCTATCCCCGCGGAGCGCTGCCCGAAACGCCGAGGTGTTCTGGTGTCCACACCCCTCTAACCGGGTGACGGGCCCGGAGGACACTCTCCCGGGTGGATTCCGGGCGGGGCTTTGAAGTGATCATGAGAAATCCGATCGGGCCCGACCGGACCCGACCGGTTGACGCGCAAAAACGACGCACCGTCACATGTCGTGACGGTGCGTCAGTGCCACAGTGGGCGCCTTACGCCCAGGCGGTCAGCGCTTGGCGCGCATGCGGGCCGCTTCGTACAGCACGATGCCGGCGGCGACACCGGCGTTCAGCGACTCGGTGTGGCCGGGCATCGGGATCCGCACCCGCAGGTCGCAGGTCTCCGACACCAGGCGGGACAGGCCCTTGCCCTCGGAGCCGGCCACGATCACCACGGGGCCGTTCAGCGCGTCGAGGTCGCCGATCTCGGCCTCGCCGTCGGCGGCCAGGCCGACCACCATCAGGCCGGCCTTCTGGTAGGCCTCCAGCGCGCGGGTCAGGTTGGTGGCGCGGGCCACGGGCAGCCGGGCGGCCGCACCGGAGGAGGTCTTCCAGGCACCGGCGGTCATACCGGCCGCGCGGCGCTCGGGGATCACCACGCCGTGCGCGCCGAACGCGGCGGCGGAACGGACCACGGCACCCAGGTTGCGGGAGTCGGTGACGCCGTCCAGCGCCATGATCAGCGCGTCCTGACCGCTGTTGGCGGCCTCCTCCAGCAGGTCGTCGGGGTGCGCGTACTCGTACGGCGGGACCTGGAGCACCAGGCCCTGGTGGTTCAGGCCGCCGGTCATCTGGTCCAGCTGGGCGCGCGGGGCCTCCATCAGCGGGACGCCGCGCTCGTTGGCGGCCTGGAAGGCCTCGCGGACGCGGTCGTCGGTGTCGATGAACTGCTGAACGTACAGCGTGTTCGCCGGCACGCCGCCCTGCAGCGCCTCGACCACCGAGTTGCGGCCCACCACCAGCTCGGCCGCGCCCGCGCCACCGCGGCCGCTGCGCGGGCCGCCGGACCGGCGCATGCCGGCCCGGGACTTGGCGTCGCGCTCACGCTTCAGCGCCGCGTTGGCGGCGCGCTGCTTGGGGTGTCCCTTGCGCTCCTCGCCGCGCGGCGTCGGGCCCTTGCCCTGGAGCGCCTTCCGGCTGTGGCCGCCGGTACCGACACTCGCGCCCTTCTTCGACCCGGGGTTGCGGCGGTTCCTGCGCTGGCTGTTGCCGGCCATGGCTGTACTTCCTGTCTCTGCGTCTGCTTCGTGCGTGGGGGCCGCACCCATACAAAGGTACGGCCCCCATGCGCCCCGAAGGGCTACTGGTTGATCGTCCAGCGCGGGCCGGACGGGGTGTCCTCGATCGCCAGCCCGGCCTGGCCGAGCTGGTCGCGGATGGCGTCCGCGGTGGCGAAGTCCTTGCGGGTGCGGGCCGCCTGGCGCTGCTCCAGCACCAGCTTGACCAGCGAGTCGACCACGCCGGTGAGTTCCTCGCCCTGGCTGCGGCCGCCGGCCCAGAAGTCGTCCAGCGGGTCCAGGCCGAGCACGCCGAGCATCGCCCGGACCTCGGCGAGGCGGGCCGCGGTGGACTCCTTGTCGTCCGCGCCGAGCGCGCTGTTGCCCTGCCGGACGGCGGTGTGCACCACGGCCAGCGCCTGCGGCACGCCCAGGTCGTCGTCCATCGCCTCGGCGAAGGCCAGCGGCACCTCGGGCGCCGCGTCGACCATGCCGCAGCGCTCGACGGCGCGCTCGATGAAGCCCTCGATCCGGGCGAACGCCGTCTCGGCGTCGCGCAGCGACTCCTCGCTGTACTCGATCATCGAGCGGTAGTGCGGGCCGGCCAGGTAGTAGCGCAGCACGATCGGCCGCCAGCGCTGCACCATCTCGGAGACCAGCACCGAGTTGCCCAGCGACTTGGACATCTTCTCGCCGCTCATGGTGACCCAGGCGTTGTGCACCCAGAAGTTGGCGAAGTCGTCGCCGTACGCCTTGGACTGGGCGATCTCGTTCTCGTGGTGCGGGAAGATCAGGTCCAGCCCGCCGCCGTGGATGTCGAACGAGCTGCCCAGGTACTTGTGCACCATCGCCGAGCACTCCAGGTGCCAGCCCGGGCGGCCGCGGCCCCACGGGGTGTCCCAGCTCGGCTCGCCCGGCTTGGCGGCCTTCCACATCGCGAAGTCGCGTGCGTCGCGCTTGCCGGTCTCGTTGTCGCCCGAGGGCTGCCGCAGGTTCTCCAACTCCTGGTTGGAGAGCGCCAGGTAGTCGGGGTAGGTGGTGACCGCGAAGTAGACGTTGCCGTCGGCCTCGTACGCGTGGCCGCGCTCGATCAGCCCCTGCATCATCTCGATCATCTCCGGCACGTGGCCGGTGGCCCGCGGCTCCGCGCTCGGCGGCAGGCAGCCGAGGGCGTCGTAACCCTCGTTGAACGCACGCTCGTTGGCGTGCGCGATCTTCCACCACTCGATGGACTGCTCGCGCCCCTTGGCGATCACCTTGTCGTCGATGTCGGTGACATTGCGGACGAAGGTGACCTCGTAGCCGCGGTAGCGGAACCACCGCTGCATCACGTCGAAGTTGAGTCCGGACCGGATGTGCCCGATGTGCGGGGGCGCCTGAACGGTGGCACCACACAGGTAGATCGAGACACAGCCCGGCACCAGCGGGACGAAGTCGCGTACCTGGCGGGTCATGGTGTCGTACAGGCGAAGGCTCACAGCGTCCAGAGTAGTGGGCGGCGGGGGGTGCCCCGCCACCTTCCGGCCACTTGGCGCGCCCCACTCAGAAGTTGGCGACCACCTTGCGCGGGCTGAGCCGCACCACCACCCGCACCGCGTCCGGACCGTCCCACGCGTAGTCCTGGCCGCGGTACTTGCGGGACAGCTCGTCGATCAGCTCCCGGCCGCCCTCGGTGGTCATGGTGACCTCGCCGCGCGCCTCGAAGTACTGGTACGGGCTCTCCGCCGGGTTGATCAGCACGCTGATCCGCGGATCCCGCACCAGGTTCAGGTGCTTGCGCCGCCCCTGCACGGTGGAGAACAGGATGTCGTCGCCGTCCCGCTTGATCCACACCACCGAGGACTGCGGGCTGCCGTCGGGCTGCACGGTGGACACCACCGCGAAGCTCTTCTCGTCCAGCAGCTTCCGCACGTTGTCGTCGAGTTCGACGCCCATGTTTCCTCCCGCACCAGAGAATTGACTGCCTGTCATGTCAGGCTAGGGGGCGGGCCGTTCCCAGACCAGCGCCGTGGCGATCGCGGCGAGTCCTTCGGCCCGGCCGGTCAGGCCCAGGCCGTCGGTGGTGGTGCCGGAGACCGACACCGGCGCGCCGACCGCCGCGGACAGCGCGGCCTGCGCCTCGGTGCGGCGCTTGCCGATCTTCGGGCGGACGCCGATCACCTGGATCGCCACGTTGCCGATCTCGAACCCGGCCTCCCGCACCAGCCGGGCGGCCTCGCCGAGCAGTGCCACGCCGGCCGCGCCCGCCCACTCGGGGCGGTCGGTGCCGAAGTGCGCGCCCAGGTCGCCGATCCCGGCGGCGGAGAACAGCGCGTCGCAGGCGGCGTGCGCGGCCACGTCGGCGTCCGAGTGACCGGCCAGGCCGGTCTCGCCCGGCCAGTCCAGCCCGGCCACCCGCAGCGGCCGGCCGTCCTCGAAGGCGTGCACGTCGGTGCCGATGCCGATCCGCGGCAGGACCGGGCTGCTGGTGGTCTCAGTAGGCATCGGTGGCCCTCCGGCGGGCGAGTACGGCCTCGGCGAGCACGAGGTCCAGCGGGCGGGTGACCTTGAACGCCTCCTCGTGGCCGGGCACCACGACGACCCGGCCGCCGAAGCGCTCGATCAGCCCGGCGTCGTCGGTCACCTCGATGCCCTCGGCGACGGCCTTCTCGTGCGCCGCGGCCAGGCCCGCCAGGTCGAAGCCCTGCGGGGTCTGCACGGCGCGCAGCGTGGAGCGGTCGGGGGTGTCCAGCACCGGCTCGGGGCCGGACGGCTGCGGCTCGACCCGCTTGACGGTGTCGGCCAGCGGCACCGCCGGCACCACCGCCTCGGCGCCGGCCCGGACGGCGGCGGCCACCGCGTCCACCACCTCGACGGGCACCAGCGGGCGGGCCGCGTCGTGCACCAGCACCACCGGGGTGCCGGCCGGGATCGCGGCCAGGCCGAGCCGCACCGACTCCTGCCGGCTGGCGCCGCCGGGCACCACCCGGACGTCCTTGCCGTCCAGGCCGTGGCTGTCCAGCAGCGCGACGACCTCCGCCACGCCGTCCGGCGGCGCGCACACCACCACCAGGCCGACCGCCCGGCTGCGGGCCAGCGCCCGGACCGCGTGCACCAGCAGCGGGACGCCGCCGAGTTCGCGCAGCGCCTTGGGCGCGCCGGGGCCGAGTCGCTCGCCGCGGCCGGCAGCCGGGACGACCGCTGCCGCGAGCTGTGCTGAGGCGTTCAGGTTTGGCTCCTTGGTCGCGATGGGTATGGCCGTGCCGAACGCGGATTCGCGAGCGGGCAGGCCCCCTTCCTGACTGCACGTTAGTGGAACCGCGCCGCCCCTTCCGCCATCGCCCAACCGTGCCTCTCCCTTCCAGGCACGTTCACGGCGCGCTGTACCGCCCTGCGTCCGAGCATGGCGAAGCGCCCGAGGCGCCCTTTCGGGCACCATCGGGCGCTACGTCAAGCCAAGCCGGGCGCTGTCCTGCCTCAGGAGGCGAGGACCTCGTCGAGCAGCGTCTCGGCCTTGTCCTCGTTGGTGTTCTCGGCGAGCGCGAGCTCGCTCACCAGGATCTGGCGGGCCTTTGCGAGCATGCGCTTCTCGCCGGCCGACAGGCCGCGCTCACGCTCGCGGCGCCACAGGTCGCGGACCACCTCGGCGACCTTGATCACGTCGCCGGAGGCGAGCTTCTCCAGGTTTGCCTTGTAACGGCGCGACCAGTTGGTGGGTTCTTCGGTGTAGGGCGCGCGAAGCACCTCGAAGACGCGGTCCAGGCCTTCCTGGCCCACCACATCGCGGACACCGACGAACTCGGCGTTCTCCGCCGGAACGCGGAGGGTCAGATCTCCCTGCTGCACCTTCAGCACCAGGTAGGTCTTGTCCACACCCTTGATCTGGCGAGTTTCGATGGCCTCGATCAGCGCAGCCCCGTGATGGGGGTAGACCACCGTGTCGCCAACCTTGAACGTCATGTGACAGGACCCCTTCCGTGGCTTTCCAGAATAACACGCTTTTCGGCTGACCCGAAGGGCGTTTTCGCAGGTCAGGGCGGGTTCCAGGGCTTGACAACCACCCCCGTCGCATGCTGCGACCGGTGTTCGACGGGGGCTTCTCGCAGGTCGGAGGCGGTCTGACCTGGGCGGCGAAACCTCTGGTCACGCTCCCGAAACCATGGTTGGATCTTGAGTTTTTGCCTCCGACTCGCCGAGCGGCCGGGATCGTGATCGGACTGCGACACGGGGCCACCCCGTGATTCCCGGATATGTGTGGTCGGTAGTGTGGCCCTCGACCACCGACCGTGATCCCTTTTCCGTGGGATCGTCCCCTCCAAGGAGAAGTCGCCGCCGTGAGCCGGAGCCTTCGACGCGGCGCTGCCGCCGCCCTCGTCCTCGCCGCGATCGTCCCGCTGTCCGCCTGCGCGGCAGGCAACGACGCCGACACGCTGCAGATCAAGCCGGACAACGCGGCGACCTCGATCGACAACTCGGTCAAGCTCAACAACATCGTCGTGGTCGCCCCCGCGGGTTCGGCCGGCGAGTACACGGGCCCGGTCGCCGTCACCGCGAACATCGCCAACACCGCGCCGAAGGACGACCTGGTGCTGACCGGGGTCAAGGTCGGTGGCTCCGCCGCGACGCTGACCGACGAGAACGGCGCGCAGGTCTCGCAGATCGTCATCCACGCCGGTGAGTCGGTGCTGATCGGCGGCAAGGGCGGCGCCGCGCTGGCCCAGGTGCCGAACGCCAAGGTCACGGTCGGCGGCTACAACGACACCACCTTCACGTTCAAGAGCGCCGGCGACGTCTCCGCCAACGCCAACGTGCAGCCGGCCGTCGGCTACTACCAGGGCTTCGGCCCGGCGGCCAAGGCCACGCCGTCGGCGGGCGTCACCGCCTCCCCGGGTGCGGCCTCCTCGCCGGCCGCCGGCGCCAGCGCGAGCGGTTCGCCGAGCGCCCCGGCCGGCAGCCCGTCGGCTCCCGCCACGCACTGACACCAGTCACACACGAAGGGGCCCCGCCGCGGCGGGGCCCCTTCGTCGGTCTGTCGTACCTGCGGTTTACGGCTCGAACTTGTAGCCCAGGCCACGCACGGTGACCAGGTAGCGCGGCGCGCCCGGGTCGGGCTCGATCTTCGCCCGCAGGCGCTTGACGTGGACGTCCAGGGTCTTGGTGTCGCCGACGTAGTCCGCGCCCCACACCCGGTCGATCAGCTGCATCCGGGTGAGCACCCGGCCGGCGTTGCGCAGCAGCATCTCCAGCAGGTCGAACTCCTTGAGCGGCAGGTCGACCTTGGCGCCGTCCACCGTCACCACGTGCCGGTCGACGTCCATCCGGACCGGGCCGGCCTCCAGCGCACCGGGGGCGGCGGCGCCGTCGCCGTTCGCGTCCTCGCCGCGGCGGCGGAGCACCGCGCGGATCCGGGCGACCAGCTCGCGGGTGGAGTAGGGCTTGGTGACGTAGTCGTCGGCTCCTATCTCCAGCCCGACGACCTTGTCGATCTCGCTGTCCTTGGCGGTGACCATGATCACCGGGACGTTGGAGCGGACGCGCAGCTGGCGGCAGACCTCGGTTCCGGGCAGGCCGGGCAGCATCAGGTCGAGCAGGACGAGGTCGGCTCCGTTGCGCTCGAACTGCTCCAGCGCGTCGGGCCCGGTGGCGGCGACCGCCACCTCGAAGCCTTCCTTGCGGAGCATGTACGACAGGGCGTCGCTGAACGACTCCTCGTCCTCGACCACCAGTACACGGGTCACGATCGGGCCTCCGGGGCAGGAAGTGTGGGTGCTGCTGAGGATGCGCGGTCCTCGACCGGGGCCTGCCCGGCGGGGAGTCGCAGTGTGAAGGTGGAACCCTGGCCCTCGACGCTCCACACCGACACGGTCCCGCGGTGCGAGGCGGCGACGTGCTTGACGATGGACAGGCCGAGGCCGGTGCCACCGGTGAGGCGGGAGCGGGCGGGGTCCACCCGGTAGAAGCGTTCGAAGATCCGCTCGCGGTCCTTCTCCGAGATGCCGATGCCCTGGTCGGTCACCGAGATCTCGATCAGTTCGCCGTCCGCCTCGCCCAGCGCTGCGGCGCTGGAGATCCGGCGGGTGGCGATCGCCACCCTGGTGCGCGGTGGGCTGTAGTTCACCGCGTTCTCCACCAGGTTGCCGAGTGCGGCGGCCAGTTGGCCGCGGTTGCCGACCAGGTACAGGCCGGTGGTGCCGCCCGCCGCGATGACGATCTGCTTGGCGGCGGCGGTCTGCCGGCAGCGGTCGATCGCCTCGGCGATCAGTTCGTCCACCGCGACCGGCTCCGGGTCGACCTTCAGCTGGTCGTCCTGGACCCGGGAGAGGTCGATGATCTCCTGGACCAGGCTGGCCAGCCGGGTGGCCTCGACCTGCATCCGGCCGGCGAAGCGCTGCACCGCCTCGGGGTCGTCGGAGGCGTCCGCGACCGCCTCGGAGAGCAGCGAGAGCGCGCCGACCGGGGTCTTCAGCTCGTGCGAGACGTTGGCCACGAAGTCGCGGCGGATCGCCTCGATCCGGCGGCGCTCGGTGCGGTCCTCGACCAGCACCAGCACCAGCCGGGAGCCCAGCGGGGCGACCCGGACCGAGACCGCCAGCGGTTCGGCGGCCCGGGCGACGGCCCCGGGGCGGGTGAGTTCCAGTTCGATCTGCCGGATCTCGCCGTCCCGGCGGGTGGAGCGGGCCAGCGCGAGCATCGGGTCCACCGCCACCCGGCCGCCGCGGACCAGGCCCATCGAGTAGGCGGCGGAGGAGGCCTTGACCACCTCGTCCCCGTCGCCGAGCACGATCGCGCAGGAGCGCAGCACCGAGAGCACGGTGTCCACGCCGGGCGGCAGGGCCGGTTCCTGGAGGGGTTCCGGCCCCGGTTTCTTGCCGCCGCTACTGCTGCTGCCCTTGCTCCGGCCCTGCTCGCGCTCGCTCCAGCGGAAGGCGATGGATGCGGTGAGACCGACGCCGAGCCCGGCTATGGCGCTGGCAGCGGCGGCGGCCACGTTCACGTCCATGCTTGCCAGCGTAAATGGTGGCCGGGCGCGCTCCGTAAGGGTGCGATCAAGGCATCGGCCGGGCGTTGCCGAGAATTCACCTTCACGATGCTGCCGATTCACCGCTGATGCCGCGGGGGGTCGCCCGAACGGATCAGTGTGGGCCGTGCAAGCCCGTGTGGGCGGTGACGCGGCTACCATTCGCGCCACCAGCAGCGGCCGTCCGTTCGGTCGGCCCCGCACCGGGCCGCCCGGTACGGGGCGTCCGGTCGGCACCGCCACCGACACCGGTACTGGAGGAGAACAGCAATGCGCGACGCGTACCACGAGGAACTCGACTCGATCAGCGACGGTCTGGTCGAGATGGCCCGCCTGGTCGGCTCGGCGATGGGACGGGCCACCACCGCACTGCTGGACGCGGATCTGGAGCTGGCGGAGAGCGTGATCGCCGCCGACGAGAAGGTCAACAACCTGCACCACGACCTGGAGAACCGGGCCATCGACCTGCTGGCCCGCCAGCAGCCGGTCGCCACCGACCTGCGGATCGTGGTCACCTCGCTGCGGATGAGCTCCGACCTGGAGCGCTGCGGCGACCTGGCCCGGCACGTCGCCAAGGTGGCCCGGCTGCGCTACCCGGAGACCGCCGTCCCGAACGACCTGCACCCGATCGTGCTGGAGATGGGGCAGCTCGCGCAGCGCCTGGTGGCCAAGGCCGGCCTGGTGATCGCCACCAAGGACGTGGACAAGGCGCTGGAGCTGGAGGCGGACGACGACGCGATCGACGCGCTGCACCGCGAACTGTTCTCGCACCTGCTGGACGACCGCTGGCACCACGGCATCGAGACCGCGGTGGACGTCACCCTGGTCGGCCGCTACTACGAGCGCTTCGCCGACCACGCG
Organism: Kitasatospora sp. NPDC051984; assembly: GCF_044593455.1. Lineage (NCBI taxonomy): Bacteria > Bacillati > Actinomycetota > Actinomycetes > Kitasatosporales > Streptomycetaceae > Kitasatospora > Kitasatospora sp. NPDC051984. Next base: position 54,389 of record NZ_JBIUCB010000010.1, read on the forward strand.
GTCTCGGTCGCCAAGCGCGTGGTGTTCCTGGTCACCGGCGAGCACGTGGACGAGTTCATGGCCACCGCGGACTCGGCCGAGTAAACGTTTTCGCAGTGCGCCCCTCCGGGGGCGCACGCCGCGTGAACCTCCCACCTCCGCACGCCCGTTGACGGCGCGTCAGGACGGCGTTTCACTCGAAGGGACGGGCGTCCACCGGGCTGCCCGGCTCCGCCCGGACGAGGAGGCTTCAGCGCGATGAAGACGACCGGCAACCCGACCACTCCCCCGCCGAGCCCACTCGCCCCGGCCGCGGCGAAGCTGCTGCCGGTCCTCGCCGCGGGCTGCGGCTGCGGCCCGGGCTGCGGTTGCGGCTGCCAGTCCGGCGCGCCGTGCCAGTGCGGCGGCGCGACCGGCGGCTGCTGCGGGGGCGGCCACTGACAGCATGAGCGAGGGCCGGGCACCGATGGTGCCCGGCCCTCGTCGTACGGCGCCTCAGATGGTTCAGAAGGTGACGTCCATGCACTGGTAGAACGCGTTGCCGGTGTCCGCGATGTCCCAGACCGCCAGGATCACCTGGTGGCCGGTCAGGCCGGAGGGCAGCGTCGCGGTGTGGCTGAGCATGGCCGGGGGCTGCTTGCCGCCCATCGGCACGGTCAGGAACGGGGTCGGGTTGAGGTTCGCCCGGGTGATCTTCGTGGTGGCGTCGTAGCCCGGCTTGGTGATGAAGTACCGGAACGACGTGGTGGCGTGCCGCGCCTCGATGCTCCAGGTCAGCGTCAGCTGCTGGCCGGCCGTGACCTTGGTGGTCGGCCAGGCGCCGGCCCGCGGGTCGTCGAGCGGCGCCCAGCGCGGGTCCGCGCCCGGGCACAGCGTGCCGTCGGCCGGCCCGGCCGCCGGGAAGCCCTTCGGGCCCTCGACGCTCTGCGGCTCCCACTGGATCTGGCCGCACTTCTTCACCACGCCCGCCCCGCACAGGCCGGCCCGGCTCGGCGGGGTGGTGATGTATCCGTGCGAGCTGGCGGGGATCGCCGTCGCCAGGACTGCCGCGGCGGCCGCGAAGCCGACCGCCAGGATGTTGCGCTTGCGCATGGTGCTCCTCCGTGGGGGTGGATGGAGTACATGAGCGCGGGCACGCGCGGGGCCGCGTGGGGGTGCGGCCAGCATTGGCATGCCCGCGCCGACATTGGCCCCCACGCTAGAAGCCCGACCGACCGCCGTCAATGGTCTGAACCACCCCGAGTGGTCTGAACCACCCGCCGCCACCCACCGGCTGACGCCCCGGCACCCGGACACGGAACAGCCCCCTGGGCCGGAGCTTCGTCGCACCGGGCAGGGGGCTGAGCGGGAAAGGAGGTCTTACTTCTTGCCCTGGTTCTTGACGGCCTCGATCGCGGCGGCGGCGGCCTCGGGGTCGAGGTAGCGGCCACCGGGGGTGACCGGCTTGAAGTCGGCGTCGAGCTCGTAGACGAGCGGGATGCCGGTGGGGATGTTGAGGCCGGCGATGGCCTCGTCGGAGATGCCGTCGAGGTGCTTGACCAGGGCGCGCAGGCTGTTGCCGTGGGCGGTGACCAGGACGGTGTTGCCGGCGGCGAGGTCCGGCACGATGGCGTCGTACCAGTAGGGGAGCATGCGGCGGACGACGTCCTGCAGGCACTCGGTGCGCGGGCGCAGCTCGGACGGGATCTCCGCGTAGCGCGCGTCGCCGGCCTGGGAGTACTCGGAGTCGTCGGACAGGGCCGGCGGCGGGGTGTCGTAGGAGCGGCGCCAGAGCTGGAACTGCTCCTCGCCGAACTCGGCGAGGGTCTGGGCCTTGTCCTTGCCCTGCAGGGCGCCGTAGTGGCGCTCGTTCAGGCGCCAGCTGCGGCGGACCGGGATCCAGTGGCGGTCGGCCTTGTCGAGGGCGATCTGCGAGGTGCGGATGGCGCGGCGCAGCAGCGAGGTGTGCAGCACGTCCGGCAGCAGGTCCTCGGCGAGCATCAGTTCGCCGCCACGGGCCGCCTCCTTCTCGCCCTTCTCGTTGAGGTCGACGTCGACCCATCCCGTGAACAGGTTCTTCTGGTTCCACTGGCTCTCGCCGTGGCGGAGCAGGATCAAGCGGTAGGTCGTGTCAGCCATGGGGCCAGCTTAATAGAGGGGGAAATTCGGTGGCCGGGCTGTCCACGTCGGACGTAATGTGCCATCAGCAGTTTTGCCGCTTACCGTTTTCGCCGCTCCGGGAGCCCCCATGCCCCTCACAGCCCGTCTGGTCTCCGAAGCACGCAGGGCGGCGGGCGGGCTGCCGCGGCAGTTCTGGTGGTTGTGGACGTCCACGCTGGTGAACCGGCTCGGCGGCTTCGTCGTCACGTTCCTGGCGCTCTATCTGACGGTCGACCGGGGGTATTCGGCGGCCTACGCGGGCCTGGTGGCGGGCCTGTTCGGGATGGGTTCGGCGGTCGCGGCGATCGGTGCGGGGGTGCTGACCGACCGGCTCGGACGGCGGCCCACGCTGCTGGTGGCGCAGGTGTCGACGGCGGTGTTCACGGCGGTGCTGGGCTTCATGGACGGGCCGGTGGCGATCGCCGCGGTGGCGTTCCTGGTGGGTCTGGCGAACAACGCCTCCCGCCCGGCGGTGTCCGCGATGATCGCCGACCTGGTGCCGCCCGCCGACCGGGTGCGGGCGTACGCGCTGAACTACTGGGCGATCAACATCGGTTTCGGCGCCTCCGCCGCGGTGGCCGGTCTGATCGCGGTGTACGGCTACCTGCCGCTGTTCCTGCTGGACGCGCTGACCACCCTGCTGTGCGCGGTGGTGGTGTTCGTGAAGGTCCCCGAGACGCTGTCGCAGGCGATGGCGGAGGCGGCCGACGAGCCGTCGGGCCCGGCGATCGGCCTGGGCGCGGTGTTCCGGGACGGGCCGTTCATGGCGGTGGTCGGGGTGAACCTGCTGCTGGCGATGGTCTTCCAGCAGGGCTCCACCACGCTGGCGATGGACATGGGCGAGCACGGCATCACGACCGCCCAGTACGGCCTGGTGGCCAGCCTCAACGGGGTGCTGATCGTGGTGCTCCAACTGCCGCTGACCAGGCTGATGGAGGGCCGCAACCGCACCGCGCTGCTGATGGTGAGCGCGCTGCTGATCGGCTGGGGCTTCGGCCTGACGGCGGTGGCCGGCTCGTCCGCCGGGCTGTACGCGCTGACGGTGGCGATCTGGACGATCGGCGAGATCGTGAACGCGCCGACCATGATGGCGCTGGTCGCCGAGCACTCGCCGGCCCGGGCCCGCGGCCGCTACCAGGGCGTGTACTCGCTGTCCTGGTCGCTGGCGTCCTTCGTCGGCCCGATGGCGGGCGGGCTGCTGCTGCAGTACGCGGGCAGCGCGGCGCTGTGGGGCGCGTGCGCGGCGGCGGGGACGCTGGCGGCCGTGGCGTTCGTGCCGATCGGCCGGCAACGGCCGCAGTCCGCCGCCGAGCCGGCGGCGCCCGCCGTCGAGCCGGTCGGCGCGGAGGCCTGACCGGCTCGGCGGCCGGTCAGTTCGCCAGGTCGCCGCCGCTGTTCCGCCGCAGCCGCACCCAGGAGTCGTGGTCGTCCTCGAGGATCCGCTGGTACTCGTCCACCAGCAGCGCCACCTGCTCCGGCACGGGGACGGCGTCGCCGTACTCGGCCTTCATCAGGGCGAGGCGGCGGCGCAGCGAGGTCAGCCGGTGGACGGTGTCGGAGCGCTGGATCCACAGCGTCCGGTAGCCGAAGAAGGCCGCCCAGGCGGCCAGCACCGTCACCAGTGCGCCGCACGCCAGTGCCACGTCGGCCAGTTCGCTGGCCAGCGGTTCGCCGACCTTGAGGCCGAGCAGCACGGTGACCAGCGCGGACAGGCTGACGGTGGCCAGTTGCAGGCTCAGCGCCCGCCGTCGGTCCCAGTCCCGGCGGCGTCGGCGCTCCACCAGTTCGTTGTCGAGTTCGGCCCCCAGCCACTCCAACTTCCGTTGTGCGGCGGCATGTTCAGCATCCATCGTTTCCTCCCCGGGCGGGAGGATACCGGGCTCAGCTGTCGGCGGGCGGGTTCTCGCTCGCCAGGTGCGCGAAGGCGGTGAGGTTGCGGGTGGACTCGCCGCGCTTGGTGCGCCACTCCCACTCGCGGCGGATCGCGGTGGCGAAGCCGAGCTCCAGCAGGGTGTTGAACGGCTCGTCGGCGTTCTCCAGCACGGTGCCCAGCAGCCGGTCCACGGAATCGGCGGTCAGCGCCTCCAGCGGCAGCCGGCCCACCAGGTAGACGTCGCCGAGCCGGTCGATCGCGTACGCCACCCCGTACAGCCGGGTGTTGCGCTCCAGCAGCCAGCGGTACACGCCCTCGTGGTTCTCGTCCGGGCGGCGGATCACGAAGGCGTTCACCGACAGCGTGTGGTCGCCGATCCGCAGCGCGCAGGCGGTGGACAGCTTGCGGGTGCCGGGCAGCGAGGCGACCAGCGTGTACGGGTCGGTGGCGGCCGGCTCCCAGGCCACACCGGCCTCGTCGAGCGCGGCACGGAGGAGGGGGAGTGCGTCGTCCTTGGCGGCCATGCCCCCACGCTAACCGGCCGTCGGCCGCCGTGGGGTGTCGCGCCGGTCACGGTGTGCTCCGGGGTGAGCTTCCGTCAGGGGCGGTGCACCTGGCGGGCTGCGGCCATCGCGCCCGCGTACACCTCGGCGGTGGAGCCGGCCGCCGTCAGCCAGCCGAACGCCGCCGCGTGCCGGGCGGCCTCCGCGCCGCGGATGCGGGCGAGCACCGGGTCGGTGACGTAGGGCAGCAGGGCCTGCGCCCAGGCGTCCGGGTCGTGGCCGGGCACCAGGGTGCCCGTCAGGCCGTCGCGGACGGCGACCGGCAGGCCGCCGACCGCGGCCGCCACCACGGGGGTGCCGCAGGCCTGCGCCTCCAGCGCGACCAGGCCGAACGACTCGCTGTACGAGGGCATCACCAGGGCGGTCGCCGCGCGGTACCAGTCGGCGAGCTGCCGCTGGCCGACCGGCGGGCAGAACCGCACCACGTCGTTGATGCCGAGCTGGGCGGCCAGCTTGTGCAGGCTCTCGGGGCGGGCCAGGCCGGTGCCGGACGGGCCGCCGACCACCGGCACCACCAGCCGCTCGCGCAGGTCCGGGCGGCGCTCCAGCAGCCGGGCGACCGCCTTGAGCAGTACGTCCGGCGCCTTCAGCGGCTGTATCCGGCCGGCGAACAGCAGTACCGCGGCGTCCTGCGGCAGGCCGAGCCGGTGGCGGGCCGCCTCGCGGTCGCCGGGCCGGAACACCTCCAGGTTCACGCCCGGGTGCACCACGGCCAGCTGCTCGGGGCGCGCCGCGTAGTGGTGGGCGAGCTCGGCGGCCTCCTCCGCGGTGTTGGCGATCAGCCGGTCGGCCGCGCCGACCACCTGGGTCTCGCCGATCACCCGCGCGGCCGGCTCCGGGGTGTCGCCTTGGGCGAGCGCCGCGTTCTTCACCTTCGCCATGGTGTGCATGGTGTGCACCAGCGGCACGCCCCAGCGCTCGGCGGCCAGCCAGCCGACCTGGCCGGACAGCCAGTAGTGCGAGTGCACCAGGTCGTAGTAGCCGGGGCGGTGGCCGGCCTCGGTGCGCAGCACGCCGTGGGTGAACGCGCACAGCTGGGCCGGCAGGTCTTCCTTGAGCAGGCCCTCGAACGGGCCGGCCGTGACGTGCCGCACCAGCACGCCGGGGGCGAGCTGCACGGTCGGCGCGTCGTCCGAGCTGATCGCCCGGGTGAACACCTCGACCTCGATGTCGAGGTCGGCGAGGCGCTTGGCCAGCTCGACGATGTACACGTTCATCCCGCCGGCGTCGCCGGTGCCCGGCTGGTGCAGCGGCGAGGTGTGGACGCTCAGCATCGCGATCCGGCGGGGACGGCGCTGGCGCGGAGGGACTGCGGCCGACCGCGACTCCCCGCGGGGCATGCGGACGAGGTGGTGGGTCACCTGCGGAAGCCTCCCTGGGGCACTGCCCGTCGCTGCGTCTGTACCGGTTTCGGTCTGTTCACGCGCCGCCGCCCGCGGCCGGAAGCTGCGGGCGGTAGGACGTCAAGGGTGCCAACCGCGTCGTCGTGCCCCCGTATTCCCGGTGTCGGACGATCCCTTCGGACGTGCTTTCCCGGCGCGCGCGGGCGCTGCGTACGCTTGGTGACCATGGCCGCAAGCGACATGCCGTTGTCCCGGGGCCGGTCGAGCCGGCCGGTGGGGACGATCACTCGGGGGACGACGAACACCAACCGGCTGCGGCGGATGGACCGCTGGATCGCGTACTCGATGGGCCGGGCGCTGCGCGCGGCCGTGCACCCGCCGGTCGCCGTGGACCTCGGGTACGGGGCGGCGCCGTGGACGGCGGTGGAGCTGGCGGCCCGGCTGCGGGCGGTGCGGGCGGACGTCCGGGTGGTGGGCATCGAGATCGACCCGGCGCGGGTGGCGGCGGCGCTGCCGATGGCCGACCCGCCGCTGCTGGAGTTCCGGCGGGGCGGCTTCGAGGTGCCGCTGCCCGGCGGGGCGCGGGCCCAGCTGATCCGGGCGGCGAACGTGCTGCGGCAGTACGACGAGGACCAGGTTGCCGAGGTGTGGTCGCGGCTGTGCGGGCGGCTGGCGCCGGACGGGCTGCTGGTGGAGGGCACCTGCGACGAGATCGGGCGGCGGCACGTGTGGGTGGCGCTGGGCCCGGAGGGGCCGCGGACGGTGACCTTCGCGGCCCGGCTGGGGAGCCTGGAGCGGCCGTCGGACCTGGCGGAGCGGCTGCCGAAGGCGCTGATCCACCACAACGTGCCGGGGCGGCCGGTGCACGCCTTCCTGCGGGACTTCGACCGGGCGTGGGCGGCGGCCGCGCCGCTGGGGGCGTTCGGGGCGCGGCAGCGCTGGGCGGCGACCTGCGCGGCGCTGGCGGCGGACTGGCCGCTGCGGGACGCGCCGGCCCGGCGGCGGCAGGGCGAGCTGACGGTGGACTGGGCGGCGCTGGCGCCGCGCTGAGCCCGGCTCCACCCGCTCGGCCGGCCCGGCCCGATCATCAGTTCAGCAGTTCACTCGAACGAGTTATCGATTACCCCTGGCGTGTTGACGGCCGGGCGGGTCACCATGGGAGCGCCCGAATGCGCCGTCGCGCGCCCCCTGAGCGCCCATCAGCGCCCCCTGCTCCGAACTACCCCACCAGCTCGTCCCGCACTCGCGCGAACACCTCGTACGTCTCGGCCCCGAACAGCACGAAACGCACCTCGTCCAGGTCGGGCTCCTGCTCGGCCACGGTCGTCAGGGCGATCCGAGCGGCATCGTCGAGCGGCCAGCCGAAGATCCCGGCGGAGATCGCCGGGAAGGCCACCGTCCGCGCCCCCAGTTCCGTCGCCACCCGAAGGGATTCCCGATAGCACGAGGCCAGCAGCTCGGTGCGCTGCTCGCGGTCCTCCGCCCGGAACACCGGCCCCACCGTGTGCACCACCCAGCGCGCCGGGAGCCGGCCCGCCGTGGTCGCCACCGCCCGTCCGGTCGCCAGGCCCTTTCCGTAGTGCGAGGCGCGCAGCTTCCGGCACTCGGCGAGGATCTCCGGCCCGCCCCTGCGATGGATCGCCCCGTCCACCCCGCCGCCGCCCAGCAGTGAACTGTTGGCGGCGTTCACCACCGCGTCCACCCGCTGATCCGTGATGTCACCCTGCACCAGCGTGATCCGCGTCACCGCTGCTCAACTCCCGTCAACTCCGGTTCTGTGGTGGCGGAAACCCTACGGAACAAGGCCACCGGAAGCGTGGCAATAACCACATCGGCGCCGCTCAGGCAAAGAAATCCTCGGAGATCACGTTATGGTCGCGGGAAGCTCCCCGATGCCCGGTGCCACACGGGCACCGTGGACGGACACCGGCCGTTGGCCTGTCGGGGAAAGGAAGGACCGACCGATGCCCGCTACGGGAGACGGGCGGGCACCCGACGCGACCAACGACGCGGGGGCCGCCGAGCGCAGTCAGAGCCGGCGCGGCACGCCGCAGCGCCGCACCCGGGCCACCGGGTCCGCGCCGATACCGCATCCGCGTGGCACCGCGCAGGGCGGCGGCGAGCCGGCCCGGGCCGCGGCCGCGGACTTCCGGGTGCTGGTGATCGAGGGCGACGGGCCGGAGCACCGGCTGTTCGAGTCGCTGGCCGAGGAGCTCGGCGCGCACGCCGAACTGCACCGGGTGGACGGCATCCACGAAGCACTGGCCCTGCTGCCACCACTGCCCGGCAACGGCCGGCGCGGCGCCCGGTACCCCGACTTCCAGTGCGTGCTGCTCGACCTCGGCGCACCCACCGAACGGCCGTCCGACGGCGACGGCCTGGACGCACTGCGCGAACTGCTGCAGCGCGCCCCGCACACCGCCGTGGTGGTGCTCACCGACACCGCCGGCGCCGAACTCGGCGCGGCCGCGGTGGCCGCCGGCGCCCAGGACTTCCTGCTCCGGCAGGACACCGCCGGACCGCTGCTGGCCCGCGCGCTGCGCTACGCGGTGGAACGCAAGCGCGCCGACGAGTCGCAGCGCCGCCTGGTGGAGGCCGAGATCCGCGGCCAGGAGAACGCCCGTCTGCAGCGCCACCTGCTGCCCACCCCGCTGCTCGACGGCGCCGGACTGGCCTTCACCCGCCGCTACCGGCCGGGCCGCCGCCGCGCCCTGCTCGGCGGCGACTTCTACGACGCCGTCCGCACCAAGGACGGCCGGGTGCACGTGGTCATCGGCGACGTCTGCGGCCACGGTCCCGACGAGGCCGCCCTCGGCGTGGCGCTGCGGATAGCGTGGCGGACCCTGGTGTTCGCCGGGCTCAGCGGCCAGCACCTGCTGACCACGCTTCAGCACGTGCTGGAGCACGAGCGGCGCAGCGACGAGATCTTCGCGACGCTCTGCATGGTGGTGCTGGACGCGCCCCGCGCGGACGGCGCGCCGGAGTCCGCCGAGCTGTTCCTGGCCGGGCACCCCGCACCGCTGCTGCTCGGGCCGGACGCCGTCCCCGTGCTGCTGCCGTCCGAGCAGGCCGGCCCGGCGCTGGGCCTGCTGCCGTGCGACGCCACCCTGTCCAGCTGGCCGGCCCTGCGGTTGGAGCTGGGCCCGGGCTGGCGGCTGCTGCTGTACACCGACGGGCTGGTCGAGGGGAAGGTCGGGGCGGGTTCGCCGCGGCTGGGCCAGGAGGGCCTGATCGAGCTGATCGCCGACCACCAGGCCGCCGGGCTGACCCGGGGCCGGCTGGTGGACTCGGCGATCGCCGAGGTCGAGGAGCTGAACGGCGGGGCGCTGACCGATGATGTCGCGGTGCTGCTGCTGGAGCGCAACCCCGTCCCGGTGATCATGGGCTGACGGCCCGCCGAACACGCAGAAGGGGCGGCCCCGTGCGGGGCCGCCCCTTCCGTTCGTGCGGGTGTCTCACCAGGGGCCGTAGGGCCCGGCGTTGCGGCCCCGGCCGCGGCCGTCGGTGAGCAGCTTGATCGCGGGGCGGACGTCCACCACGTAGACGATCGCCGCGACCAGGCCGGCCAGCGTCAGCAGGCCTGACACCGGGTTGGCGCCGAACAGCAGGTCCGCGCCCAGGGCCAGGCCGAGCACGACCAGCCAGAACCCCTTGGTCTTCTTGTCGGCGGCGCGGTACGCGTCGTCGCGGCGGATCGCGGCGTCCACGAACGCGAAGATCTTGTAGCCGATGATCGCCGTGGCCAGCCACCAGAACGGGTTCAGGAGGTTGTAATGCAGGATCTGCACCTGGTGCTCCTCACTCTCTCTCTTCCATCCTGGCACGGACACTGCCCGGATCAACGGCCCTCGGCGGTGTGCCGTTCCCCGCACCTGTCACGCGGCGCCGGTCACTCGGAGCCGTTGGCGGCGGTGGTCTTCCGGGCGCGGGCGGGCTTCTTCGCCTCGGGCTTCGACTCGACGGCGGGCTCGTCCACCACGACCTCGGCCAGCACGACCTCCTCGACGTCGGCCTCGACGACCGGGGCGTCGTCCTGCCCGCGGGTGTTGGCGGCGTCCACCACGGTGCGGCCGCGGACCGCGAGCTCGTCGTAGACCTCCTTGGCCTTGACCGCGAACTCCAGCGCCCGGCCGACCTGCTGCATCGCGAACTCCTGCGCCTTGGCCTGGAGTTCCTTCACGTCGGTGGGCAGCGCGTTGACCGCCTCGGTGACCTTCGCCTGCGCCTCGACCAGCTTGGTGCCGGCGTCCTGCAGGGCGGCGGTGGCCTTGTCCTGGGTGCCCTTGCGGTCGGCGGCGAGCGCCTCCAGCTGGCCGGGGACCTCGCGCAGCTTCTCGTAGGCCAGGTCGCCGGCGCCGGCCAGTGCGTACAGCGGGGTGGGGTCGGTGAGGGTCTTCTTGAGTTCGTCGCTGATCGGCATGTCGAGTCCTTCAGGTCGGGTGCGCCCGTGCGGTCGGGTCACGCGGGGTCGGGTCACGCGGGGTCGGTCGGGTGGGCGGCGGCCGGGCGGGCGGCCTGGTTCTCCTTGAGGAAGGCCTCGTACACCGCCAGCAGGGCCTGCTTCTGCCGCTCGTTGATCTGCGGGTCGGCGAGGATCGCGGCCCGCAGCCCCGGCCCCTGCTCGTCCCGCTCCTCCAGAATCCCGGCCTGTACGTACAGCGTCTCCGCCGAGATCCGCAATGCCTTGGCGATCTGCTGAAGGATCTCCGCGCTGGGCTTGCGCAGCCCGCGCTCGATCTGGCTCAGGTACGGGTTGGACACCCCGGCGACCTCGGCCAACTGCCGCAGTGAGTACTGCGCGTTCCGCCGCTGCTCCCGGATGTACTCGCCGAGCGAGCCCACGTTCAGTGATGCCATACCGTCAGTCTGCACCCGCCTGCTTGCTATTGCAAGCACATTGCTAGCGGACGCACGCGCCACGGTGTCCGGCCGGTCGGGTAACGTCCGCGCGCGGACCGAGGGTTGAGGGGTGGCGTGATGGCGGAACGAACGATCGGCGCCGTGCTGTGCGATCTGGACGGGGTGCTGCGGATCTGGGCCGACCTGGCCGAGGTGGACGCGGCGCACGGGCTGCCGCCGGGCACCGTCGCGGGGGCGGCGTTCCGGGCGGAGCGGCTGGTGCCTGCTGTCACCGGGCTGGTCACCGATGAGCAGTGGCGGGGCGCCGTGGCGGAGGATCTTGGCGTGGTGTGCGGGTCGGCGGCGCGGGCGCGCGAGGTGGTTGCGGGTTGGGGGCGGCAGGCGTCCCGGGTGGATGCGGAGGTGTTGGGGTTGCTCGGCGAGGTCCGCCGGAGCGTGCCGGTGGTGCTGGTCTCCAACGGGACCACCCGGCTGGAAGCCGACCTGGCTGCGCTCGGGTTGGACGCCGTCTTCGACGCGGTGGTCAATACCGCGCGCCTGGGGGTCGCCAAGCCTGACGAGCGGGTCTACCTGGCAGCGGCCGAGTGGGCCCAAATGCCGGTCACAGCCTGCTTGTTCGTGGACGACAGCGCCGGGAATGTGGCCGCCGCCGAGGCGCTCGGGATGCACGGCCACCACTATCTGGGTGCGGCAGGGCTGCGGGCGGCGCTACGCGGTCACGGGCTGATCTGACCGAGGCGCGGAATTCCGGGCGGGCCCGGTCCGACGCGTGGCACGATCCGCCGCATGACGACCTTTCAGGCCTACGACGGAACGGCCCTGCACTACGAGCAACTCGGCGACGGCGCCCCACTGTTGGCGATCCCGGGCGGCCCGGGCGCGGACGCCCGCTACCTGGGCGACCTCGGCGGCCTGGACGCGCACCGGCGGCTGATCCGGCTCGACCCGCGCGGCAGTGGCCGCTCCGCCGAGCCCGCCGACCGGGCGAGTTGCTCGTTCACCGAGCAGGTGAAGGACCTGGAGGCGCTGCGCGAGCACCTCGGGCTCGACTCCTTCGACCTGCTCGGCCACTCCGCAGGCGCCCTCACCGCCCAGCGCTACGCCGCCGAATTCCCGCACCGGGTGCGGTCGTTGGTGCTGGTGACGCCGGTCGGGCGGGGCTCGCGCGAGCCGGACGAGGCGGAGCTGGCGGCGCTCCGGTCCGCCCGCGCCGACCAGCCCTGGTACCCGGACGCGGCGCGGGCGGCGGCGCTGCTGGCCGCCGGGCAGGGCGATCCGGCGGAGCTGACCGCACGCATCACCCCGTTCTTCTGGGGCAGTTGGGACGACCGGGCGCGCGCCGCGTCCTTCGATCCGGAGCTGGTGCCGATCGCGCTGTGGATGCGGGCGGCGTTCTACGCGGGCGCGGGCGAGGCCGCACCCGTCGCCGTGCCGGTGCTGGTGGTGGCGGGGCAGTTGGACGGGATGATCGGCACCGTTCCGGCCCGACTGGCGGCCGCGCTCCATCCGGGGGCCCGGCTGGAGGTGCTGGAGGGCGTGGGGCACCGGCCCTGGGTCGAGAAGCCGGCCGAATTCGCCCGACTGGTGGGAGAGTTCCTGGGATAGCACCTCAACTGCCGTCCACCAGGCGGCGGTAGTCGGGGGCCAGCAGTTCGGCGAGGTCGCGGCCACGGACGGTCAGGCCGCTCGGGCCGAGGTGGTCGAGGGCCGGGTCGGGGCGTTCGGGCGGCGCGTCGAGCGGGTGGAGGGTGAACTCGCCCTGCCAGAAGGCGTCCAGGCACTGGTCGAGGGGGCGGTCGGAATCGGGGCGGTCGGAATCGGGGCGTTTGGTCATGGCGGTCACTCCCCCACGGCGTCGGCGGACAGGGTGAGCAGTTCGCGCAGCTGCTCGGTGGGCAGTTCGGTCAGCCACTGTTCGCCGGCGCCGACCACGGCGTCCGCCAACTCGCGTTTGGCCTGGAGGAGTTCGGCGATCCGCTCCTCCACGGTGCCGACGCAGACCAGGCGGCGGACCTGGACCTCGCGGTGCTGGCCGATCCGGTGGGCGCGGTCGGTGGCCTGGTCCTCGACGGCGGGGTTCCACCAGCGGTCGAGGTGGATCACCTGGTTGGCGGCGGTCAGGTTGAGCCCCGTCCCGCCCGCCTTCAGCGACAGCACGAACACTCCTGGCCCGTCCGGGGATTGAAAACGGTCGACGAGTTCCTGGCGGCGCGGCGCGGACAGCCCACCGTGCAGGTGGAGCACCTGGGTGCCGAGCCGGTGGCGCAGGTGCGGCTGGAGCAGCGCTCCGAACTCGGCGTACTGGGTGAACACCAGCGTCCGGTCGCCCTCCGCCAGGGCCTCCCGGAGCAGCGCGACCAGCCGCTCGACCTTGCCCGAGCGTCCGCCCAACGGCGAGTTGTCGTGCAGGAGTTGGGCCGGATGGTTGCAGACCTGCTTGAGCCGGCCGAGGGCCGCCAGCACCGCGCCCTTGCGCTCCACCCCGCGCACCCCGCTCAGGCGGCGCAGCAGTTCGGCGACCACCGCCTGGTAGAGCCCGGCCTGCTCCGGCGTCAGGTTGCAGCGGACGGTGAACTCCTGCTTGGCGGGCAGCTGTTCGCCGATCTCGGGGTCGCTCTTCAGGCGGCGCAGCAGGAACGGGCCGGTGAGCCGCTGGAGCTGGGCGGCGACCTCCCGGTTGCCGGACTGCTCGACCGGGACGGCGTAGCGCTCCTTGAACGACTCGGCCGTGCCGAACAGGCCGGGGTTGGCGAAGTCCAGGACGGTGTGCAGTTCGGCGAGGCGGTTCTCCACCGGCGTGCCGGTGAGCGCGATCCGCGGGCCGGAGCGCAGCGAGCGGATCGCCCGGGACTGCCGGGCGGAGCGGTTCTTGATGTGCTGGGCCTCGTCCGCGACCACCCGCCGCCAGCGGATCGCGCGCAGTGCCGCGGCGTCGCGCTGGAGCACCCCGTAGGTGGTGATCACCAGGTCGGCGGCCGGATCGGGGGCGGTGCGGTCGGGGCCGTGGTGCAGCTGGACGCGCAGGGCGGGCGCGAACCGGGCCGCCTCGCGCTGCCAGTTGCCGACCAGCGAGGTCGGGCAGACCAGCAGGACGGGGCCGCGGGCGCCGCGGGCGTGCTCCAGGGCCAGCAGGGCGAGCGTCTGGACGGTCTTGCCGAGGCCCATGTCGTCGGCCAGCACCGCGCCCAGCCCGAGCCTGCCGAGGGCGTCCAGCCAGGCCAACCCCCGTTCCTGGTACGGGCGCAGAGCACCGGCGAAGCCGGGCGGGGGCGGGGTGCGGTGAGCGCCGGGGAGCCGGCCGAGGCGGCCCGCGAGCAGGTCGCCGAGCGGGCCGTCGGCGTGCACCACGGTGACCGGCAGGCCGTCGACCACCGCGCCGTCGTCCAGGGCGAGCCGCAGCAGCGTCGCGGCGTCCAGTTGCGGATCGTCCCGGCGGGCGGCCAGGAACCGCAGGGCGGCGGCGAGTTGGGCCGCGTCCACCTCCACCCACTGGCCGCGCAGCCGGACCAGGCCCTGCTGGGCGCCGGCCAGCTCGTCCAACTCCTCCTGGGTGAGCGGCTGTTCGCCCACCGCGAGCTGCCAGCGGAAGTCCACCACGGCGTCCCGGTCGGCCTGCGCCGCACGCTTCACCGCACCGGACGCCGGACCGCTGTGCGCGCTTGCCGCCAGGCCGAGACGCGGCCGCCGGCGCCACCACGCGGGCAGCAGCACGCCGTACCCGGCGGCGGTCAGCAACGGAGCGGTGCCGCGCAGGAACGCGAGCGCGCCGGCCCGGTCCAGATCGACGCCGGTGGGCCGGGTGCGGTGCAGGGCCGCGCGCAGGTCCGGGCAGAGTCGGGCGGCGCGGTCCAGTTCGGCGAGGTACGCCTCCACCGGGTCGCCGAGAGTGCGGCCCAACGCCGCCAACCCCGGCCCGTCCGACCAGAGTTCGGCCGCGGGCAGCAGCAGCGAAGGCCGGTCCGACGGGCCGGCCAGCACGTCCAGCCGCCAGTTCTCGTCCGGGACTTCCGCATCCGGGTTGTCCGGCGCACTGCCCAGCGGCTCCGCCAGCCGGAACGCGAGCCGGACTTCACCGGCGGGCTCCGTCCCCGCGCTCCACGCCGCGAGGCGCTCCGCGACGTCGGAGTCGGGCGCGGCAGGGAGGCGGGGGTCGGCGCTGCGGAGGGCTTCCAGCCAGTCCTGCGGCGCCGCGGCTGCCGGCGGTGCCTCGAGCGCGGTGCGGGTCTCGTGGTCGGTGAGGGCGTCCAGGACGGCGGTGAACAGGGCCGCACCGGTGCGCTCGGCGCCGTCCTCCGCGCGGGCGATCGGCGGGCAACCCGCCGCCAGGCCGCTGCTCTCGCGGCGGGCCGGACCATCGAGCGCGGGACGCCAGCGCGCCGCCCACCCGTCCGCCTCCTCCACCAGCGCGGGCAGCACCCGCCCCCGCCCGACCAGCCGCCACGCCAGGTCGTGCACCGCCGTCAACCACCGCAACGACGCCCCGTACGCAAGCTCCGCCGCCCGCCCACCGGGCAGCTCGACGGTCGTCCCCGGCCAGTACGGATCGAACAGCTCACCCAGCAGCTGCGCCGCCTCGGCCCGCTCGAACACCAACGCCGGCACCCGCCACGCCTGCAGCACCAGCCCCTTCGCGGTCGACCCCACCGGCAGATCCGGCGACGGCGTCGGCCGCGAGCCCAACGTCGGCAACCGCAGACTCACCCACCGCTCGGCCCCCCGCTCCGCGAGCCACGCGGGCCCCGCACCGGTAGCCGCGAGCAGCCCCGCGGCCTCGCCTGCCGAGCACGCGTACGGGTGCCGCGACCCTTGTACGGCCCGCCCCGTGAACGCCGCCGCATCCTCCGCCCACACCGCGAGGCGGCCGTCGGCCCGCCAGAGCGCGTGCAGGACGTACATCGGGACGGGGCCTCCGGGGCGAGAGGTGGGCAGGGCCTTCCACGATAGGCGCTGGGAGTGCCACCAGGGGCGCGGGGAACTGCGCGAAGGGGAACGCACCCGTCGGCAAGATCGCGATGCAGGGCAATGACTTGCACGTGATCGCGACCTTGCGGACGTGGCGTGCGCTTGTCGCGCAGTTCCCCGCGCCCCTGTTTTCGCGCCCGCTAAGCCACATAGAACACGGGCCCTCGCGGCGTGAACGGCAACGTCGCCCCTCGCGGAATCAGGTACGCGTGCTCCCGTCGGGGCACCCGCAGCACGTCGCACTCGGCGTCCGTGATGATCAGCACCGGCGCAGTCGGCGGAAAGTCCGGCGCCCGGGTGAGCAGGTCGATGCCGGGCTGGAGTACCGTCCCGCCGCGGCCGTGGAGCCGTACGCGTGAGGCGAGTTCGGCGACGGGGAGGTAGCCGGAGTCGTGCGGGGCGGCGTCGCAGCAGATGAGGCGGGCGGCGGGGACGTCGCGGGCGGCGGCATAGGAGGCAATCGCGCCGAGGGCCTTGCCGAGGAGGGTGCGGCTCATGGAGCCGGAGGTGTCGAGGACGACGCCGAAGGTGCAGCGCGGGGTCTCCTCGGGCGGGTGGTAGCGGCCGGCCCGGGGGATGTCGGGGCTGGCGGACTGCCGTCGGGACGGTCTCGCGTAGGAGCGGAGGGGTTCCGGTCGGGGGACGAACTCGTCGAACCAGCGGGCGAGTTGTGCGTCCCAGGGCAGTGGCGGGTGGGCGAGGGCGCGGATTTCCTCGACCAGTCCGGCGGGGAGCAGGCCGCGTTCGCGGGTGTGCAGGTCGAAGCCCTGGAGCAGGCCGCGCCGGTAGAACTCGTCCAGGTCGACGTAGCCGCCGTGGCCGGGCCGGGGCAGGGGTTCGCCGAGGATGTCGCCGAGGCCCTTGCCGCGCAGGGTGGCGAGGCGGCGCATGCGGCGCTGGTCGCGGACGATCCGGTCGTAGACCTCTTCTGCCGAGAGGCCCTTCAACTCGGGGTCGTGGAGCAGTCCTTCGGGCATGTCGCCGACGCCCATTTCGAGCAGCCAGCCGTTGATGACGTAGTCGGCGGCGATGTTGAAGAGGTAGGGGTCGCGGCCGCCGGCCCGGTCGCCGTGGCGGAGGGCGGCGTGCAGCATTTCGTGGGCGAGGATGAAGCGCCATTCCTCGTCGGTCTGGCGGCGCAGCGGGTTGAGGTAGATCTCGCCGGCGTCGGCGTTGACGGCGGCGATCGAGATGCCGTGGGCGCGGGCGAGTTCGGCGTCGGCGACCAGGGTGAGACCGGCGGCGAGGCCGCCGAGCAGCGGGTAGTTGGCCACGAACCAGCTGAGCGCCCGTTCCCACGGTCCCTGCGGGAGGCGGGGCCCGCCGAGGTGTTCGCGGCGGCCGGCGGCGAGGTCCATCGCGGCGGAGACGGTGCGGGTGAGGGCGTGGGCGAAGGCGAGCGTCCAGTCCTCGGGGTCGTCGGTCGAGTACCAGGCGCGCAGGAGTTGGTCGGGCCGGTCGCCGCCGGTGCCGCAGGCCCGGTATTCGGCGGGGATGCCGTCGCGGCGCCAGCGGGCGGCGAGTGTCTCCTCGTCGCCGCCGGGCCAGGCGGCGGGCAGGTCGTCGGGGGCGCGGCCGATGTGGAAGTTGGCGAGGTAGCGGTTGACGACGGTGCAGCGGGCGGCGAGTTCGGGCGCGTCGGGCTGGGTGCGGGGGCCGCGGGCGGCGGGGAGGTGGCCGAAGCCGAGGTGGAGCAGGGCGTGGGCGAGGGCCCAGGCCCATTCCTCGGGTTCGGCGCGGCGGGTGCGGTGGGCGTGCACGGTGCCGTTGGAGGTGACGACGGCCCAGCCGGTGGCGGGGTGCAGGTCGCAGTGTTCCGGCTCGAGGGTGCAGAGGGTGGCGGGGACAGCGCGGAGTGCCGGGTTGGCCTTGACCGTGGCGAGTCCGGCGGCGAACGCGGCCTTGGCCGGGTCCTGTTCGGGTTTGTCGGCGGGGCGGCGGGTGCTCACCGGCGGGCCTCGACCAGGCGGGGAAGGTCGCGGGCGGCTTCGATGAGGAACCAGGACGGCAGCACGGGGTTGCCGTCGGGGCCGTCGGCGATGACGGTCTGGGCGACTTCGACGGAGATCTCGGCGAGTTGCACCAGCAGTGACTTGGAGCGGTAGGCGTGCTGGCGGACGGTCGGCGAGGCGTGTTCCTTGCGGGCGGGCAGTTCCTTGACCAGTCGGCCACGGAAGGAGTCGGCGAGGTAGTAGAGCAGGTCGCGGTCCTCGACCCGCTTCGGCCAGGAGGCGTCGCCCTTGAGGATGGCCTCCAGCCCGTACGCGTTGCGGACGATCTTCACGTAGCCGCAGAAGGCGACGGCGTGCGCGGGGGTGAGCAGTCCGTGTGCGAGGACCTTGAGGGTCTCCTCGTCCAGGCCGGTGCCGAAGGAGTGCAGCGCGTCGGAGAGCATGTGCCAGGCGCGCGGGGTCGAGAACGGTTCCTCGGTCTTGGGCGGGTTGGACCACAGGTGGTCGGGCCGGTCGGTGAGGTGGTCGGTGATCCACGGGTGGATGCCGTGGGCGCCGGCCCAGCCGAGCCAGTCGTCGGAGCTGGCCCGCAGGTGGACGTGGACCAGGCGGTTGAGCAGCGCGGACGGCATCGGGCGGGCGAGGGCGCCGTCGGTGGCGCGGTTGCCGGCGCCGATCACGATGGAGCCGGCCGGGAGCTCGTAGTTCCCGATCCGGCGGTCCAGGATCAGCGAGTAGAAGGCTTTCTGCACGTCCGGTGTGGCGGCGTTGAGCTCGTCCAGGAACAGGCAGTAGGGCTGGTCGCGGGCGATGATCTCGGGCGGGCAGAACCGGGACCGGCCCTCGGGGGTGATCTGCGGGACGCCGATCAGGTCCTCGGGGGCGAGCTGGGTGCCGAGCAGCGAGACGCACTCCAGGCCGAGCGACTCGGCGAACTGGTTGACCAGCGAGGACTTGCCGATACCGGGTGCTCCCCACAGGAACACCGGCCGCACGGTGGCGAGTCCGAGCAGCAGCTCGGGGACCTGGGACGGCGACACGGTGACGGCTGACTGCACGAGTCTCCTCGGGGAGTAACGGGGGGTCGGCGGCCAGTGTGAACCGCCGGATCCGCCCGGCGCATCCGGTTTTCCACCGCCCTCCACAGGCTGGGGAAAACCATGGGTTCCACTCGGATGGTTCAAATTTGGACTTCATGGTTGAAAGTTGAACCAGGTCGGGCTATGGTGGAGCCATCAACAAGTTGAAGCCTCAACAAACGGCTTCGACCCTCCCGAAGGAGAGAAGCCATGGGCATCTTCAACCGCAACAAGAACACCGCCACCCTCGCCCCGGCCGCCGTCCAGGGCCCGGACCTGGCGCACCTCACCGGCGACTACACGATCGACTCCACCCACTCGAAGATCGGCTTCGCGGTCCGCCACGCGATGGTCACCAACGTCCGCGGCGAGTTCACCGAGTACGAGGGCAAGCTGCACCTGGACGGCGCCCACCCGGCCAACTCCCGCGCCGACCTGGTGATCAAGGTCGCCTCGATCCACACCAACCAGGCCCAGCGCGACGAGCACCTGCGCACCGGCGACTTCTTCGACGCCGCCACCTTCCCGGAGATCACCTTCAAGTCGACCTCCGCCGAGCGCATCCACGGCGACACCTACCGGATGCACGGCAACCTGACCATCAAGGGCACCAGCCGCCCGGTCATCCTCGACCTGGAGTTCACCGGCGCGGCCACCGACATCTACGGCGCCAACCGGGTCGGCTTCGAGGGCGGCACCTCCGTGGACCGCACCGACTGGGGCCTGACCTACAACGCCGCGCTGGAGACCGGCGGCGTGCTGATCGGCGAGAAGGTCAAGCTGACGCTGGACATCTCCGCCGTGCGAGCCTCCTGAGACCGCCTGTCCCGGCCGCCCCGCGGCCCCCGGTACCGCCCCTGCCGTCCCCCACGGCGGGGGCGCCGCCGTTTCTGCGGCGCTTTCCGCAGCCGCTTCCGCGGCCTGCACTACCGCAGCAGCGCGGCATCCTCGGCCGGCAGCCAGCTTCCCGGCGGCCTCGCCAACCAGCCTTCCGCGGCGGCGAGTTCGGCTGCCGATTCGCGCAGTACGGCCAGCCCGGGGTGGCGCGGTTCGGGCCGGTGCACCAGGCCGACCAGGCTGAGCGGCACCGGATCGACCAGTGGCCGCGCCACCCCACCAGGGATGTCCGGCCCGTCCGTGGTGGTGAGGATCGGGTTGCCGTGCCGGGTCAGGTAGCGGGCGAACTCGGCGGCACCGACCGGCGGAGTACGGCCGGGTGCGGCGGCCAGGCCGTGCTCGGCGAGCAGCCGCAGGCCCAGGTCGGTCCACTCGGCGGTGTCCGGCTGCCCCGCGAACACGTCCACCGGATGCCCGGCCAGCGCGGCCAGCGGCACGGCGGGCAGCGCGGCCAGCGGATGGCCGAGCGGCAGGAACACCGCCATCGGCTCCAGCCGCACCGGCAGGTGCGCCAGCCGGGACCGCACGGCGGCCGGCAGTCCGGCGTACCGCCCGAACGAGGCGTCCAGCCGGTGCGCCGCCAACTCCCGTGCGGCAGCGGTGAGTCCACCGCAGTAGCGGGCCAGCAGCTCGGCCTCCGGACGGCGCCGGCGGGCGGCGGCGAGAACCCGCTCGGCGGTGAGTTCGCGGTCGCCGCCGGGGCTGTTGACGTCCACCAGCAGCGTCCGGGTGTCGCCGAGAGCGGTGATCTCGCCCTGGAGTTCCAGCAGTTGGCGGGCCTTCGGCAGCAGCGCCGCCCCCGTTTCGGTCAACTCGACGCTGCGGGTGGAACGTTGGAACAGCGCACAGCCGAGCTCCCGCTCCAGCGCCTGCACGTCCCGGCTGACGGCCTGCTGGGCCAGGTGCAGGCGTTCGGCGGCGCGGCCGAAGTGGAGGGTCTCGGCGACGGCGGCGAAGCTGCGCAGCAGGCGGGGGTGGACGTCACGGGGCACGGCGGGAGATTAACAACAGGATCCGGTGGATCGGACGGATTAAGTGTTGGACGGCGCCCCGGGCCCGGCCCGAGGGTGGAGCAATCCCCCTCTTCTTCCCCGGAGTTGTGCGTTGTCCCTGCCACTCGCCCGCTACCGCCCGGTGTTCGCCGTGCCGGGCAGTCTCACGTTCACCCTGGCCGGTCTGCTCGGCCGGCTCGCCCTGGCGATGTACGGCGTCTCCGTCGTGGTGCTGATCGCCGACCGTCGCGGCTCGTACGCGCTGGCCGGCGCGGTCTCGGCGGTCGGAGTGCTGGCCGGGGCAGCACTGCTGCCGCCGCTCGGGCGGCTGGTCGACCGGCTCGGACAGGCCCGGGTCGCCGTCCCCGCCGTCCTCGCCACCGCACTTCCGACGGGCGCGCTGCTGCTCTGCGTCCGCTCCGGCGCACCCGACTGGACGCTCTTCCTGTGCTGGGCGCTGTCCGGCACCAGCCCCAACCTGGGCGGCATGGCCCGGGCCCGCTGGGCACACCTGCACCGCGCCGACGCCGCCGTGCTGCACCGGGCCAACGCGCTCGAACAGTCGCTGGACGAGCTGTGCTTCATGGCCGGACCGGTCCTCGGCATGGCCCTGTGCACGGCGCTCGCCCCCGAAGCCGGGCTGCTCGCCGCCTGGGCCCTGGGCACCGTCGGCACCCTGCTGTTCGCCGCCCAGCGCGGCACCGAACCGCCACTGCCCGAAGTCGCCCAACACGCCACCACCCCAAGGGGGTTGATCCGCACCCGCGGCTTCCTCCCGCTGCTGGCCGGCTTCCTGGCGGCCGGCGTGCTGTTCGGCTCACTGGAGGTCACCACCCTCGCCTACACCGACGCGCTCGGCCGGCAGTCGGCCGGCGGCGTGCTGCTGGCGCTGGTCGCGGCCGGATCCTGCGCCTCCGGGCTGGCGTTCGGCACGATCCGCCCGCGACGCCCGGCCGCAGTGCGACTCGCCTTCGGCGCGGGCGCGATGGCCGCCCTGATGCTGCTCCCGCTCACGGCCGGCCGGGCCGGGGCGGGCGTGACACTCCTGGGCGCGGCGCTACTGGCCGCCGGTTCGGGCACCGCACCGACCATGATCACCGGCATGACGATGGTTCAGGAGCTTCTCCCCGCACACCGCCTGAACGAGGCCATGGCCCTGGCCGTCTCCGCGATCCTGATCGGCATCTCCACCGGCGCGACACTCGGCGGCGCCGTCGCCCAGCACACCGCCCCCGGCACCGGGTACCTCCTGCCGCTCGCCGCGGCGACACTTGCCCTGCTGGCAGCCCTGCCCGCCGCGATCCGAAAGTCCTGACGGGGGCGCGACCGCAGGCCCCGACTACCGCCAGCCGTACTCGTACTCCGGCAGCACCGTCCCGTCCGGGAAATGCGCGACACCGTGCCCGACGCGGCTCGCGCCGTGGCGCTCGTAGAAGCGGATCGCGCGGCGGTTCGCGGCCAGCACGTCGAGGCGGACGGGCCGGTCCGGGTGGCGGGCGAGTGCCGCGTGCAGCAGGCGGGTGCCGAGGCCGGTGCCGGTGCGGTCGGGGCGGACGTGCAGCTGTTCCAGGCGGACGACGGCGCCGTCGGGCACCAGGTAGGCGAAGCCGGCCAGGGTGCCGTCGGGGTCTTCGGCGAGCAGCAGGGTGGGGGTGTCGGCGGGCGGGCCGTAGTCCGCGCTCAGCCGCAGTTCCCACAGGACTTGCTGCGAGCTGTCGGCGGCGAGCGCCGCGTCCGGGACGAGTCCGGCGTAGGCGCTGCGGCGGCTGGCGGTGAGCAGGGCGGCGACGGCGGCGGCGTCGGGTGCGCCGCCTTCGCGCAGGGTGGCGGGCATGTCACCAGCCTTCCACACACCGAGGGTTGAACGCGTTCAGCCGGTGCCCTAGAGTCGTCCCGAACAGTTTTGAACGCGTTCGAAACTGCGCGCCCCGGCCGAGGAGGGGATGGCCGGAGCGGGGAGATGACGCGCCCGGTGCCGGGGGGCACCGGGGCTGCCCGCCGGGCGGCGTTTCGCCCTCCCGGTCCGGAGTTGTCCGGGTCCGGGCTAGGCTCGGTTCCACAGGTGACTGGTCCGCAGGCGACTGGGGCGAAGCGAACGGCAGGCGGGGCGAAGGTGCCAGAGAACGACCGGGAACGGCCCCAGCGGGGCCCTGTGGAACCGGAAAACGCGAGCGACCGGAACGAGCCGGGCACCACCGTGTCCGGCGGTGAACTTCCGGGCGGCCGGGCCCAGCCGAAGACAGACAAGAGCGAGGCCACCCGGGCCCTGATCCTGGAGACCGCGATGCGGCTCTTCCAGGAGCGCGGCTACGAGAAGACCACCATGCGCGCCATTGCCACTGAGGCAGGCGTCTCCGTCGGGAATGCTTA
The DNA here is from genome assembly GCF_044593455.1 of Kitasatospora sp. NPDC051984. Taxonomy (NCBI): domain Bacteria; kingdom Bacillati; phylum Actinomycetota; class Actinomycetes; order Kitasatosporales; family Streptomycetaceae; genus Kitasatospora; species Kitasatospora sp. NPDC051984. The sequence goes on from NZ_JBIUCB010000010.1 coordinate 77,398, forward strand.
CTATTATTTTTCGGCGAAGGAATTCCTGATTCAAGGGTTCTACGACCGGATGACCTATGACCATGCGGCGGACGCCAGGAATCGCATGGCCAATACGCGGGATTTCGCCGAGCGGCTGCAGATCGCGCTGGAGTCCTGGCTCGACACCGCCGCCCCGTACCACGAGTTCTCCGCGCAGTTCTTCCGCACGGCCGCCGACCCGACCAGCTCGCTCAGCCCGTTCTCCAACGAGTCGCACCCGGCCCGGGCCACCGCGGTGGAGCTGTTCCGCGATGTCCTTCAGGGTTCCGAGCTGGCCCCCAAGCTGGACGCCGAGCTGGTCGAACTCCTGCCCGACGTCCTGTGGTTGCACCTGATGGTCGTCGTCCTCTACTGGGTCTTCGACCGCACCGAGGACACCGAGCGCACCCGCGAGTTCGTCCGGCGGTCCACCCCCATGGCGGCCCGGTTGATCAACCTGTCGCGCTATCGGATATTCCGACCGATCGTCCGGGACGCCAAGGGGCTCATTCAGGACTTCATCCTGCCCACCATAGGAAAGACCGCCGTCAAGCCGCCCGCTGCCTGAGGATTCGTCAGAAACTGTCGGGGTTCCAGGGGGTGCGGGCGGGACGGAGCAGGGTGTCGGCCAACGTGGCGGCCCCGGGGGTGAGTTCGGTGACCACGGCGGCCGCGGCCAGGCGGGTGGCGGTGTCGGCGCCCAGGTAGAGGGTGCCGAGCGCGCCGACGCCGAGGGCGAGGTCCGCCGCGTCCTCGGTGGGGGCGATCCGGCCGGTGCCGTCGGCGACCGTCTCCAGCGCCCAGCGGCCGGCCGTCCAGCCCTCGGGGTCGGTGACGTCCAGCACCAGGCGGCCGGGAGCGGTGTACTGGCGGGCGGCGAACGCGGCGGGCAGGTCGAGCAGGCGCAGCCAGGTGAAGTCGGAGTCCTCCTCGTGCGGGACGGCGGCGCGCGGGTCGTTCAGCAGCAGCGGCAGCGGGTCGTCGGGCCGCAGGCCGTCAACGATCACGTGGCGCACCCAGTCGACCGAGAACGCGAACTCCCAGAGCGCGTTGGCGGTCTGCTGGTCGAGCGCCAGGAAGTCCCGGACGTTCAGCGGGCAGTTGGGGTAGGCGCCGTCGAACTTCTCGTCGACGGTGTAGTTGATCAGCCCGGTGACGGCGCCGTCGGCGGTGCGGTGGAGGGCGGTGAAGCCCTCCTTCCACTCGAAGCCGGGCAGTTCGATGTCGCCGGTGCGCAGCCGCCACCAGTGCTCCGGGCGGCCGATCGCGCCGGGCTGGGTGAGCCGCCAGCGCTCGTAGAGCTCCGGGCCGAGCTTGCGGACCTCCTCCAGCGTGACGAAGTCGATCCGGTGCCCCTCGTGCACGGGCAGCCCGGCCCGCAGGCCGCCGGCCCGCAGCACGTCCACCCGCCAGCCGCTGGCGTAGGTGGCCGGGCCGAAGCCGAAGCGGCCGTAGATGTTGTACTCGGCGGCGATCAGGATCGCCGCGGACAGGCCGCGCTCGCGGGCGGCGGCCAGGTCGTGGCGCATCATGCCGCTGAGCAGCCCGCGCCGGCGGTGGGTGGAGTTGACGGTGACGGCGGTGATCGCGTCCACCGTCAGCCGGGCACCGCCGGGGACGGTCAGTTCGGTGTCGAAGCTGCGGAAGGTGGCCACGCAGCGCGGCCCGTCCGGCGTCGGGTCGGTGTGGTCGAACGCGCCCTGCATCCGCCCCGGCTCGAACAGCACCTCCCGCCACTCCTTCGCCGGGGCGACGTGCGGCCGCAGGAAGCCGCGGGCTACCGCCCGGTCCCACACGGCGAGTTCGTCACGGGTGATCGGCCGGATCTCGACGCCCTGGTCGGCGCGAGGCTGCTGCGTGTCGTTGCCCATCCGGCCACGGTATGACGGGCCCCGAACCGCGTCATCCGGTTTTCCGGCCAGTCGCCGACGGCGCGTCAGCACCTGTCCGTGACGCCCGGAACAACGCCGTCATGACTCTGCTGCCCGTCACCGCGCCCGCCTCGCCGGTCCGGCTCCACGGCCTCGTCCCCGAGACGCACAACGGGGAACTGGAGGCCGGTCTCACCCGCGCCGGCAACGCGCTCAAGCGGCAGTACGCGCCGGTCAATTGACTCCGGGCGGACGAGGCGGCCCCCGTGCATCACCGCTGAGCGCGGCGGCTTCAGTCGATGGCGGCGAGTCGCTCGGCGAGCTTCGCCGTGGTGGTCTCGACCCAGTTCATCGTCCTGGCGGTGTGGTAGCCGAGTGCGTGATTGATGCCGATCATGTGGGTGTTGGTGGTCGCGGTGGTGGTGCAGACGATGTCCAGGTCCGGTCGCTCGTCGGCGAGTCGACGCGCCATGGCGGCCTTCATCGCCGCGCCGAGCCGGTGGCCGCGGTGTGCGGCCAGCACGGAAGTGTCGTGGATGTAGCCGATCTCGCGGCGGTGCGGGTAGTTGTGGACGACGTGGACTCCGGCGACCTGGTCCGTGGTGTCGTCGATGGCGATGACGACCCGCTGCTCCGCACCGGCGTCCGCCAGTTCGCGGTCGGTCTCGCGGATCCGGGCCGGGGTCCAGCGGGTCGCCCGGTAGCTCGATTCGCCGGTCGGGGCGTCCTCGATGGCCTGCCGCGCCACGGCGTAGGAGTCGATGAGCGGCTCGGGGGTCGTTCCCGTCCATTGGGCCAGGCGGTAGCCGGTCGGGACGGGCACCTCCCACAGCTGCGCGGGGGTCGTGGCGAGGCGCAGGACCTGCATCACCATGCTGTGTGTCACCTCGAACCCGAGGCCGGCCGCCCACGGGGCCCCGGCGGAGTCGGGCTTCATGGGCTGTCCGAGGACGGTGGCCCGCCGGGATTCCAGCACCGCGGGCATCGCGGCCCGGAGCAGTGCGGTGCCGACGCCGCGGCGCCGCAGTACGGGGTGCACGTGGACCTCGACCTGGGCGATCCCGGTGTTCGAGGACTCGGGCAGCGAGACCCGGACCGAACCGGCCAGGCGTCCGTCCAGGTCGCCGACCCAGAAGCGGCACGGTCCGTCCTCGACCGGCGGTGTGCGCAGGCGGCCGATCGCGGCCGCGTACGTCAGCGGCGGGTCCTCGGGGAAGTCCACTGCCACGGCTGCGGCCCGCATCGCGTGGTAGTCGGCCAGCTGCTGCTCACTGGCGTGGTTCGGGTCGAGCGCCTGTATGTCGAGAGTCACCGGATCTCCATGTCGGCTGTGGAAGGGCTTCAGTGTGCGCCGTTCCCACCGGGGACGGGGGGTGTTCGGACTCATCCGCCCCGCCCTGCCCGCATGCCGACGGGGCGTCAGGGACGGGCGTAGAAGTCGGGGCGTCCCATGATCCAGAGGCTGGCCTGCTTGATGGCGGTGCCGGGGCGGGGGGCTTCGATCATCTGGTCGTCGCCGAGGTAGATGGCGACGTGGTAGATGTCGGCGGCGCGGCCGGTCCTGGTCCAGAAGATCAGGTCACCGGGGCGGAGCCGGTCGTAGGTGACGGGGGTGGATTCGGCGTACTGGTCGGCGGCGAAGTGGGTGAGGTTCTTGCCGCCCTGGCGCCAGGCCATCATGGTCAGGCCGGAGCAGTCGTAGCCCTGGGGGCCTTCGCCGCCCCAGATGTAGGGCAGGCCGATGACGGAGCGGGCGAAGGCGAGGGCGGACGCGGCGCCCTCGGCGGACCAGGGCTGTTCGCGTTCGGGGGCGGGGTGGAGCCGGCCGGCGCCGGCGTGGTCGGTCTCGGCCTGGCGGGCGGCCTCCTCGGCCTCGCGCCGGGCGATCTCGTCGAGCGCGTCCTGTCGTTGGCGTTCGAGGTCGACGCTGGTGTCGCGGGCGGCGGCGAGTTCGGCGAGCAGGGTGTCCTGGCGTTGGCCGATCTCGGTGACCTGGCGCTGCTGGTCGGCGAGCCGCTGCTGGGCGGCGTCCTTGGCGGTGCGGACGGTGTCGGCGGCGGTGCGGGCGGCGGTCTCGGCGCGGCGGGTGTCGGCGGCGGCGCGGGCGGCGGCCTTCGCGGTGCTGGTGGCGTCGTCGAGGATCTGCCGGGTCTGGGCGCCGGCGACGCCGACCGCGGCGGCCTGGACGGACAGTTCGCTCGGGCCGCGGGAGCCCAGCAAGGCGTCCAGCGCGGCGAGTTGGGGGGAGGCGCCCTGCCGGTACATCTCGGCGGCGAGCCCGGCGGCCCGGTCGGCGGCCCGGGCCCGGGCGGCCTCCGCGATGGCGGCGCGGGCGGCGGCGGCCGTTGCCGCCTGCTGGGCCTTGGCGAGCCGGGCGAGGGCGCCGTTGTACGCCTCGACGGCCTGTTCGGCGGCCTGCCCGATCCGGTCGAGTTCGGAGCGGGCGGCGGCGAGCCGGGCTTCGAGGCCGGTGGCGTCGGCGGCCTTGCCGTCGGCCTCGGCCTTGGCCCGGGCGACGTCCTCGGCGGACGGGTACGCCTCGTCGTCGGGGTCGTCGGCGGGCCGGACGGCGGGGACGGGGGCGGCGGGGGCGCTCGCGGCGGGCAGCAGGGTGAGCAGTGCGGCGGTGGCGAGGAGGAGGGCGGGGAGGAGCCTGCGGGGCATGAGGGTCCTTCCTCGGCGCGTTCTGGTGATCGGCCAAAGGAATCGACCGACTGTCCCATCACGTGACAATTCGGTCACGCACCGCCAGATTCTCAGACCTGACGGAGCGTCGATGCCACCGCAATGCAGCCACCCGGGTGAGATGTCCGATTGTCGGAACCGGTGCCTGCGCGAAGAGGGTGGGTCGCCCACGAACCCTACCGGCCGGCGTCCCCGGGGCCCGGTATCCGGTGGTCCGTCAGCGTGCCCGCTGCGGCGGCTTGCCGGTCGCGGTGGTGCGCGGCCGCCCGGCCCGGACGGTGCGGCGGCGGCGCTGGGCGCGGGCCCGGCGGGCCGGGTCGGTGGCCGCGGCAACGGCCCGCCGCCCGCCCGTCGGCCGCGGCTGGCCGCGGTGGGCCAGCGCCTTGGCGGCCATCCGCTCGGCCACCGCGTGCGCCTTGGGGTGCCCGGCCGGCACCTTGTCGGGCGCCCCGGCGATCAGGTCGAACAGCCAGGTGCGCGCCCGGTCCGTGCGGGCGTGCAGCCGCCGTTCGCGCCGGTTCGCCCGGGCCATCCGCCGGGGGCGGCCGACGTACCGCCAGCGCGCCCACGGGCTGGACGGGCGGGCCAGCCGGACCGCGCCGATCCAGGACAGGCCGGGCACCATGATGCCCAGCAGCCCCGTCCACACCTTGCCCTTGAGCAGCGCGACCACGCTCATCAGCGCGTTGCCCGCGATCACCGCGACCACCCCCCACCGGGTGCTCTGCCCGGGCACCAGGCCGAGCGGCACGTACCCGGTGAGCAGCAGCGCGGTGAGCAGGATGCCGAGGATCACCGCGTCCACGGACTTGCGGCCCTGTTCGCTCCAGTACACGTCGTCCAGGTGCAGGATCAGCGCGAACTCGTCCAGCACCAGGCCGCAGCCGATGCCGAAGGACAGGCCGAACCAGTCGATCCACGGGTGGCCGCCGCCGGTGGCGAACACGCCGATGCCGCCGAGCAGCAGGAAGCCCAGGCCGAACACCATGTGGTGGATGTGCAGCCCGCCGGGGGTGATGTTGCCGGGCCACCAGCGGACCTGGGCGCGGATCATCCGGGTGCTGAAGCGGATGCACACGAAGGAGGTGATGAACCCGACCAGCAGCAGGAACAGCGGCTGCTTGTGGGCCTCCACGATGTGCTGGTGGTAGCCGTCGAGCAGTGCACTGAGCATCGGGTGGTGCCTTCGGTTCGGTACGGTCGGCCGGGCCGGGTCAGAAGCCGCGGGTGCGCTTCGCGGCCCGGCGCGGGATCAGCAGGTGCGGGGCTTCGCGGTCGCTGGCGCCCGGGTTCTTCAGGAACAGCCGGGCCACCTCGCCACCGAGGTTGACGCCGATGGCCAGCGCCATCGCGAGCGCCACGGCCCGGCTCGCCGACACCAGCCCGTTCGACGGGTGGCCCTGGGCGAACGCCAGCATGCCCAGGTACAGCGCCGAACCGGGCATCAGCGGGCCCATCGCGGCCGTCACGTACGGCAGCGCGGAGGACGCCTCGAAGCGGGCCAGCAGCTGGCCGAACAGGCCGACCAGACCGGCGGCCAGGCCGGTCGCGACGATCGCCGAGATCCCGGCGTTGTAGACCAGCACGCCGTACGTGGACCAGCCAATACCGGCGTTCAGCACCACCATCGGCAGCGAGCGCCGGTCGGTCTGCAGCAGCATCGCGAAGGCCAGCGCCAGCACCATCGCGGCGATCAGCTGGACCGGCGGGGAGGCGCTGGTGCCGCCGATCGACTCGTCGGGCCGCAGTTTGGCGTTGTAGTTGACGCCGACGTACAGCACCAGCATCACGCCGATGACGATGCCCGCGACCAGGTACACGACTTCCAGCAGCCGGGCGGCGGCGGTGATGTAGAAACCGGTCAGGCCGTCCTGCACGGCGGCGACCATGGCCCGTCCGGGCAGCAGCGCGAACAGTCCACCGGTGATCACCACCGAGCCGCGCAGGTGCAGCTCGTTGAAGGACAGCAGGATGCCGCAGAGCGCGGCGGGCATCGCGGCGATCACGAACTGGTAGAACTCCGGCAGCCCGCGGCGGGCGATGAACGAGGCCAGCCGGTCGCCGACCACGGCGGCGACGAAGGCCGCCGCGAACACCAGCCAGGCCTTGCCGTCGAGCTTCCCGCCGACCAGGAAGGACGCCGCGCCGGCCAGCAGCCCGGTGGCCAGCGACAGCAGCCACGCCGGGTACGGGTGCCGGTTGCGGCGGATCCCGGCGAGGCGCCGGTAGGCGTCGTTGACGGTGACCTTCTCCGCCGTGATGTCCGCGACCAGCTCGTACACGGCGGCCAGCCGGGTGTAGTCCGAGGTGCGGCGGCGCACCACCCGGTCCGCGGTGACCGGCGGGTCGATCAGCGAAGGCTGGTGGGAGATCGAGATCAGCGTGAAGGTGACCTGCGGTTCGCAGTGGTCGAGCCGGTAGGCGTGCGCGATGCCGAGCATCGCGGCCTCCACGTCCTCGGCGGCCTCGCCGCTGGCCAGCAGCAGCTCGCCGATCCGCAGCGACAGGTCCAGCACCCGGGGCACGTTGCGCTGGGCCTGCGCCCCGGCGGCCGGGTGCAGCTCGCGCGGGGTCCGCTCGAACGCGGGCCGCTCGGCCATGGGGGTGCGCAGCAGGGTACGCATCCGGTCCGGCCAGGGGGCGTCACCGGGCGCGCCCTTGTGCAGCTCGGTCAGGTCCAGCCCGTACGCCGGGGTGTACCCGGCCGCGTTCCACTCCTCGGGCGTGAGGGTGTCCTGCGCGAGCGGGTTCCGCGCCCGGACGGCGGCCTCCGCCGTCTCGGTGTGCCCGAGCAGTCCCTCGGTCTGCGCGGGCTCCGGTGCGTGCGGAACGCTGACGGTCCGTTCGATGGGCGGCACATCCGGCCCGAGCAGCCCTTCGGTGGGCGGCGCCTCCTGCGCCGGTGCGCCCTCCGGCTTGCGTTCGGACACGACACTTCCTCCGCCACCCCGGCAGCCGCCCGGTCGGGCTGCCTACTGGCTCCACCTTGCCCGATCGGCCTCGCCGGTGCGAACAAGGGGTGGCCACTGCCGTCGGACTCGCGACAGCGCACTCAGAAACGCGTGGTGTCCAGGACCAGGTCGAACGGCTTCGGCAGGCGGATCGGCGTGCCGAACGGATGCGGGCCGTCCACCACCGCGTAGCCCAGGTCGTGCGGCTCGGAGAACAGGGTGCACTCGCGGCTCTGCCGGTCGGCGAGCAGGTAGAGCGGCGCGCCGTACTGGGCGTAGCGCTTGCGCTTGGTGACGCGGTCGGTGTCGCCGTTGGACTCGGAGGTGACCCCGACGACCAGCAGGGTCTGGTCGGGGGTGAGCGCGCCGGCCCCGTCGGCGAGGTCGTCCGGGACCACGGCGATGTCGGCCAGGTACCAGTTCGGGGACCCGGGCAGGTCGAGGTTGCCGGACCCGCTGACGCAGCCGAGTTCGTCGATCCGGGCGTCGAGCTGCCGGCGGATCCGGGCGACGAGGCGTTCGTGATCCCAGGTCGGTGACGCCAGAACGATCCGTCCCTCGACAACCTGGGCCCGGCGGTGGTCGACGAGCTGCACGGCGTACTTCAGCGCGGCCTCGTGGTCCAGGTCGCCGTACGCGATCGGCTGTGCGCTCATGCCCGGCTCCCTCTCGCTCGCGTGCGGTGTCCGGCCCAACGCCTGCATTACTCACCGTACCGGCCGCCGACGGCCCGCGGTCCGGGGATGACCGGACCGCGGGCGGCGGCGGGAGGGCCTACAGGTCGTAGTCGTCGACGATCGTGCGGTGGCGTTCGAGGTCGGCGCCGGCGGCTTCGGCGAGGGCGGGCCAGGCGAGGGGGTGGGGCCAGGAGGCGGTGAGGTCGGTGAGGAGGATGTCGGCTTCCTTGGCGGAGGCGGTGGGCGGGACGCCGAGGGCGGCGTAGATGCCGGGGAGGGTTTCGCCGTCGTGGTGCGGGTCGGTGATGCGGTACTGGTCGCCGCTGTAGGCCCAGACCGCGTAGCCGGCTTCCTGGAGGGCGCCGCGCAGGGCGTACCAGGTGTCCTCGTCGGGCAGGGCGCCGTCGATCCAGTAGGTGGTGTAGCCGGCCGGGTCGAGCAGGGTGAGGAACTCGAAGGCCGGGCGCCAGTCGTCCTCCTCGCCGGGTTCGGGGCGGTCGTTGAGAACGGCGGGGGAGAACACCACGACATCGCCGTGGTTGAGGTCGTGGTCGTCGCCGAGGACCGGCAGCACCCGGGCGGTGGCGGGGCCGGTGCGCAGGGCGGGCAGGTCGACGGTGGTGCCGCCCAGGCGCGGGGCGCGGAGTTCGATCAGCTGCCACTCCTCGTCGATCGGGCCGCTGTCGGTGTCGAACTCGATGCCGAGGCGGGCGCCGGCGGCGCGGACGGCGGGCCAGTCGCGGTTGGCGGTGGCGGCGGTGGCGAGGTGCCAGAGGTCGGGGGGCTGAACGGTGCGGTGTTCCTCGTCCTCGCCGGCCTCGGCGGGGTCGAGGGCGTGCTCCAGCAGCTCCTCGTAGAGCCGCTGGGCCTCGGCGTGGTCGCCGCGGCGGGTGGCGGCGGAGGCGGCCAGCCGGCGGGTGTTGAGGGCGTCCGGTTCGTGCACGAGGACGGCGGCGCACTGCTCGCCGACCTCCGCCCAGCGGCCCTGGGCGGCGGCCCAGCGGGCGCGCAGCCAGTGCGCGTCGGCGGGGTCGGCGGACAGCCGGTCGGCGAGCCGGTCGATGCCGTCGCCGTCCTCGGCGTCGATCAGCAGCTGGCCGAGCATGCCGGTGAGGTAGTCGCTGTCGGGGTCGAGTTCGAGCTGGGCCCAGAGCAGTTCGGTGACGGCGCGGGCGTGGCCGAGGGCGCCGAGCGCGCCGGCCAGGTTGAGCACCAGGACGGTGTCGGGTGCGTCGTCGCCGGCGAGGGCGGCGGCCAGCAGGTCGGCGCCGGTCTCCGGCTCGGGGCGGTTCTCGGCCAGCCACTGCGGCAACTCGTCCACGGGGACGGGCAGTTCGGGGTGCGGCAGGGCTTCGGCTGCGGCCTTCAGCTCGGCCACCTGTTCGGCGACGCCGTCGGTGCGGCGCAGCCGGCCGAGCTTGCGGGTGCCGGTGCGGGCCAGCGTGAGGGCGACCTCGCGGGCGCCGCGGGCGAGGGCGAGCCGGCCGGCCGTCAGCACCAGGTCGAGGCAGGGGCGGTGGGAGCCGGCGGCGTCGAGTTCGCCGGCCCAGCCGGCCAGCCGGGCGCCGAGGGCGGCGTCGTTGGGGAACTCGCCCGCGGCGGTGAGCAGTTCGACGGCGGCGGTCCAGCGGTGCCGGATGTCGGGGTAGCGGTCGGCCTCTTCGGCGTCGGGCAGCAGTTCGAGGGCGGTCGCGGTGCGGCCGAGGGCGGCGTGCTGGAGGGCGCGGCCGACGGCGAGCTTGCGGCGGTCGTCGTCGTCGAGGCGGTTCCCGGCGGCGACGTAGGCGTGTTCGGCGGTGTCGTAGGCGTCCAGGGCGTCCTGGTGCCGGCCGAGGCGGTGCAGGGCCGATACCCGGCTGTGCGCGAAGGACAGCGAGACGTTCTCGCCGGCGGCCTGGATCCGGGTCTGCGCGCGGTCGAGGTAGCCGAGGGCGTCGGCGGGGCGGCCGTCGTCCTCCAGGGTGTCGGCGTATTCGCGGGAGAGGCAGTCGAAGCAGGCCCGGGCGGGTTCGACCCGTTCCAGGGTCTCCTCGAGCACGGCGAGCCGCTCGGGCACGTAGCCGGGGCCGTCGATGTTGGCGTGGCAGATGGTGAAGTCCTGGACGGCGCACACCGATTGCGGGCAGGAGGCGGTCTCCTCGCGGTGCGCGAACTCCAGCAGCGACACCGCCTCGGACATCGCGGCCTCGCCCTGGTAGCGCTTGTTGAGCAGGTTCTGCAGCCGCCAGTGCCGCAGGAAGACCTCCACCCAGGGCAGGCCGAGGGCCCGGGCCGAGGCGAGCGCCTCGGGGTACATCGCGTCGAGCTGCTCGTTGCGGCCCTCGACGGCGTGGCCGGCGATCTCGGCGAGTGCGTCGGCGAGCCGGTGCTGGCCGGATTCGGCGAGCTGGCGGTGGGTGTCGTGCACCCAGGACCAGATGTCGGTGGTCATCGTTCCTCGTCCCCCTGCGGAGTGTCTGCGGAGATGGTGTCGGGCACCGCCGACAGGCCGTCGGCGGGGACGTCGGCGGTGAGCGCGGCCACCGCCGTGGAGATGCCGCCGAGGGCGGCGGTCAGGTCGCCGCCCGAGCCGCCCGAGCCGCCCGTCGAGCCGGAGGCCGCCGCCATGATCACCTTCAGCGAGCGCAGCAGCGCGGCGGCGGTGGCCGCCCCGGTGTGTCCGGCCCGGTAGGCGGCCAGCAGGTCGTGCACGGCGGGCGAGGCCAGGTTGAGGTAGAGCCGGGCCTTGACGGTGCCGTCGGTGCGCGCGGTGAACGCCCGGGCGAGGCGCAGCGCGGCGGACGGGATGCGGGCGTCCGCCTGGTCGTCCTCGATCCGGGCCTTGAGTTCGGCCTCGCGGTCGGGCACCAGCACCAGTGGCAGCCCGGGCGGGTCGAAGCGGGCCGGGACGAGCTGTTCGCCGTCGTCGGTGAGTGCGGCGCTCAGCCAGGCGTGCTGTTCGGCGGGCAGCGGCAGGTCGGGGGCACGGAACAGTTCGCGGTTGCCGCTCTCGCTGCCGAGTTCGACGATCCGGCAGTCCCGCAGCTGCGCGTAGCGGCGCAGGAACGGCAGGACGGCGTACCGGTCGCCGCGGGCGATCGGTACCTGCATCGCGCGGTACAGCATCTCCTCGAAGCCGCCGCCGCTGCCGAGTGCGACGTGCACGGCGCCGGAGCCGGCGGCGCGCAGGGCGCCGGCGGTGAGTTCGCCCTGCGAGGTGGGGACGGGGACGTCGTCGGCGAGCAGGGTGAACAGCCGGTCGTCGCAGAGGGCGGCGCCGAGCAGTTCCTGGCCGTGCCGGGCGAGGATCCGCCGCCAGGCGGCGGGGTGCAGCCGGGCGGTCTCGTACAGGCCGTCGACGATGGCGTCGGTGAGGGCCTGCTGGAGGGCCCGGTAGTGCTCGTCGCGCTGGAGGTCCTCGCGGCTGGCGGTGGGGGTGAGCCGGCTGGACTCGACCACGCCGCCGATGAAGCCGGCCCAGCTGGGCAGCAGGTCGCGGGCGTCGTCGGCGAGCAGCATGCCGCGCAGGTAGACCGCGAGGTCGCGGTTGTCGCTGGAGCCGTAGGTGCCGCCGTCCTGGACCCAGAGCAGGCCGACGGCGTCGGTGCGGTCGTCGGCGGGCCGGACGGGGAACGCGGTCAGCGGTTCGAAGCTTCGGGCGAAGGCGGTGGCAAAGCGCATCCGGTGCAGGTAGGGCGAGCCTGGCAGGTCCTGCCGCCACGGCACCGCGACGTTGTTGACGGCCTCGTCGTCGTCGCCGACGAACACGTCGATGGGCAGCAGCACGCAGTACCGGGCGAGGACTTCGCGCAGCGCCTCCTGGTCGGCGAGGTGGGCGTGCTCGGGCTTGAGCCGCAGGGTCACCACGGTGCCGGCCGCGGGGCGGGGTGCGGCGGGCTCGACGCTGTACTGCTCGCCGCCGCGGCTGCGGTAGGTGTGCGCGGCGTGCGGTTCGCGGTGCGAGGCGGTGGTGACGGTCACTTCCTCGGCGACCGAGAACGCCGACAGGAAGCCCAGTCCGAAAGCGCCGATGAGTTCCTGGTTGCCCGTCAGGTCGCGCAGCATCCGGGTGTAGCCGGTGCCGACGGTGGCCAGGTAGGCGTGGATCTCCGGTTCGGTGAGCCCGGCCCCGTTGTCCTCGATCGCCACCGTCCGGGCCGCCGGGTCGCCGGTGACCCGGATCAGTGGCCGGTAGGTGCTCTCCGGGTCCTCCAGCCTGCGCCGGGTGTGCGAGTCGTGGGCGTTCTGCACCAGTTCGCGCAGTGCCACCAGTGGTGTCGAGTAGAGGTGCGTGGCGAGCACGCCGACCAGGCCGCCGAGGTCGACCTCCGTGGTGCGCAGATTCTCGGAGTTCTCGGACGCGGGGAATTCGACGCCACTTCCGTCGGCGCCGGAAACGGGGGGAAGGCCATCAGACATGAGGCCCCAGTGTGCCAGTACGACAATCAGGCGACCACTGTTTTCGGATTTCCTCGATTTCTGTCGATACTCGGTCAACTCCCGGCCACCATACGGGTGATCACCCCGGATGCCGCCAACCGGCCGAAATCACAAGCCATTTACGGGCACCGGGGAAACGTGCGGCCGCCCCCGGTACGACTTTCGCACCAGTTTGCAGAGAGACCACCACGGCCCCGAATTTCAGCTCTGGCGGCGGGTCCGCGCGTAGGCCACCGGCGGGTTGCCTTCGCCGTGGTTGCGCTTGACCACCTCGAACTGGCCGTTCGCCTCCAGCAGCGGCATCAGCTTGGGGAACCCGTAGGTGCGCGGGTCGAAGTCCGGCTTGCGCTTGCGGATCTGGTTGCCGACCTCGCCGAGGTGCGCCCAGCCGTCGTCCCCGGACGCCGACTCCAGCACGCTGTGCAGCAGGGCGGCCATCGCCCCGTCCAACTGCCCGGGCTCGATCGGCTCGGCCAGCGCGACGGCATGCGCGATCGGGGTCAGGTTCTCGGCGTAGATGAACTTGTCGCAGGCGGCGACGAAGGCCCGGGGCGTCTTGCGCTCCCCGAACCCGTACACCGTCAGCCCGGACTCGCGGATCCGGGAGGCCAGCCTGGTGAAGTCGCTGTCGCTGGAGACCAGGCAGAAGCCGTCGAACCGGCCGGTGTACAGCAGGTCCATCGCGTCGATCACCATCGCGGCGTCGGTCGCGTTCTTGCCGGTGGTGTACGCGAACTGCTGCATCGGCTGGATCGAGTGCTCCAGCAGCTGCGCCTTCCAGCCCTTCAGCGCGGTGCCGGTCCAGTCCCCGTAGGCCCGCTTGACGTGCGCCGTCCCGTACTTGGCGACCTCCGCCAGCAGGTGCTCGACGATCGACGCCTGGGCGTTGTCGGCGTCGATCAGCACCGCCAGCTTCGCGGTGTTCTCGTTGTTCATGCGGCTCCCGTCGCGATCGGCCGAGGCACGCGTGCCCCGGAGCCCATCCCAGCAGACCCTTCCGACGCCTGCGCCCGGAGGTCCGTCGACGGTTCGGCTGACCTCGGCCGATGCGCCGTCCGACGGGTCGCCGCCGACCCTGGACACCGCAAGCTACCGGCGATTAACTTGACTGCGCCGACCAACCAGCCGGGCACCAGCCGGCGGGCCGCCGAAGGGAGCGCACCGTGCGCCGCACCGTGTACAACGAGGACCACGAGGCGTTCCGGGAGACCATCCGGGACTTCATCGCGAACGAGGTCGTCCCGGTCTACGAGAGCTGGGAGGAGGCCGGCCACCCGCCGCGCGACTTCTACCGCAAGCTGGGCGAGCTCGGCGTCTACGGCATCGAGGTCCCGGAGGAGTACGGCGGCGCCGGCGAGACCGGCTTCAAGTACCAGGCGGTCATCTACGAGGAGACCGCCCGCGCGGGCGTCACCTTCGGCTCCTCCGGCGTGCACACCGGCCTGGTGCTGCCGTACCTGATGGAGTACGCGTCCGAGGAGCAGAAGCAGCGCTGGCTGCCGGGCTTCGTCTCGGGCGACATCATGACCGCGATCGCGATGACCGAGCCGGGCGCGGGCTCCGACCTGGCGGGCATCGCCACCACCGCGAAGCTGTCCGCCGACGGTACCCACTACGTGCTCAACGGCGCCAAGACCTTCATCACCGGCGGCGTGCTGGCCGACCTGGTCCTGGTGGTCTGCCGCACCGCGCCGTACGACCCGGCGGACCGCCGCGCGGGCCTGTCCATCCTGTGCGTGGACACCACCTCCGAGGGCTACTCGGTCGGCCGCAAGCTGCAGAAGATCGGCCTGCGCACCTCGGACACCGCCGAACTGGCCTTCACCGACGTCAAGGTCCCGGTGGAGAACCTGCTCGGCGAGGAGGGCCGGGCGTTCTCCTACCTGACCCACAACCTGGTGCAGGAGCGCCTGGCGATCGCGGTCGGCGCGTACGCCTCGGCCGCCGCCGCGGTGCAGTTCGCGGTGAAGTACGTCAAGGAGCGCAAGGTGTTCGGCAAGGCCGTTGCCGAGTTCCAGAACACCAAGTTCTCGCTGGCCGACTGCCAGGCCCAGGTGCTCGCCCAGCAGGCCATGGTCGACCAGGCGCTGGAGCTGTACCAGAACGGCGAGCTGACGGTCGCGGACGCCGCGGCGGCCAAGCTGTTCTGCACCGAGTCGGCCTCCGAGGTGATCGACAAGTGCCTCCAGCTGCACGGCGGTTACGGCTACATCCTGGAGTACCCGATCGCCCGCCTCTACACCGACAACCGGGTTTTCCGGATCTACGGCGGCACCAGCGAGGTCATGCGCACCATCATCGCGAAGTCGCTCGGCCTGTAATCAGGACGTGGGGGGGGGGGGGGCCCCCCCCGGGGGGCGCCCCCCCCCCCCCCCCCGGGCCGGGGCCCCCGGGGGCCCCCCCCCCCCCCC